>NZ_CAMVPU010000047.1 GCF_947169445.1 uncultured Butyrivibrio sp. | reverse complement strand
TCTTTTCTAAAAGAATGTCATTTCTTTGAAAATAATACGACCATGCCATAACATATAAACCATTCTAAAAATGTAATTGAGGCAGTTATCAGATAATTACCTCAATTTGATCTTCTACACATTTTTTCAACAATTAACCTGAAAGATAAAATCCTACTTTCCCGTCAACATTTCAGCACCGAATATGACGGCGCATCCAACAACCATACTAAGTATTGCATATTCACTGACAGGGATTTTACCTATCAGATACCTAAGAACTGCTCCGACAAATCCTCCTGCACCAACAGCCAATATATTCAATACACTGTCCTCTCTGTTCTATTATTTAAAAATACAATTATTGCTCTACCGTGAATACCGTGTTTTTTTCAAAAACTCCAACTGCAAACCCCAACTTCAAAAACCAGGGCATGCCTTCATAGGCTTCAAAACTTGTTCTGTCCAAAAACTCTGAAAGTGGTAATTCCTCGTAATAGCCGTAAGGATTTGCAATAGTTACTTTGTCTCCGGGGATATCCATACCGACAATCAGTGAATAATGCAGTGTCCAAACATCGCCATAAAGAGCAGCCCATTCAAATGGTACAGGAACTCCATTTGCAAGATTATTGTATACTGCGTCGATAAGCTCAGTATTTTTCATATACTTATGGATTGTTGTTGTGTACTCAGGAAACTGTTTATTCATTTCCTTGCAAAAGTTCTTGCCTGTTGATGTGACTACTTTTCCATACGAAGAATAAAGGCTTTCCTCGGTAATGTCTTTTCCGCACCAGGCAGAAAACATCTCTATGACTGCATATCCACAGGAAACATCCTGCTTTATAACATCAATCCCATCAATATATACGGGTATGCTGTATTTTTCATCCCGATAGACTAATGAATAGTCATCCAACATACCATTTGTTCGCACACTCAGACTCACAAGCAATCCAGCAACTATAAGCCCCAGCGCTAATATGCATGCAAACAAAAAAGTTATCAGCTTATTCCACTTGTATTTCATAAATCTCCCTGCCTTGGTACATAATATAAAAAGATAAAACTAAACCACTTGATATCCTTGTTCTTTCAAAACGCTCATTGCTTTCTCATAATTCTCTGCCTTAACAAGAATGTAGTCCGTATTGTATGTTGAGACAGCAAAGATTCCTATTTCATTTTCCGCAAGGATAGCTGACAGTTTAGACAGTATCCCTATCAGTGAGAAATCAAGTGTTCCCTGAATTCGAAATCCGTTCCATCCATCCTCGCGCTCGATTGTATCTACAGGTGTATCATCTGTTTTGCATACAAGCGAGATTTCTTCGTCTGTCTTACCTATAAAGAAAAAATCTGCATCAAGGTAAATGTCTTTTAAACTCTTGACCTTACATACTGTTAAGTCATGTGATAATCTTTCTAATTCCATGTCAACCTCGTAGTCGTTATAGTAAAAACACAAAATCCTTTAGTGCTTAAGACTCATTAATCAACTTCCCTGTCATATGCTCAGGAATAAGCTCCAGGCACTGTACTCTCGGAAAAGCGTTCTGTAGCTCTTTTTCCAGATAATCCTGATCATCGGTGAACTTCCTGACCAGTTCAGTACAGATCTTTCGGGCTGTGTCCTCGTCCTCAACAAGTCTGATTCTGCCAAAGGTAACAACACTTTTTATGTTCAGCGCCCACTCACCTTCTTTACGATATCCTTCGTCATACACACAGTAGCTTGCTTTGTCACAGGCTTTTATAGCATCGATCTTATGGCCTTCTTTTGCTCCGTGAAAATAGATCCTGCCATCTTCTTCACAATACCAGTGGTCTATTGGAATTCCATATGGATATCCGTCCTCTCCCAAAAGAGAAAGCACTCCTCTCTTAGTATTTTTCAGTATTTCTATACATTCAGCATCAGTGATCTGCTGCTTAAATCTTCTCATCTTTCTAAACATACTTCACGTCACCTCAATCCTTCGCAAGGAGCTTAAGCCCAGCGATTCCAACTACAATTAGCATAACACAAATAACCTGTGACACTGTAAGCTTTTCCTGAAAAAGAAACACTCCCAGAACCGATGTCCCGACAATACCCATTCCGGTCCAAATAGCATAAGCAGTTCCAAGCGGAAGCTGCTTTAGCGCTACGGAAAGAAACACCGCACTGGCAATGTAACCAATTCCCGTAATGACCGTCGGAATCAGAACTGTAAATCCATCAGACATCTTCATGGTTATTGCCCAGGTTATTTCCAACGCTCCTGCAATAAACAGATAAAACCACTTCATTTAAAAACCTCCATATAACAAAATACGCCATCCTTTTACCTGCTAAGACCTAACGGTAAAAGAATGACGTCTTTCCCACTACTCGGTAGCAATGGGCGTCTGTTTGATTTAATTGTATTGATATTACAGGGTAAGTTCTATTGTGTCAATATCGTGCGCCCCAGACTATTAAAATGGAGCATACGGGACTTGAACCTGGAATTCACAATGCCTTAATAACAACGTTTTTCCCAGAGAAAGCCATTCCAAGTTTCAAAATATCTCTAACACCTTCATCTTTCATTTCTGTAGCATATTCTTTATCTTCTATCTGCCTAAGTGCTTCATCTGCCAGTTTATTAAGTTCCTTGTCATCAAGATCCTTTTCATACTTTAGTTCCATTATTATTCCTGTCATTTTTTTATTCCTGGGAATAAGACTGATATCGTACCTTCCATAACCTGATTCACGATTAGACTTTACCATATACTGATTATCCATCATTGCAATAAGTCCAAGCACAAGTCCATGATAAAAGCCTTCTGTCCCGGCATCATAAAAGCTTACTGATTTTAATACATATTCACTTATAGATTTTTGAAGCATATCTATATCATTTGAGTAAATGCTCTCAGCAAACATATTTGAAGTGGTTTTGTTAATGGCTCCCACATTCTGCAAAAAGTTAAGTATCTCACTTTTATAGACTGATGCAATTTCGCGGTTTGGGATAGCTACCTCGCAAAGATAACTTCCATCTGCCTGCAATTCCTTATTTAGAGGTTTCAAATACCCAGCCACCAAAAGAATACTATAAATGTTTGCAGGATCATCTGACAGTGATCTGTATACGGTGGTCTGATCTATTCTGGCGATAACTCTGTCTCCCTGTAGTAAAGAAAAGAGCTTTTCATTTATATCTTCAGAGGCCGTTTTCATCACGTCTTCAAGTATTTCATTTTTCCCAGTGTTAACCCAATATGCCTGTGGTACACATTTCTTAGAAATATAACTGATCACAGACCATGGATTATATATTTCCTCATCACCAAACTTATAGCCATCATACCATTCTTTTAATTCGTCTTCTTTGTCTAAAATCCCGTAATAATCCATCATTTTATGAATTTCAGGATATGTAAATCCAAAATGTTCATCATACTCGGCATCCAAAACAGAATTGACAGAAAGGTTATTCATCCCGCTAAATATGCTTTCCTGTGCAATCCTCAATATACCTGTAAGAAAGCCGTAAGCAAGATACTTATTGTCTTTAAAAGCTCCCGAGAAAAAAATACGCATAAAGCCGATAATTTCATCATAAAAGTTTTTGGAATATCCTTCCTGAATAGGCGTATCATACTCGTCTATAATTATTACAGGATTTATTTCATAATGCTTATAGAGCATTCTTGAAAGGTTTTCCAGCGCAGAAGAAAGCTCAACTTCATTTGCTTTACCATTCAAGACCTTATCAAAATAAGCTCTCTCAAAAGAAGCAAGCTTATCACTCCCTGCCAGTTCCGAATGTCTAGCAAATTCCGTCTGAAGAAGAGCGGATATCTTATTTATAGTAGCTTTCCAAGTATCGAACTTAACATCTTTGAATGTAAGAAAGATAACCGGATATTTGCCCTGATGTTTAGTATAAGCTTCACCACATTTCCAGATTGCCTTGTCTTTAAAATACACGCTGGTATCTTCTTGGCTCATCTCAAAGAATACCCTTAGCATATCCATATTAAGGGTCTTACCAAATCTCCTTGGTCTGGTAAACAACGACACCAAAGGCTTATCATCCAAAAACTCTTTGATCATCATTGTTTTATCGACATAGTAGTACTCTGATTGAGCACGAACATAATCTGATATTCCGACAGGTAGAGATTTTCGCTCCTTAATATGGCTCTTTACATAGTTACCGGAAGTAACCCGTCCATCTACCGGTCTTACTGCATCATCCGGTATCTGCCATTTCTTTCCCGCTTTATAAGCGCCTTCAATTTTCCCATTTTTGCAGAAATTCAAAACAGTTCGTTCTGATATTCCCCAATCAGCTGCAATTTCTTTACTTGTTTTCATCATATACCCTCATATGGTTTTATTTCTTACACCATAAGTATAAAAAATATTCCGCAAGATATCAACATATATTTGATATCTTGCGGAATATTATCACGTTTTACCTACTTTAGATATAATCGAAAATTGTATCTGCCATATCTGTTCCCCTACTTAACAATCTTTCTCGAAAAGAAATTTCTCCGGCAGATTCACATTAAAGTCCTTTGCAAGATTTCGGAAATTGTCAGGCGTTATAGTCTGCCTCTTTGTTCCTGTCATAGAAAGAGTCTTAACAAGGATTTCCGCAGATTTCTCTACAGTATGCATAAGTCCGAAAGTGAGGTCAAAATCCTCGCCGGCTGCGAACATTCCGTGGTGAGCCCATATTGCAACGTCATATTTCTCCAAGAGCTTACTGGTCTCAACCGCAATCTCTCTTCCGCCTGGTACCATCCAGGGCACGACACCGATTCCGTCAGGGAATACCACTGGGCACTCTGTTGCCATCTCCCAAAGCTCTCTTGTTAATGCCTCATCTGTGAGAGGAAGAACAAAGGTAAAATCTCCAAAAAGTGGAGAAACGTACGGGTTATTTACATCCTCACTCTTTTCCGAACAGACATATACCGCCTTCACTTCATCAGAAAGATTTGTGACCATGCTTTCGGTATTCTGGTTTTTTCGTAGCTCTCAAGTACCTTGTCATACTGTACACAGGGCGAAAAGGCAAAGCTGGCTCTCGGGAATTCCAGCCCCCTCTCCTTTATCTTTAGCAGTGTAACCAGTGTAAGATTAGCTCCTGCGCTTTCACCGATGATAATTATATTATTCGCAGCATATTCACTTAGCAGTCCTTCATAGACATCAATGCAGTCATTTACTCCTGCCGGGAAGGGATGTTCCGGTGCAAGCCTGTAATCCACAGCAACAACATTGTATCCCATCTTATCAGCAAGATAGTAAGTGAACATTGTTCTGCTCTCAGGCGAACCTGTCACAAAGCCGCCACCATGAATGTACATGATGATCTTATCGGTTGGATTACCCTGAGCAGAAATCCTGTGAACCTTAACCCCGTGTATAATTGTCATTTCATCGTTGACATTCTTGGGCTTCTTAACAAAGCTTACCTGTCTGATCTCTTCCAGCCTTATAGCCTCATAGTCTTTTTCTTCAACTGAGGTAAAATACCTCTTTGTTTTCAAGCCGTTTTTCAGTATAAGCGTATTTACAAGACTCATTATTAGATCTTACTCCATAAATATTGTGACATACGGACTACTCTGGTTGCGCAAACCTCCATCTGATGACGAGTCAGGCTTCCGTTCTTCAGAGCATTTATTACGTTCTCATAGTCCTTCCTGCCGCCGGGCATAAACAGGTCTCCGCCTGCCTTTACTACTTCATTGGAAAGAGCTCCGCGATGAATAGACTTCTTGCTGTTCATAATGGCAAGTACCCAGTCGGTCATGACTATTCCTTCGAAGCCGAATTCTCTTCTGAGAATATCCTCAATGAGGCCCTTATGCTCAGAGGTATGGGTTCCGTTTAAGAGATTGTAGCTGGTCATAAGTGCATGGGGCTGTGACTGTCTTACACAGATTCCAAAGCCGCGAAGATAGATCTCTCGCATGGCACGCTCGCTCACCTGACTGTTGTTGCAGTAGCGGTTAGTCTCAGCGTTGTTAGCAGCAAAATGCTTGATGGTGGTGCCACAGCCTTTATGTTTCTGCACTCCTCTGGTAATGGCTGCAGCAGTAAGTCCCGATACCAAGGGATCCTCTGAATAGTATTCAAAGTTACGTCCGCAAAGAATGCTTCTGTGAATATTAAGAGCGGGGGCAAGCCAGAGGTTTACTCCGATTATCTCCATTTCTTTCCCCACAAGGTCGCCAAAAGTCTCTGCCAGTTCAGTATTAAAGCTCTGAGCTATTGCGGTTCCGATTGGAATCATGGTCGCCATGTGTTCTTTAAGTTCTACATCCTTGGGGATCTTTTTGCCTCCTGTTACCTTCTTTGCCACAAACCGGGTGACAGGCCCCAGAACTTCAAACATGGCATCCATCATAGCTTCAGCGTCGCCTGCGCCATGAACACCCTTTTCATCTTCGTAATACTTGTTGGCAACTCGAATTCCAGCAGGGCCATCAGCCATGATAAGAGGCTTAATGCCTTTATTCATGAGGACAGATGTGGTCTCTCCTGCTCCCCCGGCAAGGTGCGTTGACGCATTTCCAACAATAGTAAGTCCCTTTGCATTCGGGTCAAACCCGCCGATCACAAGATACCCCAGATCTTCATCAGTAAGAGTTTTCACACGCTCGTCGACCTCATAGTCAACATCATAGTTAATCTCTGCACATGCTATATCAGAAGCCTTGATACTGATACGCCTTGTGATTGCAGGTATGGGCTCTACTTCTCTGTCACCAAGCCTGACATCCTCAAAGTCTGGTTTACCAAGACAGTTTCTGACATTCATAACTACTGCAGTCTCATCCAAAGTCGCCACTGCCTCTATCGCAGTATCTACAGAACTGTTTCCTACACGGATTATATAATCTCCTGCTTCCAGGATATATAAAGAAGACTCCTCATCGTAGGAAGAAAACTCCGACATCCGGAAAGATATCTCCACTTCTTCCTCCTGACCCGGATCAAGAAGCGAAGTCTTTTTATATCCCACAAGGTCCTGATAAACCTTATCAAGCTTACCGGTCGGGGCTGACATATAAACCTGAACAACCTCTTTTCCCGGACGTGAACCTGTATTCTTAACCACCGCTTTAACCGTGATTGTATCCTTGTCCTCAGAAACTGAGATGGTCTTTATATCAAAACTCGTATAGGAAAGTCCATACCCAAAAGGGAAAAGAGCTTTCTTCCCGATGGAGTCAAAATAGCGATACCCCACATAGATACCTTCGTTATATCTGGTCTCATCCCAATCTCCGAAGGTCCCGAATTTGCTATAGTCATTCCATGCTGACCATGTTGTGGTGAGTTTTCCGGAAGGATTCTGCTTTCCAAGAAGTATGTCTGAAAGCACTTTCCCGCAATCCACTCCAAGCTGTGACAGCAAGAGAATATTGCCCACTTCTGAAACAGGCGAAAGATCAACTACGCCGCCCACATTCAGCACCAGCATGAACTTATCATACATGTTATGCAGGGCCAAAATGTCCCTCACTTCAGACTTGGCCAGCTTTACATCGCCCTCTTTTACGCTGCGGTCACTGCCCTCACCGGAATTGCGACTCACCACATAGATTGCCACAAAACTCTTCTTTTCTATCTTCAGGTCATGCTCAGGCTCACTCATAGTCTTTCCCATAGCGAACATTACGGCATTCTCATGTTTTTCTTTTGCCTCTTTTTTGAGCTGCTTTATATACTCTTTTCTGGCATCTGCTCTGACCTGATCATACTCATTAAGCCAGTCACCGGAAGTAATCTTGAAGCCTTCCCTTCTAAGACTTTCCTCTATGGTGTAAGTGATTCTGCTGTTCACTTCCCCCGAACCGGTTCCGCCTTTGATGGTATAGCGCATACCTGCCCCAAAGGCATCTATCTCACAAGGATTCTCCAGAGGGAATTTCCCATCAGTCTTAAGAAGCACCGTACATTCGGCTGCATTCTTCAAAACCATATTCAGATGCTCTGTTTCATACTTCTGCATTTTTCTTCCTCCTACACCAATTGCCCTTTATGCAATATATAATGAAAATCTTAGAATTCTGCATTTCCTGCAGCTATTGTCACTTTTTCTTTTCCCGGAAGTATCACATCCGCGGTGGTACCTGCAGGAACAGTTATCTTATATCCGTATGCGCCCTCTTCCTTCTTCTCCCACCTGCAGGATACAGTTCCATAAACGCTATCATAGGAAAACTCAGCATAAGAAAAATGTCCGCCGGGATGTGGCATGATAACAAAATGATTTTCTCCGTCCACCCTGATTCCGCACATATCCTCAAATACCCACTGGCATACAGCGCCTTTGGAATAGTGGTCCAGGGATGCAATTCCGCCGCCCTTGCCGTTATCTGATGTGGGACCTTCCCAGTCCTCCCAGATTGTTGTAGCACCAATCTTGGGCATATAGAGCCATCCAGGCTTTTCTTCATTCTCAAGAAGCTTATAAGCATATTCAACGTCAATTTTCTCAAGCACATAGGGAATAAGCGGCGTGGACAAAAAGCCTGTTCCAATGCGCCAGTTATAATTATCCAGGGCTTTTATAAGTCTCTTTTTCGCAAAGTCTGTCTGTTTCTCATTAAGCATTCCAAAGTACAGAGGTCTTACCAGTTTTGCCTGCCTGTCTGTATCAAGTGAGTACCTGGGATCTTCAACCAGCTTCTGATAGGTTCTCTTTGCTCCTTCAGCATACTCTTTATACAGATTGACGTCTTCGATCTTTCCAAGAGCCTGAGCGATCTCCACCATCAGGGACATCACATAGCTCATATAAGCAGTTGATACTTCCGGCTGAGACTTGATAAAGTCCATGTAATTCATTGGATGAACATCATGCGGTTCAGCCCACTCGCCGTAGTGCTGTCCTGTATTGTACAGGTATTTCTTATCATTACCCTTTAATGAGTGCCTCTCAGAATTTATCAGACTTTCCTTGGTAATGCGGTTTATCATGTAATGGACATATTTCTTCATATGCTCATAATATTTTTCAATAATCCTGATATCTCCGTTCTGCTTCCACAGAGTGTATGGGATTATTACTCCTGCATCAGCCCAGCCTGATGAGCCGTTCATACATCTCATATAGGAATCCGTGCCGCCTTCAGGTGCAATCTGAGGAAAGCATCCGTCCTTGGTCTGCCAGTCGCAAAGATCCGTCTCATACTTCATTGCAAATGGTGCATAATTGACCATGTATCCGGCTGTTCCCACAAAGATCTGGGCATCTCCGCTCCAGCCGTGACGCTCTCTTGTGGGACAATCTGTGGGCAGATCCGCAGAATTGTTCTTGAGAGACCAGAGGGTGTTCTGCACAAACTGATTTAGCAGGCCGTTTGAACTGTCAAATTTAAAGGTGGTCTCAAAGTCAGAATAAACAGCAATTGCCGTCATATTCTCAGTTTCGATGTGCACATCCGATTCCACCTGAACAAACTGGAATCCGAAAATGGCAAATCTGGTCTTGTAATGGTTTCTGCCATCCTTGCAGATATACTTGATCTCCTGAAGCGGAGTGATATAGTTCTTTTTCACACACTGAATATTGTGCTGCGTAAATTCACCCTCATTATCCAGCTTTTCTCCGAAGCGCAGGTAGATTCTCTGTCCCTCAGATGCCACTACATCAAACTCCACATACCCCGCAATATTCTGGCCAAAGTCGAAGACTTTTTTCCCTGAAGGAGTCTTGATAACATTCGCAACAGGGAAGCGCTCATGCTCAGTAAGTGCAAAGTTATCAGAAGCAGTGGGCATAACATTGTGGTTTGTCTCCTTAGCCTGCCACCACTTGGCACTCCCAAAATCTTCTCTTCTTGCATCGTAGTTTTCTCCGTCCTTATTGTCTGCAAAACGGATGGGGCCATCATTAGTCCATTCAAAGGAATCATCGGTTGAAATCATCTGTACTTCGCCATCCTCATAGGCGATCTCGATCTGAGCCATCACTTTGGTCTCAGTGCCGTAGTAATTCTTCATTCCCCAGGCACCGACAGAGCCTCTGTACCAGCCGTCAGCCAGCATGAAGAATACTTCATTCTTTCCGGATACCACCTTATCAGTGATGTCCATGGTCTGATATTGAACTCTTTTTCTGTAATCAGTAATACCGGGAGCCAGACAGAAATCACCAATCTTTTCGCCGTTAATACTCCCCTCATAGATTCCGCATGCTGTCATATATGCACGGGCCTTTACAATTTTCTTTTCCCCGGTCCAGAATCTCTTTCTGAAACAGTCTACAGGGTATCTGCTCTTCTTATTTACCTTATAATTTCCGGTGATCCACTTTGCCTTCCAGTCGCTATTTTTAAGGAGTCCCAGTTCGAAGGTAGCGGGTTCGCTAACTTCTCCGGGAGCATCTCCCTCATCCCAAAGCTGTACTGTCCACTCAACGCGATCCCGGCTCTCCAAAGGGCTTCCGCCCCAAGGCAAAAGATGCATCTGCTCCGAGTTTACTTTTCCGGAATCCCAGAGTATTTCTCCGTCTTTTTTAGCAATAATCTGATATGCACTCTGCTTAGTGCCGCCCTCACAGTTCCAGGAGAGCCTTGGTTTCTTTATATCTATTCCGATTGGATCTGTCAGATACTCACATCTTAATCTGATAGCCTTCATTTTTTATCCTCCACCTATAAACCATTAGTTCTTATTTGCTCTTCTTTCCTCAAGTTCACTCATAATCTGCGGATAAATCTTTTCAAGATCATAAAACTTGAATAGGACAGTCATCACTATAAGGAGGAACAACGGAACATAAATTGAAAAAGCAAAAATTCCTCCATTAACTGCTGCAGGTTGCTCTGAAGCTGCTGCGCCAGAGATAAAACCGCATGCACCAAGGATCCATCCAATAAGGGATCCACCTATTCCGGAACCAATCTTTGATCCGAAGGAACTTGCCGAGTTACTCATTCCAATAAGTCTTTTTCCGAATTTCCATTCATTGTACTCTACGCAGTTGTTTACAAGGGCGCCTGTCAGGCACATGATGGGAATATTAGCAAAGGTTGCCATACTGCCCCCTACAAGGCATGAAACCAGGCTGTAAGGAGTAAACACACGGTAGATGCATCCAACGATTCCAATTATACAGCCGATCAGACAGGTCTTGGACATTCCAAACTTCTTGGTCATTGGACCAACCAGTATGAATCCCAAAAAGGTGGGGATAAGTCCTACCGCTCCAAGAAGAGCCACTATATTGTCATTACCGAGTATATACTTGGCGTAGTATGCCCCGCCGGAAGCCGAAAGTCCGTAAGAAATATTCATGAAAAGGCCTGCAAACAACATTATTACCCAGTACTTGTTCTTAAACAGGATGCTTATCTCCTGAACGAAAGGCATCTTTTCCTCTTCAAGCTCTTCTGCAGTTTTCTGCTCCCCTGAACCATTTTCTTTAGAGCTTCTGTAAAGAACCATCATGCTTAGAGCTGAGATAACAGCCATTATTATTGCAACCTTTATCCAGGCGCCCTGATCTCCACCAAGTGCATTCGTTATAGGGATAAGGCCTATAGCGATTATCATACCGATCGCATATCCAAAAACAGCTCTGAAGATTCCCATTTTGCCACGCTCTTCGATGCTGTTTGTGCGCATGGCCATCATTGCCCCGTATGGAATTGCTATAGCTGTGTAAACAACCGCAGTTGCCAGAATATTTGTTACAAGCACATATCCCATCTGAAATCCTGAAGAAGCGCTCTTTGGTACAACAAACAAAAGTATCATGATTGCCGCAACAGGAATCGTCATTATCTTAAACCATGGTCTTGCCTTTCCATCTTTAAAATGGGTAGAATCCATAATCTTTCCCATTATCAGATCTGTAAAAGCATCCAAAAACTTTGCAATTATCAACATGGTTGCAACCGATGCGGCGGCTAGTCCAACCTTCTCTGTATAGAAGTATGTGAGCTGACCCACAAGGCAGCTAAGCGCATTGAGTGGCAGCTGTCCGATTCCGTCCCCAATAAAATCTCCAAATCTCATGGTCTTCTGGATTCCCATGGAGTCCAAGCCAAGTTCCTTTTTCTTTCCCATAAAAAGCCTCCTAAGTTATCAATAGGGTAATACCCGGATTTTGTTTTCTATTGACATCTTATCAATTAGGCTCTTATGATTATTGTAATAATGTGATTATTATATGTAAATTCGTGACACTTATCCATTTTGGAGTTTTATATGAAAAGAAAAGATAATATCCAAAAGACTCTTGGCTTAATCTACAATTCCACCTTTGTTCCCATCCACTATTATCAGAGCGGTGAGCTTGCAGCTTCCTACCCTGTGATAGATATGCCAAAAGATATGGTGGATGTTAACAGGGAATCTCTTCGAAACAGTGGTAAGCAACTTCAATTTTTTTCCACAAAAGAATCCCTTCACATAGGATATATACGAAATGACAAAACAGGTAAAGAAGTTATTCTCGGTCCAGTCAGCAGTATTCCGATTTCTGATGATACTCTCGATTCAATTATTATAAGTTATGGGATACTGCCGGAGTACAGGTACAAAGTAAAAGAGTTTTTCAGCCAGACTCCCCTCTTTTCCATAGCTCAGTTTCTTAACATTCTGGCGCTTATCTATAAAGAGATCTCCGGTGAAATAATAGATGTCTTTCAGACCTTTGATCTGCTTGGCAAAGACAAGGAGAACATGATCGGCGAAAAGCATTCCAACTCCCTCTATGAAAGGAAAGAATCAGAGGCCTTTCACGACACCTATTTCTTCGAGCAGGAATACTATGGATACGTGGAAAGAGGCGATATATCCGGCCTTGAAGCCATGATAAGAAACGTGCCAAACATGAATGAAGGGCAGATTGCCTCAGACTCCCTGCGTCAGGCCAAGAACATTTTTATAGCTTCCATGGCACTGGTCACAAGACGTGCAATTGCAGGAGGCCTTGATATTGAGACCTCCTATCAGCTCTCAGACTCCTATATCCAGGAAGCCGAAAGGATGACTGATGCCTCCGCTGTAACCCTATTAAACGCCACGGCAGTCATGGACTTTACCAGGCGGGTAGCGGAGACAAAAATCCCCATGGATATGCCGCCTGACATTTACAAGGCAATACAGTTCATTTCAAATCATGTGAATCAGAACATCTCAGTGGAGGATGTTTCCGAATACCTTGGCATAGACCGGAGCACTCTGTCTAGAAAATTCAAAAAAGAACTGGGTTTTAACATAAGCAGCTATATAATGCGAAGAAAATTGGAAGAAGCAAAGAGTCTGCTTATCTATACTGACAAGACTATCAGCGAGATCAGTGAATACCTGTGTTTCTCAACACAGAGCTATTTTCAGAACGTCTTCAAAAAAAAGTATGGACAGACCCCAAAGGAATTTCGCTCATCTCAGGAAAACATGCATAAATGAATCCATATGAAGCTGCAACCGCTTATTTTCAACATTTCATATTGGTGCGCTTACGGAAAATTGCTCCCTCAAGTTGCCTATTGCGTACCATACTTATGTCAAAAAGTTACTGTAAAATATGTAGTTCGCTATGACTGTCACCCTACAGTTGTTTCATACACAAGCCCCATTGGAAATGACCAGTTTCCAATGGGGCTCGTTATGTTATCTATCAAACAATAGGTATAAAGCTATTTAGTTTTTCCTCCACCTTCTTATATTGAAGAATGTGAAAAGACCGATAAGAATAATGGAGATGACTGTGAGTACGATCCTTATGATCACATCATTGGGAGTACCTACAAGTTTACTTCCAGGTGCTGCACCGTTCATAGCGTTTGAATTTGCTACTGTATATAAATGGTGATGCGCCGCCTGCCTTGCATAGTGATATTCCGCACTGCTTGTTTTATCGAAGGTGTACTGGGTATCCTTCAGGTATCGCAAAGAGCCATCACCACCGGCTTCGATCATCTGTCCACAATCCATGTACCCGAGATAACCGTTTGCATCAGTAATAACAAAGCCGTTAAAGCCCCACTCATTGCGAAGGAGTCCTGTAAGAAGGTTATAGTTTCCACCGGTCCATGTCGCTCCAAGTCTGTTAAAGCTTGTCATAAGGGCATTGGTTGCCGGAACACTTCCGGTCTGGAGACTGTAATTGCCATTATCATCAACAGCTGCGTAGGTTACAGGGACCTCAGGAAGCTTTATACAGGTCTCAAAGGGCTTAAGGTAGATTTCCCTGATTGCCTGCTCATTGCTCCATGTGGCAACTCCGCCACCTCCTCCATCTCCGCGGTGATTTTCCTGATCATTTAAGGCAAAGTGCTTGATATAGGTATACATTCCGTTAGAGGAAGCATTATAAACAATATTAGAAGTAACAATACCTGCCTGTGTTGCGTCCTCTGACGGATACTCATTATTTCTTCCTGAGAAAGGAGTCCTATGAATATTCATTGCAGGACAGTACCAGCCAATTGTTCCGCTACCCATGAGGGCCGAGCTTGAAATAAGTCTTCCATATTCCTCTGCCATAGCGGTATTATATGTCTGTGCCAGAATGTTGACTCCCGAATAAGTAACGTCTCCTGCCGCTCCAAATACAAGACCGTTCGCTGCGTCTGCGTCCATGGCATAAGGCTTTCCGACACTATCTCTGGCAAGTGTTCCATATCCTGATGATGTTATTATAGTGTTATAATCCTTTGCTGTAAGCTGATCAAGAAGTGCCTCCCACTTTTCGTCGTCATATGGAAGTCCTCTTACATCGGATAGTGTAAGTCCGTTTTTTGCGCCATAAACCGGAGTATCCGAAAAACTCTCAGGGTCAACTGAAGATCCTGAATCCAGGCTATACAAGGTCTTTAGAACATCTGCGTCAGCTTGTTTTACATATTCAAAGGATGCAGGATTTCCGTTTGAATCAGTTCCGTTTATCTCATTTCCCCATGTGGAAATAACATCAGAAACCTGTCCATCGTGGGTTGGGAATGTTCCTGCCCAGTCATTTCGTGTAAGGTAAGGCAGACCACCGTTAGCATCATCGAAAAGATTTGTTATCTCCGCTCCTGTTTCAGAATCAGCCGCATAAGTGGTTTTGTCAAAAGAGCTTACGGTGAAATTATAAACCAGGTTCTCGTTGCCATTCTCTGTCATTCCATCAGCTACAGTCTTTCCCTTGGCTGAAAGAATGTTGTTTACGGCTGCATGGGCATCAGTTGCTGCTGTCACATAATAATCCCCGGCATCAACTATGTAGGTTCTTGCGTTTATATAGTCATATGAGCGCAGCTCTTTTCTGTCGAAGGAAAGCTCCAAAGTCTGACTCTGTCCGGGTTCAAGAGTATCTGTCTTTCCATAGGTAACAAGCTGCACAGCTGCCTTTTCAACCTTGTTTTCTATATCGTAATCTGTATAAGGTGTCTGGAGATAAATCTGAACTACGTCTTTTCCTGCTATATTTCCTGTGTTCTTGACAGTGACCGATATATTACAGGTATCTCCATTCCAACTTGCGTTGTAATCTGACCATTCGAAATCAGTAAGTGAAAGGCCAAAACCAAAGGGATACTGTACTGTCGATTCATAGTCATAGTTGCCGGCATTGCCCTGTCCTAAAACAGCATCCTCATAGCGGGTCTCGTAATACTTGTAGCCAACATAGATTCCTTCTTCATAACTGAGATAGGTATGCTCTGTCATCTCACCATTTTCGTCAAGATAATAATAACTTCCATAATTCTGAACAGCCGGAGATGAAAAGGCGTCATAGGCATAGGTGTCTACAAGATGTCCTGAAGGATTGACGTCTCCGGACAAGATGTTTGCAAGGCCGTATAGGCCGTAGGTTCCAGGAAGTCCTGTATATATTACGTTGTGAATGTTCGGATAATCCTCAACCCATCCAAGCTCCATAGAGCCACAGGTATTTACAAGTAAGAGCACATCATCGAAGTTGTCATTCAAATAACCTATTGTTGCCAGCTCATCTGAATTGGGTTCAAGGTAGCTTTTAACCTGATCCTCAGGATTATTGGTGTGGGAATACATACTCCGCGGCATGTCTCTTCCTTCTCCTACGACCCTTGAAAGAACAAAAATTGCAGTTGTTCCATCAAAAGTATCTGTTAGTCCGGCTTCTGAAGTAAGAACATCCAGTGGAACCTCGTTAATTGCAAAGTCCTCAGCAGCTCCATAATTAATTGAGCCGCTCCCTCTCTTATATGAAGATCCGTTACCTTCACTGTAAAACTTCCACAAAGTCTCATTTACATTAAACCCACTGTCCACCAGGGCATCTTTTATGGAACCGCCATTTCCGCCAAAATCTCCCATCAACGATCCTGTTATGTAGTCTATGCTTGAGTGAGAGAACAGACTAAAGGTTGTCCCTTTCTCGTAGGGCATATATCCATCAACATGCTTTAAAAGAACAGCGCCTTCCTCAATTTCCTTCTCATTGAAAGCTCTCTCGGCATTCTTAAGTTCATCAACCGTGTCATAATCGCTCTTGTTGTACTCAAGATCCAGCGCCTTGGCCTCTGACGGAGTTTTGTAGCTTTGTCTGTAGCCAGTTATTTCATTGATCATTCTCCCGTATGTGGGAAGCACAGTATTTGCAGCAACTAAAATTGCGGCAAATATAATAACACCCAAAGACGAAAAAACAGTTTTCACTATCTTCCCGGCTTTGCCTTTCTTTTTTTCATTCTTTCCCATAATCATCCTTCTCCTTTTGCAATTGAAAATGTAACCCTTTATCTGATTTCTTTTTATCACAAAAAAATCAGGCCGGGAGCCATTTGTCCCAGCCTGTAATATTTGTGTCCCAATCGGTAAATCTTTATATTTCCGGTAAAACTATCGTTGTCCTGAAAATATCTTTATCAGCCACAGCTTCAAGTGTTCCTCCATATTTCTCCGCTACCATTTCCATGCTGCTCATTCCAAAGCCATGACTGCTCCTGTCATTCTTGGTTGTCAGGAATTTTCCCTTGCTCTGCCTGACAGATGAAAACGGGTTTTCTTCCTTGATTACGATAACTCCATTCTTCAGATAGACTGAAAGGGAAATGCTGCGTTTTTCTTCCGGAACCCTGCTGACAGCCTCTATTGAATTATCCAAAAGGTTCCCAAACAGCGTATAAAGATCAACCGGATCCATACTCTCAAGCAGTTTGCCGTCAACAACACAGGTAAAGAGAATGCCCTTCTCCATGCAGATATGATTCTTCTGGGTAAGGATAGTGTCCAGCATTTCATTGCCTGTATGGATAAAAGAATCATAGATCAGTACCGAAGCCTCTATCTCCTTCAAAGCCTTGTCCTTTGATCTGTCGTCATTCATCTGTCTTATGGCTTCAACCTGATGTTTTAAGTCATGACACTTCCTGTTGACCAGTTCCACATTTTCCTTGTAGCTCTCAAATCTGGCATTCTGCGACAGAAAAAGATGCTCTCTCATCTCCGACTGCTTTTGCAGAAGTAATGCCCTCTGCCGCTCAGTCTGGGTGGCAAGAGCAAATATGCAGAAAATAAAAGCGTATGTACCATGAAATCTCTCATAGGAATACTCTGTAGCGATAGCGGACATAAACATGACTATAAGAGCCGATATCAGGAAAAACAGGGCCGTCTCGGCGGTCTGTACCAGATAATGGTGTTCCTGTATTATTCTTTTTGCAAAAAACTGATCCATAAAAACCGCAAAGAAGATAAGAAATAACCACTGACCAATCTCCCAGGGAACACCTCTTTCCCCTCGAATAAATGACTCGATAATAATAGCAACCGAATACTCTGCATGCTCAGCCAGATATGCAAGTATGGAAGTATATACCGCTTCGGAGACTTGTACATTATAAAAATACAGTACCCATAAAACCATCAGAAGCATGATGAATGAACAAAAGACAACTGTTGAAAAAACCTGACCACCTCTTGAAACATTTATGTCAATGGAAGACCTGTCAACATTTGTAAGAGCCTCAACCCCTGCTCCCAGCACAAAAAATCCCATAACAGAAAGCGCCTTATAAAGCAAAGGCCTGTTATTCTTCTCAAGTCTTCTTGCAAACACATAGGTAAATAGCATTTGTCTTAGCAAAAACATTCGTTGTTCCCCTTTGGTTTATCAGCAAGTGCTATGAATTGAAACTTGCAATAGCTTCCATGAATGGTTTTCTTTTAGCCCTGCTTACCGGCAATATTATATCTCCCACCTCTACAGTGTCTTTCTTTACCTTGGTTATGTAGGAGATGTTTACTATCACAGATTGATCGCACCTTACGAAACGATTATCCGAAAGTTCCTTCTCAATACTGGAAATACTCTTTCTGATGTTATAATTCCTGATCCCTGCCTGAGAATCCACATTTATCTCGAGGTTATGATGGTCTACTCTTATAAAACGGATCTTTGAGATTTCAACTTTATCTTTCCCGTCATCGCCTGGGAGCATTATAAATTGCTCTTTTTTCCTGTTTATCCCTCTTAGGAGTCTGTCAAATCTCATAGCAAACTTGTCATATTCTACAGGCTTGAGTACATAATCAAGTGCCCCTACCTCATATCCATGAATTGCATACTGTGCAAGGGTTGTTATAAACATGATCGCCACATCCTGATCATGCTGCCTTATCACTCTTGCAGCCTCCATCCCATCCTGATGTCTCATTTTAATATCCATTAAGATAACATCCCAAACAGGCTCATATCCTTCTGATATATCCATACCATCAGAAAAGACTTTAACGCTGACATCTACGCTCTTTTCATCGGCATATTTACGGATGTATTCCTCAAACATCTGCTGGTATCTGATTTCATCCTCAACAATTGCAACACGAATCATGTCATCTCCTCAGTCGTCTAAACGATAACTACCTTTATTATACCGCAAATCAGAAGCACACTTATAGATTACGTTAAAATTGAAACCATACGCCCCGCAAGGAATGACTGTTCCCGCGGGGCGTATAAATGTTATCTATCAACTATTTCAAACAACAGCTTGAGATATGTGACCATCATACCGCGCTGCCATTTTTCCATTTTTTCATTCTGATGTGTCTTCTTACAAAGTATGTTATTATCGATCCCCAGCAAACAACTCCTATAATAATCAGTCCTATCTGGAAGCCATACTTATGATATCCTCCGGTAACACCGTAAGCTCCACTTTCAAGAGCTGTATAGAGAACGTTCTTGGTAGCCTGTCTGAGAGCCTTCACACCGCTTACCGTTCCTGTTATATCATTAGAGATCCTGGTCTGCCCAAGGAATGTCAGCTGAATATCGTTGCCTGCCAGAAGAGCTCTGTTAACGTCCTCTGTATCGGCAGCCATTACGCAGTCAGTAATTACAGTTCCTTTAAAGCCCCATTCATTTCTCAGAATAGTCGTTAAGAGCTCGTAGCTCTCAGCTGTAGGTGTTGTTCCAATCCTGTTAAAACTGCTCATTATTCCAAGGGTCTTGCCATCCTTTACAGCCATCTCAAAGGGTTTTAGATATATCTCCCTTATAGCCTGTTCATTTGCCCAGGTAACCAGCCCGCCATCACCACGGTGATTCTCCTGATCATTAAGTGCAAAGTGCTTAAGGTAACAATAGACATTGCTCTCATTTATTCCCTTAATTTCTGCTGCACAGATTATTCCGCTTAAGTTCCCGTCCTCAGAATAATACTCATAATTTCTGCCACTGAAGGGGCTTCTGTGAATATTGCATGCAGGTGCATAGATGCCGTTTATGTTATAGCTCTCAATCTCTTTTCCGAAAAGCTGCCCCTTTTCGTATGCCATTGCTTCATTCCAGGTACTTGCGAGATTAGACTGGTTTGTGTAGGCATTTCCATACGCACCGGTCATAAAGTTATTGATAGCATTAGGGCCGTCGCAATCCATCATTGTGGGCTTGTCTGCAGCCTTAAGAGCCATTACTTCCCAGCCTGCATTTCCAACAAGATTTTTCATGTCAGATATGCTTATCTGTTCAACCAGCTCATCCCACATCGGATCGTCATAATCTTTCCCTGCAAGATCAGAAAGCTTGAGATGATGGTTTACAGTCTTTACTGAAGCCCTGGAAGAATCTTCAAGATTTATTGACTCATAAATAAACCCGAATATCCCATAAAAAACAGGTCGTCATCTTCACAGATAACAACCCATCTTATACTATTTAACATTTTTTAATCCACATTGGAGTATACGGGAGCTGCTCCCTTGACAGCCAATGCATTTGATGAAGACGTTCAGCGCAGTCTGCAGGCGGGGCTGAACGCACACCTGTCCAAGCCCGTGGAATCGAAGGCACTGTTCCGAACACTGGAGAGCCTGATTCAAGCTTGATTGGCACTTGCTGATTCAGCAGCGAAGGCAATCTCACGCTGCGGAAATCAAAATAACCAAGAGGATTCATTATGGGCAGGCTACTGATATAAAAAATCCCCAGACCGGAGATGTTTACATCTACAGTCTGGGGATTACAGTTGTTCAGGCCCTTTGCCTCCGTACAGATCGGGAATCTCCCACATTACCAGACGAGGATTCTGTCCTCAGGAGCCAGGTACATGGCGTCCCCCGCCTGCACGCCGTAGGTCTCATGGAACTCGTCAAACTGCTGCAGGACGACGTTGGTTCTCAGATATGCCAGGGGATGGGGGTCATCGCCCAGAATGTTCAGCTCCCCTTTGTAGTTGGAAAAGTAGGCGTTCTGCTTCGCGTAATAGCGGAAGAACGCGTCGTAATCAAAGTCCTCATGCTGCCGGGCCAGCCTCAGGATTGCCTGGAAGGCGGTAATATCCGCCGTTGCCTCCGCGGAGAGAATCCTGCCGTCGCAATAGACCCCTTCAAAGACGGAAATCCCGTTGAAGTAATCGACGACCTTCTGGACTCTGGCCTCGAAGGCAGTTCTTTCCTCCGGTTGCCACCAGTCTCTCTCAAGCCCGTTGATATCTACTTTAGATCCGTTTTCATCAAAATTGTGACTGATTTCATGGGCAAGCACATGACCGATGGTGGCGTACAGCTCCTCTATGCTCATTTCGGAGACGTCCCCGTATTCGTCCACAATCGCAACGGTAAACACGAGGGCATTCAGCTCCGGAAATGCCTTGGCATTGTTTGCCATTGTCGGCATCCAGGTAAAAGCATGCTGGTCGGGAATAACCGGCTCTCCCACAAGGGCGGCCTCTCTCCTGAATCTGAACGCTTCCAGCGCCATGAACATCTCCGCCACACTCTTGCCGCTGAAATCCACGGAACTGTAGTCCACCGGGTTGTCCCCGTAGAGCAGGATAAGGTCCAGATCCATGAGCTTCTGCACGGCCTTCTCCTTTGTTTCCGCGCTCATCCAGTCCTCTTCCCGGATCATCTCGGCATAGACCGCCTTGATCTCCTCGCCGAACTCCATCAGGATCTCCCGGTCTTTTGATCTGTCAAATCTGCTCAGATAGGCATTGTCCAGAACGTCATACAGGTAATACATGATCATGTCGAAGTTGGAACCGAAATCCTTCAGCTTCTCCGGATCCTGCACTCCGCACAGCTTTTCATACCTCAGAAGGAACCCGACCAGGTGGTAGTTTTTGATCAGCTCCAGGTTCTCCTCTGTATAAAACTCCCCGATATGCTGCAGATATCCCCTGTTTTCGATCAGGTAGTTGTCTTCCGGATCATATCCTCTGCTCTCCATAATGCCCGCAACGGGATAGTCCCCCATGAGCTCGCTGATCTCGGGCCCGGTCATATACTCAATTTTGTTTGTGCCGGTCTCCAGGAAAACATCCATCATGGAATCCAGCCCGGAGGCGAGATAAGCTTCCGCAGCATTGAAGTCCTCGTATGCCTGCGCGGCCTCCTCTTCTGTGTAGCCAAGCTGTGTCAGAGCCCGGACAGTTCTTTCCTTGTCGTGCCTGTAGGTCTCTTCCGCATCTTCGCTGCGCTCCGGATACTCGCTGGCGTCACCCAGGGTCAGCTCTATGAAGCTTCTGAAATACAGGGCCGGCGAATACTCGTCCGGCTTTTCTGTGTTCACGTTTTTCATCAGCCTGAGCATCAGCGGGGCATTGATGCTACGGTCCGCGTCCGTCAGAAAAGCTGTCATCTCCTCCAGAGAGGTGATGCTTCGGATATCCTCAATGACAGGGCGAAGAGGCTCTGCGCCCAGCCTGTTTCTTGCGTCAGCATCCACATAGGCTTTGTAAAACTGCTGGGCCAGCTCCACATAGTGGTTTTCCGCGTGGTCGTCCTCCAGAATCCCCTTGACATCTCCAAGCAGCTTCTCATACGACGTATTCGGATCCTTTTCCCCGTTTTTGCGTTGCATCAGATAATCGTAATTCACATACAGATAGAAGTTGTCCCTGGGAGACAGTTCCATACCCTCTGTAAGCGCCTCAGACACAGAGCCGTCGATCCAGGGAGAGCCGCTGGCCGCAAGGGCAGGATCCACAGCCCCCTCGTCTGCGGAAGGTTCCGGCGCTTCTTTCGTTTCCCCGGGCTCTGCTGCCGCCTGCACGTCTTCCTTCTCCGCGGCGGATACCGCCGCCGACGCCTGTTTCTCTTCAGCCGCGGGCTGTACCTGCTGTTCCTGCGGAGTTCCCGCACATCCAATGGTCAGTGTTGCTGTAAGAACCAATGCACAGACTGCTGTCAGTAATGATCTCTTCATCTGTTCCTCCTTGTCCCCTTTATTGTCTTTTGTTCTTCTGTATTCGCGTTTTTCTTTGGCATGGCTTTGCTCCTTTATTTTTCTTATAGTTCATCCTAAGTAGAAATGTCTGGAAATTTTATTTCATTAATTCTATCACCTTTTTTATCCGGCTTATTCTTGAATAAAAATTTTTATATTATTTTAATATCTTCATTCCATACGAATGATTCAAACCATAGAAAAAGTGATCTTGAGAGCTATACTCTCAGGACCACTTTCTATAATCTGACACACTGATGATATCTGTCGGTATGTGAATGAATCCATATAACCTAAAGTCCCGTCATTTTATACCAAGGATTATGTCGGGACAGGTACTTCCATAAGCTCATAGAGCTTACGTTGTTTATTAGTTATTTCAGACAGATGATGGGCTTTGCCGGGCTGCTGGTAGTATTCGATGACATCCAGCTCGTCAAGCAGTGACTGCATTGTGTAATCACTGAACAGGCCATTTTCATCCATCTGCTTTTTGATATAAGACATCAGCTGCAGTGCTATGAACTGCACGAAGAGCTTGCCTTCAAAGTTTTCCTCTGATGCGACAGACATCCTGCGCATTGAAAGGCGCTCTTTGAGGTTGCCAAAGGATTTCTCGATAAGATCCTTGAGCCTGTAGATGCGCAGTGCTTCAACAGGATCCTTGATGCCATTGGTCATGAGAGCAAAATAGCCATAGTTACGCTCAGCCTTGCGAATTGCATCCTCATTGAATGAGTAGGTTTTTCCTCTTACTGGTGTCTCATGTATTGTAAAGTACTTCTGATACAGCTTTGCGTCTTCCGGATCAGGAGTGCCATTTACCAGGTTGTTTTCAAGGCGGTCAAGCATTGCATTGAACCGTACCTTGTCATCAGTAGCTTTCTGGTCATTGTAGTAGAAATGGAGATATATACGGCGTTTGTCAGTAATGACTTCACCGGAGCGGGGCTTTTCCTCGGTGTATTCCCATTCCTCTGTGAATGACATGACATAGAGCTTTAGCTCGGAATTATAGTTAAAGCGGGTAACAAAATCATCACGGATCTTGTTAAGACGGCTGCTTACAAGATTAAGTGAGAGCCTGGCTCCTATGAGGAACTTATGATGATGCTTCATCAGATCATTTATGTTCTTCTCGCTGTAGAAGCCTCTGTCCATGACAAGCTTGAGCTTCTCAAGCTTAAGAAAATCTACATCCTTAACGAGGTTCTCTATAGTCTTAACATCAGTGATGTTACCTGCAAGTTTCCTGTAGTAAACAGGGAGCATTGATTCCTCTCCATAGAGCAGAGCAAGGTTTATCTGTGGAAGAGAATCTCCTTCTTTGTTCTTTCCGTACTTGGCCTGCTTTATCAGAGTCGAGTATGAAGAGATAGATGTTGTATCAAAAGCGAGGTATTCATCGCAGGAGTGGCGTTTTGCCTGATATTTGAAGTAATCCATCTTGGATTCTTCAGTGATCAGTCCGAAAAGTTCACTGCTCCTCTGAGAAGGAATATCCTTGCCATAAGGATGCCTGTGGGTGCTGCCCCATTTGGTGAAACGGTATAATGGCAGCCCTTCCTCGATAACGAGGTAGTAAGCTATGGAGAGTATCTGTGGTGCCAGTGAGCCGTAGCACTTTCCAAGATCACCGGCGATGCCTGTCTTTTCAGCAATCCTGTCAAGCAGGTATGTGGCTCCATGGAACTGTCGAAGACAAATGTCTGTCGGTACAGGTCCGGTCTTGGGAGCAACAAGGCTTTGTTCATACTCAGCCTTGAGGCGGTGGAAGGTTTTGTTTGGTGTGAAGTTCTTTCCATCGTACTTGCCAATGTACTCGCGCTTGTGATCAGCCTGTTGTTTTTCAACGTTCCAGAATGAGTGATCAATATATGCGTATCCATTCTGAATGCGGACTTTATCAGTGATCCAGGGCTCATTTATCTTGATTTCCATAACTCACCTCCTTGGTATAATTATACCAAGGAATTAACGGAATATCAAGTAAAATCTGTGTTTTTGATACAATATTTTGTGCTTGCAAAGCCAGTAATATCAAGGATTTGCGGTGGTAACTGTTAATGATTTATACCTTAGCCTTGGTATAATTTCACGGGAGCGCAGGATTGAACTATTGCCCAATATCAATTTGGGTATTAAAAAAGGACCCATCCTCTTGGACAGATCCTAAAATTCTACAGTATATTCCGGTGTGCCTGTTTACCAGCCTAACATCGGACTTTACCATCTGTCCTAAAATATTTTTCTATGCCAAAAGCACGGCCTGATGTTCCTAATACGGGCGCATCAATAACAAACGTATCGACTGTGAAGTCATACGCTTTTGTCGCGGTTATGCCTATAAGATTAGAAATCATCATCTGTTTCATTGAAAGCTTTTTACCTTAACCCTTCTTAATATTTCTGATAAACAAAAAAGGAAGCGCTCGCATATTTATGTTGATGTTTGCATCAAAATAAATAGGACAGGCACTTCCTATGTACTTACATTAACATCATACCGTATATTTGTAAAGCACTTTTTTTAAAAAATAAAATACCTGAACTGTAACAAGTTTAAAGCTTTTAAGTTTTTTCGCATACACGTAATATATTCTCAGCATTAAAGCTGACTGTCTATCGCGCTTCCTTTAACATCGCTCGAAAGAAGGCTCAGCTTATTTAGAATATTAGTAATCTCTGTATTCACTGCATTCTGAGTATCTTCTATAGATGTTCCGTCAGAGATTATTGTCTTCTGAACGCCTTCGGCATCCACACGGTTAGCCTCAGCCCGCTCTCTTCGTGCTACTGCACGTTTTGCATCGGCACTGGTCCTCTGACTCTCTGCAGCGTGTTCCTTGATATTCTCTATCATTTCCTGCTGCATAGCTTCTTTTTCGAGTTTCTTTGCTTCTTCCTTCTTCTCTTCTTTCTTCTTTTCGGCAGCCTCTTTGGCCTCTTCCTCGCGCTCTTTCTGCTCTTCATCTACATGCTCAACTGCTTCCTGCGTCAAAAGAGCTATAGCCTCTTCGCCCGCTGCTTCCATAATATCTTCAGCTTCATCCTGAGCTTTCAGCATATCCTGTGACTTAGCTCGTTCTCTTTTCATATCTGCATAGCCCTGAACATTTCCCATCTGCTGAGCTTTTGCCCTGTCTATATCAAGTGAATTCTGCTGATTCTTCGCAACATAGTATAAAGCCTGCTGCTGATACTCTGACATTTTGCTTTTTTCTTCATCAGATAAGCCATCCTTGGAATTATTCATCTTAAACGCAAGTTTTGAAAGCTCATTATTCTCTTCGCTGTCCGGATCAATTCCATATGCTTCCTGGAGTTCTTTTAATCTGGCATCATTCTCCATAGTGTTCGCAGTCTTTTCGTTGATCTCGTCCTGAAGGCGCTTTATCTCATCTTTAATAGACTGCATCTGTGCATCCAGCTTCTTTTCTCCGCCAAATGCATCAGACACTACTTTAAGAGCCTGCTTTTTTGCAAGGCCCTGACGCTGCTGGATAAGGCTTTCGCCTTTCAGATTAGCACCGGATATTGAGGATAAATTCCCACTCTTCTGACCAGCCTTAGCGGCACCTGCTACAGATGATTCATTATTCTGATTTTGAAATGGATTAATCTGCACATCCAGATTTTGCTGTATTTTCATGCTATACCTCCATCAGACTGAAACATCAATTGAAGGGCCATCTGAAGCCGGTGCGGGTGACATCGCCGGCATGGATACATTTGCCATCTGCGGAACAGGACTGCTAACTGATACAGGAGCCGATTGTCCACCGCCCATACCGGGTGTCCTGCCTGCCTTTCCAAGTTCATGCTTGATCATATCCTTAAGATATTCCATATTGGCTTTTGCAATAGCTTTGTTTTCCGAAGCCCTGTGCTTACGCTTAAGATCCTCAAAATCCTCTTTACTCATATGAGGATCAACGACCTCCATGTTCTCAAGCATCTCCATGGCTTCTTCAAGTTCTTTAAGCTCTTCCTCGCCAAATTCGGAGATCATCTTGTTGAGGTCAGCCATCATTTCATCCGAAACAGCAGCTCCGCTCTCTTCTATCTGAGCCAGTGCCTCTTCAAGCATTGTCTCACGCTCATCGAAGATTTCATCTTCCTTCTCGGTGATCTTTTCTTCTTCGGCCTGTGTTATTGCACTCTGGATGCCCTGTGCAGCATCTTCCTGTTTATCAAAGCGTTCATCCATCTTCTGAGTACGGGCTACCATTTCCTCCAACTCCAGATGATGTTTCTTTTTCCTTGCTACCATTTCCATGCGCTTAGCATGGGTAAGTGCCAGCTGCAGCTCTTCCGGATCACCATCCCCCGCAGAAATCTTTCTCTTGATCTGCGACACAGCTCTTTTTGCCGCCAATACTGCCTGCCCTGCACTATTCGATGTCTTGGCGCTCTGGATCTTGGATGCGACTTCCTTATAGTTGTATTTTGAAGAAGCAGCCATCTCTTCCTCTGCTGCATCAGGAGAACCTGACGCCTCCAGGAAATCATTTACTTTTTTATTATTCTGATTCTGGGAAGAATCCTGTTTCAGCGTGCGGATCATCTGACGCATCTGCTGTGATAATCCATTCCTGTCATCGGCAGCTCTTTCTGTTATCTTGTCAAAACTTGAAGCCATCGGATTTACGGGTGCTTTTCCCATGACTGTATTCTTCATGGCTCCGCCCTGCTGCTGGGCATAGAGATTCCCCT
>NZ_CAMVPU010000046.1 GCF_947169445.1 uncultured Butyrivibrio sp. | reverse complement strand
TTAACCATGGCAAAGCTGTTGATCAGAAAGCTATGCAGGAATACCTGGAAAAAGAGATGGCAGAGTTTAAGGCACAGCTAAAGGATATGGTAAAAGAGCATGAAGGGTCTTTGAAGGATGGCACTATTACTGAGAAAGATGCTCTTGAGATAAAGAGAATCTACCATAGGCTTGTTAAAAAGATACATCCGGATATCAACCCTGCGGTATCTGAATCACATACTCTTATGGATCTCTGGAACAGAGTTGTTATCAGCTATGACTGCAATGATCTTAAGAGCCTCCAGGAACTGGAAGTACTTGTTAACATGGCTCTTGAAGAGATGGATATGGAAGGGACTGACTTTGAGATTCCAAATATTGACGAGAAGATAGCCGAACTTGAGGCTGAGATATTGAAGATTCGAGAAACAGATCCTTATCAGTACAAGTACCTTTTGGAGAACGTAGACTCAGTTGCAGTAAAGAAGGCTGACCTTAAGGAAGAACTGAAGTCTTATGAGGATTATAGCAACCAACTTGACGAAATTCTTGAAGGCATTATGGGAAAAGGAGTTAAGATTACATGGCAAATGAATTAGTGGAGAAAAAAGAAAGCGCTGTTGCAGCAATAGAAGGCCATGAACTTGGGGATATCATTAAGCCTCTAATTAAAGAGATCCATCTTTTCGATTCATATATTGCCGGGACAACGCATCTGGAGGATAGCTCTGTTCTTGAAAACATCAAGGTGGGCGATGTGCTTACCCTTCAGCGTGAGGAAAATAAATTTGATAACAACGCAATCCTTATCCTGAATGAGGATAAGAAAAAGCTAGGATATGTTCCTGAGAAGGATAACATAGTGTTTGCAAGACTTATGGACGCTGGGAAGTTGCTGAAGGCGAAGATAACACAGATAAATCAGAAGGGCTCATTTAAACAGATTAGTGTGGGAATATATTTGGTGGATTTTTGATATAAAAGAATTATTATAGATAATAATATGTATTGCACTATAGCGTTGAGGGAGGATATATAGGAGTGTTTAAGATACCGCGTACTTTTTCTGAAGACCATGATAACTACATTACTCTAAGTGGCCTAAAAAATTTCTGTAAGGATCATAAGTTGCCCATTTCAGTGGATAGAATGACTGCTATAAATAATATTGAACAATTTGCCAATTCATCTGAAGAAAAATGTGAAATGGTCAAAGATTGGCTGGATGGGGTGCTTATAGAAGGAATAAAGGATCTTATGGTCAAAAACGTAGATGATCCAGGAACTATAAATGGCAATATAGAACAAGTTGTACAAGAGCAGTTAGATGGGGTAATTGCTGACGAACATAACAGACATTATAGTAACCAGTTTACTCCAGCTTTGCAGGTATTTCGATATGATATAGATGATAACGTTGATACAGGCAAAAGAATAAGGCTATATATGGGAAAAGTCTTGGATTCTTTTGATAAAAGAGTAATTTCTGGTTTAATGTATCCTATTTTAGTGGAATACTATATTGATTTAAAAATAATTGTGGCAAGATCAAAGTCTAAATCCCATCTATATGAGCATATGGATACTTTTGACATTGAAAAAGCTAAGAGTACAACGGCAGAAAAGGAGATGAAAGTTGCAATTGACTATGTTTGCAATCTCTTTGGTATTACTCTGCACAAAGCGGGAAAATCAGGAATAACAAATAGAAAAAGACTATATCAGATGCTGAATAAATATACTGAAACGCCAGATGAAATAAAAAGACTTATTTTAGATAAGTCAGATGACATTAATGGTGTCGTTGAAACTATGATGTCAATTTGTAATCTTCCACTAAGTTTTAGGGCGGATTTACACTCAGATATTGAGAATATGACGGAGAAGTACTTTTCCATTAGTTATAAAGATAAAAGTATTTTTACTGCAAATAGAGACATTTATCCTTTACAGCTATGTGCAACAGATGAAGAGGAATCAAAAGTTGAACAGACAGCTGCATTGGAAGATCCCCTTCAATCAAAAGCAATCTTTTTCGACAATAAGAAAATGCTACAAAAGAGCGGAATGTGCGATGGCACCGTGTTTATGTGCAGGAGAAATAACACAAAATACTGCTCGGCTGAGTATTTTAGGGTAAAAATGACAAATAATAAAGATTACTGCATTTTGAAATTTTTTGAGTATACTGCAGAGGAGGATATGATATATGTGTTGCTCACACTTACTTTTCCTGAGCGCGCTTATAGAAGAGGACAAAATTAGTAGATTAGAAACCTTTTTGTCTGAGTGCAGCGATAGGCCGGCTTTAGTGATAACTGTTTCTAGGGTTGCAACAACTATAGATATTTCGCCTCAGGTAGCGAGTAAAGTATTACAAGAATTAGCTAAGAAAGACATTTTGACTACTAAATATGCATTACGTTGCCCAGAATGTGGAACTTTGTTAAAAAGATATAATGGGTTGAATGAGGTGGAATGTGTAGGCAATATTTGCTATAAATGTAACGAAAAGTTTGATGTGAGCCCAGAAGAAATTGAAATATTCTATACTATCAATGATGGCTATTTTTTTAGGGAAGGGCAACATGAAAAGGAAGTGGATTATTCTGTAAGTGCTGCCCATGAAAATTCGCTAAAGTTCCTGATTGAAAGCGGTGGCATAAATACTCTTCTATTTAATCCTAATGATTCAGAATACACAATTTTACGTAGTCTATTTTCGGATGTGTTCAACCATCAGACTACTACCAAAGCAAAAGGAGATACGTTAGAAAGATTAGTCGCATATTTGTTTGGCTTGTGTGAAGCATTTAAAGCAGGAGAAATCAGGACGAGTACAAATCAAATTGATTGCTTTGTTGCTAATGATTTTTTTTGTAATTTAGGAATTTTTGGACAAATAGGTCCTAGAATAATAATAGAATGCAAAAATGAGGAAAAGACGCCTAAGGTAGATTATATAGAAAAACTAGGAAGCATTATTTCTTTGGCAAACGCTGGGGGTCAAGCGAATTATGTGAGATTGGGAATAATTGTTTCTAAGGCCAAACCTCCGAGGACATACAAGTCATTGGCAAATAGGTTCTACTTGTCAAATAAGATTGTTATTATATCTTTGTGCAAGGAGGATTTGTCAGAGTTAGTTGAGAAAAAGAAAAATCTTTTAGAAATGATAGAAAGAAAAATGACAGAGGTGGTAATGGAGACGACAACTGATTTAAGGCGGAATGGAATATATAATGCATGAAAAGCTGGTTGTGATTCCTCTAAATGCATACAATTAGTTGTTTAATATCAGGCAAAATATGGTATAATATTGGGGCCGCTTATTAGTGTTTAAGCGGGTTTTGCTGATGATAGGTGGTGAATAGTATGATTAGTGAGGCTGAGGTTCAAACAAGAGTTTATAATGATCCTATCGTTCAAGAAGGAATCTCGAATGCGTTATTGCTTGATGGTGAATTAGAATATATTAGGGAAGATCCATATATTAATGGAATTACTGCGGATTTTACGCTTGTTAGGGACAATAAAATCGAAGCGATAATTGAATGCAAAGCCGGAAATATAAATGTAACTGATTATGTAAGAGGCATAGGGCAACTACTGCAATATGATTATTATGGGGAAACAAAGCTTCCACATAAGTCATTTGATTATTCAGATGATTTCAGAACAGTTTTTTTCTTTCCAGCAACTGTTTTGTCTGACAATAGCTTTAATATTGCAAAATTTAAATATCCCAAATCTACAATCATTCTTGAGTTAAATGAGAGTAGTAATGCGGTAAGAAAAATTACACAAAAAGAATTAAGCGAGTTGGATGCTGCCGAAAATGACAATTTGGTTACTATATCGCCATATTATTTTCGTGATAATAGAATATTTGAGTACTATATTCTGCTTAAGCATTTGCTGTTTAAGAATCAATTAGGATATGAAAAGCTAGATAGAAAAGAAGAAGAGAAGTTTTTAGTCCAGACACAGACTATCAATAATGGAAATTGGAGAAATGCGTTCATTACTGTTTCAAACCTAGGATTGATCGACAGTAATAATATTCCGTCAGAAGCAGGAAAGCATTTAGCACTTTTAGATTATGGTAAATTTGCGGTTACAATGTATCATTCGTATGTTGAGCCGTATTACGAAGCTTTGCTGGAAGCTTTTGGTGGAGACAACAGAATGGTTGCATCCAACCAGGAAATTGCCAGCAGAATCAGAGAGCAACATAAAGATAGGGATGTTTTATATTTAACGCAGTCGTCTGGAAGATATATTTCAAGTTGGATGAATATTCTTCGTGATGATTATGGAATAGTATCTTTTGCACCAAGGAGCAATGATAAGACTTTGGTGTACAATCCTAATGAGTTAAATGATGTCTTTTTTGAAAAAAAAGTATCTGAAAACAGTGTCGCAAAAGAATACATAAATAAATACTTAGAACTTATGCGGAAAGGAATGGTTTAATGAGTTACACAATATATGAGACATTTGTAGGGGCGGGCGGTTCACATTTAGGTTTCAAGAACAATCATTTTATTTCAAAATATGTCAATGATTTTTCAAAAGAAGCATTACAAACGTTAGTGAATAATAATCCAGAAATTGCTCAAACCGCTTGGGTGGATGATACGAGCATAGTGGATGTGATTCCAGATAATATCCTGAAGAAGACACATATGAAACAGGGTGAAGTAGATGTATTATTTGGTGGAATAGTATGCAAAGGTTTTAGTCTTGCTGGAGAAAGATCCCCTAATGATGAAAGAAACTATTTCTACAGAAAACAGTTAGAAATAGTTGAAGCTACTAGACCGAAAATAAGTGTTATAGAGAACGTACCTGGAATACAGAATGCAGAAGTTCTTTCTTCGGAAGCTCCAAAGGAAATAGCGGACGAAATAGATGAGATTTGGCAGGCATTGGAAAATTATAAAGGGCAGAAGGCAGAGTTAAGAAAGAAAAACAATATTACCGAAGAGTTTGAAGAAGAGGGACGAGAGCTAAGAAGAAGAAAGGAAAAAATACTTAAGCAGTTAAAAGAGAATGGATACCTTATTTCTGTAATAAACGATATAGAAAAAAGATACAGAAAACTTGGCTATAGCGTTGACAGAAGGGTGCTTAATTCAGCGTGCTATGGTGCGGCGACAAAGAGAGAAAGAGTAATTATAGTAGCAGTAAGAAACGACGTTTTGAAAAAAGCTTATGGTATAGATGATAAGCACTTTGAGGATTATACTTTTTCATTTGATTATCCTATAGCAACTCATGGAAATGAGCAATTTAAAAAGAAATATTCATACTTATATGAGAAAGGCAAAAAAGTTTTACCACTAGTTACAGTAAATGATGCATTATCGACAATTGATTATTCTAATAAGGATGATGTTGATAATGTTCCGATGAATCATGATGAAAAGACTGTAAGAAGATTTAAGTATATTCCTGAAGGTGATAACATTGCAAATCATATTGATGAGCTTCCGGATGATCTCAAGATAAGTAGATTCTATTCACGAGGAAATACTATGCGGTTGGATGGAAATCAACCATCACCTACATTGGTTCCTGGACACAGTAATTTTCCTATTCATCCAAGGGAACATCGAAGTATCACGGTAAGGGAAGCCGCTACAATTACTGGATTTCCAAATGACTATGTATTTGTAGGAAATCATACAAAGCGTTGCGAAGAAGTAGGAAATGCAGTTCCGCCGGCTTTATCGACTGCAGTGGCTAGACAAGTGAAAAAGGTACTCGATGAGTATTATAAGTGATTGGTGGGTAAAAGGGGACTCTTTTGAGCTCCCTTTTTGCTGTTTTTAGTCGAGGTATAGGGAATGAGTTTATATGCAAATGGTGAGGATTATAAAAGAGAGTTAAGCCAAGTAGCGATACAAGAAGGAATCAAAAAAGCGTTAGGCATAGAGAAACAAATAGATTGGATATTTAATGCTAAGGCTAAAGATTCTACCACGGTTGAAGTAGCATTAGTGGATGATAATGAGATTGTTGCACTTATGAAGTGTATACCAAGCATTGTAGATGAGAGTGAGTATGCTCAGGAAATAAATGAGCTTTTTAAATATGATAGCTTAATTAAAAGTAATATTTTATTAAATGGCTTTAGATATAAAAATAAGACTAAAGTAGTGCTTTTAATGCCATCTGTGGTTCTTTCTAAAAATGAATTTGACATTGCTCAAACGGTGCTCCCTCAGGACTGTATCAGTCTAGAGTTAAATGAAAATAGTAAGGCAGTAAGAACTCTTTCAAGTAAAGATTATCAGGTTATGACAAAGGCGCGCGCGACAGATTTGGTCATCTTATCTCCATACTATTTTAGGGACAACCGATTGTTTGAATATTATATTTTGTTGAAGCATTTGCTTATAAAAAGTAATGCCGGATATGAAAAGTGTGATAGAAAAACAGAAGAGTCATTTTTGATGCAGGTAAACACTATAAATAATGGCAACTGGAGAAATGCTTTTATTACTATTGCAAATCTAGGATTAATTGATTCAGAAAATATACCGACAGAAGCAGGAAAAAAATTAGCAAGAGCAAGCTATGAGAATTTTGCTAAGAGAATGTATTTCTCGTATATTGAACCTTACTATTATGTTATTAGCGAGTGCTTTGATAATAAGAGTAGCATGGAAATGTCAAATCAAGACATTTTAAAAAAAATAAAATTAAGGTACCACAACAAAGATGTTCTTTTCTTAACACAATCAGAAGGCCGTTATATATCGAGCTGGATGAATATTTTAAGAGATGATTTTGGAATAATAGATTTTAAAGCAAGAAGTAATTATCGAATAATAAAGTATAATCCTGCGGAATTATCAGATGAGGAATTTGAAGAAAAAATCAGGATGAATAGTGTTGCATATGAATATATCAGCAGATATGAAAATCTTGCATCATATATGTCTGGAGATAGTTTTGATGCGAATGATAATTCCTTAGATGAACTATTTGGAATTATAAAAGAAGATGAGATTGTTAACGTAGATGAATACAATGCTAAGTTTAATCCATATTCTGTTAAGATGGTGATCGAAACACTTGAAACCAAGAGAGATATATTAAGATTTGATGATGGATGCTATATTACGCTGAAAAAACTAATGCAAGCTGGAATTACAAAAAGAGATATAGAAGATTACAGTAATCAGGTAGTAGCTAATGTAGGTGATCGCGAAATATTTACGATAAAATCTTTAGGCAATTCGCAGATAGGAAAGCTGGAAGAATACGGATTTGATGATGTTTTCTTTAATTCGATTCTCGAAAGTGATTCGAGATTAAGTCATACAAGTATTTGCGATACTGTTATTTTTTCAAAAGATAGAGATTCATTATCGCTAAGGAATGTGCTGGAAAAACTGATAAAAAGGAAAAACAGGATTTCTGTTGATGAGCTATTGTATGATTTGCATGATATTTATGGTATTGATATTTCCAAAGCAAACTTAAATGCAAGATGTAGGAAATATGGTTTTTATCATGATGAGTATTTGGATTATGTATATCTTGACTATAATAGCTATTATGAAGACGTTTGACAGTTCAAGGAGATTTAAATAATGAAAGATAATTATGAATTGGTGCAAAGAGGATTTACAATTTTACATCCATCTATTGCAGGGTATATCGGAATGGTCATGAATCAAGAATATCACAGTAATTGGTGGAATGAAGTTCTTGATGTATTAAATGATCAGAGAGATTTGCTCTATACTGGCACATATGAAGAATTGATAGATTCTTTGGATATTGCCAATTGTCTTAGGATAATAGATAGGAAATGGAATGAAGTCTTTAGAGATAGATTAAGCATTAACCATAGGACGTGGGCAAAGGAATTAATGGGAGTGCGCAATATAGTCGCACATATTGGTCAGCAAGACTTGCCTAAATCTGATGCAGAAAGAGCTTTGGATACCATGATACGTTTATGCGAAGCGTTTGATAGAGAGAGTGCAGATGATATTAGACAATTATATGAGACAATAAGGTATTCAAATGGTGGAAATAGTGGAGCTAAGGGCCCTATTCCGATTGATGTTCCAAGTGGTGATGTTACTAGTAATAAACTCATTGAGGGATCTAGTTTATTGGACATGGTCGGTACAGATATTGTACAGAAAACAAATCTGACTAGAAAAGTTACATTTGCAGGGAAAACCGAGGCATATCCAGTTTATAAGGTAAGATTGGATGCACTTTATTATAATGATCAGAATGATAGAATTGCAACGTGGATAACAAGATATAGGGCAGAAAATGGTGTTGATGCGCTAAGTAAATTGAAAGGGGACGAATATAATGATGTAATTGAAAATTTTATTTTTGATAGTAATCCAGATGCTATTCAAAAAACGCAAAGAAATATTTCTTTGGTTGGACAGCGTGAACCAGGGGTTGCTCTTGCCGATGGACGAATTGTTGATGGAAATAGGCGATATACATGCTTAAGAAGAATACAAAGAAGTTCTAATAAAGCAGAGTATTTTGAAACCGTAATAATGGATGTAGATATCCAGACAGATAAAAAGCAAATAAAACTTCTCGAACTTGCAATTCAGCATGGAGAAGAGAAGAAAGTGGACTATGATCTAATTGATTATGCAATTGGAACATATATGGATGTAGAGAAGACAAAGCTTCTTACCATTGATGAATATGCCAATAGTACAAATGAAACTGTGAATGAGGTAAGAAAAAGGATAGACATAGCTGAAGTGATATGTGAATTTCTGGATTATCTTGGACTACCAGAGCAGTTTCATATTGCTAGAGAATATCAGGTATATTCTTTATTTCAGGAAATGATGCCGTCGATTAAACAGTTAAAAGGCACAGAGAAGGATGTCTTAAAACATATCGTTTTTAATAATGTTTTAATGCGAGCATTACTGGATCAGCGAAAGTTTATTAGAGATATAAAACTTTTGATAAAGAATGGGACCTATATATCATATTTTGATGATCAGAAGAGTATTGATGAAGAAATACATGAGAAATATGATCATTATGAGGTTAGAAGTAAGGAAGATATTGATAGGTTCGCACGTGAAAATGAGCAAATAACAGAAGAAATGCAGCTTGCATTGGAAAAAGCATTACTTAGATCCAGAAGAAAACAGCTGATAGCTTTACCTGCAGAAAATATTGGAAAGAGTATTGCTCTTGTATCTGAGATTGATCCTAATATGCTTGATAAAATGAATGCTATTGAAAAGGAAAGTCTCAAGAGAAGTATAAAAAAGCTATCTAACATCGTGGAAGAATATGATGAGAAGCTAGGCAAAGATGAGGATGACTTTAAGAGAACTACGCAGGCAACAGCTATTGTTGAAAAAATAGAAAGTTTAAATGAAGTTTATACTTTAGCTGAATATGCTGAAGAGGATCTTCTAGTATTATGTTGCGATAAGAAAAGAAAGATAGAAACCTTATCTTTTTCTGTTGGCTTGAAATGTGTTAAAGAACTGGATTCTCAAAGTGATGTAGGCGAGTATAAAGTGTTTTTTGTAGATGAAAACAACAAAATAGTAACAAATATTTGTGAAGTAATGCTTAATCCCAGTGAGGAATCTATATGTAGATTTGTTATGGACTCTCATATGTCTGAAAGTAAGACGGCTTTTTTGATGATTCAAAAAAGCACAAGGAATGAAAACCAAATTGATAGGAAGATTACATATGAGGTAAATGTTGCTTTTTCTGCAGATTTTGATCTTTAATTGACAGGAGGTTTCGTCGAATGACGGAATTAGATAAAAAAGTAATAGATATTTTTCCGGGCAAAGTTGTACGGAAAGACTTAACCAGTCTTATGAAAAAAGGCAGTAATATTCCAACATATGTATTAGAGTATTTACTAGGCATGTATTGTGCCACAGATGATGATGAAGCCATAGAAGCTGGTATTAGTAGGATAAGAAAAATAATAAGTGAAAACTATGTGAGTCCGGATCAAAGTGAGTATATTAAATCCAGAATAAAAGAAGAAGGACAATATACCGTAATTGACAAAGTATCGGTAGAGCTTGATGAAAGAGAAGATAAATACATAGCAAGATTTACAAATCTTAATATAGATCCATTTGAGGTCCAGTCTGAGCTTGTGATAAGCAATGAAAAATTATTAATTGGTGGAATTTGGAGCATAGTAAAGCTTGAATATGTGGGATCTGTTGATGATGAATGGGGGCAGAGAAGAAAAACTAAGTATTCCTCATTATTTAAAATATCATCTTTGAAGCCTATTCAAATGCCTAATTTAGATTTAGATGAGATTATTGGCTCCAGAGAGCGCTTCACTACTGATGAATGGGTCGCGCTGCTTTTAAGATCTGCTGGTTATGAGCCAACGGAGATGAATAGAAAGCAGCGGATGCATTATCTTCTTAGAATGGTGCCATTTATACAAAAGAATTATAACCTAGTTGAATTAGGGCCTCGTGGGACAGGAAAGTCGCATGTATACAGTGAACTATCGCCATATTCTATTTTGATGAGTAGTGGGCATACGACAGTTTCTAATATGTTTTATAATATGGCATCTAAAAAGATTGGACTTGTGGGGAATTGGGACTGCGTTGCGTTTGATGAAGTTGCAGGAATTACACATTCATCTGCTGACATGGTGCAAATATTGAAGAATTATATGGCAAATGGATCATTTGCGCGAGGGAATGAAGCGATTTCAGCAGATGCATCAATTGCTTTCGAGGGAAACACATTCAGAAGTGTTGCAGATATGATGCGTACTACTAACCTTTTTGAACCGTTTCCTACAGAGTTTAATATGGATTCAGCTTTTTTTGATAGGATCCATGCCTATTTGCCAGGCTGGGAAACACCCAAATTGAAATCTGCACTTATCACAAAACATTTTGGCCTAATATCAGATTGTTTGGCAGAGTTTTGCCACGCTATGAGAAAAATCGATTTTACGGATTTGTTTGCGGAGTATTATTCATTAAATAATAGCTTCAATACTCGAGATGAAATCGCGGTGAGAAGAACATTTTCCGGACTTGCAAAGCTTATTTTTCCAAATGGGCAGATAACACAAGAAGAGACGAAGTATCTGTTAGAGTATTCTATTGAATGTAGACGAAGAGTAAAAGAGCAACTAAGTAAGATGAATCCTTCAGAGTTTTCTGATATTAGTTTAGGATATATTGATGAATTATTAAATGTTGAAATGATAGTAGAGTTGCCAGAGGTGGCGGAAGGAACTTTGATTTCATCTGCGGAAGAGAAAGCAGGATACGTTTATTCTATAGGCCGTTCTGTGGATGATGTAATAGGCGTATACAGATTAGAAAATAAAGTTATGCCTGGTACAGGAAAACTTAGCTTCAACAATGTAGAAGGACTGACAAGAGGGTCGAAAAGTGTTAAAGACAGCATTACGGCTGCATTTAATTATTTTGGAGAAAATGCAAAAGTAATTTCTGGTTATAGCTATTCAAAATATGACTACAGTATGTACTTTAATGACATGCAAAATAGGAATGTTAGTGACGAGGTATCTGTTGCTGAGGTGGTAGGATTGGTCTCCGCTCTTATGGATAAGCCTGTGCGGAATTCATTGGTAATAATCGGTAGGGTAGTGATGTCGGGAAGCATGATGCCTGTGACATCGGATTTAAATGAAATAATAATTCATGCGACAAATGCAGGAGCCAAAACACTTCTTGTTCCAGAAGAATGTAAGGATAATTATGCACGACTTGCCGAAATCGTGAAGAAGAAAATAAGCGTAGAGTTTTATGAAACACCTATTGATGCAGCTAGAAAAGCTTTGGATATATGATACAAAAGAGATGCCGCAATGCGGCATCTCTTTATTTTGTTTTCTTTATGAGGTTGTTGTACAGTGGAACTAATTCTTTAATGGCGGTTCTTGCCTGGTTTGTAATCTCAGTATTTGATAAAGATCTAATATCTATAATTCTGCCAATTTGAACTTTTTTGTATGTCCCCTTGTTAATTAAGGACTTGGCTTCTGCTTGGCTGTCCGTAGAATAAATCTTTTTGGTTGATGTTTGATTCAAATAATAGTTGAAGCCTTTTGGAAGTGAACTATTAACTAAGGTGTCATTGTGGATGCGAATTGTTCCAGATGGTGCTCTTTTTTCATCAACTTCCAATGAAATCCTTAATGTGGGATAACTATCTCCATCATGCTTTTCGATAAAAATAGAAATGCTTTCTGGAATAGAAATTGATGATTTATCTCGTAATTCTCCCCACATGTAATCGCGTACTTTTATATTTGAACCATGAAGGAAACCTTGATGACGAAAACCGATCATATCATAATCGCACCCTAGCTGATAAACAAAATCTGCAAATGAATCTAAGGCCTCTCTTGAATCACTAAATATTTTTTCATACTTTAAGCGTTCTTTTGTATCTTTTGTTTTGTATGGCGCGTGATATGGTGCGTCTGCATAGGTATTGATGAAAGCAACAAATGGGAATTGAGTATTCATTTCCAGTTCCTCTCTAATGATTGTGACTTGTTGTAATACTCTACTATTCTACCATAATTACGCTGGTTATAAAATGTTTGTTGTACTAAAATGGTAGTAATATAGTGTTTGGGAGGGACATATGGACGAAAAAGCAATTAGTAGTTTTATTAGTTCAAGAGGGTTAAGATTTGCACAAAAGCATTTGAATCCTACAGGCCCAGTGACATTTAAACCACAGTACAAGCTGGATTATGGAGGGACAGTTGATTGGGCTGTGTTTGATAATAATACAAATAAAATAATTGGCTTGATTGAGTGCAAAGGAGAACCGGACCTCACTGATTTTGTAAGAGGATTAGGGCAAGTTGAGCAGTATTATTATTCGATGCTTAATTCTTTAAATAAACCAGCCTCTGTTTTTGCAGGAGATGCAAAGGTATTATATGTTGCAGATAAAGCGACAATAAAGAAAATACCGCATTGGGATTTAATGCATTTTAGTAAGGCTGATAATTTAGTGCTCGTAGATGGAAAAGCAGCGGCAATGGCGTCAATGCCTACTGATGAGTATGCTTTATATAAAAAGAGCGATATAAATAAGATTTCCGCAGTTAAGGCAGATCAACTGATACTGTCTGATATCCCATTTACTAGAGATGTAAGATTATATGAAGTATATATGGGGCTGATGGCTCTTTATGAAGATAATAAGAGTAGGGTTATAGGCAATGGAAGCCCTAATAAGAATGCTGTAATAAGTAAAGTATTAAAGGGCTATTCTACAGTAAATAAGGGCAATGCTAGAAATGTAGGAATATTAGTTAAAGATTTAGGGCTAATTGATGATTATAATGTTCCGAATTCGTATGGAATGGAGTTACTAAAAGCGAAATATGTAGAGTTTGTTAAAACAATAGTTTTTAATCATTATAATTCTGCATTCTTGAATATTGTTACGGCAATTCTTAATATAGCTTCTCAAAAGAATACGGATTGGAGAAACATTAATGTGACTCAATTGGAAATAAAAAGAGAATTGCTCAATATGTACGGTAATCGAAAGTTAAAAAACCTTACTGATGACGATGCTAATAAGAATAACTACATTGGAACTTACTTGCTGATTCTTGAAAATGATCTTGGAGCTGTTACCTCGGTTAAAATTGGAAGAACCAAACAATATAGTTTCAATTATCTTCCGCTCAAAGAACTGGCTCTTACTGCAGATATTGACACTGAAATATACAATCGTATTCCGTTTCAGCTTAAAAACTATATGAATTCTCTAGGATATATCGGATGGGAAATATAGATGTATGGAGGATCAGGTATGGCTCAAGTGTACCCTTTGAAAGAATACTATGTTAGATATCTTAGAGAAATTAAAGGACTGAAAAATTCCTCGGTAAACCATTATGTTGATGCTATCAATTTTATATCAAAGTATTTATGTGAACTACAGGTGATTAGCTACTCTTTATTTTGCGTAAATGATGTTGAGGTGCTTAATAAGTACAGACTTATGCTCAAAGCGGATGAGAAATTTGTTCAGATAGATGAAAGAGGGCATAGGATGTACAGCGCAGGCTTAAACAATTATTACAAATTTGCTTGTGGTGACTTTTTTGAACATGACATACAGAGTATTAAAGCTCTTGATATTAAATTGCCGCCAGCAGAAAGGCAAACCGAAACTGTCGTGAAATATACTAGAGATTCAATTATCAAAAAGCAGGTTTTGAGGTACGCCAAATACAAATGTGAGATTGATGGCTCACATAATACGTTTACCGCGAAAAGTAACAATGAACCTTATATGGAAGGGCATCATGCTATTCCAATGAAGGAACAGGGTGTATTTGAAAACTCCCTAGATGTATATGCGAATGTTGTTTGCCTGTGCCCAATTTGTCATAGGCTTATGCATTATGGAATTGATTCTGAAAAGAAACTGCTAATAGACAAAATATACTATGACAGATCAGAACGATTGGCAAACAGCGGCATTATTTTAAGCTATGATGAGTTTTATCAATTAAGCAAATAGAACGACGATAGAGCTATTGGAGATACAAGCTTAATCATTAGTGGCATAAACGATGGCATAAACGGCAAAAATTGGGCAAAAATCTGGGCAAAAATCTAGTTATGGTTACGAAATGAAACCACTTGGTTACGTTTCGTAACCTTTTCTATTGCATTCGGATTACCGTCTGAATATAATCACCTTAATCAGAGTCGACACTGATTTTTTAGGAGCAGAGATTATGGATGGAACAGATAAGAAGCTTTTGGATTTGATTAAAGCAAATGCCCGGATGAGCTATCAGGAGATTGGCGATGCGCTGGAAATGTCCAGAGTTGCGGCTAAGAAAAGGGTTGATAAACTCGAGAAGGCAGGCATCATCCGAGGCTATAACACCTACATAAAAAGAGATGACGAGATCACAATGCTGATTGATATCATGACAACACCTGAAGGGTTCGAAAGAGTGCTTAGGTATGTTGCTACGAGAACAGCATATGTGCGCCAGATTTTTACTACGCATAAGGATAATCATATTCATATGGTCGCTGTATCTGATTCTCCACAGAATCTCAAGTATTTGGTTAAGATGATCAACAAGGAAGGCGGAGAAGATATTACAGAGATGCATGTTCGCCAGGTCCAGGAGGTCATCAAGGACGTCTATGGAGGAATCAATGAATATGGATCAAAATCAGAGTCGAACACTAACACAGATAGTTGAGGCACTTGCAGGAACAAGGCTTCATGAGAAAAAGGGCGGCAAGTTTTATTTCAATTTTTATCTGAATAATAAGGCGGGAGATACACCTATAGAGGCACTGGACCTTGGAGTTAGAGCTTACAACTCACTTAAAAGAGCTGGATATTCCACCATCGGAGAACTGGCCGAGGCAATAGCTGAAGGTACAGAGATTGCTAAGATCAGAAACTGCGGTGCCAAGAGCTGCAGAGAAATAATGGAAAAGCTCTTTTTATACCAGTACAATGCACTTCCTCAAGAGAAAAGAGAGGGATACGTAAAAGAGGTAATTCTATTGAATGCCAGCAAGAACACCTGAAAACATGCGGTTTTAATTGGGGAGGATTATTGGACTCGAAATCTGGCAGAATAGGATTATCAGAAAGAAATCGTTTATCACTGTTTTAGCAAAATACCAATATCTTTTTTACCAAAGCGAATATGTATTACAAAAAGACTTGGCAGTAAGCTAATAATAGGATAAAACTCTTTTCATACGAAATGGAGGTTGTGAATTATGAAGAGAACATTATTAAGCATTTTAGTAGCAGTAATGATGATGATAACAGCTGTGGGAATGACATCAGTATCTGTAGAGGCAGCTGGCAAGAATAAAACAACTAGCAGTTATTCATCAAGTAAGAGCAAGAGTAGCTCAAAGAAGAAAACTACAAGCTCAAAGGCAAAGAGCAAGAGTTCAAGCAGTAAGAGCTCTTCAAAGTCAAAAACATCAAGCAGCAAAAGCTCATCAAAGAAGAGCAGCTCAAAGTCATCAAAGAAATCCTATGATTCTTATGATGTACATAATTACAAGTCAGCACAGGACTTTGCAGATGATAAGTACGAAGAGTTCTATGATTACGAAGATGACTACGAAGATGAAGACGAAGCTTATGATGCAGCTGAAGATTATTGGAATGATAACTATTGATGGTTTTCATTGAAGGAGGATCTGAACTATGGAAGGACCTATGGATAGATTATTTGGACATTCAGCATTTGACCTTAACAGAGATGGAAAGATAAGTGGAGCTGAGTGGGCATTCATAAACGATACATTTTTTGAAGATAACAATGGCATATCATCTCAGGGTAGAAGTTTTGCTGATGAGCAAGACGAGTTAGACGAGATTGAATTAGCAGGCCTTGATCGTGACGAACTTGAATTTATGGATGAGGACGAACGTAGATCAGCTCTCGAGGATGCAGGCCTGGATCCGGACGATTTTGATGATGAGTTTTAATTTTGAAAACACACCATTTCGTCTTATCAATGATGGATACATTCTATGATAATAATGAATAGTTTTGTTATGTTCATAAACAGTTCGGTATATGCGTAAAGGAGGAAAAGTAGCGATAGTATCGTTCCTGGTATATATAAGAATGCAGTATGCATAACGCACTTAGGTTATATAGCCCGAGCAGTATGATGAAATGATGCAGGTAGGTCAAAGCGGCTTTATGCATATACTGGCCTCCTGCAGTATTTTTCAATTAGCTCATCAAAGTAGGTCTTGGGCTGTTTCCATTTTCCGACATGTTTATGTCTCCATATATTCAGTTTCCACTCGTCATGATCGACAATTTCTAGAATGCAATCAAATAACTCATTGAATTGACCATGAAGATGATAGTCATCATTAATATCGTGTTTGTGATAAAGATTAAAGAATCCATTGTTCCAAACCACATTCCAACAGTGTTCTGTGTTTTTGGACATTACTTCAAACTGGGTGATGCCGTCCGTTGAAAGAAAGCAAAAATACCCTGTCATGTCTAAAAAGTCTTTCGTAGTAAACATAACAATAACTCCTAAATAAAATAAAAAATAATGGGTAACGGACTGCTTCAGAGTGAAGTAGACCACAGCTTTTGAATTGGCTGCAGGGGATAATATAACAGAATCTATCATGTTTGTAAATGCCTTTTTTTAGAAACAAAATTTCATACATAAAATCAGGGCTGCTTATTCAAGCTTAATACTACTTCATGTGGATTGTTCGAAAACGAAGATTACTTAAATGGAAAAACTCTTCGAATCTGTTTGATTGCGATGAATATGTTAATTAGTGCAGGATGTAATCCTGGTTATGTTATGAGAGCTACTGTATTTTACGGTGGCTCTTTTCTATTATAGGATGGTTTCGATAGGCCTTTTCTCATGCCTCGGAAGGAGAGATTTTTTGTCGGTTAATATTGTATTGTTTGGCATGTTTTTTGATAGGCGTTTATAAAAAATTACAACATTATTTATCGAATTATTGTAATTGTATGAGATAATTTATATGTACTTGCGCAAGAACAGATGTTGAAATCTTGTGCCTGATAGAAATATAAAACATAACAAGGGGCAGAATGAATGGCAAACCAGATAGAACTTAGAGAAATTAATAAACTTATAAAGGAAAAGTTCTTTATTCCAACATATCAAAGGGGATATAGGTGGGATGACAGGCAGGTTACAGATCTGCTTAATGATGTATATGAATTCATGGGAAAGGCCAATATTCAGAACGGTGAGTTTTATTGTTTACAGCCTATCGTTGTAAAAAAGAAGGATAATGGTGCTTTTGAAGTAATTGATGGTCAGCAACGTTTGACCACTATAATGATTATCCAGAAATATCTCGAGAAGCGTACATATAGTATTTCCTATGCGTCTAGAGAGGGGAGCGAAGAGTTTCTGGAGAATATTGCAGAACATGCTGAGAATGAAGAGTCTGAGATGAGCAATAGGAATATTGACTATTTCTTCATGGCAAAAGCGTTTTGCACTGTTAAGGACTGGTTTGAGAGCCTGATAGAAGAAAAAGAAGAGTATTCTTTGCCGGATGAGTTTAGCACATATCTTCTTAAGTATTGCAAGGTGATATGGTATGAGGTGGAGGATTCAGCGGATTCTGAAAGTATTTTTACCAGATTAAATATTGGTAAGATTCCTCTTACAAATGCTGAACTGATTAAGGCTTTATTCCTAAGAAAGAGTAACTTTGAAACAGTTGGAGATAAGATTTATCTTCGACAATTGGAAATTGCTAATGAATGGGATAGCATTGAAAATAAGCTACAGGATGATAAGGTGTGGTATTTTATCAACCCTGATTATGCAAATCCGCTTGAGACAAGGATAGAGTATATATTTGATGTTATAGCTGATAAAGGTAGCAAAGATGGGGAGAATTACACCTTTATTTCTTTCTCAGAAAGGATGGAAGAAGAAAGTATTGTAGAGATTTGGGAGCAAATAAAAAGCTATTACCGGATAATATTAGAATGGTATGAAGATCAAGAACTATTTCATTTGATAGGCTTTCTTGCTTCATCAAGAGCCAATGTTACTGTCAGAGAATTATTAGATGTGTATTTTGAAAATGAATATAAGAAAAGTGAATTTGAAGACTATATTAATGAGCGAATTAGAGAATACTTTGATGGCGTAGTATTGGAAGAATTATCTTATGAGGATTCTTGGGATCAACGATATATTAGAGATGTATTACTTTTGTTCAATGTTATTACTGTAATGAATAAGAGCAGTGCGTACTCAAGATTTCCTTTTGACTCATACAATAAAAAACAATGGAGTTTGGAGCATATACATGCTCAAAGTGCAGAGGGTATTGGTAACTCAAGGGAATTGTGGATCAGTTGGATAGACGAACATTTAGCAAGTTTCAGACAGTTCACAGATTCTAAGTATAAGAAGGTAGTTAAGACTCTTGAGAAGGTTGACAGAGAGAATATTACGTTGTCGACTTTTGAGAACTTGTTTGATGAGATTTCTTCCATGATCAGTGACGATTACGGAGTTGATTTACATAATATTGATAATATGGCTTTGCTAGATTGTGGTTCAAACAGTTCTATTAGCAACAATTTCTTTGACGTAAAGAGAGCAATGATTATTGAAAAGGACCGGATTGGAGAGTTTATCCCTGTATGCACTAGAAATGTCTTTTTGAAGTATTACAGTACAGATCCGAGTCAGATTCACTATTGGAGCGAGAGTGACAGGATAGATTACCTCAGTGCAATAAAAACTGTTTTGGCGGACTATATTGATGTGGATTCTGAGGAGGAAACTGATGAGTAAAGACACTGTTCATGAAAATAATAGTAAGTATACGTTTTGGACTCTTCTCAAAGAATATAGTATAGAGATACCGATTATACAAAGAGATTACGCTCAAGGAAGACCTTCAGATGATGCAACGGCAATTAGAGAAGAATTGTTGGAATCAATATATTCAGCGCTGACAAACCACGAGAATCTTGATTTTGACTTTGTATACGGAACGGTGGAGGATGATATTTTATATCCTCTGGATGGCCAGCAAAGATTAACAACTCTGTTTTTGTTGCATTGGTATCTGGCTGAAAAAGAATCAAAAATGGATAGTGCATCGGAGATTCTATCTAAGTTTTCGTATACAACAAGGACTAGTTCTCGAGAGTTTTGTAAGATGTTGACTGAGTTGGAATACACTCCAGAAGAAGGAGTTGCGGTATCTGATGTTATAAAAGACGAGAATGGTTATTTTCGAACATGGGATACGGATCCAACGATAGCGCACATGCTGATAATGTTGGATGCAATCCATGAGAAATTTTTCGGTACAGAGGATTTGTTTGATGATTTGACAGAAGACGACGGAATACTGACTTTTAACTATCTACCTATGGAGCACTATGCTCTGACAGATGAACTATATATTAAAATGAATGCCAGAGGTAAGGCACTATCTGTATTTGAGAATTTCAAGGCAAAATTTATTCAGCATCTCAAGAGTTTAGAACTTCCGTATGAACATTTCGAAGACAGAATAGATAGAGAATGGACTGATTTATTATGGGATTACAGAGATGAGAATAACACAATTGATAAGCAGTTTATGAATCTTTTCTGCTACTTTACGGAAATGCAGTATTTAGAGACTGAGGAACCGCGTGAAGGTGATTCTCCATATTCACCATGGAGAATCAGGCCTTTAATAGAATACTATGATGCTGAAGTTGTAGTTGAAGATTTATATAAGCTTTTTGATCTGTGGAAGAGCAAGGCAGAGGCAGAAAAATGCTTGGGACAGATTCTTTCAGTTGATAGAGAACAGGGAAAAGTAAGAATTTTTGATTCAAATACAGCGGACCTTTTTAGCGCAATAGTAAACGGAGAATCTGTTACACTGGCAAATAAGATCATACTGTATTCTATTATGCGCAGACTAATACAGTTTGAAGGGAAAGACTCGATAGAGTCTATAAAGGATTACACTAGAATTATTAGAAATTTCCTTCTCAACACTAGACAGTTTGTAAGGAAAAAGTGTACATTTTCACCTGACTTACGTTTTGGTAGGCATGCTATACCGATAATGCAAAACTTCATTAATCCGCTTGTTCTGGCAGATGATCCGTATCAGGCTCTTCTGGACGAAGAGTTTGAAGATATAAATATGGAGATACTTGCGAAAGAAAAGCAAAAAGCAGAATTAGTCCTTTCTAAGAAAAAGAACAGAGAAATAATACATGCACTGGAAGATTCTGTGCTGTTCAAGACTTCGATTTCTAATGCTGTTCCATATGTAAAAAAGAAAACAGATCTTGATTTTGTAGATGACATCGAGAATCTCTTCTGTATATATAAGGGAGAAAAAATAATGCAAGCACTACTGGCTGTTGGAGATTATGGAATCTCTATCGGCAGCAGTGCATTTGGTGAGAGGTTTTTCTATGGGCAGAAAGACAATTGGTATAGCATTCTGACCTATGCTGGAGATGATGCATATTCCAGGATCTTGTGTGAGTTTTTCGAAGAATACGAAAGTACAGACGCAGATACTATTCCAGGAAGGCTTGATCAAGTAATTGAAAATAATCTTCCCAGTATTAGTAAAGATAATTGGAGATATGCTGTAGTAAAATACTATAATACATTGAGACCATGGGATAACTACATAGATAGTAAGTTTATGTTGCTTGCCATGGAACCTTTGAATAATGGTGAAATGTTAGCTCACAGATCCAACGGTACAATTCTTGTGGGATATCATGTTGTTCCAGAATATCTTGAAGTAGAAGCGCAGATTGGCGATCAACTTAGAAAAGACACTCGAGATGGTGTGCGTGGATTTGGCGGAGAGTTTGCAGGTGCTATTCCATTGAATATTTCAGAGGGGATAGATATATACATTAATGAAAACGGTGGAATTGGTGTAGACTATGAGGATGGCGATTCTGAAATAGCGGAGAAAGCTATTGATAAGTTTAATAAAGCAGACTTTGTAGATGACTTGGATAGAGTGGAACGGCTATTACTTATGGCTAAGATGCTTAAAGAGCAAACTGACAAGCCATCGAAAGGTGCGAAGAAAAAATGAGCATGTTGATGGGGAGCAGTTATGCCATTTCAAATTATCAGGAATGATATTACAAAAGTTAAAGCAGATGCCATAGTTAACACTGCCAATCCAGATGTTTTTATCGGAGGCGGTGTTGATACTGCGATATATAATGCTGCAGGCAGAGAGCAACTTCTTGCTGAACGTGAGAAGATAGGAGAGCTTCCGCCAGGAGAGGCTGCAGTTACTCCGGCATTTAATCTTGACGCGAAGTACATAATACATGTCAGTGGTCCCAAGTGGGAAGACGTTGAACATGGAGAGTTTGATATCCTGCGAAGCTGCTATGAAAAAGCTTTGAGTCTGGCAGTAGAAAAAGAGTGTGAGAGTATTGCTTTTCCCCTTATTGCCATGGGTGCCTACGGATTCCCAAAGGACAAGGCACTGCAGATAGCAACTTCTGTGATTCCGCAGTTCCTTTTTGAAAATGAGATGTCAATTTTCCTGGTAGTTTTCGATAGGAAGGCCTTTGAACTATCTGGCAAGGTTTACTCGGATGTTCAGGGATATATTGATGAGAATTACGTAAGGCTATGAGCAAGAAAAAGAGTACAACAGTTTACCTGGATGATTATGCTCCTTCAGATTGGTTTTGCTACAGCAATCCATATGACTTTGATTGAACACTTGTATTAATGCTGGGGGATCGCGGTAGCGGTCCTCTATTTATTTAAGGCATGCGGACGAATAGAGCAGATAAGGAAAATCTATGGGATTAATAGATGGGCTGAGCAAGAAAATTGAATATAATAAAGCTACTTGTAACGAAGTCTGTGATAAAGCTGATTCTTTTACAAGTTCTACAGAACAGGCGCTTTCAGGGGATGCTGAGTTCTTAGACGTTGCGTTTATTGAAGGGGTTAATACAAGTTACGAAGATATAATGGCCCAGATTAAGGCAATTCCGTTCATAATACGTGCTACAAATCCTAAGTTATCTGCTAAGAAAAAGGCGATAGATCAGCTGCTTGAAAACCTGGATGAAAGAATATCTGTGCACAATGATGTGGTTGCGGCTAATCTCATAGATAAATCCCGTGAGCTTATTGGTAATGTCGAAGGTAGAATACTGGATGACCAGCAGATGAAGTGCATAGTAAAACCTATGGCTAACCATCTTGTTATCGCAGGTGCTGGAACGGGAAAGACGACTACAATTGTAGGAAAGATAAAGTACCTTTTGAAGAGTGGAGCCTGCAGGCCTGAAGATATACTTGTTCTGTCTTTTACTAATGCATCAGCTTCAGAAATGAGTGAAAGAATAAACAAAGAGACAGGTGCAAAGATATCTGCGTCCACATTCCATAAACTGGGATTAAATATTATCAACTCAGTTGATGGAATCATGCCTAAGATAACAAGTATCTCGTTGCCAAAGTTTGCGAAAGAGCAGCTTGCTGTGAATATGCAGAATTCAAAGTATCTGGAACTATTGTGCAAATATTTTTTGTCAAATTATAAGTATGATACGTCTGAATTTGATTTTAAAACCAAACAGGAATATGACGAATACTTAAGAACAAATCCACCAGTAACACTTAAGGGAGATAAAGTAAAGAGTTACGGCGAGATGGATATAGCAAATTTCCTGTATCAGAATGGTATCGCCTATGAATATGAGAAGGAATATATGTATGATACAAGAACCGAGGATCGAGCCCAGTACTATCCGGATTTTTATCTTACAGATTATGGCCACTATATCGAATACTTTGGAATAAATGAAAAGGGAGAAGTTCCAGCATACTTTTCCGCAAGAGAAGGAAAGACTCCATCCCAGGAGTATAGGGAAAGCATGGAGTGGAAGAGGCGCCTCCACAAAGAGCGAGGAACAGTTATGCTGGAGTGCTACGCATATGAACGATCAAAGGGAAATCTTATTCCTTTGCTTGAGAAAAAGCTTCGTCAGGCAGGAGTGGAGTTCAAACCTGTATCGCCTGATGACATGTGGAACAGTATATCTGAATCTAATTCAAAAAATGTTTTGTCTGCTTTATCGGAATTGATTGCAACTGTCATTGCATTGATGAAAAGTAATGAGGTAGACATTGCTCAGCTGCGGAGTCTTGGAATTAAGAATATTAAAATGTTAAGAAATGCAGCGCTTATTGACCTTATAGCGCCTATCTATGATGCTTATAAGACAGAACTTGAAAAAAGAGGTGAAATAGACTTTAACGATATGATAAATAATGCAGTTCATATGGTTAGAGATGGAAAGTATGTCAATCCGTACAAGTACGTTATTGTTGACGAGTATCAGGATATTTCAAAATCCCGTTTCAGCTTGCTCAAGGCTTTAAGGGATTCATCGCATTATAATCTGTTTTGCGTGGGAGATGACTGGCAGAGTATATATCGATTTACAGGAAGCGATCTGGATTATATTCTAAATTTTTCAAAGTACTGGGGACCATCTGAGTATAGTAAAATCGAGACTACTTACAGATTTACAGACAGTTTGATAGATATCAGTGGAACTTTTGTTATGCAAAACCCTGCACAGATTAAGAAGAATATAAAAGGAGTTCCAAGTGACTGCGGTTTCGCTCTAGGGGAAATCAGCGGATTTGATGAGCAGAATGCAATAACAAATATGCTTAGGAGACTTCGTGGACTTCCGCAAAATAGTACTGTGTTCTTTATTGGTAGATACACATTTGATAGCAGGTTGCTAAGCGATTGCAGTCAATTGGAATGCAAATATGATGTATCTACTCAAATGGCTAATGTAGTTTTTCCGGACAGAAAGGACTTAAAGATGCAATTCTTGACAGCGCATAAGTCTAAGGGACTGCAGGCGGATTATGTTTTCGTTATAAATAATAAAGATAGGGGAATGGGATTTCCAAGCAAAATACAGGATGATCCATTGGTGGATTGCTTGTTGGAAGGAAAAGAATCGTTCCCATTTGCTGAGGAGCGACGCCTGTTTTATGTGGCACTCACTAGGGCCAAGAAAAAGGCATTTCTTGTCACAGATATGTGCAACAGCTCTATATTTACTGTAGAGTTACGAAGGCGCTATGGTGATAGTCTATGGGGGGAAGCCCAAAAGATATGCCCTGTTTGTGGTGGCATCCTTGTGAGGAGAAATGGCCAATATGGCGCGTTTTATGGTTGCTCGAATTACCGAAGTCAAGGGTGTACCTATAAGCTAAAGATAGAGCAGTCAAGTGAAGTTTCGGTATAAAGAAACAAGCATCAACTAGCACGTCAATAATTTAATAATGATGGTTGCTTTATCACCTACTGTTTACTTACTACAATTTAAGTAAATGGTAGGTGATTTTTATGAGACTAAGTAAAGGTGACGAGACACTTGAAATTGGTCTTAGACTTGAGGATGTCAGGAAAAATCTGGGTTATTCTCAACGGATGATGGCCAATGAACTTGATGTAAGCGTGCAACAGTATCAAAAGTACATATCTGGTGAAAGCACGATATCCGCAGATAGGTTACTGATGCTTTACAAAAAAACGCCTTTTGATGTCAAGTATGTTATTACGGGGGAGAAGGAAGAGGACAGCAAGGCATTTACATTTGTGCTTTCTACTTACAGTGGAAGAAACCGAGACAATTTCTTAAAGGGCATGTGGATGTATCTACAGAAGATCACAAGCTTGGTTATGGAGAATTGATTATTAAGAAGAATGGGGAATAGATCCCTGTTCTTCTTTTTGTTTATATGCTTTTAATGACTTGGTGAAAGGAGTGAGTTTGTCATGAGCAGGAACAGAGTATCATCACATGTGATTATTGTGAACTTTTGTACTCAGCTGGGGGTTGAGTATAAAAGCATGGTAAAGCTAATCAGGCCGCTACTTAAGCATTATTTCATGGGGAGAAGCGAAGAAGAAAATATAAAGGCGCTTGTAACTATCGATGCAAGAAAAGAAGCTGTCCGCAGGAAGTTTATTAAAATGGCCAAGAATCCTGATGATTACACTGAAACTGATAAGACAGTATTTGCAGTTGCTGTCGCGTGTTGCTCATGGTATCCGGAAAAGTCTGCCAGGCTTCTTACCAAAATGGAGGATATGGTTCCGGATGGGAAGGAACTTGTATATATTCTCAACTGCGTATATCTCGAAGGTGATGGCAGGACAGACCTCTCGATGCAGAATGAATTACATATGTCTTCGGGAACCTATAACAGACGAAAGGACGATGCGACTGCATTATATGGAGCATTGATTTTGGAGTATGCCATTCGAAGAGAAAAAGAAGAGGTGGCAGCAGGCAAAGTTCCGCCTCCAGATTTTGAATTATAAGTTCTTTTTTATTTTTTTCTGTTATAAGTGGAGAGTGTTGGAGTGTGTTGGAGAGTTATGGAGTATACCGGAGCATATCGGATAATGGTGTAGGTTGACGGATAATCTTGATGAGTTTTTCGCATGGAAATTATATATAATATCGTATGTGAAAAAAAGTGTTTTAGGAGGATATTTTTAGGTATGGAGAAAACGGAAATAGTGTTTCAAGAGCGGAGACAAAAACCGCAGGGGTATCATTGCCCGGCTTGTGGAACTGAGCTGAAGAAATCAAGTTCTAAGGAAAAGAACTTTGATGACCAGGCCAGATGTCGTAAGTGCGGACGGACTATTATTATTCAGCAAAGACCTACTTGGCTGATGACGTTTACTGACAGAAGATCGCAGTGCAGGGGTTAGCTGCTTCTTAGATGCTGATAAACTGAAAAAAGAATATTGATGATGAGCTGCTTTTGAAGGCGTTGGATCCAGCTGGGGACTGGAAGGTTCGCAAAAAAGTAGCAAGAGTTTGTTGGCGGCTAGGAACGACATGAGATCGTTGGAAGGCGAAGCAAGACATTGAATACCGTAATGGGTATCCTGTTTTGTTTCGCCTTTTTTATTTGTCAAAAACTGAATATCGCTTCGTTAGGCTATTTTGCGAGTTATTTTGCGAGGTCAGCAATAAATGATAAATGATAATTGACGAGAGAACGTCTGTTCGATATAATTTATTTATCGCTATCTTAGGTACAAGTTCACGGACATAAGTGCAAAGGAAAATGAAACTATAATCAACGGTCAGTTTGACATTCCCTTTTGGCTGGCCTCTGCAAGGGAGGCGAAAAAAGAATGCATGAAGTGCATGTGGCTTGTCCATGTTGTAAAAATAAAAGGTTGTTTGATGCAGATCCGACTGCGGTAGAGGGTATCATCAAGATCAAGTGCCCCATCTGCAAAGCGGTTATTGCTGTCAGCTTCCACCACAGATCAGTTCGTACTGAGCAAATCGGCGCATGAGAGATCATAGCGACCAACGCCTGACGAAGTTTAGAGAGACTTTTCTCTTTACTTTGTCAGGCTTATTTTTTTGCCTTGGTTTCGATAGAAGACCACAGGACCTGCGGCTTTCTATGGGAGTCTAAGGCTTCCAGGTAACTAACAAATTTCATATTGGTTCATGAAGCGCAGTGAACAGGATATGAACATACAGTTTTTCTTAATTCCAGAAATGGGATGGAAAAGCGTATGTCTGTACCCTTTTGTTCTCTGCGCTTTTTTGTCCCATGAACCTCAGAGATAAGGCTGTTGCTCATATTCTGTTCCTGCCTCGTGACCGGAAAGCGAGGACAAAATGACAGGAACAAAAGTAGCGGCAACGGTGGAGTACTCGGTAATCGATCTTAGATATGAGTACCCGGGATTTGTAGGATCTGAAAAGTATGCAGTGATATCAGATCTTAGCGCAAGTGAAATCGAGAAGCTGTATGGAGATGAGTTGAAGCCATATATTCCATACGTTGTGTTATCAGTTGCCGAAGGTGATGCAATGAAGGAGTTTTGCAGGAATGAAGATAAGCATGCAAAGAGACAGAAACGATCAGTTGATGCTTTTGGTTATGAAGAAGGCGTAACTGAGATGTGTCATGAAGAGCTTATTCAAGACAATCTGTTCGATGTTGTCAGTGACCATCTTGATAAAGAGAAGCTGTTTGCTGCTATGTCGAAGCTCCCAAATGTTCAGAAAAGAAGAATTGAAATGCATTTCTTTGATGGACTTTCTATTGGAGAAATTGCAAATAAGGAAGGGCACGCAAAGTCTACAGTTCATGAGTCTGTCAGCGCTGGACTTAAGAAATTGAAGGCTCTTATGGATGAGGCAGAGTAAAAAAAATCTCAAAAACACCCGAACGATTTAGTTCTCCCAGTCCAAATAAGTGAAGGGGTTAATAAATCCCCTTCACGAACCTTCAAAATCGAATAGTCATTCATCAGGTACGATCCTGCATCAGATGTGACAACGTCAGCCGAAGCAGCCGCTCGCCATGTGCGAGGAAGCGCAACTGCGACAACCGGACAGCAACCGGGGAGGCAATGAAAGATGCGGAGATAATGAGACTTCAGTCGAAGGACTGCTTGGCGAGAACCGCGGAGGGGTGAGATTCCCATGGAGCTGTAGCTACAGCCGCCTGAT
>NZ_CAMVPU010000045.1 GCF_947169445.1 uncultured Butyrivibrio sp. | reverse complement strand
ATGAAAGATGGTGCTTTCTATTTTTTATATTTCCGAATCTTTATTTACCCTAATTATCTGACCACCGGTTCAACTCTACGGGCAATTACTACAGCAAGTGCAAGCTTTAGCAAATCGGGTATGATGAAGGGGAACACGCACCAGCCAAGAACTGTGATCAGTCCCACCTCTCCGCTGCTCTGCATATAGACATGCATGAACCAGGCTGTTCCGAAGGCATAGCAAACTGCAAGTCCAAGAACAAGCGATGCTACTTTAATAACAATTTTTTTCTTGAATAATTTCGTGAACAGGATATAAATGAAGCCAATAAACAAAAATCCCAAAATGTATCCGCCTGTATTTCCAAGCAGTATTCCGATACCTCCGCTAAAGCCTGCAAAAACCGGTACTCCAACAGCTCCAAGCAGCACATATACTAATATTGCAAGGGTTCCTCTTTCACCTCCGAGAAGTAACAATACAAAAAATACTGCAAATGTCTGAAGTGTAAACGGAACTGCCGTCGGGATACTTATCCAGGAACATATGGCTATAAGCGCTGCTCCAATCGCAACATATACCAGATCCAATACTTTCATTTTTTCTCTTGTCTTTACTACATTCTCACTACTCATGATGTCTGATCCTCCAACAATTATTAAATCCAGATATGAAGGTAGCATAACCAAAAAAGATTGTCAACCATATCTGCTTTTATGGTTGACAATCCAATATTCTCTCAATTATTCTCGCGATCAGCGCATTTTTGGTAATTGTGGCTTGGCCGGGAGCAAACAGGCTGGATGCCCTTTCTTTTACATCTTTGGGAAAAGCGCTTATGTCCGAATCAAAGTTTATTCCTATGCCTGCGACTATCCACTGCAAAGTATTACTATCGAATTCGCTTCCTGCCTCCAGCAAAATGCCACATATCTTCTTACCCTCAACATACAGGTCATTGATTCCGTCAATATAGGACTCTATGCCGGTAAGCTCCTGTATGGCACTTATCACGGCGCCTCCCACAAAGGAAGTAACGGCTCTGCTGTCTGTGCTGGAGAGCATTTCCGGTTTTAAAATAATGCTCATATACAGGCCGCCTTCAGGAGAGTAGAAACTATGGTCCTGCCTGCCCCGCCCACCGGTCTGTGTCACAGCAACAATGACTGTTCCATGTTTCCCGCCCTTCATAGCCAGTTCTTTTGCCTTGTCATTTGTGGATTCAAGGCTGTCATAAACAAGAATCTCTGCTCCGTTAAGTTCCTTGGGCAAACCTGCCAATATTCCTTCGGCAGATATAATATCGGTGCTGCCCTTAAGCTTATAACCTTTGTTGCTTATCGCCTCTATTTCATAGCCTTTTTCCCGAAGATCTCTTATGGCTTTCCATACAGCATTTCTTGAAACACTGCATTGGCCCGCCATTTCTTCTCCGGAAATGTAAATATCTTTATTCGATTCAAGTATAAACAGCACTTTTTCAGATGTGCTCATATTCTTCTCTCTTCCGCCCTTTCAGGTAGTTATCTTACTTTTTAAAGTTTTTTAATATCATTCACCCTTACGACCTGCATTGTCAATATACTTTTAGCGCCAATTTTAACCGATCTCTCTCATTAGATTAACCATCTCGATGGCTCCCTGGGCGCACTCAAATCCCTTGTTTCCTGCCTTGGTGCCCGCTCTCTCGATAGCCTGCTCAATGGTATCGGTGGTAAGTACGCCGAACATTACGGGAATCTTGGCATTTAATCCAACCTGAGCAATTCCCTTGGACACCTCGGCGCAGACATAGTCATAATGAGATGTTGCGCCTCTGATGACAGCTCCAAGACAGATGATAGCATCATATCTACCCGTATCAGCCATCTTGCCTGCGATAAGCGGAATCTCGAAGGCTCCGGGAACCCATGCCACATCAATATCCTCTTCATTTACATTCTCACGCTTAAGGCCGTCGATTGCGCCTCCCAGAAGCTTGGAAGTAATAAACTCGTTGAACCTTGCAACTACAATACCCACCTTAATGTCCTTGGAAACCAGCTTTCCTTCATATACTCTCATTTTCATATCCTCCTTATACTCCAAGAATGTGTCCCATTCTGGCTTTTTTGGTTTTCAGGTAAAAAACATCGAATCTGTTGGCGTCTATTTCTATGGGAACCCTCTTATTGATCCTCATTCCGTAGTCTTCCAGCTGATAGACCTTGTCCGGGTTGTTGGTAAGAAGCTCCAATGAACGAACCCCAAGGTCACGTAAGATCTGGGCGCCAACGTAGTATTCCCTCATATCTCCCGGGAATCCCAGAGCCAGGTTGGCATCCAGCGTATCCATTCCTCCGTCCTGGAGCTTGTAGGCCCTAAGCTTATTCACAAGGCCGATTCCTCTGCCCTCCTGTCTCATGTACAGTAGGATTCCACGGCCGTTTTCTGATATCATTTGCATTGCCTTATCGAATTGCTGACCGCAGTCGCATCTCATGGAGCCGAATACGTCCCCTGTAAGGCACTCGGAATGCACACGGCACAGCACATCTTCGCCATCTCCCAGATCGCCGCTTACCAGCGCCACGTGGTGCTCTCCGTTTATCTTGTTAATATAGCAATGAGCCATGAAAAATCCATATTTTGTGGGCATATTAACCACTGAAACGCACTCCACCAGCTTGTCGTAGATCTTGCGATACTCAACGATATCGGCGATAGTGATCATGGTAAGTTCTTCCTCTGCGGCGAACTTTTCCAGCTCTGCACGTCTCATCATGGTTCCGTCCTCTGACATGATCTCACAGCACAGACCACACTCTTTTAAGCCCGCAAGACGCATGAGGTCAACCGTTGCCTCTGTATGTCCGGGTCTTACGATAACTCCTCCATCTCTTGCCACAAGAGGAAACATGTGGCCCGGCCTTCTGAAATCAGCAGCGTTTACGCCTTCTGAAACCATCATTCTGGCTGTAAGTCCGCGTTCTGCAGCAGATATTCCGGTTGTTGTCTCTTTATAGTCAACAGACACGGTAAAAGCGGTCTCGTGATTATCAGTATTTACGTCAACCATGGGAAAAAGTCCCATAACACCTGCTATCTTACTGCTGACAGGCATACAGATAAGGCCCTTAGCTTTGCTGGCCATGAAATTCACATTTTCCGTTGTGGCAAATTCTGCGGCGCAGATAAGGTCACCTTCATTCTCCCTGTCCTCGTCATCCATGACAAGGATGAGTTTTCCTTCCCGCAGGTCGTTAAGCGCTTTTTCCATAAGTTCTTTATCCATACATTACCTCCCAAAAATCTCTCTTTTCTCCGGATTGCGATAGAAATGCTCTTACATACTTGCCGATCATGTCGGTTTCAAGGTTCACGACACTGCCCGGCCGCTTGTCCTTAAGTATAGTCTGCTCCAGGGTGTGGGGGATTATAGACACGCTAAAAGAGCTTGTCGTCACCTTCGCCACTGTGAGGCTGATGCCGTCGATGGTTATGGAGCCCTTCTCCACAATTCCCTCTAGTAAAGCGTGCTCCGCGGTGATCTCATACCAGACTGCGTTGCCATCTCTCCTAGTGGCTTTGATCCTGCCGGTTCCGTCTATGTGACCAGAGACCATATGCCCTCCAAATCGGCCGCCGGCTGCCATGGCCCGCTCCAGGTTCACACTGCTGTCGCTTCTAAGCTCACCAAGACTTGACCTTGAATAAGTCTCATTCATGACATCTACGGTAAAGCTCCCTGCATCGAAACTAACAACCGTAAGGCATACACCGTTTACCGCTATACTTTCTCCGATATGGACATCCTCAAGCACCTTTTTAGCCTCAATGGTGAGCCGGCTGTTTGCACTGTTTCGGCTTATGGCTTTGACCCTGCCGATTTCCTCAATTATTCCTGTAAACACTGATAGCTCACCTCGTTTTCTATAAAAATATCCTTTCCTACCATGGATACGTTTCTTGGAATCAGCTGTATTGCCTTGCCCGGAATGTCTACGCCAAGGCCCTCCACAGGGCTTTTTGCCCGGCCTCCGAAGACCTTTGGAGCCATGAAGATCTGAAGCTCGTCAACAATCTGCGTCTTCAGAGCGCTGTAATTTAATGTAGCGCCGCCTTCCAGAAGTATGCTGTCTATGCCTCTTGCCCCCAGCATTACCATAAGTACCTTGAGGTCTACGCAGCCGTCTTTTTCCGGGACTTTGAGAATCTCGCAGCCGTAGCCCTCAAGGGCACGCATTTTGTCAGGATTGCCCTTACAGATTGCGATTATGGTCTTGTTATTGGCAGCATCCAGCACTACCTGAGAATCCAGTGGAATCGAAAGGTTGCTGTCACAGATTATTCTGATGGGATTCTTATTGATGGCGCTGTCCCTGCTGGTCAGAAGGGGATCGTCCGCTATGACGGTGCCGACACCCACCATGATTCCAGAGAGCCTGCTTCGAAGCTCGTGGACTTTTTTCCTGGAAGCCTCACAGCTGATCCACCTGGAAGCTCCGGTGCGGGTGGCTATCTTGCCGTCAGAGGTCATGGCGTATTTCATGACAACATAGGGAAGCCCGGTGATTATATATTTGTTGAAGACCTTGTTGAGGCTCTTAACTTCCTCTTCCATAACCCCTACGGTTACGTCTATTCCATGGTCCTTGAGAATCTTGACACCCTTACCTGCCACGATGGGATTCACGTCCAGTGTTCCCACAACAACTCTTGCTATGCCGCTTTCGATAATGGCCTCAGTACAGGGCGGTGTCTTACCGTAGTGGCAGCAGGGTTCCAGCGTCACATAGATTGTCGCCCCCTTGGGATCCTCGCTGCAGCTTTTCAGAGCATTGCGCTCTGCGTGGAGCTGCCCGTAGCGTTCATGATACCCCTCACCGATGATGCGGCCGTCCTTGACTATAACCGCTCCCACCATTGGATTGGGATTAACGTAGCCCGCTCCCTTCTTAGCCAGTTCAATGGCTCTTTTCATATAAAACTTGTCGTTCATACCCTTCCTCCGAATAAAAAACGTGCCTTGAATACACCTATCCAAGACACGTCAAAGCCTCTTATAATAAAAAATCCCTGAGAATATAAATATTCTCAGGGACACTTATCCAATAAGCCACAACTCTTCTCTCATCCAGACTATACTGTCGGCTTCGGAATCACACCGAATCATGCCACTAAAGGCTCGCGGGCTGTACCGCCGGTAGGGAATTACACCCCGCCCTGAAGATAGTTTATTCAATTGCTTACAATTGTAGTGGACGCTTAGCTTTATGTCAACAATTTTTGCCTATGAAATACTTCAAATAATCGTACCTTTACATTCGATTAGGAGTCTATAAACAAACTTTTAAAGTTCGATAAACATTGCGTTACTATTGATATGGCAACCATTTTCGGCTAAAATATGATTGAATCATATTTTAGCCGAAAGGATTTATCATGAGATATATCGAAAGAGATCTTAAATCCAAGATAATAGAACTTAACAAAGAGTACTCAGCCATCCTGATCACAGGTGCAAGGCAGGTTGGGAAGAGCACATTGTTCGAAACCATCATGAAAGAACAGAGCGAAGAAAGAGAAGTCGTCACATTAGATGACCTGGAGGCTCGTGCCCTTGCCAAAAAAGATCCTGCGATGTTTTTGCAGATCCATGAACCACCTGTCATGATTGATGAAGTGCAGTATGCTCCTGAGCTCTTTTCATATATTAAGATTGCAATAGACAAAGGTGCTGCCCCGGGATCATTCTGGCTTACAGGCTCACAGGCCTTCAAGCTCATGGACCTGGCCCAGGAGTCATTGGCCGGAAGAGTTGCAATACTCAGACTCCCTCCACTTTCGCAGCACGAGGCATATGGAAAGGATGACTCCAAACCATTTGCTGTTGATCTTAATGAACTTAAGAAACGTAAAAAAACACATGCGCCTGCTTCAATGGATGAAATATATGAACGCATTTGGATGGGCGGAATGCCTGGGCTTATCAGTGGAAAGTTTACTGACAGAGACGTTTACTACAGCAGTTACATCCAAACATACATCGAAAGAGATGTGAGCGACCTGATCCAGGGAGTAGATAAGCTCTTATTCCGGGACTTCATAAGGTCAGCCGCATCCAGGATAGGCGAGGTACTTAATGTACACGCCATTGCCGGAGATGTCGGAATAAACGATGATACCGCTAAACGCTGGCTCCAGGTTCTTGAGAAGTCTGAAGTCATCACACTGCTAAGGCCTTATAGCAATAATCTGCTCCATAGAACAATAAAGACACCAAAGATCTATTTCTTTGATACCGGCCTAGTGGCTTACCTGACCAAATACTCATCACCGGAGATTCTTGCAAACGGCGCCCTTGCCGGACACATCCTTGAGAACTACGTTGTCATGGAGATCATCAAATCCTATAAAAACGCAGCTAAGGATTGCCTCTTCTGGTACTACAGGGATAAAGACAATAAGGAAGTGGATATGATCCTTGAAAGTGATGGAATGCTCCATCCAATAGAAGTAAAAAGATCAGTCAATCCAGGCACTGAGCTGGTAGGCGCTTTTTCAATATTAGACAGGGCAACAACACCAAGAGGGTGTGGTGCAATAATCTGCATGCGACCTGAGCTTTCGGCTGTAGACAGTAGTAACCTGATTGTTCCTGTGTGGTATATATAAATTAAAAGAGCGGCTAAAATCTGATTGAATCAGATTTTAGCCGCTCTTTTTGAGTTCCTTTTTACAGGTTCATGAAATTCTTTGATTCTTTCTATTCACCCAAACCTAAAAACACTAACAAGCACTATTCCACACAGCACTCCCACCAGCAGCCCCGTAAAATGCCCAATCGAATCAATCTTCTTCGATGCCGTCATAGCCACTAACAGCACTATCGTCGGAACCAGCGATTTTAACCCGCTAAATCCGAATACGGTAAATGCTATGACCATATATATGCCCAGTAACCCGCATATCACTCCGGAAGCTCCAATAGAATAGGTAAACGGGGCTTCTTTTTTATGAATTCTTGCAGATAACAGTCCACCTGCGATCATTATCAAACCATAGCACAAGGCATACAGCCCTGAATACAGGATATGTTCCATTGCGCAGCCTATGTTGTAGAGAGAATACATATTACAGACAAGGTGCATTACTTCACGTTGCGTGAAAGCACTTGTAACAACTCTATATACCTGCTTATTCTGGATTGTTGTCATATATGATGAACCAAGCTGTTCTATATCAAGCTTCTTTAGATTCACAAGTGCAAATATCAATATGTTAATTGCTATGATTCCTGTCGTAACAGGATAATTAAGTAGTTCCATCATGTCCCCTTCTCAACATAATCCAATATCCCCATCATTGACGCATAGGCCAGATCATACTCTTTTCTCCCAAGCGCTTTGTACTTCTCCGCGGTCTTCTCCATGAGGGCAATGGCAGTCTCCCAGTCCTCGTCAGACATCTCAGCCTTTGGCTTATCCAGCGTCTTGGCGAAGGACCATAGGTCATTGCATATATTGTAAAAAAGCTTCTGTTGCTCCATATTCTGCTCCTGAATTCCCATCCTACTGCTCATATTTTATATTATAAGCATGTTTCTATTAGCCATTTTCAACATTTAATAAATAACATTACGCCTATTACTGCAAAAACAATAGGAGGAACCCACACACAAAAGCGCCATGCCATAACATAAAAAAGTGCATTGCCTATTGAATCCAGTCCGCCGGAGGGCCCGAGTTTTGGTCCGAGTGTCCACATAAGGGTATGGCCTATGATGAGCCATAGGATAGATGCAATCAGTAAGAAATTTGTCATATTGTTACTCTTTCACAGTTCTATTATTTTATTATGTTTACTCGCCTTTTCTTTTACCATCCTTTTCTTCTGATAAACTCGGCAAGATTCCTGCCGTAAACCTCTGCGCCAAGAAGGTTTGGATGAAGGTTGTCAAGATAATACTCGCTCAGATGAGGAACAAGAGTAAATCCGTCCAAAACAGTTACATTCTTATAGCTACCGGCAGTTTTCTTTATCATATCGCAGTAGCTTACAAAGTTATCATAGTCTGCAGGATTATCCCCTCTCCATATGGGAGAGATACACAGAATGGGAATCTCGCTTCCGTAGATTTCAGTCAAAGTATCGTAATACTCTGTAATATCCGATGTTTTGGCAGGGTCATGATTATTGTTGGTACCCATTGCTACGATGATCTTGTCCGGAACATATCCGGGCATAGACATTAAAGATTTCTTGTCATAAATGTATCCGCCAATTCCCTGATTGATAACATCGTAGCCCAGTATCCTGTTTGCTACACTTACATAAGTCTGAGCGGAGCGCAGTGGCCCGAAGCCCTGAGTAATAGAATCACCAAGCCAAAGCACGCGCGTATTTTTCTCAGGTCTTTTTGCCTCTGAGTTGATTTCAAAATTTCTGATAAGGGCAGTAGCATCCGCCGGAAGATAGATCACAACGCTCTTTTCGCCCTCAGGCATATCCCATTCTATATGTCCCTCAACATCAATATCTTTGACATATACGATGCTGTTCACAAGTCCGTCAATGGAAAGTTCAAAGGAATCATGGGATCCGACCCAGATGAGCTTGTAATCAAAAGAAACCTTCGTCGCATCCGTTATCATCTCGATGGTCTTGGCAGTAGACGCCATGCAGCGATCGTACCAGAAATCAAATGCTCCCTCAAAATAATTCATCTGCTCATAGCTGTACTGAAATGCCTGCAGATAACCGTCATTGGTATCAGCAAAACTATATGCTCCGAAATAAAAATTTTTTAACTGTTCATTATTAAATTGTATAGTATTCCCCATTTATTATTGCCTTCCTTTTTTAGTATTCAACATCAAATATAGCACATAAAGAAAAGCCCTGTCTAAGCAAGGCTTTTCCTGAATAGTTCAAATCATCACTCCTGCACTGTTTATCTGCATGTTATATTAGGTGCATCATATATGGAGGTATCTTTATGACTCCATCCGCTTCTGAATAGCCCTTAGGGTGCACTATTATCTGCTTATCAATTCTTTTCTTAAAGAGTTCTTTGAATGTTCCAAGTGATGATGTCGTGTAATTTTTTGATGATTTTACTTCTATAGGGCTGATTTTAAACTTTGTCTTGCTCTCATTCGAGATAATGAAATCTATTTCAATATCATTCCTATGCTTTTCCTTGCTGTATCTTGTGTAAAAGAAAAGCTTACGACCTGATGCTGTAATCATCTGCGCTATCATATTCTCATAGAGCATTCCCTGATTAAGTGACAGTTTTCCATCCATTATCTGCTTATAAAGCTGTTCATCCATGATTTCATTCTCACTGAATGCATGGCTGACCAATAATCCTGTATCTCCCATATAACATTTTACATAGGATTCATTTTTATTTAATGCCAGGCCAACGTTCGGATCATTACATTTATAACAAAGATTACATATCATGGAATCGCCAAGCCAGAACAAGGGCTCATCATAGCGATCAAAGGTTCCATTATTACTATCCACTTCACTTAAAACAACCCTTTTTTCATGCGTTGACAAAAAGCCCGGGATATTATCAAAAATAGCTGAGACCTTTGATTTATATTTCTTTGCTGCCTTTTTGATATCATCTTCATAGAGTGCAAGAATATCCCTCTTTTCTACATCGGCAGCATGGAAATCCCTTCCATTTTTCTTATATGCTACTATTGCCTGAGGCATTCCACCAACCAGCATATACTCCATAAATAAGCGCATAGCCTTATTATGCATCTGCCTATCAAGCGGCTGCCTTTTCTCAAAACATTCCCTTATATGATCCAGAAGTATTTCTTCGCCCATGTATACCATGAATTCCTCGAAATTTACCGGATACATTTGCATTTTCCGCTCTTCTGATGGAATTGTTATGTTCTCTACGTTCTCTTTAATTGATATCAGCGAGCCTGTTTCAATGTAGTCATATCTTCCATCAGCGACAAGATATTTAATTGCTTCCCTGGCCTTTGGAAATTTCTGTATTTCATCAAATACTATCAGAGATTCTCTGGGGTACAGCCTTGTGTTATATTCAAGCGTCAGTGTCTGAAAGAAAACGTCCAGATCATCAAGGGATTCAAAGGCATCTTTTATCTTTTTCTTAGCCTTATTAAAATCAATGAGAATATAGGATTTATACTCATTCTGAGCGAATTCTTCAGCAACTGTTGATTTTCCGATTCGTCTGGCACCTTCGATCAGTAATGCCTTCGTCCCATTTGTCTCTTTCTTCCACTCAGCTATCTTAAAATAGATATTTCTTTTAATTTCCATAGCTCACTCCCTGTCAATAATACGCAAGGTTATTTTTTGTGATACTTACCACAGTGCGCAAACTAATATTAACACATTATCACTCCAGTGCGCAACGTATTTACAAAACAACTAGCTGACAATAAAAGCAACTATTAAGAATTACTCAATAATTCAGAGAGAAAGAAACAGGGATGTTTCACGAGATGTTATTCACAACAACCTTCAGTTATAATTATGCAGGTTATGCACAGCTTATGAAGTGCTTAACGACCAATTTAAACTATTAGGACTTACTTTCTACTGCCTTTTTGATAAAAAGAAAATCACTGCACACAGCCTAGGCAGGCCATCGCGCAGCGATTTTGTTCAATATGAATTGGTCGATGCGTTACTTTCCAGTAAAACGCACGATAAAAAAAGAGGAAAATCTGGATGCAGCATACGAACCACTCATGAAACTTGCTTCTAATATGCATTTCACAGTCTAAGCCGAATAGATTATGGCTGCTTCGTTGCATAAGTGCATATGAAGAGTGTCAAATGTAAGACGTTTAGTATGCATGAAGTTGTTGCTAATAGTCTTGAGAAAGATGAAAAAGCATACGAAAGAGAATGATAATGAAGCTTTCATATGCACAAGAATGCAAAATGGTATAGATATTAGGGATTATACTCATCTAAAGGCATATTAAGAACCTCTATTTGATTACTTTCGTATGTCTTGAGCACAAATTAGATATAATAATTTCTTTTCACTATAACAGAGTTTAGGCAGCGCCATAGCTCCAAATCCTGCTGTTCCTGGATTCTGATCCTGAGGCGCTTATACCCAGCCACCCTGCTTTAGCAGGGCTTGCCCTTTACGGGTTCTGGTGGAAACGCTACAATGCTGTTACGCGACGGTGTGCCATTTAGCTGTTCCCATCATCTTCACCGTCGGCAAAACCTGACATGCGTTTCCAGCAGGTTCCGTCAAGGGTGGCGTCCCTTGTCCACAACATAGATGGTTGGTTATCTGGAATTTTATGCGCAGCAGTTTAGATTGATTTTCCCAAAGCATAGGCCTCGTTCAACGCCTTATGCCCTGCAATCTCACCACGCTCATTTACGCCGCCGGCAAAAACTTTTCCCTTAAACTCAGCCTTTTCAAAGCAATCAATCCAGCCGTTAACACCACTGACCGCTTTTTCATCTGTATAAGCTTCATCCTCTGCCGCAGTTGACAACAGATAAACCTCTCTGAACTTGTAATCCCTTGGATATAGAGAATTAGCCCTGTCGATCATGGTCTTCATCTGACCGCTCATCTCGTAATAATAGATCGGTGTAGCCCATACGACAACCTCTGCTTCCAGAATCTTTTCAGTTATCACATTGGCATCATCGGAGATAACACATTTTCCCAGCTTCTGACAAGCAAAACATCCGGTGCAGAAGCCAATCTTCTTGTCCTTTAGCGAAACAATCTCCACGTCATTTCCGGCATCCTTTGCGCCTTTTGCAAAGCTCTCAGCAAGGATATCCGAATTGCTTCCCGTTCTAAGGCTTGTTTCAATTATCAGAATCTTCTTTGCCATATATCCTCCTATTCAACACTGAGTGTGATCGTAACATCACCGTTGCTCCCGGCATAAGAAATACAAAAACGAACAGTATAAATGCTATTCTTATCTTCATACATATTTTCCTGCCTGTATGCACTTTTCATCTTCAATGCCAAGATGCCTGAGGCATTCAACAATATCTTCTGTACCCATCTCTTTATTCCTTGTTTGTGTTGTGTTTTCATCTGACATCCTCACTATAATCCATGTACAATCTCTTCGCTAATTGTTATAATGAATATCATGATATTCTCATTTGGCATATCACTTTATTTAAGGGGATTCTTATGGAAATAAGGAATTTAAGATATTTTCTTGCCGTCGCAAGAGAAGAGAACATGTCACGAGCCGCAGAATTACTCCATGTCACACAGCCTACTCTTTCCAAGGCATTAAAGAGTCTTGAGGAAGAACTAGGAAAAAAGCTTTTCACCAGACATAGTTTTTCCATCAAACTCACAGATGAAGGAATGCTACTGCGTGACCGTGCTGAGGATCTTGTTTTAATGGCAGATAAGATCGAGCAGGAATTTGTCTCCTTGGATGATATCACAGGTGGAGACATATACTTTGGTCTGGCGGAATCCTATCAGATCTGTCATCTTGCCCGAGAGATTAAAAAGCTAAAAGACAGATATCCTTCCTTCACTTACCACATCACCAGCGGTGATACTGAGCAGGTAACAGAAAAGCTTGATAAGGGGTTACTGGATTTTGGCGTAATCTGCGAAACACCTAACAAAGATAAATATGACTATGCCACATTCCCTGATACTGACCGCTGGGGTGCTATTATCTTAAAGAGTCATCCCCTGGCAAAGAAAAAGAGCATAAAAGTAGCCGACCTTATAGGGCAGCCACTCTTCTGCTCTGAACAAAGCTGGAATATCGAGATCCCGGAATGGGCCGGGGAGAATTTTTCCAAGCTCCACCTGGAAGGTTCCTTCCGTCTTTCTTATAATGCATCAATGTTTGCCAAGGAAGGCCTGGGTATACTTCTGACCTTTGAGCATCTGATAGACTGCTCCGAAGAAAGCGACCTTGTATTCCGTCCACTTTCTCCCAAGCAGGAAACAAAGCTATATCTTATCTGGAACAAGTACCAGACCTTCACACCTATTGCAGAAAAATTTCTGGCACAGGTAAGGGAGTCGTTTTAAATCAAATTGAACAAATTCTTACAGCGAATAACCCCAATTTTTTGAAGCCTGTCTATAAATGGCTTTTCTTCGCTTACCAAGGTCGATCCAACGTCAAAAAAGAGCCACTCAATATCTTTCATCGTATCCATCATAAACTAAGTCTTAAATTACTATGAAAACATCGGTAAACTGGTTTTCTTAACGCTCAATATCGTTAATAATAATTATGCATATTTATTAATTTTTTCATCCAAAAAAGGAGGTACCATGAGCGGAAAGAGACCTATCCTATTGTGCTCCCTGATACTGTCGGCATGTATGCTCACAGCCTGCGGAGGCTCTGCTTCAGGGACAGCTGTAACCGGTGCCCTGACTGCTTCTGATGTCATCGGTAACTTAAGTCCGTCCTACGACAAGCCGACATCGATCACCATTATGGTGGATGGTACGCTTATCACCCAGGAGAACGGGCGCGATGAATTTGAGGCTCGCTGGGAAGCATTGACCGGCATAGATTTAATAATTATTCAACCTGAACATGATGTTTACTATGATGAGGTCACCAAAGTCTTTGAATCCGGGGATCTTCCGGATGCGGTTCTTCTGAGCTCCTCATATTACACTACCTACGCCGCCAAACAGCTTCTGGCGGACATAACTCCCTATTATTCCGGCTCCGACCTGGAAAGCAAAGTCAATGCCGCAGGCAATGGCTCTCTTATCGACGGCATAAAAATAAATGGAAAGCTCTATGGCATAACTCCCACCAGAGGAAACGGCTGCGTAACCTATATCAAAAAGGCCTGGTTGGACAACGTTGGCATGAGTGCCCCCACCAATTACGCAGAATATCTTGAAATGCTAAAAGCTTTTACGGAAAAAGACCCTGACGGAGACGGTGTCAACGGCAATACCTACGGTGTCTCCGCAGCAGGTATCACCAATAACGAAGCCCCTTACATCAACTATCTGCCGGAATTCTATCAGGACGCCTATCCCTCTTTTTACCAAAAAGATGACGGAACCTGGACAGACGGTTTCTTCGAGGACAGCATGAAGAGTGCCCTTGAGAGGATACAGGATGCTTATTCCAAGGGCTACATTGACAAGACCATCGCCGAAAACGGAACCGGCGACTGTCGAGATAAGTTCTACGCCAATGAATACGGCGTTTTCACCTACTGGGCAGGCACCTGGGCCAAGACCCTGTCAAATAAGCTTGTTGAAGCAGGTGTAGACGGCGAGATCGTGGCCATTCCTCCTCTTGAGGAGACCGGAACCTACCTGGAAAGAGTTGCCCCTGTCTGGTGCATAACCTCTTCCTGCAAGAATCCTTCAGGTGTGTACAAATATTTCCTGGAGACCATGTGCGATGGCGGCGAAGTTGAAGAACTGTGGACCTATAGCCCCATTTCTGACAAGTACGCCAAGAACCACATAGATCATCTCCTGGCCACTGTTCCCTTAGTAAACGATCCCGGAGCAGGCAGCATATCAGCAGAACAGGCCGCCGCTCTCGAGCTTTTTAACAATACCAGTAAAATGGCAGATCTGCCCTATGGCACAGATGCATACTCCCTCTACAATGACGACCTAATGGCTCTGAAAAAAGATCTTGTCAAAAAAGTTGTAATTGACGGAGTCGATGTTGCCACAGCCTATTCCGAAATACAGGCAACTGACGCTGTGTTCATGTCCCAGGCAATCGTAGATTCATTAAATGCTGAATAAGGAGGCAGATCAATGAAGAATAACAGAGGCATCAGACTAAGTATAAAAACCAAGATAACTATCGGAAGTGTCCTTATAAATATTATTGTTTGCGCAGTAATGGGTATAGCAATCTACAGATTCGTCCATGAGAGCTACGTTCAGAGCGCATCCAAGAACACCCTCTCAATCTGTCAGATTGCCGCCAATCAGCTAAACGGTAATCTATTAGGGCTCCTTGACACCGGCGCCGACGACAGCTACGCTAACAGCGTAATGAGGAAGGATATGGCCGTTGTGGCAGGCTCTGCCAACTTAAGTGCCATCTATACCGTAGGAAACCGCGGCGGCTCCCTTGTATATCTGTCAACGCCCGCCAATGGCAATATTTCAATAGGAACTCCCGTGGAAGCCGATCGTCAGGAAGGCATGCAGGCAGCAATGTCCTCAGATGGCTATGTATCAACAGTTGTTGAAAAAAATGCCGCAGGAGTGGACTATATTACCGCCTATTCTCCTATCAGGGACAATGACGGTAATACCGTCGGAATCCTTGGAATCGACTATATAGTTAATGACCTTGTTGATTCCCTTAAGTCAATCGTTGAGACCATTATTATCATCGGTGCTATTCTTGCCGTTGTTTCAGCAGTGATTTCCTTTATTCTGGCCAACGGAATCGGCTATGGTCTCGGCGTTGTTGATAAGAAGATCAGTGACCTTGTTACCAATAACGGCGATCTTACCCAGAAGATCGAGGTCAAGGGCAATGATGAAGTCTCGGATATCGCAGACAGTATCAACAGCCTTCTTGAATATATCAGAGGCGTTGTACATTCAATCTCCGACTCCTCCAATCAGCTCTCCGGCTCTGTTGAGACAGCCCTTGATAATACGGTTAAGACCAACGATCAGCTGGACGGTGTATCAGCAACCATGGAGCAGATGAGCGCAGCTATGGAAGAAACCGCTGCTTCTCTTGCACAGGTTCAAGGATCTACCACCAAGATCAAAGACGAAGTACAGGAAATGTACACCAGTGTGCGTGAAGGTACAGACTATGCAGGTCAGATGGAAGAACGTGCTATTGATATGAGAAAGCACGCTGAACAGGAAACTGAGGCTGCCAAGGCTGCCGCAGACGACATGACAAACAACCTTAATGATAAGATTGAGAAATCAAAGGCCGTTGAACAGATCAGCGGACTTACACAGACTATTCTGGAGATCGCATCCCAGACCAACCTCCTGTCCCTCAATGCCAGCATCGAGGCTGCAAGAGCAGGTGAGCACGGCAAGGGTTTTGCGGTTGTTGCTGAGGAGATCAGCGGACTTGCCACCAACTCCGCAGAGACCGCCAAGAAGATCCAGGTTATCTCAGACGAAGTTATCGGCAACGTTAAGGAGCTGGCTGATGAAGCAACCAAGATGGTTGATTTCGTCAGAGAAAAGACCATCGGCGGCTACCAGCAGCTGATGGATACAGGCGTACAGTATCAGGACGACGCCGAGAAGATCTCCGAAATGCTTAAGAACGTAGAGCATGCATCTCAGAATATTGAGAGCTCCATGAACTTCGTATCCGAGGCAATGAACGATGTTGCAACCGCTGTGGATGAGAGTGCAAAGGGCATCGGCGACGTAGCCGGCGCCGTAACGGAAATGTCCGACAACATGAAGCAGAACAAGGTTGTTGCCAACGAAAACGCCAACATCGCACAGCAGCTTGACGGAGAGGTTAACAAGTTCAAGTTCTAGTAGTCAGCAGCATGTGATTCTCTTCCAGATCGTAAAAAAGAGTGCACTCTGCGCCTGACAGATCAAACACCTTAACTATATCAGATACTCCTTCTGCGCCGGTTAGCGTCTCGACTGTATTCTCACAGCCAAACAGCTTGTCCGGCGCAAATTTTATGGTCTTTTCATTGGCAAAAACAGCCGTGTAGAGAATGTCAGCCTCCACCAGGTCCTGGAAAATATGACTTCCGTAGGACAGCTCCGGGTTGTAGCCCGCTTCCTTCTCTTCCATTTCGCACACAGCCTCGAATTCACTGATGTCGGCAAAAGTAGTCGGAACCCCAAGTTCCGGCGAAGAAGTGCCTATTCTTCCAGGTACCATCAGCATCATATGTCTTCCCTTGTCTCTGAAGGTCCAGTTGATCTTGCCTATCACGCTTGCAATTCCCGGCTTGTCCGCATAGGGCATGTTGTAATAGGCCTTGGGATCCACATAGACTATAAGATCGATGGGGACACTCCTGGAAAGTCCCATGGATGCCCCAACACTCTCAAGAATTATCTTATCCTCGGAAACCCCCTTTGGAATCTCCACTTCTGCTGTATCCTTGAAGACCTGGAGCGGTCTGCACTGCAAGAGGTTAATGGAATATTCTCCGCTCTCCGACAGATTCAGGGTGAACTCTATATCAACAGGATGCTCATATTCCGCCTGTATCAGCTGCATCAGCTGCTGCATTCTGGACATGATCTCTTTCTTCTTAACAAGTCCTTTACAGGAAATAAACCTGACATCCCTATATATTCCGCGCTCTTTCAGGGAATCCTCCACCTCATAGTCGTGTTCAAGAAGTGTGTTAATGAGATACTTCGGCAGCTTGGATTCAATATTCCTTAGCTCAAGCCTTGCCAGCGCATGCTCTCCCACGTCCATGGCCTCCACCGCCCTCTGGGAAAACTGGTGTTTCTCCGCAACCGTCACTGAGGACGTTGCCTCAGGCATATCAAGGCTCACAAGCCTTGGGTAGGAGCCCATGGTCCTGTCTACAGCTGAAGTTCCAAGGCCCATTACAAGCCGCAGCATTCCCGCCTTGGGATCGATTCCCGCAAGGAATTTGTAGGGGCTGTAGGAGTAACCTACCCCCGCAGCGCAGGGCATGTAATAAGGTCCATAATAAGAACCTGAAACCCTCTGAACCAGCAGCGCCATCTGCTCATCTCTTTTTTCCAGGCCGCGTCTCTTTCTGTAATCAAGGGCTGACAGACTCATGGTGCTGGCATAAACCGTCCTAATGGCATTCTCGAACTCCAGAAGCCTTTCCTCCAGCGTTCCACGGTTGGCGCAGAACACAGATTCATATTTGCCGGCAAAAGCGTTCCCAAAGCCGTCCTCCAAGATACTGCTGGAGCGCACAATAAATGGATCCTGCCCATAATACTCCAGGATATGCCTAAACCTTGTCCTAAGCTCCTCCGAGAAAACGCCCTGTTTCAGCTTATCCGAGAACTCCTCTGCCAGAGAAAAATACTCCTCCTCTGTCCTCTGCCTGACTCTCAGCTCCCAGAACTCGTTGTCAACGATATAGGTATAATAAATATCCGATCCGATGAAAAAGGAATCATGGGGCTCCAAAACCTCGTTTATCTCAGGGCTCATATTCCTGATGATAGCCCTTGCCAGCAACATTCCGCAGGCCTTTCCTCCCACGAGGCCGGTACCAATCATATGGCTTCTGACATTAAAATAATCCTCAGGCCTGAAGTGCTTTTTGACCATCTGGCGCATCTTCTCGTCCCTTGTCATCATGACCTTGCACATGATATCGCAGGAATCATCAAGGTTCATGTGGTTGTCATACTGCATTTTCGCATAGTTAAAAAATCTGTCCCAGAAATCGATGTACTGATCCTCCCCCGGCCTCTGGAAATTATCCAGCAGCTGATAGAAGCGACTTGACTGAACACCGTCCAATATAGGTCTGAAGGTATTCTCCTCCTTCTTGTAAATATGGGGCAGAAACATGGTCTCAGAGTCGCGGTTCCAGACCTTTTCCGGCCTCACATATACATTCCTTGAATCTGAGTAGACATCAAGAAACAGCTGGGTTGTGTTAAGGATCTTATTTATGGCATGAAAGGAATGTTTTCCTCTGATGATCGGGAAAAAAGCCACCGTATCAAGAATAAACAGAAATGGACAGGTAACTCTGAAAAAGTTGCCCATCATAAGGTCAGTAGCCCAGGCAATCTGCAGCTCTGACAGGCAGTCAAATACGTAGAAGGCATCCTTACCTTCTTTTTCTATGGCATTGTGAATCTCCACTGTGAAAGTCTCGAACCTGTGAGACAGCGGAATGTGCATGGTTTTGACCTCAGGGCAGTCCTCCACCAGGGGCTCGTGGGTAGCAAAACGGAAGTATATGATGTTTCGCTTGTCCTTCTTGGCCTGTTCAATGTATGGGTCCACGAAGAGCTTGAATTCGGACAGGTCAGAGACTCTGAATACCACGTTGTCTCCATGTCTGATGCTGTCAAGGGCTGTGTCCATCTCCGGAATTCCCGATAAAATGCGGTCAAATGCTGCCATAAGTCTACCTCCTGATAGCCTATCCTACAAATAAAAAAGGCAAAGGTCGCTCTCCTACAGAAAGCTCCTTTGCCTCTTACTAATTTTATTATATTATACTATTTCCGTTTAGTGTAGCGGTAATTCAGCCGGAGTACTGGATTCCTTCAAAATTCTCTCCAAATTACATATTCACCTTGAATGTATCGAACATATCCTCATCTTCTTGTTTATCGTCAGAACTCCCCACGCCTTCCTGTTTGCGGGAGACGCAGGCGGAATAAATATGGCCTCGCTTATGACGCTACTCTCTACCCTGCCAAGGTTGGTGATACAATGTCCGTCACGCTTTTCATAGCCGAACATCTTGCTGCCGACAAATCTGCCGGCCTTGCTCTCAAAATTTCCAAGAGTCGATATAGCTATGGCATCGAGTAGCTCGGGGTCCATATTGAAATAACACGAAAGAACAAGCATTTCCTTATCAGGCTTACTTATGATGCTCCCGACTTCATGATCTACAGCCTTGGCAAGTTCAATTATCTCTGAACTTTTCTTCTTAACCACCACGCCAAAGGCAGTAGCATAGTTTCCAAGAGCACCTTCCTTATAGTTTTTGATCTTATTCCTTATGTCGGAAGCTATGACCACCCTATCCGTGCTCTCATCGATCATCATCTTAGCAACAAGATAATCATTGAGCGATACCCCGTTTTCTCTGCACAGATCAAGGAGAGTATCAAGCTCTTCTTCGTCAATATTCATTATTTCGCGCTTAATATCCTGTTTCAAATCATGATCACGTTCAAACTTAAGATACTCCTCGTAGCTGACCTTGTGCCCTTCTTTACGCCATTTCTTATTGGCATCCTTGATGAGCAACTTGCTGATAAATCCAAGGTTGCTGCCGTCGGGAAGGTCATTAAGACTTTCCATAAGCTTCTCATCAACAGGCTGCGGCTTCACATCGTTCGCATAATAATCTGCAAACTCCCGCACCAGCTGAAGAAGTCCTCTTCCGTCGCAAAGAAGATGATGCGTTATAAAAAGGACCCTCGTGCCGCTCTCGGAAGGATAAGCAAAGACCTTAAGCAGTGCTTCCTTTTGAACGTTCCAGCCGGCTGAGGATACTGCCTCATAATCAGTCTGCCAGTTATCGTTTACTTTTTTTATTGTTACAGGGATTTCAAGCTCCGATTGCTCCTCATAATATATCCCGGAACTTCCCTGCTCCTTAGCGATCAGACTTCTCATAAGCGGATGAGCTGACCTTAGAACATCTATGCTCTTGATGATCCTGTTCTCATCAAACTCGGCCCCAATCTCGGCTACGATGCCAAAGTGCATATTCGGACACATATAGTGCGCCCTTTCCGTATACAAATATTTTCTGTCTGACATAGGTTTATCTTTCCTTTTTTATCCTATCTGCTTAGTTATCGTACTTTTCTTGCGATAGCCCGCTTTTCATTTGAATCTGTAATATTTACGATCATCCCATCTCCCCTTATTTCCATGGCCTGACTTTACCGATCCAGCCATTCTCATTCCAATACTTAAAGTCGGTATATTCAGGATTCTGCTTACCCAGGCTCGTCTGCAGCATCCTTACAATATAGAACTTTGCTTTAACTATAGCACTTGTATGGCCCGGTTTATCATAATTTATGGCGTGAAATTTTTGAGCAACACTGCTTAGTTTCTTTTGGAAGGATGCTTTCTTCTTGTCCTCGATCTTGTCCCAGTCAATTTCAGACATCAGTTTGAAGCTTACGACTTTGATGGCAGAAATGCCCCACCAGGACAGGCTGTCCTTAATATCCTTAGCTGTAGATTTACCCCCGGCTCCAAGGCACTGTGTGATTATCACTGCCCGCTTTCCGAACATTTCCTTTGCCGGGCGATGAGGCATCCACCTATAGCCAAAATGGTCAAGCATAGCCTTCATTGCACCGGTTGTATGGAATACATATGCCGGTGATGTAAAAACAAGAAGATCTGCTTCAAATAAGGACTTCTCGATCTTCTGAACCTTTTCAGCATCCTTGCAGAGGTTCTGATTATTCCTGAAGCATGCAGTACATCCCGTGCAAAACCCCGGACCATCCTTGGGAAGATAGTATTCGGTGATCTCTGCATCAGCTCTGAACTGTTCTAAAAAGATTTCTTTCATTCTGTAGGTTACGCCGTGCTTTTCAGTTCCATTAATTACAGTGATCTTCATTTTGTACTCCTCCGCGATCTCGTCTTGTTATCCATAATGGAGTTCTCATCTCTTGCGTACAGTTTGTTAAACTGCCGAATGTGAGCTTCCAGTGTCTTAAGTGCCTCTTCCTCACGTTCGGGTTCCCGATCGCATATGGTCAGAAGCATATATATCGGTGCGTAAAAATGCAATGTCATGATCTCCACATTCTCGGTCTGCAAAACGCCGGAGGAGACCATCAGCCCAAACATCATGCCCTGATAGGAAAGCGGATCATCAACATACTGTTTCATATATGTATCCGCAAGCTTCTTATCATGAAACTGCTCTATGGTGAGCATCTTACGAAAACGCCTTGTGTAGTCATCGTGCAGAAAATATTTAAACAGATTGTTCCCCAGCGCAATCAGCTGCTCTTCCGATATATGCCTGTAGATCTCGGAATCCACTACTGCATCCGCTCCGTTTATCTGTAATGCACCTGCCTCCTCCAAAAATCGCCTGCTCATCTCTTCAATGATGGCATCGAAGATAGCCTGCTTGTTTTTATAATGTTTGTATAAGGATGGAGCCTTAATGCCTACCTTCTCTGCAATATCCGCAACATAAACATTTGCATATCCCTTCTCGGAAAACAGTGTCAATGCTTCATCCAATATCCTGCGCTTGGTATCCATTTCGTCTCCTCTTCATAATTGGCTAATCTGAATTAGCTTAATTGTAGGCTAATTTGAATTAGCCGTCAAGAGCAGCAATAAAACAGAGGGTACTCTTTTCCGAGCACCCTCCTGATCATTGAACTCTATTCTTTTTTTGCCATGCCAATCCAGTATAGACAGCGCTCATTTTAATGTTACTGTTTTATGAACACCGCCCTATAACAGGCAGCTCTCAGAAAAGCATTATCTCATCCCCAACATATCAAGTATTCCGAGGAAGAGCAAATAAAACACAAAACAAATACCTACTTGAAATCCAAAACCGTTATCAAACTCATCATAGCTTCCTTTCATACGTCTCACCACTAAAAATCAAATCGTTATAAATCAAGCCAAAAGAAACTTATGTATAGGTATTACTTCTATTTCATGACCATCTCTTTCAATGCTTCTTTCTTCTTCATTTGTAACTATTATCAGCTTTTTTACGCCTTCAGTTTTCTCTGCAAAAGATACGAGGCTCCTCGTCTCACGTTCTTCCGCATCTCCAAGAGCATAAGCAACCTGTATTGCACAGCCTTCTTCCGGCAGATAAAAGTCAATGTCTATGCCGGTCTGCTTGGATTTACAATAGTAAACATCATCCTCATATCTGCGTTTAAGATGAACTGCGACTGCATTTTCCAAAAGAGCTGATGGCTTATCCACCAAAAACAGTGAAAGCAGACCATTATCATAAAAATAAAACCTCGGGATACTCTCTTTTTCTGCAAACTTGGAAACATAATTCCTTGTCCTGAACAGCAGATATGCATTCTCAGCGTAGGCAGTATACTCTATCATTGAATCAGTAGAAGTCTTGGTTCCTGTAGCCTTAACATTGCCTGCAAGTGTATTAAATGAAACCTCATGCATCACTGTCTCTGCAATCTTTTTTATCATGAGCCGGAGTGCCATTTTATTCTTAACCTGCTCACGCTCCATGATATCGCCAAGCAGGACCTTCTCATAAACGCTCTTTATGTATTCCCTTTTATTATTCAGAAGCTGTGCTTCAGGGAATCCTCCGTCTGAGACATATTCCTGACATGCTCTTCTTATCTTCGCAGATTTTGAAGTAGTGAGAAGGGCTGCGTCATCATGCGCAATCTTTTTATAGTCCAGCGCTTCACCAAATGAGAAAGGCATGATCATCTTTGGTATATATCTTCCACCCAGGATGCTTGCCATCTCTGAACTGAGCATTTTTGCATTACTTCCGGTAATGTATACACGCTTTTTCTGGTCTGCCATTCTCCTGGCAAAATGCTCCCACCCTTCTATGATCTGAATCTCGTCAAAGAAATAATAAATATCTTTTGCATCCGTCAGTTCATAGGCCGTTTCTACGATGTCGTTGAAATCATTCATAGTAAATCCCAGTAATCTGTCGTCCTCAAAATTCACATAGATTATCTGAGACCAGTCGCAGCCTTCAGCCACAAGCTCTTTTGCAATCTTATATAAAAGGGTGGACTTGCCGGATCTACGTAGTCCTACCAATACATAGTTTACATTTTTTTCGAAGGAATAATCTCTTTCGATAATATCAGCATTCTTTATTACTTCAATTTGATCAAAAATGACCTGCTTCAATATACTGTGGTTCATATACAAGCCTCCAAAAAACTTTCGTTTTTGTACTTTACTTTAACTATATTTTATCGTGTGCATACGACAAAATCAACATTAAATATAGTATATGTAAAAAGGGTCGTCAAATTTCGACAACCCTCAACATAAACCTATATCATCTTCCACACAAAGCTATAATCCGGCATTTTATTTTCCATAGCAGCTTTCAGCTCATCTACCTGTGCCTTGACTTCGTGATGTTCTGCATATACTCGTCAACATCTATACCCCTTTCATCAATATAAATGACGAAGAGCATTTTTGTTTATTTCGCAAATTTGAAGTTTTATTATTTTTGCGAATCAGAAAGCCACCTGGCGATATCGACAATCCTTTTCAGAGATTCTCTGAAGACTACATCCGGAAAAAACCATTGATGTTGTAATTACTCCAGCTATAGCTCTAGCGAATATCTTTTTCATTATGCCCTCCGGGTTACGTATATATGACCTGCTCCAAATATGACTGCAGATACTATCAACGGGATATTAAGCATGGTTATTCCGCTTAATAAAAACAAGGCTGTGGGAATAATTGCAAGTGCCATTTGTTTCCAATATTCCTGCTTTTCAGAATACAGAAACCATATAGCCCAATAAGAAACCATAAGTACAAGATTTCCCAGAAAATAAACAGCGGTCACAAAACCGGACAAAAAGCCGGTCACGGCAAAATCCAAAATAATGATCATAAAAAGCATGCATGCATAACGGCCTATCTGTTCCATGACATTCATGAACATATTAGTAGACTTGTTTTTCGGATGTATGTTCTGTAATGCATACTTAATATTCGGAATAAGCAATAACACTACCATTTCAAGGCCAAATATGTTCAGCCAATCCAAGTCTAACAGTCCTCTCAAGAAAGCATATATGGGATCATATCCTCCCCTTGATTCGCAGAAGCTTATATACCTTTTTACTACAATCGTTAATCCGGTTATGATCGGAAATCCGGCTGTGATCCCCGCTATAAAAGAAACTGCAGAGGCAACCAGGAGACTGCTCTTTTTGTCCTCTTTCAAATAACTCACCACCCATTTATACATCAGGAGCACAAGAAAGACAGTACAAAAGAAAATCGAAACAAACGAAAGAACATATGCATAGTGGAATCTGGAATACTCATGAAACTTGCTTCTAATATGCATTTCACAGTCTAAGCCGAATAGATTATGGCTGCTTCGTTGCATAAGTGCATATGAAGAGTGTCAAATGTAAGACGTTTAGTATGCATGAAGTTGTTGCTAATAGTCTTGAGAAAGATGAAAAAGCATACGAAAGAGAATGATAATGAAGCTTTCATATGCACAAGAATGCAAAATGGTATAGATATTAGGGATTATACTCATCTAAAGGCATATTAAGAACCTCTATTTGATTACTTTCGTATGTCTTGAGCACAAGCAGGGCTTGCCCTTTACGGGTTCTGGTGGAAACGCTACAATGCTGTTACGCGACGGTGTGCCATTTAGCTGTTCCCATCATCTTCACCGTCGGCAAAACCTGACATGCGTTTCCAGCAGATTCCGTCAAGGGTGGCGTCCCTTGTCCACAACATAGATGGTTGGTTATCCTGAGATATATTCCGGTTTAACTTGTCACCTCAACAGGAAGATACACCATATTGTAATACTTCTAATCTGGTTGCTGACCATCATGCGCCTTCCATGCGCATTCAGTGATTTCCATATCTGTAAAAGCGGCCAAAAAAGATGACTCCTCGGCGCTGCATGCATAGATGCCGAAACGGATTTCCTTTGGAGCATTGAACATATGACATATCCTCATCTGTTTAAAATCTATTCCATCAAAAGAATTTTCTACACAGAAATCATCTTCCCTGCGACTTAGACGAAACCATACAGACTTTATTGCGGCGTCAACATCTGTAGATGCCCAATCAGAGTAGCCATTATTTGTGACAACACTTCCTAATCTCTGAATCTTTTCATTTTCATATTCCATAGCAGCCTTAAGCCAATTGTCACTATCCAAGTACATGATTACCCCACTCTGATCATAGCGTACCTTGGAATCAAACTCTGTCCGTACCACAAACGAGAAGAATTGGTCTATTGTTTTCATTTGCAAGACAGGGGCATTGTCATTTCTGAAGTGATAATAGGTCCTCTGCCAGAGATCAGTATGAGGTTCGGTCATGATTTCAACCTTATCCTTTGTGACCCGACATGATTTCGGTTTTCTAATCCATTCCATTGAACTTGCGTCAATCTTCATCACTTTCTCCTTCTGTCCTTTCAAATACAAACCTGCTAATATTTTGCAAGCATTTTTTCTTGTTTTTTACTGATAATACCCTTTTCCAGAAATTTTAGCATGACTAATAAAGCCAGGTAAATACTGGTCTTGGATAGGTAATGGCTTTTCTCACGCGACTTAGTTCAATTAGATAAAAAACGCTAAGCTTTGGTTATTACAGCAATAGCGCATGGCATGCGCCCGTCGACCACATGATACTCTACTCCGGTATATCCCTTGTCTTCAAAAAATGCCTTATATGAATCCAGATCAAACTGCCTTTTGAAATCTGCTCCGAGAAGAGTAATGAACTTAACCGCTGCTGTTCCCGTTCCCTTTGACATATTGATATAAGTCGGAATGATGATCTTACCTCCCGGCTTAACTACCCTTTCCAATTCATGAAGTGCCTTCTCCGGGTCAGGCAACAAATGGATCACGTTACCTGCAACCACTTTATCAAAGCGGGCATCTTTGCATTTGATATTTGTAATATCAGCTTTCTTGAACACAGCATTCGGGTAATTCCGGCATTTCTTTGCTGCTCTCCGAAGCATCCCGGTTGCAAAGTCTGTTGCGATCAACTTTTTACACTTCTGCGCAATATATATACTGATAGCACCTGTTCCACATGCGCATTCCAATACTTCATCCGACGAATCTATAAGTTCTGCAACCTTTTTCCCGGTACCGGTATATACCTTGCCGTTATAAATACTTTCAAATATGTCATATAAAGGTGAAATCTTGTCCCAAAACATGTCTTTAATCTCCTCAACACCTAGTAGCAAATTATCTTTAAATTGAACTTACTATTCGATTGTGAAACTCTCCGTCTTCAAATCACAATAGTACCTTCCGCTCTCAGCGGTGAACTTCAATACACAATAATCCGGATCGGTAACCCCGCCCTTATAGAACATCGTATCACCTTTACGCCAGATCATATCTTTGGTCTCTTGGTCTGTCAGTACTTCCATTTTGCCTTTCAGCATAACACCTACGTACTTTATCAATCCTTTATGATAGAAGTAAATACAGGCATTGGGATTATTCATGTACTGTTTTACTCTCATTGAAGATGTGTTTGTCGAAAAATAGAAACTCTTTATGCCTTCCATCTTTCTCGGCTTCAACATAGCTTTCACATTCGGAAATCCTTCTTCATCAACTGAACAGATGAAAGCAACCTTCTGTTTTCTGATAAAACTCTCAATAATACTGTTATCCATAATGCTCCTCTATTATTCTGGAAGTTAAAGTGTGTCTTACTATTGAAGTCCGACACGCGAATAGCAAACTATGACTGATACAAGTGTTTGACTACTCCACAAATCCCCGCACATAACACTCATATAAAGATTGCTTCATCCCACAAGTGTCTTTTTCAGGTCTTTTTCAGGTAAATACAGCAATATCGACACTCATATGGCAATTCCATTGATTTACAAGTGTTAGCACATTCAGATTAGACACTCCTGCAATAATCCAACCATTTTTCAAGTGTTTATACCTCTTTTCTCAAACACTCCTATAATGAGCCGATGTTCTCACAAGTGTCTTTCTATCAAAGTGCTGCTACAGAAAGCACTCATAATCCCATCAGACCGCTCCATGGAAAATAAGGTCAAACTCTTCCCGTGGTATGCCATTTTCCCCATAATATCCTCGAAGGAAGCTCTCGGCCAGCTCAAACCGATATTGCATCTCTTCCGTATCGTGATTGAATTCCACAAATTGCATGATAAACGGCCAGCCCAAATCCAGAAACCTGCTGCCGATACCGGAATCGTCCAGGTCGACCAATACGACTCTGCCGTTCTGATCAAGCATTGTGTTGTGCGGCCCCAAGTCCGTATGAACAAAACACTGATCCAGTTTTTCGAAATCGGGAATACCATCAAGAAATCTGCTGATTAAATCTTCTCATCTTTCTAAACATGGTAAACCTCATTCTTTCGCCAAAATCTTCAGTCCTGCTATTCCAACTACAATCAGAATAACACATATCACTTGTGGAATTGTGAGCTTTTCATGGAAAAGAATTATTCCCAGCAACGTAGTTCCAACAATTCCCATACCGGTCCACATGGCATATGCTGTTCCCAACGGTAGCTGTTTCAACGCTATCGAAAGAAATACTGCGCTGGCTATATACCCGGCACCGGTTATTATAGATGGAATCAGCAGTGAAAATCCATCGGACATTTTCATAGTTACCGCCCATGTAATTTCAAGAGCACCTGCAATAAGCAAATAGATCCATTTCATAGAAAACCTCCATATAACAAAATACGCCGTTTCCTTACCTGCTAAGACCTAACGGTAAAGAAATGACGTTAATCCCACTACTCGGTAGCAATGGGCGCCTGTTTATTCTGTTTCATCAACTATACTGGGTAAAGAGCTTTCCCGTACAGGCTGAAACAATAAAAAGCATGACAAAAAGCAATAAACCCAGAAATACTCTTTTCATCCCATCACATCCTCTGTACCATCTCACTTTCTTCGCCGCCGATCACTTACCATCCGGGAAGCTGGTGAAGAATCCTCTCTCAACTTCCGGATAACCGTATTTCACCTTGGCATCAGAAAACGCCTT
>NZ_CAMVPU010000044.1 GCF_947169445.1 uncultured Butyrivibrio sp. | reverse complement strand
CATACCAATGTGTGGATTGCAATGAGTCAGTTATTTTTGAAATAGAGAGTTATCTTTGAAGATAAATTTTCAATACTCGAAACCAGAGCCGGTAGCGTTGTTTCGTCCCATTGTGGACTGGGTATACTGGGAGTTCTGTTCATATTTCGGATTCCAGGCACCGGAGTTTTATAAAAAGCTTGGTTATGAACTGGAATTCATCCGTGAGGATAAGGACCCTAAGTTCAGTAAGTATTTTTATCTGAAAAAGCTTTGATCTTCGAAAAAGTGGGGGAATAAAATGGTTGAACTACTGATCAGGAAAACATGGGAAAGAGGAGTAACAGAGATCAGTCTTGATGCAACCGCATTGGGAAGACCGCTCTATGAAAACCTTGGATTTACTGATTCAACAGAACGTATGGTCCTGACGAATCTGGAGGGGGAAAGACTATGAGAGAAATAACACATAACAAAGTAAGCAAACTCTGTGATTGCATTCGTGAGTTAGCCCCCCATTTTCTTTCTCCGATATAGTATGTCTACATCAGTTTTGCCACAGGTTCATGTTGCATTTACAAATTATTAACACAATTATGCTTTCACAAAAAAAATTTATGCTTTATTCTTCGCGCTTTTCATCCTTAGGATAGTTACAATATTGGCGATAATAGTAGCAGCATCAGATGCGGCTCCCGTGTAAGATCCTAGTATGAAATGATAAAAGAGCCATGGAACGAAGGTTCCCATAACCAAAAGTTTGAATTTAATTGGATCTTTTACATCCATAAAGATGATGTATACTATGCACACTGCAGCCGGAATCATTCCCAGGATTCCCTGATCATTTAATAAGATCGTCATAATAATAGACGCGACAATAAAGAATATTTTCCAAGGGAGATTAAGTTTTTCTTTATAGCAAATATAATTTCTCACGCATGAAAGTACATTGCTGACAGCCCCAGTAATTCCACCAAGAAGTAGCATAGCTATTCCCTGCATGATTAGTTGAACTATTTGTAAAATCAGTATTTTGTCCTTTTTCTTAACTGCACCGGTGCCTATCTGGATCAGCGCAGCAAAAAAATCGATTATGTTCGCAGCTATCTGCATTCAAAAAACCTCCAATATTATATCCAGGATTCATACAATACTTATCCGTCCTGAATATATCAATTTCCCATTCCCATCATCATTCCAAGAACATATGGAACAAGCCAGATTATCCATAATCTGTCTGTTTTTAACAGGGAGGATCTGGGAAAGAACAAGGACCTTTTCTATGACGTGATAATGTCTAAGGATATGGATACAGAAACAAAGACCAGAATCATCCTGGGACTGGAATAACAAGGAGTGGACAATAGTGGTGCGCGTAATTGTATATACAATTGATAGTATGATAGTATAAAGTATATCAGATGTATATTTTTCTTGAAATAAATGCAGCTATGCTGTTGCAGGTGTTTTACTTTTTGGCTGAGTTAATCTCAACAGGGTCATTGCCCTCAGAGGTCCTTATGATTTTATATTTTGAAAATAGGAGACCACCATTTTTCTTTTCTTCATCAGCATTTATCCTTGCAAACTGCAGCTGCTGATACATGTAATTTTGCCAGGATAGCGGCAGGGATTCAAATGCTGCTCGAATCTTTTTCTGATCCGGATATCCCATGAGGGTTGGAATAGAAACTCCCAGCGCATCGGCAAACAATATGACTTTTGAGTATGGCAGGTCTATGATCCCGCTTTCAATCTGGGCTATAATTGAATTGCTTGCATATCCAGTCATTTCGGCAAGTTCACTCTGGCTCAGTCCTTTTTCAATCCGGTATTTTCTTATGTTCTCATACAGTTCTTTTCTATCGTGCATCTTATGCCAACTCCATACATTATCAGTTTATGTTTTCCGTTAGTAAACGTTATACGCAGCAAAGCACATGCTTTATGCTTGATTATACGGCTGAAAGCCGCTTATAATCAACATTCTTTGAATACCCTATGATGATATCCGAACCCAAAAGCTTGCGGAGCCCCGTAAATGCGAATGGCGCAGAAAGAAATTCTCTTTTGGCAAATTATGACACTAAAAATGATATTGAATCTACTTCCTACGGCAGATATTTCTATCCACCTTTTCTTGACAAGAATAAAGAAAAATATGAAGAAGAATCTTCTTCGTCTGAGACAGAACCACTGACTTCGCTTCAGATTGAATATGCAAAAGCGATTGCAAAAAGAGAGTGTGATTATTATCTATCTGGTGTTACATATCCAAAATTAGGGTATTATGTTGGGTAAAGATGCCTATAGGGAGGCTGTTCTATACAGACTTATAAAAAATATGATGTACTTTTAGGCATGTATGGTACTAATAGGCAGTTTTAGTCTGCAGCTTCAGGGCGTATCCTATTTTAAAAAATATAGGAGGGCCACAAATATGGCAAAAACAAGAGAACAATTTGATGATTTCAGGAAAGTAGAAGAAAAGCTCTGCACACTGACCATGGTAAGAGATAACCTTTCTGTTATCGCAGAGGGACTTCGCAACATGGATGTAGACGACGAATGCAGCAATGCAGTAGAACTGGATTCAGAAGTAATCAAAACAACAGTTGATGAAATGAAGGAAATCCTTGAGAGGATAGAAGGTATCGAAGAGCTCCATGAAGGAAAAAATATAAGTGAAAAAGAATATGATAATAACGATGACAAAACTGTGAAACAAAGTTTTTCTTCAGGAGTTCGTATTTCCCAGCCTTCCGGATACCAAAACCTTGAACCAAACGTTTACCTTATTGATACGTTTACGTATAAACTAAAGAATAGAGAGACGCAAGAGATTGTCATAGATAATTGTGAAGAGGAAAAAGAAATTCTTCAAATTGATAATTTGTTAAGGAAAAAAACAGATTTGCCCGGACGATATGAAGATGTGTGTCAGCCTTATGCTCGCAAGCCTTCAAGCCGAGACTATATTTTGACTTTAAGTACAAAGATAATTAGCAGTATCAATTATACCGGAGCAAAACTGGCGCTTGAGGACAGCAAATACTGTAAGGTGTTTTTAAATGGAAGGGAAATAAAATAGTGGATACCGAAAAAGAAAATGCTCAGATAGTAGCTTTTGCTCCCCAAAATGCAAAGTTAAATAGCGCAGAAACATGCAGGATAAAGCTGACTCTTTTGGGAAATCGATATAATGGATTTGGACAGATTCATCTCATAGGTGATGATATTGTCTGGCTTGGACCGAATTCATTTAGAAGTTGTGGAGACTCATTTACGGGCAACTACAATGTTATTCCTATGGGAATAATGAGCGAGCCAATTATTTGTTAAACAGCTCTACATTCTGATCCTTGCATGGTTTTGATAAACTTAATGAAAATGGAGAAAAAGAATCTCTTTCAGGTATGCATAGCTACATATTACATACAGCATAAAGTGGGATATTAACCATCCAATCCTGTTCTTTATAATTAAGTAATGATAATCTTATAGAAGTGGCAGGGTGGAATTTATCGTAGAATGCTTTTAAACTTTGGGAACGAACATTGGTTTCTGCTTTCACTTCAATAGGAACTGCATCCATACCCTTTTGAATGAGAAAATCCTGCTCAAAAGTAGCTGATTCAGTGCCATAGTAATAAGGTGAATACTCAGTGTCACTAATCATTTGTTGAAGAACATACTGTTCTGTAAGAGCACCTTTAAACTCAACAAACAAGCTGTTACCTTCAATCACAGAATGCAAATCTAATTCACTCATGGCACCTAATAAGCCAATATCCACAAAAAACAGTTTAAAAAATGAGAGTTCCTTGTATGCAGAAAGTGGAACATGCGGCTCATTTACTTTGTGAACACGATATACCAAACCACTATCCACCAGCCACTGAATAGCTTTTTCAAACTCGGCACTTCGAGCTCCTTTTTTTATCTGGCCAAAGAAGAATTTTTTATTTTCTTTAGCTAATTGCATGGGAATGCTGTCCCAAACCATGTTTATTCTTACTAATTCATTAGCAGAAATATGCTTTCCGAAGTCTCCTTTATACTGAAGTATAATCTCTTTCTGAATATCTCTGGCCGCATAATAATCGCTATTGTTTAAAAAACTATTCACAGCTTCAGGCATACCACCTACGTACATATAATTTTTCAAATGATAGATGTATTTCTCAGAAAAACCATCAATTAAAGCATAGTCTTTTGTCTTAAGCGCATCGGCTAGGCCTTTTTCGCCTACAGCATACAGAAACTCTCTAAAATTTAGCGGGTAAAGATTGAGTGTTGTTACTTTACCGACCGGATATGAGACTCCTTCATGCAAGGCTACTCCCAGAAGGGATCCAGCCACAATAACATTATATTCAGGTGCATCCTCACAAAAATACTTCAAAGACTCAAATGCTTTTGGTGCATTCTGAATTTCATCAAATATAATTAAAGTATCCTCAGCAGATACCGTAAAGCCTACTTCAATATTAATAGCAGAAATAATTCTGTTAATATCATAATCCTGTTCAAATACACGACTCATAGATGTATTGTTGTAGAATGATATATATGCAACTTTATCATAATAAAGTTTTCCAAATTCCTTCATTAGCCAGGTTTTACCAACCTGACGAGCCCCCATTATAACCAAAGGCTTTCTATTTGTATTATTTTTCCACTCAACAAGCTTATCCATTGCAAAACGCTGCATACATAGTACCTCCAGAGAGTTTTTACAATTTTTAGGGGCTATCCAATTATTTATTTACATTTTTTAAGGCCTAAACCCATGTTAATAATACAATTTTTGAGACCAAAATGCAAAAGGATCTGCTCAGATTTACACAGGGCATTAAGTGGGATCAGATTTCAAAAATCTGGTCCTCCTTTTTACGCAAATCAGTACCAAATCTAACGTATCGCCAATTTATAACAAAACCTCCACTATAATCCCCAATTTTTCTCTCCAAATTTAACGAACGTGAAAACTAATATTAAGGGATACTGAGAATACATTTTCTTGATTATATATAATAAATTCCAATAATAAGAGCTTATGGAATAGGTGAATCCATAAGCTCTTATTATTCATCCCTTGGCTTGAATAAAGCATTCGCTATTCTTGCTGTAGATATTCTATTGATACCTCTGAGCTAGGCTTAAGCAGCTCCCAGTATCTTTTTTCCCTCTCATAAGAACTGCAGGTCCATCTCTATGCTACGGTAAAGCTTTGCTACATTCGCTGAGATGATATCTGTCAAACACCGCTGGCCTTTTGTAAAGCGTAAGCTACTTGGACTGCGGTGTTTTTTATGTTCTGTCTATTTATACGAATAATGTAAAAGAAATGGCAAAAATTTTTTTTGTAAAAATCATGCCCTGTACTGAAGGGGGAAGGTGGGCTAGAGTATCTAGTCTATTTTTGTGGGAGGAAGAGGGATGTTGGGGGTATAATGGATGTATCGGTTTCGAAGGAGCTTTGCTTATGTGGAAGATAAAGCAGTTTTTTGATGGGGACTATGGCTGCGAAGAATTGCAGTCTGGCCAGAAGCCAAAGGTATCAGTTACACTTGTTGATAATGACGGTAATGAGAAATATTCCTTAATGAAGATTATGACTGCATTATGGGGGATAATACTTTGAGAGAAAATGATACTTTATATGATGAACTAAAGAATGTTGAGAATTTATCTGAGTATACGCCGATTCCGTTCTGGTTTTGGAATGATGATCTTTCGGAGGAGGAAATCCTTCGTCAGATGAAGGAGATGAAGGATAAGGGTGTAGATGGACTTGTTATTCATCCCAGAAAAGGGCTTCCAAGGAGCATAGAATACTTATCTGACGAATACTTTCATTTTGTGAAGTTTGCGGTGCAAAAAGCAAAGGAAATGGATATGAAGGTAGTTCTCTATGATGAAGCTATGTATCCTTCAGGTTCTTGTCATGGGGAAGTTGTTAAAGGAAATCCTGATTTTGCATCTAAGGGGCTGACAAGGAATCTTAAGATTGTTCCAAGTGAAGGGACAATACGTGGTGTTCATGAGAATGAGGACGATGGTGAAGGAAATGCTCCTAAAAGTGCAGACCTTTTATATCCTGAGGCGGTTGCCAGATTTATAGAGCTTACTCATGATAAATACTACGCTGAGCTTTCTGAATACTTTGGAGATACCATCATTGCATTTTTTACTGATGAACCTAATATTCTTGGCCGTAACTGCAGAGCTGATATTATTCCTTGGAGCGAAGGTATAATGGAGGAATATGAGGCTGCAGGTGGCAAAAAGGAAAATCTAAAGTTTCTTTTTGAGGATAATTGTGAAGATCAGGAAACAAAAAGTATATATTCTGCTGTAATTCATGAGCGTTTATCCAACAGTTATTACAGTCAGCTATCAAAATGGTGTATAGAACATAATATTGCTCTAACAGGGCATCCTGAAAAAAGTACTGATATTGGTTATCTTAAGTATTTCCAGATGCCCTGTCAGGATATAGTCTGGAGATTTGTTGAGCCGGAGGATGATCACTCTATAGTGGGTGAGCATTCTACCATGGGTAAATGTTCATCAGACAGTGCCCGTCATAGAGGAAAAAGGCGCAATGGCAATGAATGTTTTGGCTGCTGCGGTGAAAGACAGGATCCATATCTTTTTACAGAAAATGATATGCGATGGTATCTGAACTGGCTTTTCATAAGAGGAGTAAACTTGGTATATCCTCATGCATTTTATTATTCAATACGTGATGGACGAGGCGAAGAGCGTCCTCCGGAGGTTGGTCTTCATAATCCATTTTGGCCTGATTATAAGAGGATGAGCGATTATATCAAACGTATGTGTTTCTTGAATACTGACAGCGTTAATCAGGCTCAGGTTGCAATTATATGTAGTGAGGATCAGCTTTCCTGGAAGCTTGCCAAGCCTCTTTTTACACATCAGATTGAGTTTAATTATCTGGAAAAAGAGCTTTTTATTGATTGCGATAAAGAACACCTTACAATTGCAAGCCAGAAATATAGTGTAACAGTGATTGATATAACTCTATTTGAAGCTCTGAATCAAGACCAAAGGCAGAAACTTAATGAATTTGCCTCTGTCGGTGGGAAACTAATTATCTTAGATGAAAATGATTTTTCTGAAGATGATTATTTGAAAGAGATCAATAATTATATTGATAAAAAAGTAAGCTTCATTGGAGATGTGTATTATTTACGGACTACGCAATTAAAAAAAGATAATGAAGAGTTCATCCTTTTAAGTAATGAGAAGGAAGAAAGCATTTCTTTTCAAATGAAACTTATAGATTATGATGTGAAATATGCAATTGATCCTTATACAATGAAGGAGATAGATTTGGTTGGCGAAATAACCATGAAGCCCTACGACTTATATCTTGTTTGTTTGAAGGATAAGAATTAATAGAATCTTAATATGCGGGCATATGTGTAAAAAGGCAGAAGGAATCATTTTTGATAATCCCTTCTGCCTATATTTTCATGTTAAAAGCGTCTGATTCCTCCAGTTCCTTGAATTCTTGACGGCTTCCTCACGATCGCTGGCTCTGGCATAAATATTGGTAGCATTAATGGACTTGTGGCCCATACGCTGTTGGAGTACCAGAATGTTTTTCTCATGCTTATAAAACTCCATAGCAAAGCTGGAGCGCAATTTATGAACGCTGATATCATTGCGTTTAAGGGACGCGGCTACGTATTTTTTCAGCATTTGCTGGATCTCACGGATAGAAAGGCGCTCTCCGGAAGTAGTAGTGAAGAGGGGAGTAGTCTCGGTAAATTTCTCACCACTTCCCTTGCGCGCTTCCAGGTAATCAGTGATGTATTCTTTGGATTCATCTGAAAAATAAACTTTGGAAGTAGTACCGGCTTTCTTCTTACCTTTTCGAAGAGCCAAAACATAACATTCGTTTTTTAATTCATCCACAGGATGTTCGTAGATGATAACATCATTTACATTTAGAGCCTGAAGCTCTGAAATTCTAAGTCCCGAATCCAGAAAAAGAAAAACAATTGCCAAATCTCTCTTTTTATACTTCTCATGAAACATTAGCTGCCTTTTGGTAAGTCCGGTTCCATACTTGATACAATTAAGTAATTGTTCCTGTTCATCAAGATTTAGGTAAATCACATATTCATTTTCTGGAATTTCTACGGAAGTCGATCCGGATACAGGATTGTATGTAAGCTTTCTTTCTGTATTTATAAGGTATTCAAATAAACCCGAAATTGAGGATCTGCGCCTTGCTCGGGTTCTTTCGGATAAATGCTGGCTTTCATCCATCCAGGTCAGAAAATCATCAATATCCGTAGCTTTTATCTGCTCAATGTCTGATATAGTCAGTTCTTTTACCGCTTTTTCAGGAAAATATGGATAACTGTTTACGGCAAATTCGAGAAAATATTTTATGTCCAGTGCATATGAAAGCCTTGTAAGAATGGCTTTACTGGAAGTCCCTGAATAAAAATACTGCTGAGTAAATTCAGGTAATGAATCTGTGATATCTCTGAGTTTTTGTGTGTTAGTTTTAGCAGGTATTTTTTCTGACATGAATTTAAAAATCCTTCCAAATTTTTTTGAAAAAATATTCAAAGATTAGCTCCAAAAACATGGGATTATTCATATTATACTTCTGAAAACGCAATACAGAGCTTTTTTCTTTTTATTATTCTTATGGGCACTCTTCTAATTATATTATAACACATTTTGCGACATAACTTAAATTATACGCATACATATGTATATAAGAATAAAGCTCTAACCCTCCGCTATTTGGCAGTGGATCGAGCCATGCACAAATAAATGTCGTTTTAGCATTATAAGTTCAGCACAAAATACAGCGCAATGCATATTAGTGCTGTCCCTAGATGCATCATGACATAGGACACTTTCCATTTTCCACCAATATTGAAACCGTAAAAATCTTCCCAACGTTTATTCTCTGGAGCACGTAGTACCTTATATAGATAAAGCGGCCCATATAATGCTACAGGAAGCATTCCTAAAAATGCCGTTCCAAAGCTGATTCCCCTTCTTTCGAATATGCAGAGTGAAACAATAGCCATCAGTGGTGTTACCAGATGCATGAATAAATCTGATCCTTTCAAAAGAGGACCAATTCCATAGATTCTGGCTAAAAAAAGAAATACCGTCAGCATTGTAACAGTTACACCTGCTGTTCCAATAAACTTCAGATAATATGCCCAGGTTTCATTAGGAAATAAGCACATACACAAGGAAGCAACAGCGCACAGAAGATTGCTTTGCAGTGTAAAATAGCGGAATGCTCTCTTCCCTCTTTGCATGTTCCATTTTCCATCCTCCCTGCAAAGCCCGATTGTTAGGGAAAATGTGAGGATGACTATAATTAAATTGATTATTAAAGAAAAGGTAGAATTAGTGCTTCTCATACACTAATTCTACCATCATTAGCTTTCAAAAATCTCTGAAATTTTATTAAAAGAATAGAAACTCACAGTTACTGTTCATTTCCATGACGATCTGATTCAGTCCTCAACAATTGAATACTGCATCAGCTCATACTTAAGCTTAGTTCCCTCTGATATTCCATCAGGTAAAAGAGCTCTTGCCACCAGCTTCAGATCATCCGATTCAATATCTGTTCTGCGTAAATTTGCGTAATCGCCGTCGATACTATCTACAACGTAAAACCATGTTTCCATATAAAAACCTCACTAGTAATTCTGTTTATCGCTACAAAAATTATTCTACTGTAATTACTATTACTATGATTCCCAAAACAGCTCATCAAGCGTGCGCTCCAAAGCTTTACATATCGCAATGCACAGGCTGATCGTCGGGTTATAATCACCTTTTTCTATCGCATTTATGGTCTGCCGGGATACTCCACACAGATCGGCAAGTTGTTGCTGTGAAAGGTCTTTGGCAGCCCTTGCGGATTTCATCTTAAGATTCTTCATTGTCCGCGCCTTTCTTATCTATGAAATACTTGATAATAACAGCAACAAGTATGAGTGAAAAGGTAATTGCAATCAAAATATTAAGTGAAGCACCTGTTGCAAATCCGTTTATAATAAGGCCTCTTTCACTGCCCCTTATAGCAGCATAGGTATTGCCGGCAATTACAAATAATATAAGCAGTGTCCATCTCCATGGCTTCTGTCCAACTGCAAGATATGCATCTGTGAAAATGCAGTAAATTGTGTACACAGCGATTCCTATAAAACCGATTGCAATAACTGCAAGCTGCGGTGAAAGGAAATCCTTAGTAAGTCCATAAACAAAGAAAGAATAAAAGAAATTAAGAAGAAGTATGGTCATAAAGCTAAGCTTATATCCCTTGCCCCTGGCCAGGTTCTGTCTCTCATCATAATGCTCTCCGTCCTTCTTGAACTTTCTGGATACTATAAGAATTACCACAAATAATACAACATAAATTGCTATTCCAACTACTAACCCCATTCTATAACTATTCATTTTTAACCTCCAATAAGATAAACATTTTTAGTTTTCTCAGCTGATGAGATTATAATACAATAGTTATAGCATAATGTCAACTATATATTACATTATGTTTTCAATAAAAGACAAAAAGACATATCATTCCACACTAATTTGAACACATAACCAGACCGCTGAAATATACTGCAACAGGCCCGATGTAACTTTCTTTACCAGAAAGGGAAGTATAGAGTATCTTGCTCTCATCACAAGATGGGTCATACTCTCTGCAAAAAGATATTATTTTGTCCCTCATAGACTTGTCGGCAAAAAGTGGCCCTGCAAGGATGATTCTGTTGGGGGCAATTATTGAGCAGGTGTTTACTATGCTTTTCGCAAACAAATCCAAAGAATAGTCCAGTTTTTCCTTGCTACTAATTTTAGCGAGCGCTCCTGCAGAGAGAATTGTCTCCAAACAACCTCTTTTACCACAACTGCATTTTAGGCCGTCCTTCTCTACAATAACGTGCCCAAGTTCAGCGGTCTTCCCATGCCTTCCTTCATAGACCTTATTGTCTATCACAATGGTGCTTCCAATACCGGGGCCCCATTTGATCACAAGAAGTGAGTCAAAACGTTTTCCTGTTCCATAGATTATTTCTGCAGTAGCAAAGGCATCCACATTATTCTCTATTAGTTTTCTTAACCAGTTTTACAAATTCTTCTACTGACATCTGCCCCATATCTGCCTTCTCAGGCTCCATATCTCTTGCTCTGACAGAAACCATGTTTGCATGCAGCTCCTTTTCACCGACAACGATCATGTATGGAACTTTCTCCATTCTAGCTTCGCGAATTTTATAGCCAAGTTTTTCGTTACGATTATCAAGCTCAACACGAATATCCTGTTCCCTAAGGGCATTTGCTATTTCTTCTGAATAGTCCAGGAACTTATCTGATACAGGGAGAATCTTCACCTGCACCGGAGATAGCCATACTGGAAATTTTCCGGCATAATGCTCTATAAGTATGCCTATAAATCTGTCTATTGAGCCAAAAACAACTCTGTGAAGCATGATTGGGCGGTGTCTTTCTCCATCTTCACCTACATAGTCGAGATCAAAGCGCTGAGGCAGCTGGAAATCAAGCTGTATCGTTCCGCACTGCCACGTTCTGCCTATGGAATCCTTCACATGAAAGTCCAGCTTAGGCCCATAGAAGGCGCCGTCTCCTTCATTGATCGAGTAGGGTCTGCCCATTTCTTCCACAGCTTCCTTAAGGGAATTTATGGCAAGTTCCCAGTCCTCGTCACTACCTATGGAGTTTTCCGGCCTCGTTGAAAGTTCTATCTCATAAGGAAATCCAAATTTGGAGTAAACTTCATCGATAAGTCTTATAACACCCTGAATTTCCTGCCTTACCTGGTCTTCTCTCATGAAAATATGGGCATCATCCTGCGTAAAGCATCTGGCACGCATAAGACCATGGAGCGTTCCTGACTTCTCAGCTCTGTGGACGATTCCAAGTTCACCCACTCTTATTGGGAATTCTCTGTAGGAATGAGATTTTGACTTGTACACCAGCATTCCGCCCGGGCAGTTCATAGGTTTGATTGCATAGTCCATATCATCCACGCTCGTTACGTACATGTTATCTCTGTAGTGATCCCAGTGTCCTGACTTTTCCCAAAGAGATCTCATTAACATTATGGGCGTTGATATTTCCTGGTAGCCTTCGCGAAGGTGGATTTTCCTCCAGTAGTCAATCAGCTGATTTTTTAATACCAGACCCTTAGGGAAATAAAAAGGTAGTCCCGGACCTTCGTCCATGATTGCAAAGAGCTCCAGCTCTTTTCCCAACTTCCTATGATCCCTTGCCTTGGCTTCCTCTAACTGGTGAAGGTATTCTTCCATCATTGATGCCTTAGGAAAAGAGATACCGTATATTCTCGTAAGCATCTTGTTGTGCTCATCCCCTCGCCAGTAGGCGCCGGCAACGGAGAGAAGTTTAACTGCCTTGATGTAGCTTACATTGGCTATATGCGGGCCAGAGCAGAACTCCACATAATCTCCCTGTTTGTAAAAAGAAATCTTCTCGCCCTCCGGAAGTTCTTTTATCATTTCTAATTTGAAGGGCTCCTGCTTCTCCTCCATGTAAGCTATTGCCTCCGGCTTTGATTTGTCGACAACCGAAAGTGATAATGATTCTTTTACAATATTAATCATCTCATTTTCAATTTCCTTGAGGTTTTCTTCATTAAAAGAAAAATCGAAATCAAAGTCATAGTAGAATCCGTTCTCAATTGCAGGTCCTATCGCACATTTTGCATCAGGATAAAGCCTTTTCACAGCCTGGGCCAGGACATGGGCACTTGTATGCCAGAATGCCTTTTTCCCCTCCTTGTTGTCAAAAGATACATCAATTACCTGCTGATTGTTTTTTAATACTTTCATAACGTGTTGCTCCTTTCAAGTGTGAAATGTTTTGTATTTGGCAACAACATAAGAAATAAAAAAGCACCCAAAAGATCTAATGATCTTAAGGGTGCATTATGCACGGTTCCACCTTAACTTTTTACTTCAGATTCTAACAAATCCTATCCTTTAACGCAGGCCTACGGTAATGCTTACTATAATTATAATTGGGCATTACAGCTCAGGAATGGTTTTCGCCTACTATCCTCATAAATGACTTCCACCAAAGTGTCATTCTCTCTGGATGATTCATCGCAAACTACTCTTTCCGTCAGCGCTTTTCTTATGTTATTGTGTTGATTTTAGCAAAGGATATATTGCGTTGTCAATAATCAAAATGCTCTAAATATTCAGTTACTGTTCACTCGCTTGCAGCTCCCTCCAGTAACTGATTCGCGCATTTCTGTCTGAACAGTAACAGTATTCACCCTAATCCTACATCCAATGCCATCATGAGTATGAATCCCATGGCAAAAGAGATTGTTCCGATATTTGAATGCTCACCCTCGGACATCTCCGGGATTAGTTCCTCTACTACAACATATATCATGGCTCCTGCTGCAAAACTCAATAAATATGGCATCAGCGGAATAAACAATCCTGATGCAGCAATGACTAATAGTGCACCTATAGGTTCAACAATTCCGGACAGAACACCATAAAGAAACGTCTTTCCTTTGGGAACTCCTTCTCCCAAAAGCGGCATAGAAACAATTGCTCCCTCAGGGAAGTTCTGTATTGCAATACCAATAGCCAGGGCAAGTGCACCTGAAAAAGAGATTGCGCTGTTCCCATAAAGCCAGCCTGCGCATACTATTCCTACTGCCATTCCTTCAGGGAGATTATGGAGAGTGACAGCCAGGACAAGCTTTGTTGTTCTCTTTAGCCCACTCCTTGGGCCTTCCTCGTTTTTATCCAGATGCATGTGAGGTGTTACCATATCCATTACCAGAAGGAAAAGCATTCCTATACCGAATCCGACAGATACAGGAAGGAATCCAAGCTTCCCCATATCTGCTGTCTGATCAAGCGCAGGAAGCAGGAGGCTGAAAAAAGATGCAGATACCATCACTCCTGATGCAAACCCTGTCAGGGCACGCTGAGTCTTCTGCCCCATCTCTTTTTTAAACAAAAATACACTGGCCGCTCCCAGCGCTGTTCCTAGAAATGGAATGATGATTATATTCCACATAGCCGCCTACTCCTTTCTTTTTAGGATAGATTTGGATATCCTAATAAAAGGCTAATCTGATTAAAAATTTTTTTCAAGCAAAATCTTCTCCCATATCCTAATATTAATCCACAGGTCATTATTACCTTAGACATATATTGAATCCGCCATACAACAACCGAAGTATGTTTAAAAACAATTATTCAAATTGTTTCCTCATATACTATAATTTTTCGCTTTAAGCAGTGTATAATTTTTACCAAACACTTCTTTACAGATTCTAAGTTCAAGCTCCTGCCTGTGTCTGAAATGCTCAAGCAAAGCATCGGTGCCTGACAATCCTTTTTCCTTAGCATAGGGAGAATTGTCAAAATATCCAATCATCAGTGGAAACCACATCTCGTTGCCCTTGTCGTCAGACCTCTCTTTCCTGATAAAGTCGATATTCGATGCTATATCACTGCTCTCAAGGTACAATATCTGATAATCTTTTCTGGCAAGAGCCTCTTTAACCTCCGCATAAAAATCAACAATTTCCTGATCACTCTTCTTTTGAAAAAGGATCATATCCTCAACGATGTTTTGAAAGAGGGAGCACTCAAAGATATATTTATCGCCGTTCCAATTATGAAGTCTTTTTAGGACAACCTCTTTAAAATTATCAGAATCAAGATTTCCATTGTAGATTTCATACTTCTCCAGATCCTTATGGAATCCGGGCATATCTGTAATAATCTTAGTGTAGCAGATGATCATGTGGGCACCTTCTTTAATGCTCTTTTCCTCTATTTCGCTACGGATGTCACTGTACCTTTTAAGAATGCCACTATAGGTTTCCTTATCCACATAAGCGCACCACGCCAACTCCACAGGCGAGTAGTCACCCTCGCAAATTGCTTTATAATCCGGATATTTCTCGGAAAGCCTCCTTACAAGAGTGCTCTTTCCGCTTCCCTGAAGTCCTTCTATAAAATAGTTCATACAAATTCTCCTTGTCATCTATGAATGTAAAATATTTATATACGCTCATATTATAATTTCCTCCGTCTTAATACATTCCCCTGAAGCCTAAGCTCTTTCCCGGAATCCGTTACAAGTTCCTCTACATCAAGAGCTTTAATATCGTAACCAGCTGATAGCTTAGAAAGTAATTTGTTACTGCCAATATTTCGTACATCTGCTTCATAGAAAAACTCTGTCTTTCCGTACTTTTCATATGCATAATCCAAAATAAATTTCAGTGCTTCATAGGCATACCCTTTTCCCTGTTCTGATTCAATAATCCAAACTCCAAGCTCAGGACAATCCTCAGAAAGCCCATGCATCTCAGTACTCCCGATAAATTTCTCATCAGCGTCTACAACTGCAAGCAATAATGTTTCTTCTTTCTCCATTTCATCAAGGAAATCCTGAAGCAGATTCCTGGCATCATCCATACTCTCAAACGGATCCGGCCATTGATACTTAGCTATTTCTCTGTTGAAGTTCCTGTAATAATCATCCAGATATCTCATATTAAACGGGATAATTCTGATTCTTGTGTCAGCCATACTTTACATAAGTCCTTTCTCTGTTAATGTATAGGTCTTCGTGCATACTTCCTCAATATACTTCCTGTCATGAGAAATGCTGATCACTGCTCCGGGAAAAGAATCTATCATCTTCCTGATAACAGGCCCCGAAAGCGGGGAAAAGTTTCTCGTTGGCTCATCAAGTATAAGCACATTTGCATCTGACAGGCTCATCTTCAAAAGCAACACCTTTGCTTTCTGTCCTCCCGACAGTTCTCGTATTGAGTGGTCCATCTCATCTGCCGTATATTTCAGTGCCCCAAGATAAGTCCTGATACGGGTACGAATAGCCTTGTCCCCGGTATCATCAAGAAACTCAACCGGCGTAACATCAAGATCAAGAAGCTCATCATAGTTTTGAGGCATATACTGCGCTTTCAGATCTTTTCTGGAGAGCAGTTCTTCTGCCATCTTCTTCAGAAGCGTTGTCTTGCCCGCCCCGTTTGTGCCAACAATACAGATTTTCTCAGGACCTCTGACTCTAAGGAAAATATCTTTTGCAAGCACCTTTGCATTGTCAGGAGTCCGCAGCTCATCAAGCTTATACTCAATGACCGTCTTCCCTGCCGGCATTCTTGCTCTCTCATCTCCCAGTTTGAAAAAGATAGCCTCTTCCTGCTCAGGCATTTGGGTCATATTCTCATCTTCTTTTTCAAAGCGCTTACCCATGGCTTTTACAGTATGCATCTTGTCCTTAAGGTTCTTACCCACAGCCGGAGCCTGCCTTGAAACATTGGAAAGAGCGTGTTCTACACTGTTGTATACTCTGGCGTACTTTTCATCACGATGCTTTTTCTCTTTCCTGTCGTTAATAGCCTGCTGCTCCTGCCTGTCAAAGTTCTCAGCTCTCCTCTCGATATAATTTCTGTAATTGTCCCTTACAACAGTGTATCTGCTCTTGGTCTTCCGCATGATCTGTTCGATGTGGATTATCACATTTGCAGTGTTCTCAATAAGGGTTTCATCATGGGATATGAAAAGAACTATATGCTTCCAGTCATTGATCAGCCTCTCCAAAAGCTCCAGCGTACTAATGTCAATGTCGTTAGATGGCTCATCCAAAAGAAGCACCGTCGGATTGTTCATCAGAAGCCGCATAAGCTGTGCCTTAACCTTTTCACCACCTGAAAGACTTCCCATTTTCTGATCGCTGTAAAAGAAATCGGAAGGCACCTGGAATTTCATTGCCATCTCCGATAGTTCTTTTGGCTCCTTATCATAAAAAAACTGTGCCTCCGAGAAATACTCATAAAGAGTTTTTGCCTTATCAGCTTCTGGAAGTTCCTGAGGAAGATACCCCAATACCTCTCCGGAAGTTACTCTTTCTCCTTCACATTCTGAATAATCCTCAGCGAGTTCCGGATTGTATATCCACTTCATCAGAGTTGATTTGCCGTTTCCCTCTTCCCCAATGATTACTGCTTTATCTCCATCATTTAATGCCATATTGAATTTTTCCAAAATAATGCGTAGGTCCTTACGATGTGTTATAGTTAAATTCCTAATCTGAAGCATATATCGCCCTCCTGTTCTGCTGCTATAGCATCAAAAAAAGCCTATTATGCATACGCAAAATAGACTCACACAAATAGACCTACTATGAACAGTTAGGCTAAAAATGCATGATAATCCAGTTTAAGCGTACACAAAACAGCTGCATAAGCAGCCAACAAATCTTAATCGTGTTCACTCAAGCTAAATTATCTAATGCTCATTCCTTCACCTAAACGCCAAGCGCTCTTTCTTTATCTTTTTAAATCTTTCTCATATTAACATTGAAACGAGGCAATTGCAATACCATTATCTGTATATTTCAGATTGCGACAGGATTCTGTTACTGTTCACTCGCTTGTAGCTCCCTCCAGTAACTGATTCGCGCATTCATTCCAATTCGACTTCGTCGAAGGAATGCGCTCACTCCTGAATCACTTTCTCACGAAATGCGCAGCACAGTGCGCATTTCTGTCTGAACAGTAACAGGATTCTTTTTTACAAATCAGCTTTAATTCCCAGAACACACCACCTTATGATAGGTATGCGGCTCATGATCTCATACAGAAGGTAGGAGCCTGCAAATGCTGCTATTGTAACCAACAGGTATACGATGACAGGGGCAAGGGACGGACATAATGTATGCAGATACCATCCGCTGACCGCGATCATCAGATAATGGAATACGTAGAGGCCCCATGATTTTCGGCACATCCACTTTGAGAAAGCATTCGTGAAATTTCCCCATTTTTTCATGAAGGCAAGTATACCGAGAGTTCCAAACCATGCGTATACATTGCACATGATTGTATCCAGAACCACGTGATCCGGATAAGGCTGACCTTTATATAAAATCACAAAGGCTATGCAGGATGCGAGGGCAAGGATGCTTAATAACAGCCAGTTTTTGCCAAGTCGATCCATCACTTCGTCATGGGACAGTACAAAGTAGCCGATCAAAAAGCCCAGTCCGTAGATACCGAATCTGTATACCACTATTATCGGTGTGTTAAGTATCTGCGCCGCTCCATATACGGGTATGACAAGAAGTATAAGTGTCAAAAGATTTGCTTTGCCACAGATATTATAGAATCTGTCTTTTTCAATCCTTCTGATCAGTACCAGTATCAGGCTGAAGAGCCAAAGCATCTGAATGTACCACAGAGGACCTGATCCGCTGACTGCCATTATCAGGAAAAGGATTGGCCCTGGTACGTTGTTCATGGAATTAAAAGCACCGGACATCAGCATGTTGTAATAGCCAAGAACCCAGCCGAAAACCAGAAGGCCGATTGTTGATGGCACAAGATATTTTCGCGTCCTTACTCTGATGAATTCCCTTTCAGTTCTCTTAGCTAGTTCATAGCGAGCTGACATGCCGGATACCACAAAGAGAAGCAGCATAAACCATGGATATACTATGTACTGATATGTATCCTGGGGTTGATGTTCACTAAAAGGGCCGATGATCCCATACGTTGTCACGCCGTTGAATATATATATAACGTGATATATGACAACCAGCACTACTGTTATCCAGCGAATATTATCCAAGTATGGTTTTCTCATATTTTTACCACCTTCGCTAAATATTTTAACATTTTTCTTGATTATAAAAAAGTAAGCTCCGCCAGTCTACCAAGCGAAGCTTACATATTTTCTCTTATTTTGTTAAATTTGGTTGCGACCTCAAAATATATTATAAGCAGTGAATTATACAAGTGGTGATGAAGTTCCAAGTCTCATATTTCCCTCCAGCTGTCACTATCAGATGGCAATGCTCACACCATCATCTGATAAATCTTTGTGCAGTCATTTTCATCAAGGGTGACAAATCCTGAGATGCTTCCTGTTCTGCCATCGCCATAGCAAAGAGCTTTTACAAGGGCGGGGATATCCTCCTCTTTTGCTCCAAGTTCGGCAAAGCTTAAAGGCATACCGATACTCTTAAGGAAATTCTCAAGAGCTGCGATGCCTTCAAGAGCTGTAGCCTCAGGATTGTCGAAATCCATCTGGCATCCCCATACGCGTGTCGCATGCTTGGCAAATCTCATAACATCATGCTTGCAAACATACTTGAACACAGCCGGCATTGTTACTGCAAGACCGGCTCCATGCGCACAGTCGTACAGAGCAGAAAGCTCATGCTCGATATTGTGGCTGTTCCAGTCCTGGCTTCTTCCAACGCCGCAGAATTATTGTGAGCCATCATTCCTGCCCACATGATGTTTGCTCTAGCCTCATAATTATTCGGATCTGCAATTACTCTCGGTCCCTCATGGATCATTGTGAGCATCAGCCCTTCAATAAGCCTGTCGGTGACTTCTACTTCTTTTGAGTTGGTCAGATATCTCTCATGTAGATGAGCTAAGATGTCCGTGATTCCAGCTGCTGTCTGATAAGGTGGAAGGGTCTGTGTCAGAGCTGGATTAAGAATACTGAACTTAGGTCTGATAGCATCTCCGCTGGCACCTCTCTTGAACATACCCTCTTCCTTGGTTATTACAGAATCAGGGCTTCCTTCACTTCCGGCTGCTGCAATAGTGAGAATTGTTCCAACAGGAAGAGCTTCTTCTATTCTCTTTCCCATATAGAAATCCCAGAAATCGCCGTCATATACTGTCCCTGCGGCAATAGCCTTGGAAGAGTCTATTACACTTCCGCCCCCTACTGCAAGGACAAAATCTATGTTTTCCTTCTTGCAGAGTTCAATTCCCTCATAAACAAGGCCGCTTCTTGGGTTTGGCTTTACCCCGCCAAGAAGTACATAGGGAATACTCTCTTTATCGAGAGAGGTCTTCACTCTGTCAAGAAGACCTGACTTTACAACACTTCCTCCACCGTAATGGATCAGGACCTTGCTGCCTCCAAATCTTTTTACGAAGGAACCAGCTTCGTTCTCCCTGTCTTTTCCAAAGGCAAAAAATGTCGGTGAGTAAAAGTTAAAGTTTTCCATGATTTATTTCCTCCTTGTGATCATATTTATACAATTACGCAAGTTCAGTTATGTCCTTCTGGTCGACAACAGACTTTCCAAGCCATTTTTTCTTGTACCAATAACTCATTACAATCAGGCCTCTTATACATTCATCCGTAGCTGTACCAATGTAGATCCCAACAACACCTATACCCAGCATTACTCCCACCAGATAACCGGTTGTAAGACCGAGCCCCCAGTTACATACCAATCTTCTGCAGCTGATTCACCGACGCTGATGCGATAATCTCCCTTAAAGGCATCTACCATATGATCTTTGGAAGTGAGCCACTGCTCAGTAAAAGATGCTATGAAAAGCGCAGTCATCGAGAATTCTATCCCTCTGGTAGAAAAAGGTAATACTTTTCCAAGGATGCTTCCAATCACTGTTCCTGTAACCCAGTAGCAGTGGTTAAACAAAGAAACAAAAAACCTGTAATAATTGATATCAGTAACACAAGATACATCATCATCACACAAAAGCGAATACGTCTTGTCGGTCAGTGCAAAGATAAGATAAGGCTTATAAGCACCTGCATCTCTATACTTGCCGATCATTGCTTTTTTTTTAAATTTTTTATTATATATATTATTTTTCGGAGGGATCATGATCTATTCAATCACTGAGCTGTCAAAGCAGTTTAATCTGCCTGCTTCGACTATAAGATACTATGAGAAAATCGGTTTACTGGAGAATGTTGAACATGTAAACTCACGCAGATTTTACAATGATTCTCATATAGACCGCTTAAATGCTATAGAATGTTTCAAAAAAGCCCTTCTTCCCCTGGACGATATCAGGCTTTTCTTTTCATATGAAAAGGATATGGAAGCAAATTCTGAAAAGATACTTGAGATGATGAAGTCCCAGGAAGCCAGGACACAGGAATCACTGGAAGCACTCCAGGCAGGCCTTTCCCATCTTCAGAAAAAGATCCGCTTTTACACTCTGGTAAGCGAAGCCGTTAAGAATAAAACTCCCATGCCTGACTGGAACGATGTTGTATGACAGTTTGTAGCTTATCGAGGATATTTACATGGCCAGGATATTTAATCTTATTGTTGTCATTCTAGAACTTATTTCATATTCAAAAAGCCTTAAGGACAGACATTTTCTTAAAGGCTTTGTCTTTTACACGCAGATATCCAATTTTCTTACATTGATATCTGCGCTTTCACTGGTTATTTCGGACAGCGGTACTATGTTGAAGTATTTAGACTGATGACTGTTACCATGATGTGCATGACGTTCTTTGTTACTACATTCATTCTTGTTCCCATGTCCGGAAAGGTAAAAGAACTGCTCTTCTCCGGAACAGGACTTTATCACCATCTGATAATTCCTATACTGACAACAGCATCATACATTTTTGCTGAAGACCGTGCTTCCTATGGATGGATCATTCTGCCGGCTCTTTTCACTCTTGCTTACGGACTTGTTATGGTGCATCTCAACGCTATCGAAAAGGTTGATGGTCCGTATCCTTTTTTCATGGTAAAAAAGCAGGGTATGAAAAAGACCGTTATCTGGATGGCTGCACTGTTTGCAGTAGTAAGCATTATCTCAGCTGCAGTATCATACCGAAGCCCCCTGCAGACTGACGTGAAATATGTATTTGTTCACGGACTTTCAGGCTGGGGGAGCTACGATGCAAGGAACGAATTTATTCCCTACTGGGGACTTACAGGCGGAAGCATAATAAGATACCTGAACAATCAGGGCTATGAAAGCTATGCTGCCTCTGTGGATCCCACCGGAAGCGCCTGGGACAGAGCCTGTGAACTGTATGCACAGCTTTCTGGGACAAGAGTTGACTACGGCGCTGCCCACAGTAAGGCCGCAGGACATGAGCGCTTCGGAGAAGATTTTACAGGCAGGGCACTCGTAAAGGACTTTGGCACATCAAGAGTCGCACTTATCGGTCACTCCTTTGGTGGCGCAACAATCAGACTGTTTTCCGAGATACTAAAAAATGGTTCTTATGAAGAAAGCAGCTGCACCGATGAATCAGATCTGTCACCTTTCTTCAAAGGTGGTAATGGCGATAACCTGCTTTCCATAGTGACTCTGGCCGCACCAACAAACGGAACCACTGCATATGACCTCTATGAAGATGAAGACTTTGACCGATCAGCCATATATATTCCTGATGAATATGAGAAAAACAGTGATGCCGTATCAAAAGGTACTAAGGCTGTCCCTGACGGAAGACAGTCCTATGACTATGCTTCCTTTGACATGCATATAGACAACGCGCTGGCATTGAATGAAAGGATCACTACCTTCGAGGATGTATACTACTTTGCCTATCCCTGCTATTCAACAATCCAAAACTCTGATGGGAGCATATCTCCTGACCCGGAAATCACTGAAAATATGTTCCTGAAAGGCGCAACTTACATGAGTTGTTATACCGGCATTACAAAGGGCGGCTTTACGATTGATGAAACCTGGCAGCCAAACGATGGTCTGGTAAATACCATCTCGGCCGGGGCCCCTATAGGCGCTCCCAGCACTGAATACGTCAGGGGTACCACAATCATTCCAGGACAATGGTATATCATGCCGGCATACCACGGAGATCATATGTCACTTCAGGGCGGTCTTACTAAAAGAACTAATGTAAAGCCATTCTACCTTGAACTTGTAAAACTGATTGCTCAATGCCGGTGAGGGTGATAAATCCTGCTTTATCGGAGCACAGGAACATTACCATCTCTGCAATGTCCTGAGGCTTTCCAACTCTTCCCACCAGCTGCTGGGTCGCATTGTTCTGGTCAAGCTTTATTAAAGGCTTGAAGATCAGTTACCTTCGCCATGATCACAGGCTCATCAGGCAGAACCTCTCCGTCGTCCATTTCCCTTAGCTCATTTTCAATATTCATTCTTCTTATATAGGCATCATCCCTTACGCAGTAAACGTCAAAGGTTTCTTTGATGACATCATAATCAGCAATCCAGTCCATGGAAAAATCGCATATTGTATCAAAGCCCATCCAGGAATAGATAGCCTCGTCTACGGGTATTAGGAATACAAAGGGAATCTTTTCCTCCCTGATAAGATCAAAGGCCTTTTCAAATACCCTTGTCATCTCGCCCTGGTGGCGCCTTTCTTTGGTAGTCGCAACTGCCACCGCATAGTAGCTCTTAACTGTTGTGCCACAAAGGTTTATCTGAAATGGATTTAAGTGCAGCATGGAAATAACTTCGCCGTCTTCGACACTGGCGATTATCCTGTTATCACTACACTTTTCCTTGTAGTAGTAATCGACGAACACCTTAGGGTCGTCAAAAGCCTCTTCATAAAGTTTTCTTGAACTATCTTTGTTTTCAAGCTCTATAATCATAGTTTTTTCTTGTGTGAGTTTGTGTTTTGCCGGAAAGCTTTATGCTGCCTTCTCGCATACTCTGTACTTTCTGGCATAGCCAATGGGATTGTAGCTCTCCTTTGCCTGGCGAAGTCCCTCAATTCCCATATCATCTTCTCTGTTTACAACCTTGGCGTCCTCATAAGAGTTCAAAAGGAACTGCTGGTTTATGACCTGATAAATTCCAGGTATCTCAGAATTTCCTTTTTCTATACTAATGACAGCCATCTGCCCTCGTATTCCTTCATGAATTTGTTTATAAGATTTCTCTTTTTCTGGTACTTCTTGCCTGCGAGGCTTCTAAGCTCCTCTGCATCGTAGAGGTAGTCTTTAAGGTCAAACTCTTCCTCGATTGCAAATTCAGGATTATCGCAAAGTCCAAGGGCTTTTAGAGCATCTTCATCTGCAAGGTCAATCCTGAGCGGACTGTTCAGCTCATTTTTAAAATAGCTCTTCAAGAGCTCAAAGTACTTTGGAAGCTCCTCTTCCCTGCAATAGGTCATAGCTGCAAAATATCCCTTTTCGTCCTTCATAAGGATGATCGCAGCTTCGTCCTCCATATAAATTCTGGTGTTGTACAAATCCTTCCAGATGTAAGTATCTAAAACAGTGCTGTCACAGGTCTTGTTATCCCTGAGCGCATATATTGTTGAAAGCTTTGCAGCCTCTTCAAATGATGGTTTATGAAACTCAAGTTTTTTATCCATAAAATAACTCCCTAATGCTATAAACAATTCCCATTACGTTTCATTAGATTGCGCACAATCAATTTACTCCGTTTTTGGAAACCTGTCAACAGCCAGGGAGTTCTCTTCTTTACTCGGACTCTGCTTCCGGCATTTTCTCAAGACTATCCTTGTACAGCTTTGTCCTTGTAATGATAAGGAAAAATACCACGTCAAGGATGATGGAAACCGGATTAACAACGGTCTTATATACATCGCTGAAAGGGTATATCATGGCGCCGGTCAGAATGATGTTTTCAAACATGTGTAAGAAAAATATTGAGAAAACCCTTCTCTGTGAAATAACATATACTGCGCTGTACACAAGAGAGTTTGACATGCACATAAGCACGAAGCATATAACCAGCATAAAGTTCGTGTGAGCCCATTCATACTGGATCTGCGCCGGATAGAAAAACAGCGGCAAATGCCATAAGCCCCAGATAACACCTATGATCAGTGATCCTTTAAAAATATTTTTCTTATTTATCGCAACGTCTGTAAGGAACCCTCTCCAGCCAAATTCCTCAGACAAGGGGCCTGACATAAGCCCCCAGAACAGGAAGTAGAAAAACATCAATGGATTGTGAAGTATCATTTTAAGGCCTTCAAATCCAAGGGCACTTCCGCCAAGAGCTTTTGCTATCATCTGAGCTACAAAGGTTTCAAAGCATACAACTGCAAGGCCAATAAGTATGGCGAGAAAACTTTTCTTCGTTGGGATAAAGCATCTTGCAAAGAAGTCCTTTACATTTTCTTTTTTGAAGAATACAAAGGCAAAGATTACACCGATAAGTGATGGCATCATTCCACCAATTATGAAAAACACAGATGCAAAATCAAATGATGATATGGATGTTTCCTCAACGTTCAATTTTAAGATCAGTGGTAAAAATTGAAAAACCCACGTAAGCAGCAGTGTCAGACAGACAAAGAGTACTGCCGCTTTTCTTTTACTAACATTTTCTTTCTTCATACAAATTCCCCATTTCCTCTAGTATTGTTCCCCCACAGAAGAAAATGTTATTTCTTATTCATCTTTATAATTCTTAAGCGCATTAGTCATTTCATCTGCCTCCCCTTTTGACAGAATATATGAAGTGACTGCTGCCAGGAAATATACTGCAGCTACGCTGAGAACCACTGTAATCCCGCCCTTTACAGTAAGCTCGAACCAGTCAAAGAGCATTCCAACCGTCATTATTATGGCACATAGTATCAGATAATGTACGCACGCAAGAAGTACTCTAAGCGGCACTCCCATTGGTTTTCTGGGATTTATTGAAAAAATGATTGTTGTGACTAGGGATGTCAGAAAGCTTGCACAGAAAATCTGTGGGATGATCTGAGTCCAGATGTACTCGTAGCCTAATGTGTTTAGCCAGACAACGACCATTATTCCTGTATTTATGATCAAAAACCATTTAAATAATTCGCTCAAAAATGCTTTCATAGATGTATGAATAACCTCCGCCTTACTTTCCAATGCCTAGTTTTTTCTTAAGTTCCGGGACATATCCTCTTGAGATGATTATGTCCTCTCCGTTTTTCAGGCTTGCTATAAATCTTCCGTTGAACTCAGGACTTAGATGATCTATAGCTTTTATGTTGACGATTGCATTTTTGGATATTCTAAGAAATGCTGAGTTTGCAAGCGTCTCTTCTATCTCAAATAGCTTTTTCCTTGTGTCAAAGCAGTTGTCTTTTGTGTAAGCAAAGACATGGTTATCAGTTGCATCAAAGTAGAGAATGTCATTCGTCGGAACCATCCTTATACTTTCGTCTGCGTACACAGCCATGGTTTCTTTGCTTACGCCGTCCTTGAGCCTTCGAATAGTTTTTAGTACCTCGTCGTTCAGCTCGGCCATCTTTATTATGATTTCGTCTTCTTCACCCGGTAACGGTGTTTCAATTGTGATTTTCATTATCTATCTTTCTTTTTAGTTAGTGATAAGCAGATTATTGAGAGTAGGATAAAGAACATACCTACAGCAATAAGTATACCTACTTTTCCCATGTCAGACAATTGGCTGTTTCCAAAGAAAATATCCATTCCCATTACGCGGTCAACTTCTGTTCTCATAACCTCCGGAGTTCCGTCAAACAGTGTATCTTCCAGGGATCCGAGCATAATCTTCCTAAAGAGTGATGTTCCATAGATGAAGGGGAGACACTTAACTACCTTCTGCATGGTTTCGCTCATTGATCCAATGGGGAAATATATTCCGCCAAGGAAGCCTGCGAGTGTGCCAAGGATGATTCCGATTCCGCTCCATGCGCTCTGGCTCTTAATCACTGATGCCAGGAGGAACATTATTGCAGAGTAAACGAATGTGTTAAGCATGGTCAGAAGTAAAAGCTCAACGTGTACTTCAAAGGGAAGAATCTCCATGCCCTTTGCTACTCCGATAATCTCTGTAACTGCAAATGTTGCTACGCTCATGATAACTCCAGCAATCCATGCACCAGACACATATCCAAGTACGAAGGTTGACCTTTTAACAGGCATAACAAGAAGTGAATTCAGACGGTTTCCTGTTCTGTCCTTAATCATGTTTGAATAAAAAGCGTGAGTAACAGTTGAAGCGTTGATAGTCATAATTCCTGCACAGGTCCAGAGGAAGCTGAAGTTTTTAATTGTGGTTAGGTCCTCTTCTCCGCCTCTTCCGGGAACGAGTTTTATCGCATCAATGAGATCCGCATTATTTACGTCGCCCAGGAAAAACAGCATGAGCAGGATAATTATGAGCATTGATAATAGTGAGAAAAATACTGCTGCGTAATCTCTAAAGTACAGACAAAGGTTTCTTTTGTTTATTGCTATAAAGCTTCTCATTATACGGCCCTCCCCAGTTCATTAGTGACATTTAAAAATACGTCGTCCATTTTTCCCTGAATGATTTCAAATCCATCGATGATGCCCTTCAGCATGCTTGCTGTTTCCGCTGCTGCAAAAGGATTCTTTGATTCAACGCAGCCTCCGTAAGATGTAGTAATCAGGCTGTTTTCTCCAACAACTTCAATAACCTGATTTCGTCTGCTTTCGTTGAAGTAGAGCTTTAAGCTGTCCTTTGCGAATTTCTCCTTTAGCTCAAAGGGTGTGCCCTCAGCAAGCTTTTTGCCTTTATTGATGATTATGATTTTGTCTGCTGCCTGAGCTTCTTCCATGTAGTGAGTTGTGAGGAATACCGTCATATCTGTATTTGCTCTTAGCATCTCAACCGCATCCCATACATCCACTCTTGTCGCAGGATCAAGTCCTGTTGTTGGCTCGTCCAGGAAAAGAATCTTTGGCGAATGCATCAGTGCAAAAGCGATTTCACATCTTCTTTTTTGTCCGCCTGAAAGAACTCTGTATCTTTTGTCCATAATGTCAGAGAGCTTTAAGATATCCGACAGATCAGCCAATCGGCTTTTTATTGTTCTGTCATCAAGTCCAAGCATTTTTGACCTTGTTGTGATGTTTTCTTTTACTGTGAATAGGTCGTCAAGAACATTTGACTGATATACCACACCGATTGTTTTTCTGATGTCCATATCTTCTTTGCCAAGCTTGTAGCCACAAAGATATGCTTCGCCAGAATCCGGTGTAAGTATTGTTGATAGCATGTTAACTGTTGTTGATTTCCCAGCACCGTTCACGCCCAGAAATCCAACAAAGTCACCCTGCTTAATTTCAAATCCAAGATTATCAACGGCATAGAATTTACCGTATCTTTTTGTAAGATTTTTTAACTCGATTGAATTCATTTGCATCCCCTATCCTTTCCTCAGTTATCTGATAATTGGATGATAGGGGATATTCTGCAAATGAAAAATAGATTTTGTGGTAAGTTGTATTTTTTTGATGGTAAGTTGTAAATTATGCGGATTTTTGTAGCATAAATCACACTTAACTTTACAGATTTTCAAACTCCTTCTGAGCCTGGATCATCTCGCTTTGCCCAAAGGCGCAGAGCTTAACATCGATATCATAGTCAGGATAGTCCTGGACAAACAGCTTGTATGCCTTTAAGCACTGTCTGGTTGATTCTCCTGCGGGATTTGGCAGCCCTCCACCGAATATACCAGAGCTTATAAGCGGAAAAGAAATGCTGTGGTAGCCATTGTCTTTTAGTACTGTCAGTGAATTGTAGTACGCTTTAAAGAGCTCTTCAAAAGCTGAAGGTGTAACAGCGAAGTTAGGGCCTACCGCATGGATAATGGCCTTTGCATTTGTCAGCTTAAATGCCGGAGTAATAACTGCATCGCCGTCATTTAAGGGCGTATTGTACTTGCTGCAGGCATCTGTCAGTTCCCGCATTCCTGCTTTTCCAAAGATAACTCCACAGATTCCGCCACCAGCCCAAAGTCCGCTGTTAGCAGCATTAACTACTGCGTCTACAACCTGATCTGCACATGAACCATGTATAAGCTCTATCCTGCTCATTTAATCACCTTCCACAATAAAATTTTATTGCTTCGAAAAGCTTGGAAAAATCAGCCATCAGACCACTTTCATATTCCTTTGTCCAGCTCTTCGTTTTCTCTTCGTATTCCTTAAACTATGACGTAACATAGGAGTCAACATTATTTTTTAAATTTTTTAAATTATTTTCACATCATTACAAGTTTATCGCTCGAGCGTGTTGCATATACTTTTATAAACAAGAGTTATGAAAAGTCGTGAGTTGTCTTGTTGAAATAAGATATTCTGCGCTGTGCCTTACTTTTTTCCTCTTTTAGGGAATACTCGTAGTCGTGAGTTTTTACGGACACCCACATAAGTGTGACGCAGTGCAAAACTGTCATGACAAGAACTATGGGGCTAAGCGTGAACGCCACCACTGCCATGGCAATCAATGTCAAAAGATAGGCCGGAGCCTTGTAGATGAGATTAAGCAGAAGTTCGATGCCGTTTCCGCTCGAAGAACCAGCTTGCATAGCTCTCTCATTCTTTTCCCTGAAAGTTGCATCCTCTACATATTTGTAATCCATGTTCTGGATTTTCTTGGAAAGCAATGCCAGATAGTGCATGCGAAGACGTATATTTTCTGAGTCTGTTACCCTACTTAAATATGCGCTCATAAATCCGATAAAGCCTGCGATAACACAATATATCGCCATCACTTTCGCCAGCGGAAGTGTCGCGTCTTTTCCGTAACGCTCTATCGTTCCAATTGCAATTTTGGGAAGTACGACGCCAAGAAACGGCTGAATCGCTATAAACAGCGCCGCAAAGATCATTCGCACAAGTTGACTCTTATTTTCGGTGCGCACAAAAATAAGAAGTCTTCCCACGACATCGGAATGATTCAGATGGCCTTTTTTCATGATTATATTCAAAGTTATAGTGCTATCGTCGCCACCATGACATTAATCGTTCCATGCAAAAACCAGCTTGGAATAATGCTCCCACCAAATTTTTT
>NZ_CAMVPU010000043.1 GCF_947169445.1 uncultured Butyrivibrio sp. | reverse complement strand
AACCGTGGTCCTTGAAGCAAGAATCCCATTAGCTTTAGCTGATGGGAGTGTCAATCAAACTGACTCTGATACAGTCTGTAGTATGCCCCTTTATTCTGCATCAGGAAGTCGTGATTTCCCTGTTCTATCACATCGCCCTTATCCATCACAAGAATGTTGTCTGCATTTCTAATTGTTGAAAGCCTGTGAGCGATGATAAAGCAAGTCTTTCCTGCCATAAGAGTTCTCATGGCCTTCTGAACCTTACGTTCTGTAGCTGTATCCACATTACTGGTAGCTTCATCCAATATCAGCATACTGGTATCATACAGCATCGCTCTGGCTATTGTGATAAGCTGCTTCTGTCCCTTACTGATATTACCGCCATCCTCACTTATAACTGTGTTATAGCCCTGCGGCAGTCGCATAATATAGTTGTGGATATGTGCAGCCTTGGCTGCTTCCATAACTTCTTCAAGTGTGGCATTTTCTTTTCCATAAGCAATATTGTCAAAAATCGTGCCGTTAAATACCCATGTATCCTGAAGCACCATGGAATAACTCTTTCGAAGGCTCTCCATAGTATATTTCCTGTTCTCCTGCCCGTCCACACATATTTCACCCTTCCAGGGATCATAAAACCTCATTAGAAGGTTGATGATTGTGGTCTTTCCGGCTCCCGTATGTCCCACGATTGCCACCGTCTCACCGGGATGGGATTCCATATTAAAATCATGGAGGATAGTTTTTTTCTTAAGGTATCCAAACTCCACATCGTGGACTTCAACCTTACCCTGGACATCACTTAAAAGTGCAGCCCCTTCTATATCTTTTACCTCCTCTATCTCATCAAGAAGCTGAAATACACGTTCTGCAGCTGCCAGGGCACTAAAAATCTCATTTATAATATTAGAAATCTCATTGATAGGACCACTGAACTTACGGCTATAAAGAATGAAGCTTGAAATCTGGCCCAGTCCAACAATATTCTTCATATAAAGAAGCGCTCCGCCTAGTCCGATGGCAGAAAGACCGATATTGCTAATCATTCCGATAGTAGGTCCCATGGTCATACCAAGTCCATCTGCATCCTTGTAAGCTCTGGCTGCATTTAGATTTATCTCCTCAAAACGTTTACACACATAATCTTCATGAGCATAGGCAAGTATTGTCTTTTGTCCTGTAAACATTTCCTCCGCAAAGCCGTTCATCTCGCCATAGGCAAGGCTCCTTACACGGTATAGCGGCCTTGTCTTCTTACTCATATGTCTTGTAAAAAGAACTGAAATAGGAATCGTAAATGCCATACATAAAACCAGCGGAAGTGAGATCATGCACATCATAATAAAGCTTCCTACAACGGTAACGACACTGGTAAGAATCTGCACAATATCCGATGACAAACTTGTTGTTACCACATCAATATCATAGGAAACGCGGCTGATGATATCTCCGGCCAGGTGCTTGTCAAAATATCCAACCGGAAGCTTTTGCAGCTTATCAAAAACATCACGTCTCATATTTCTTGCAACATATCTTCCAACATGCATCATTCCTATATTCACAAGGAAAGATAATATATTACTTCCCACATAAACAAAAAGCATCAAAAGGCCATAGTGCACCACCAGGTCCATATCAACCTTTCCCTTTCCTGCACTTGCCGCTGTAATGGCCTTTCCAGCAAAATCCGGTCCAAGCAGATTACCAATGTTGCTGGTAAAAGCACATATTAAAAGAAGAAAGAATATCCAAGCATATTCCATCATATATTTAAGGAGCCTTCTAAGCGTTTTTCTGGCATCCTTTGGTTTTTGTTTTACTCCGCCTCTATCCCCGGGTCCCGGCATAATCCGTCCTCCATTTAGCTAGTCTGCATCTCGTAGGTTTCACGGTAAGCAGCGCAGTTCTCCATAAGCTCCTGATGATTTCCTATCCCAATGCACTTACCATTATCCATTACCAGAATCTTATCCATATTCATGACACTGCTGACTCTCTGAGCTATAAGTATCAGCGTACTGCCCTTGTGATGCTCTTTTATAGCTCTTCTCATATCTGAATCAGTCTTGTAATCCAACGCACTTGAGCTGTCGTCCAATACCAGAATATCAGGCTTTCCGGCTAAAGCTCTTGAAACCAAAAGCCTTTGTTTCTGCCCTCCTGACAGATTCGCACCTTTAATGTCCGCCTGATACTCCATTTTATTATCAAGACCTTCAATATATTCATAGGCCATGGCATCCTTTGCAGCAGCGATCAGCTCTTCATCAGATTTCCCTCTTCCGAAATCAATGTTATTCCTAAGTGAATCCTTGAAGACCATGTCATTCTGGAAAACAACACCGAACTTTTTCCTAAGCTCATCCTTTTCAAAAGATCTTACATCTCTGCCATCAATTGTTATCCTGCCGTCATCAGCATCATAAAATCTGAGCAAAAGATTGATTATTGTAGTTTTTCCGCAGCCTGTAGGCCCTATGATTCCGAGGCTCTCTCCTTTTTTCAGCGAAAAACTTATATTATCCAGAGCTTTTTCTCTTTTTCCTCCGACAAATTTGCTATCCACCTTGCTATCTTTTCCATAAGAAAAGCTTACGTCTGAAAAAGTAATATAGTTATCCGGATCCGCTTCTTTGTTGCCGCTGTCAGGTATAATCCTCCACTCTTCACCCTTACTGATTACCTGATCAATTCTGTCAGCACTGGCACTTGCTTTGGACAAGCTCATGAAGATTCTGTTAAGTCCCATTACGCCCATGGTTATCATATTAAAATACGTCAAAAACGCCAGAATGATACCGGGCTGCATACTGCCATCATTAACTCTTTTGGCACCATAAATAACAACAAGCGTAAGGCCAACATTCAGACACATCTGCATGAATGGCCCCGGCAGAGCCATGATAGATCCTGCCTTGATATCGCTTCTGGTCATTTCTTCATTGGCTATGCCAAAACGTTTTCTCTCGTAATCCGCCTTACTAAGAGCCTTCACAACTCTTATGCCTGTAATATTTTCACGCATGATGCGAACAACTGCATCAAGCTTTTTCTGAACTATCGTGTACATGGGAATACCCTTTGAGGATACGATAAACACAACCATTATAAGAAAGGGAAGCATTATGATCAGTATCATGGCCAGATGCCAGTCCATAAAAAGTGTCATGACCACACCGCCGAAGAGCATCATAGGTGCCCTGACACAAAGAGACTGCAGCTGTTGAACACAGGACTGTACATTGTAACTATCAGAGGTCATTCGGCTGATAAGGCTAGGAAGGCCATATTCGTCAAAGCTGTCTCCTGATAAATTTGCAGTAACCTTGAACAGATCCTGTCTCACGTCAAAGCTGACTTTATGGGCATTATTTATCGCTCTTTTATTGGCAAGGACATTTAATTCCCTGCAGCAGACAGATGCCACAAACATCAGAAATCCCCATAAAAGAACCCTCAAAAGATCCTTGGAAGGTACCACATAGTCAATCATATATTCTAAAATGTATGGAAGTGTAAGCTCGGTCATAGTTCCTATGAGCTTGATGAATATTGCAAGAAGAATTGCGAATTTGTATTTCCCCATGTATCTGAAAATCAGTTTCATTTATACCTACTCCCCAACAATGCTAATGCATAGATAATAAGGTAAAGTGTAGCATAAATCAAAGCTAAAAGCCAAGGGGGACAGTTCTCTTTGGCTGGTTTTTGAATCTAAAAACCAGCCAAGAAGAACCGTCCCCCGTGGCTTTTTATTTGCGAGACTTCTTACTAAATACTGCTGCGATTATACCGGCGAGTGCTACAATACCCGCTACGATACCGGCTATCACTCCGGCACTGACACCACTCTTTGATGTAGTGCCTGCATCAGAGCCAGACTCTGTAGTTGTAGCAGCCTTATTATCAGCTTCATTATCCTTTTGTGTTTCTGCCAAAACATCACCCTTTACAAGCACAACGCTTGAAATTGGCTCAATAGAAATGCTTCCCGAAACCTCTTCAAGAGCCTGTGTTCCGGCTTTAGTTCCCTTTACACATACGCTCCATTTTCCTTCCGGAAGAGAAATGGTAGTGGCGCTGTCATTAGGGTTAAAGGCAAGAATAATCTCATCGGCTTCCTCACCTGATACCTTATGATCATTGTTATCCATAGTAAATGCCACAACATTCTTATCAAGGCCTTCAACAGCACTGACTCTTGCCTCTACCTCGGCTGTATCAGAGAGCCTTAAAAGTCCATGCTCTTTTCTGAAAGCTATAAGCCCCTTATAGTATTCAAGGTTTTCCTGATATTTGGGATCATCAAGAGTTTCCCACTTTAGCATATTTACAGCATCACCGGAGCTATAGCTGTTAGAATCATAGCTGCCATCCTCTTTTACCTTGGTGCGAAGGATTTCTTCTCCGGCCTGCATGAATGGAACGCCTTCAGAGGTAAGGTAGAACGCTGCAGAAAGATTACTCATCTTAATCCATGCATCTCTATCAAGGTCAGTTCTTGCAGTTGCTATTCTGTCCAAAAGAGTGTTGTTGTCATGGCAGGAAGCATACTGTACTATCTGGGATGGGTTCTTACTCCAGGTCTCTTTGGCCATAAAGGAATTTGTCATCTGGCTTTCTTTATTCCTGGAGCCTGATGCCCAGCCGGTCTCAGATGTGTTGAACACGCTGCCTTTAAGTCCATCGCGCATGTTGTCGTTAAAGTAAGCAAATTCAGGTGTTTTCTCTGATGACTGCTGAGTTGCCATTACCACATTTTCTTTGGTAACATCAGTGTTCATGCTCCAGCCTTCACCGTAGAAAATAACATCAGGGTGAGTCTCATGAACTTTACTTACTATCTCATTTACTGTATCTACATCCAAAAGGCCAACAAGATCAAATCTGAAACCATCAATGTGATATTCATCAGCCCAATAGCAAACAGAATCCACAATATACTTTCTGACCATTGAGCGCTCAGATGCTGTATCATTGCCGCAGCCGGAGCCGTTTGAATAGCTGCCATCTGCGTTTATTCTGGAAAAATATCCCGGTACAAGACGGTTTATACAAAAGTCTTTTCCGCTGTAAACATGGTTATAAACCACATCCATAACCACTGAAAGCCCGTTGTCATGGAAGGCCTTAACCATCTGCTTAGCCTCTTTTACCCTCACATTTCCATCATAAGGATCTGTGGAATAAGAGCCCTCCGGAACATTGTAATTAACAGGATCATAGCCCCAGTTGAACTGCTCTGTAGAAGGCACATTCTCATCAACAGAACCAAAATCATAAATTGGTAAAAGATGAACATGAGTAACGCCAAGGTTACTGATATAATCTATACCTGTAGCGTTTCCGGCCACGGTCTTGGTTCCTGTCTGGCAAAAGGCTGTAAACTTGCCCTTGTCATCGATATTCCCGGCTTCATCAACTGAGAAGTCACGGACATGAAGCTCGTAGATTACTGCGTCGTTGATCTTCTCGCCGGCATGGGGATTAGTATCACTATCCCAGCCTTCCGGGTTAGTTGATGCAAGGTCAATTACCATAGCTCTTTTGCCATTCACACCTGTTGTTCTGGCATATGGATCGCAGGCTTCCACATTTAGACCATCTAAAATAACAGTGTAAGTGTAATATGTTCCGGCAAGGTCTCCTTCCTCAGTAACGGTCCAGGTTCCATTTACATCCGCAGTCATAGGAAGCTGCTTTATAAGGTCTTTTTCCCAGGCCTTACCTGATTCATAAAGATTTACATAAGCTTCCTCGGCAGTAGGTGCCCACAGACGGAAAGTTGTCTTTTCTTTATTATATGAAGCGCCAAGATCATTGCCTTCATATGTGTACTTATCTTCAAACTCCTTTGTTGAATAAACAATTGGCATATTGATCTGATAGGCCTGTCCATCAAACTCAAGTCTGTAGCTGCGATTTATATCAAGCTCCTCCCCTATAGTAAGGTCATAAAAATACTGACTATCAGATGCTTTTTCCTTAAGTGACACGTCCGTGATCAAAACCTCACCAAGTCTTCCTTTTAATGTGAAAGAATTCATCAGTGCATCATCAAGCTTTCCTGTAAACTCTGCAGTTACCGTATTTGCTCCATCATAAACAACTGTTTTAAGCTTTGTTCCTGTCATAATATCATCCCCATACTCTTTTACTGCGCCCTCTACACCGGATTCCACATAGGCGTGAACAGTTCCCGAAATAACTTCAGAAATATCAATGAACTGATCCATATCCACGTCCTTGGTCCAATCTGCAGTTCGTACAATAAATCCAACCTTTGTAGTTCCTGATTTCACCTGCATGGTGGCAACCATTTCTCCGTTCTCATCCTCAAAGGGATAACCATCCCCTTCGCCACCTTCAGGCCACAGCCACACATCCCAGCCATCGTATGCACCGTCTTCTCTGTGATAGTGAAGCTTTAATGTAACTCCTTCATCTGCTCTTACTGTAATTGATGCACTAATACCGCCCAAAAACAATTCAAGCGTCAAAATAAGCGCTGCAAAAAATGCTGTAAATCCCCGTACAGCCCCCTTTTTCATTTCTTTTTCCTCCTTTTGACATTAAAGAAAACGTTTTCCTAAATTATACCAATTTACGATTAAGTTAACAAGGGTAAAAAAAGGACATACATTTCATTTTCATGATGAAAACGAAATATATGCCCTGATTCTTATTATTTAAAATGGTTATTCTTTATTATTCTGTAAATGTCAGAGAATCAATGATAGCTGCCATGTAATCAGATACTGCCATATCCAGCTCTTCATCACCGCTGTTATGACCTGTGAGTTCAAATAAAAGATATCCGTCCATGTAATCTCTTGCTATTGCTGTCATGTACAGGCGTGAGCCTTCTTCTGTAGGAGGTAATACAGCCCAATATTCTTTTACATCTTCTGTTCCAGGGAAAATCCTCCTCAAAAAGCATCAACAAAATATTGTGGTCATTGATACAAATATCTAATAAATATGGTAGCATACCATTATGTACCGCGAAAACGTTTTCATTATTAAGTTTTTATTAAACTTTATAAAGTTTGAAAATTTTTTATAAATTAAAAATAAATATTGCATTTTTTTAATTCGTACTTTATAATCACCTTCGGTTCAAAATAAATATTTAGCAAAGCAGGCGAAAGCCTGTGGCGCAAAGCTATAGGGACTTTAACATGTCAGCCAGTTGCATTCTTAATTACTTAAGATTTATTAGAAGCATGGGACATGTTCCCATGCTTTTTTCAGTTATTGTATTTTAATTAGAAAGGTGAATGTTATGAAGACAAAAAGTAGAAACATGGTTCGCAGCATTATTGTTTTAGCCTCTGTACTTGCCCTTCTTATGGCAGGATGCGTTGGTTATATTGGTTTCAATCATATCCAGTCAGCTTATTACACTTCATTCCAAGAGGGATTACATGCAGCTGCTATTCTTGTAGAAGACGAAATTTCTCATGAATGGGAAGGTGACTGGTCAGTTTCTGAAGATGGTCAGCTCATGAAGGGTGATGTAGCAATCCATGACCTCTACCAGCAGCAGCTTGACAACCTTCATAACAGAACTGGTATGCACTACACAGTTTTTTACGGTGATACCCGTTACATCACCTCTCTTACAGATGCTACTACCGGAAAGCGTATGGAAGGTACAAAGGCTTCAGATGTTGTTGTAAAAGAAGTTTTAAAAAGCGGTAACGAGTACCTTGCAACTAATTTCGAGATCGGCGGCCAGAACTGGTATGCATATTATCTTCCATTAAAGAACTCAGATGGATCTGTAGTTGGTATGATTTTTGCAGGCCGTGATACTTCTGTAGTTGCAGGAAACATGAGAGCTGCAGCAATAGCAATCATCGGAACATTTATCGGATTCTTCTTATTTAACTTTGTTGTTGCTCGTATTATTATTTCAAGAACTTCAAGAGCAATAAAGGATATCATCGGTGGTCTCCAGAATCTTGAAGAAGGTGAGCTTTCTTTCTATATTAACGATCGTACCTTTAACCGTAAGGATGAGCTTGGTGTTATTGCTGCAAGTTCCGCACAGGTACGTGATAAGCTTCAGGATGTTATCAGTGCTACCAAGAAACTTTCTGAGGACGTTACAAACTCAGGTATAAACCTTGCAAGCTCAGCTGAAACTGCATCAAGAGTTGCTGATCAGGTAACAACTGCAGTTGAGGATATCAGCCGTGGTGCTGCTTCTCAGGCTGAGAGCGTAGAAAATTCTGTTACAAATACTAATGAGATGGGTGATAGCATTGACGATATCACTACAAGAATTGAACATCTTTCAACCGCTGCTAATGAAATGCTTTCAGGTGCACAGCGTACAGTAGATACACTTGGAAATCTTATGGATAAGAACGTTGATGTTATGAACTCTATGCAGGACATCAATGATCAGATTCGTATGACAAATGATTCAGTAAAAAATATTGCAGAAGCTTCAGGAATCATCACAGCTATCGCAGAGCAGACACATCTTCTTTCACTTAATGCCACAATCGAAGCTGCAAGAGCAGGTGAATATGGTAAGGGCTTTGCAGTAGTTGCTTCCGAGATTGGAAACCTTTCACAGCAGTCAAAAGATGCTGCTGTTTCAATCAAGGCTATCGTTGAAACTCTTGTAAGTGAGTCCCAGAAGAACGTTGAGACTATCGAAAAGCTCAGCGCCAGCATGAAGGAGCAGAACAACCAGCTTACAACAACCAAGACAGATATGGATTCAGTTGTAGAGAACGTTAATAATGTAGATAACTCTACTAAGCTTATTGCAGAAAAGATCCATCTTCTTAACGGTCTTAAGGACAGCTTTACAGATATTATCTCTGAGCTTGCTGCTATTTCTCAGCAGAATGCGGCATCTTCAGAGGAGACAAACGCTTCCATGGAAGAGCTTAATGCAACCTTCTCACTTATCAGCAATGCCGCTAATGATCTTCGCGACATGGCAGAGACTCTTAATGAAAAGATGGCATTCTTCACACTTGATGAGGCAACAGCGTAAACCAGATCAATTCTTTCCCTGCACACTTGGTGAAAAATGATTTCATTTTTCTCGAAAGGCCGTTGAACTTAGGTTTCATTTTCACAGTTATTTCACAATTTTTTGTGCATTTTTACATTGCTAATGATTTGTGAATCAAGTACTATGTATGTCGTTATATGTTGTTTATGTGTGTAGATAATTAAGAGGAAATGCCATGGGTGAATACAGAAAAGCCTTTGATAGAATTATGGATCAATTATATAATCATCCGGAAGAGATGAGAGCAAGACTTCTTGCTAAATACGAATATCCTTACGGAAAAAATGAAGGAAAGCCTCAGACAGCAATTGAACTGCTCCGCAGTATGAGGTAAAAGATAAACATTAAGGAATAAAAGAAAAGCATTGGGTCATCAACTCCAATGCTTTTCTTTTACTTTTTATCCTATGAATTACATCGAGGAAACGCGAGCAAATCATGCATAACCCAAACAGGTCATGTTTTATACATCTGCTGCCTTTACGCCCTCTGTCTTAATGATGAACTTAACGCTGCTCTTCTCATCAGCATTAGCTCCACCAAAGGTTGTGTAGCTGCTTCCTGCTTCCTGAATAGCTGTCATCTTGTCAGAAAAGTCTGTAAGGTCACCATCAAATGCTTCGTAAAGCTTCTTGATACCTTCCTTATCAAGCTTGCAAACACCATCAAGTAACGTGGCAACACCATTATCGAGTTCAATGATACCATCACTTAACTTACCAGCGCCGTCGCTTAGGTCCTTAGCACCATTCATCAGATCAAGTGCACCGTTATCAAGCTTGCCGGCTCCGCTATTAAGCTCATCTGCTCCGGACTTAAGATCCTTAGTTCCATCGTAGAGCTTGCCTGTGCCGTCCTGAAGCAAAGTAGCGCCATCCTTAAGCTGAGAAGCTCCGTCCTTAAGCTGCACTGCGCCATCCTTAAGCTGCGCCGCACCACTATTTACCTGGTTAGCACCATTCTTAAGTTTAGCTGCTCCATCATTAACCTGGCCGACTCCATCACTTAATTCTTTTGCACCGTTCTTTAACTTATCGCTATTAGCTACAAGTGCGCCTGTTCCTGTTGCAAGAGATGTTGCACCGCTTCTGAGCTGGCCAATGCCTGCATCAAGCTGTGAAGCACCATTATCAAGTTTAACAAGACCTTCCTGAAGAAGTACTGTTCCACCTGCAAGCTGATCAGCACCATCTACAAGTGCCTTGATCTGAGCAAAATCAGATTCTGTAATGCTGATATTTCCAATTCCTGCAAGTACCTTGTCCATAACAGATATTGATGCCTTAGTTGCTGCAAGAGCTGCTGAATATGTAGCTACCTTTGTAGCCTGATCTGTTGCAACAGCCATCTTTTCTTTTGCCTGTTTCTCGAACTCTGCCTGGGCCTGTTCAAGAACTGCTTTCTTGATAAGTTCAGCCTTTTCAGCGAATGCTGCTTCTGCTTCCTTCTGCATCTGCTCAGCCTTCTGGGCTGCCTGCTCTTCGAACTGTGCCTGAGCCTGTGCTACTGCACTTGAAACAGCATCATTAACAGCTTCTGAGATCATCTGATCTACCTGTTCTTTGGTATATGTCTCTTCTCCGCTGCCATCTCCGCCATCGTTGCCGCCGGCATTACCACCATCATTACCGACATTATTCTGCTTGTCATCGTCCTGATGATCATCACCCTGCTGGTCGTCGCCCTGCTGTTTATCATCACCCTGCTGGTCGTCAGCCTGCTGTTTATCATCACCCTGCTGGACGTCAGCCTGCTTGTCATCGCCTTCCTGCTGGCCCTTGTTATCATCCTGCTTATCCTGCTCATCCTGCTTATCTTCAGTGTTCTCAGGGTTTTCAGCAGGCACCTCACCGCCGGTTGGCATAGGAGCTTCTCCGTCTCCAGTATATTCATCTGTCACAGTGTTTGACTGTGAGCCTGAAAGAGCTGCAAGACCTGTAGACTTAATCTCTTCAACATTGTCAGCTGTGATCTTGCCATCAGAGCACATACTCAGAACAGAAAGTATCTCACCAGAGCATGAAACACCTGGAGTTGTCAGGTATGCGTATGCCTTTGCAAAAGACTCTCTCTGATCCTTAAGTTCCTGAATCTGATTAAGAGCTCCTGCCATGCTGTTTAACTTATCAGCCAGAGTATGTACGCCTGCATCAAGCTGGGCAGCACCGGCTACAAGGCCGTCTACACCGCTCTTAGTTTCCTTGATTCCGCCTGAAAGTTGTGCGGAGCCTTCCTTGGCGCTGGCAGCTCCCTTAGCAAGCTGACCTGCTCCTGCATTTACCTGTGATACTCCATCTGTATAGGAAGCAACACCTTCATAAAGGCTCTTAGAACCGTCATAGAGCTTGCTTGTTCCACTTGCAAGAGTATCAGTTCCGTTTGCCAGCTGGCTTGTTCCATCTGATAACTGGCTAGTACCGTCTGCAAGCTTATTTGTTCCATCAAGAAGCTGTCCTGCACCGTCGCTGAGCTTAACTGCTCCGTCATTTAACTGGCCTGCACCATTAACGAGCTGACCTGCTCCATCAGCAAGTTTATTTGTTCCGTCAGAAAGCTTAGTTGTTCCATCTTTAAGCTCTTTTGTTCCATCATAGAGCTTGCCTGTTCCATCGTAGAGTTCCTTGGAACCGTCGCGAAGCTTGGTTGTACCATCCTTGAGTTCCTTGGTACCATCAACAAGCTTGGTTGAGCCATCATTAAGTTCGCCCATATCATCCTTAAGGTCATTGATCTTATCTGAATCAGACAGATCTGTTATACCAAAGTCAGCTAAAAGATCTGAACTTGCCATTGTAATTGTCATTCCAAGTTCGAAATCTGTTGTATCTGCTGTAATTTCGAAGCTGTTTGAAAGCTTACCCTTAAGCTCTTCTGAATCCTCAAGCTCATCCCACTTATCATCAGCGATATTAAGGCTTTCCTTAAGTCCTGGAAGGGCAACACCCATAACTATATATTTGCCGCCATCTGAAATAATCTTACCATTGGAAATCTCAACATTTGAGAACTTATCAGAATCTAGCATCATTCCTGAAACAATAGCAAATGGTGTATAAACTTCAATTTTCTTACCATCTACATCAACAGTCTGCTTAGCTTTATTGTCATATTCGAAACGGATTGTAACTTTTCCGCTCTTTCCAGCAAGATCAGAAGGTGCAATCTCTTTTCCATCAAGAGTATATGTAATCTTCATATCTACAGGAAGTTCTTTGTCTGTAGTTCCCTGGTAATAAATGTCAGAGCCGTCAGCATTCCAGGTAAGAGTTCCATCGCTGTTCTTAGTGAATGTCTCAGATCCCTTTACATTGACGATGTCCTTAAGCTGTGTTGAATCAGCAAGTTCTGAAGAAGCTGTGGCATTTTTGAGCCACTCACTGACAACCACATCATTAACTGCGCCATTGGCATCCGCAGTAACATAAACAGTTTCAACCTTGCCTGACTCCCCCTCAGAAGCCGCAGCGCTTGCAGCCAAAGTATTCTCCAGCTGCTGTTCCTGCTGTGTTTCAACAATTGCAGTTTCTGTTGTATTGTCAGAAGTGGCATTAGAACCGCATGCAACGGTCATAATGGCCATCATACATGCCATAACTACTGATAAAGATTTTAAAAGATTCTTCTTAACCATAATATTCCTCTTTTCTGCACCGGAGGTGCGAATTATTATTTCAGATTAAAATCAAGCGACCTTATGAATGTGATGGATATGATGTCCGCCGTTTCGTGGCTTTGGATTATCAACATGCATTCCATAAGTAGTTCTCATGATAAGTCCATCAAAGATCATGTACATTGCAGGAAGCACCAGGATAACAGTGAACATACTGATGATCGCGCCTCTAGCCATCAGGTTGCAGAGGGAACCAATCATATCGATACTGGAGATCATTCCTACACCGAAGGTAGCTGCAAAGAAGCTAAGTGCACTGACAATTACTGATTTCATGCTGGTTGAAAGAGCTATAAGTGTTGCTTCCTTCTTGGCATGTCCTGCTTCTCTCTCATTCAGATATCTGGTCGTCATCAGGATCGCATAGTCAACGGTTGCTCCAAGCTGGATTGTTCCGATAACAACTGATGAAATGAAAGGAATAGTTGTCTTGGTATAGAACGGAAGTCCCATGTTTACAAATATCGCAAACTCAATAACAGCAACCAGAATAAACGGAAGTGATGCTGACTTAAGTACAAATGCAATGATCAGGAACACAAGTCCGATGGAAACAGTATTAACAACCTGGAAGTCATGATTTGTAATATTTATCAGATCCTTGGTACAAGGAGCCTCACCTACAACCATAGCCTTAGGATCATAGGATTTAACGATCCTGTCGATGGAGGTGATCTGGCTGTTTATCTCATCGGAAGCTATCTTATAATCCGTTGTCAAAAGAACCATCTTCCACTCGTCGGATTCAAGCTCAGACATAAGATCCTCCGGTAAAAGTTCTCTTGGAAGAGCAGGTCCCATTATGGAATCAGTAGAAAGAACTGAAATAATTCCATCTGTATTCTTAAGCTCTTTTATCATAGAAGTCATGGATGCGGTGTCCAGATTCTTGTCCACCAGAAGCATGTATGCTGAATTCATATCGAACTTCTCATCCACTTTATTGGCTCCCTGAACACTTTCAAGTGTCTTGGGAAGTGTCTGAGTCAGATCGTAATAAACACTTGTGTGGTTATTACCGTAAATAGCCGGAATCAAAAGAGCCAGGAAAATAGCAAAGAACACTCCATAGTGATGTGCTACAAATTCCGGAATCCTGACAAATTCAGGCATAAGCGGTTTGTGCTTGGTCTTCTCGATCACTTTGTCAAAGACAAGGATCATACTTGGAAGAATAGTTACGCATCCAATAACTCCGAAGACAACGCCCTTAGCCATTACAACACCAAGGTCAAGGCCCAGTGTAAAGCTCATGAAGCAGAGAGCTACGAAGCCTGCAACTGTTGTAATTGAGCTTCCGAGAACTGATGTGAAGGTAGCTGAAATTGCATTTGCCATCGCACTGTTTTTATCATCATTCTTCTCAAGCTCTTCCTGGTAGCTGTGCCACAGGAATATTGAATAATCAAGGGTTACGCCAAGCTGAAGCACTGCACTAAGTGACTGTGTAATAAAGGAAATCTCTCCTGCAAACACGTTAGTGCCCATATTATAAACAATTGCCATTCCTATACTAAGCAGGAAGAACAATGGGATAAGGTAAGAGTCCATTGTAAGTGAAAGGACTATAACAGCAAGGAGGACTGCGATACCTACATAAATAGGTGTTTCCTTCTCAGCCATATTCTTGGTATCTGTAACTATGGCGCTCATGCCGCTCATGAAGCACTGTTTATTGGAAACCTTTCTGATGTCCTCAATTGCCTGCATGGTTCCATCCGAGGAAGTTCCCTCATCAAATATGATGAACATCATTGTGGCATCATCAGCATTGAAGGCTTTATACACATCATCAGGAAGCATCTCCATCGGAATGGAAATATCCATCAGAGAGTCGTACCAAAGTACATTTGAAACATGGTCAACTTTTTCAATGTTAGCCTTAAGATTCGCTACATCCTTTTCATCCATGCCCTCACATACATACAGAACAAAAGCACCGGTTCCGAACTGATCCAGCAGAACATCCTGTCCCTTCATGGTCTCGATATCTTTGGGCAAATAAGTCAGGATATCGTAATTAACTCTTGTGTTGAAATACCCGATTGCTGAAGGAATAAGAAGCGCAAACGCCACAATCAGGATCACATACCTTAGCTTTACAATTAACTGTGAAAGCTTATTCATAAACCTTTCCTCCTCTTTCTATCAGAACGCTTAATCATATGAACTAAGTGCCCTGTTCTTTTACCATCGATATATTATTTCACTTCAAAAGATTTTTATGAAATTTATTATTGACCGGTGGTCATTTTCTATAGTATGGTATATCATATAAATGACCGATGGTCAATAATTTTATTAAAATATTTTTTTACAAAGATTTAAAAGCGCTAAAACAATAGGAAATCATGGGATTTTTTTCTGAAAACTATGATAGAATAAAGTAACTTCAGATATTACAGATTAGACAATGTCCCATATTTAGAAAGAGGTAATACCCAAATGGGAAAAGCAGATGATAATAAAAAGCACAAGATGGAAAATCTTCTCAATACGTCTTTTGAGTTGTTCACTTCACAGGGAATCAACAAGACTTCAATTTCCGATATCGTGAACAAGGCAGGCGTTGCCAAGGGTACGTTCTATCTTTATTTCAAAGACAAATACGATATCAGAAACAGACTGATTTCCCACAAGTCCAGTCAGTTATTCATGCAGGCCTACAATGCTCTGCAGGAAACCGGCATTAATGACTTCGAAGGAAGACTTATCTTCATAATGGATTATGTTCTGGATGAACTGGAAGCCAATAAAGGACTTCTTGCTTTCATATACAAGGATCTGTCCTGGGCAGTATTTAAAAAAGCCCTCACCACTCCTATGAGCAGTGACGACGTAGACTTCGGAAAAGTATATGAGGATATGCTGGAAGAATCCGGAATGAAGTTCACAAATCCCGAAGTTATGCTGTTTATGATAATCGAACTTGTTGGTTCTACCGGCTACAGCTCGATCATGTACAATGATCCCGTATCCTTAAAAGACCTTAAGCCCCATCTGGAGACCAGTGTTCGCAGCATTATCAAGCAGTTTACGGTACAATAAGATAAAAAAAGCTACTATCAGCGCCTTTCATCAGATGCCGACAGTAGCTTTTTTAATTGATTATGTATTTGTTCTAACTAATCACGTAGAAAAAGAGCATTCCAATTTTTTACATTAGTTCCTCAACCTTAAGAACTTCAAAGCCTTCAGCCTTACCCTTTAGCTTGATGGTTCCACCAAGGGATGTGACCTTGATACGGTCTGCCAGAGCATCCGCAACGACTCTTGAAATGTAGACCGTTCCGCCCGGCGCATTGGCTTCAAGCCTGGCTGCAGTATTTACCGTATCGCCAATCGCAGTGTAGTCCATATGCTTCTCAGCACCCATGTTACCAACGACAGCCGGGCCATAATTTACACCAACGCCAACTCGGAGTTCTTCACCAATTTCTTCCTTAAGCTCTTCTGATACTCTGTGAGCGCCTTCTATTATGTCCATAGCGCACCTGACAGCGTTATAGATTGCATCCTCCTGCGGAAGCGGCGCACCCCAAAAGGCCATCATGGCATCACCCACGAACTTATCCAAAGTTCCGCCTGTTTTTTCAACACAGCCACTTGCCATCGTAAGATACCTGTTCAGGATAAAGACAACCTTCTCAGGAGTTAGTCTTTCTGACATGGTTGTAAATCCCCTGACATCTACGAAAAGAACTGCAATATCACAGGTCTTTCCACCAAGAGACAAATTCTCCATGCCCTCTTTCATGATTTCTTTTACAATCTCAGGAGCAACGTATCTTTCAAAGGTCTTGGTGACCTTTCTCTTCTCAAGTGCAGCCCTCAGATAGTGAACTACCAAAGAGCCCATGTACATAAGGAGTATTCCAAGAGGCATCCACAAAACATGTACAATCCAGCCACGTTGATAGAGAAGATAGGATATTCCAAGGGAAATAGCCATCCCGAATATCAGGAATGCTGTCGCTGCCTTAACCGGAACCATCATGAAGATTGTTACCGATACCAGCACCGCTATGAATAAAAGAACTGCCTGCAATTCGTCCGGCATTTCCTTCTTGTAATCCCCCCGAAGAAAAGCCTCTATTGCATTGGCCTGATGCTCTACCCCGTACATTTTCTGCGCTCTGTCGATAGGAGTAAAGTATTCGTCCTGAAGTCCGGCTGCATACGGACCTATCAGAACTATTTTTCCTGCATAGTAATCTCTTGGTATCTCTCCATTTATCAGCTTATACAGTGACATTCCATCATTATAGGTTCCAGGAAGTGATGAATAAGACAGATAAAAATGCCCTCTCTCATCAACTTCCGGCTCTGTCATCTCTATTCCATATGTATTGCAGTAGGTCTTGGCAGCTTCATGGGCCATTGAATAGATTCTTCTTGTGCTTCCATCCGGCTCCTGATAATCAAAATATAAAAGTGCATGCCTAAGAATACCATCCATGTCATACATGGCATTGATGTGTCCCTGCCTTGTAACATCCAAAAGTTCCTTATAGGGCTCCTCATAGCTATAAACAAGATGCCCGTGCATCTGAAGCTTTCCACTTTCATCCTCTATGTAACCTGAACCAAAGACACCAACAGATGCCACTATGACATTTCCAAGATTCTCTGCTGCCTTTGAAAGCCGCTCGTCAACCTCAGGGTCTGTATTACCTACATAAAGCGTATCTATAGCCACAACCGCAGGCTTACTGTCAGGATCTGCCGCCAGCTCCTCCAGCGCACTTGCCATAATGCTTCTGTCCCAGGTATTATACGCACCAAAATGTTCTATGGTCTCATCATCAATACCAATAACTATTACCTGGCCTGAAATAGCCTGGGGCTTTTGATAAAGTGCATCCTGAATCCACTTATCAGCCCTGTTTATCAGTTTGTAATAAACAGCTGTAGTATAAAGAACTGTAAGAATCAAAAAGATAATTGCAAAATTCCTGTATTTCGGGAGTTTCAAATAGCTTCGGATTATTTTCTTTTGGCTCATAGGGTCACCTGCCGCTTTCTGAATACAAAAAGAGTTTAGTGCTACAGTTATTTATCGTTACATCGACATTATACAATCATTATTTCGGCTTATCCGTGTAATTCTATTAGTTTTGTGAAGAGATTATATTTTCCCTTTAATCAGGAAATGCGCACCCGAGAGTGCGCATTTCCAAGTGTTATTAAATTGTTATGTCATTATGGATTTGACGGATCATTATTGCTTGGATCAGATTGAGATTCAAGATCTACAGGCTTTCCATCAGAATTTACGTAGTAAACTCCGCCCTCTTCATCATATCTAGGTTCTAACCAAGATTGTGAATTCTCATCATACTTTGGATAATACTCATTTTCGTCCTCATCAGTCAAAGGATACTCATAGTATTCATTGCCATCACTATATCCTCTTGGTTCTGTTTCCATAGGATCGGATGTGCTTGGATCACTATTTGTTCCATCACCTGAACCACCATCGGATGTTGTCGCTCCGCTGCCTGATGAATCACCACCAGTTGTTGTTGAATCACCACTTGATGAATCTCCACCTGTTGTTGAATCACCACCAGTTGTTGTACCGTCTCCGCTGCCTGATGTTCCATCTCCATTAGTTGTATCAGGAGTATATGTTGTTCCATCGCCAGTAGTTGCAGAATCAGGAATGTTTGATGTTCCATCACTACCACTTGTATCAGGAGTATCTGATATTCCATCTCCGGTGCCTGATGTATCAGGTTCACTTATTCCTGAATCACTTCCTTCCGGTTCTGAGATTCCATTAGGATCTGTAAACTCATCATCCTTGGACTGATAGTTATCATCCTGCCACTGGTCGTAATCATCATCTATTAAACCATCGTCCCAGTTATCATCCGGCCATTGATCGTAGTCTTCATCTATTAAGCCATCATCCATATTATCATCCCAGTTATCATCCGGCTCTTCAATGAAGCTATCATCCTTTTCGCCCTGCGGTTCTTCTTGCTTTTCTACTTCCTGAGCAGCAGGTTCTGAACTTGTCTGAGGCTCCGAAACGCTTGTGCCAGCCACCTGTGGTGTCTGATCTACTGGCGTGCTTGCTGCTACGGCAGTCTCCTGTGGTGCCGGGCTGGATGCCGGTTGCGGTGCCGGGCTGGATTCCTGTTGTGGTGCCGTGCCAGATTCTGACTGTGGTCCTGTGTCAGATGCCGGCTGCGAATCCGAAGCAGGTGCCGGTATATCCTGCTGTCCTGTTACAAGACGGTGGAACTCTTCCCACTCTGCTAAAAGGGCTTGCTTCTTGGCCTCATCATCTCCAACCGGCGTAATCGCTGTCAATGTCGTAGTTTCCTGAGCTGGAGTTAGTCCGGCAGATTCTTGCTCTACCACGTTTGTTACTTCCGGTTCCTCTGTTACAATTCCAAAGCGATCACTAACTGTACCCTCATCATCAGATACAGTTCCCTCAACCAAAAGAGGATCAGCCTCTTCTATCTGAATATCTGCCGGGGCATCTTCCGTAACTTCTACTTTTACCGGTGTTCCACCAGGGCCTATAGGATCTTCATAACCCATCGGGATCTCAGCGGCCAAAGCTACTTCTTCATCATCAACCATTGCAAGAGATGCTGTTTCTTCTATAAGTTCAATTGACCATCCGGTATCATCACATACCTTAGCCATCAGTTCTTCATTTTCAACAAGTCTGTCCAGAATTTCCTGTGTCAGGTCTGCTTCTGTTACTTTCTTCTTTTCATAGGTGATACTGTCTGATTCCTTGGTCTCATCTATATGGATTGTAATCTGTTCACCAGCATCTACCGGTATCTCAACTACATCACCGTTTTTAGGGTTTGTAGCCCTTACTATAACGTGACCATCTGTGATAATAAGAGAACTGTCAGCATTGTTTTTGCCTGCCTCAACATATCCGGAAGTTCCTCTTATACCAACCACCATTGTAGATGTCCTGATATCAAAGGTCTCATCTGCTGCAAGCTTCTGAGTTACTTCAAAGAAAATACTTCCCTCTTCCAGGTCTATCTTTAGCTCTTTTCCCGATTGCTGGAACAAGACCTTTGTCAGGTCGTTCATGGTAACAATCTTGGTATCATCAAGAGCTATTGAACAAAGACTTTCTACGGAGGTGGTAAGAGCGTTACCATTTGAAAGTCTCAGGTTATCGACAATAGTCTTCTCTACTCCCTTGTCCATGAGTTTAACAACTCCCTGAGTTCTTAAAAGCCTCATGGTGGATGCTGAATACTTGCTATTGTTGTGGTTGAATACCAGCACCACCACAATGGCAATTATGACAGCAAAAGCCGGTATGATCATCAACAGTTTTTTTGCTCCCATTTTCTTCTTATCCATAGGCGCTCCTTTCAGGGGTAGAGGCTTTTTATCCTCCAATACTACTTTTCCCAGGCCTTGCTTTCTTTAAAAAGCTCCAATATGTCTTTGTCTATTTTTCCTTCATCTGCCATACTGTCCAGAATTCCGAAAGCTTTTTCTATCGGCATCGGTGGTTTGTAAGGTCTGTCCTCTGCGGTAAGTGCGTCGTAAACATCGATGATGGTAAGGAATCTTACCTGCATCGGTATATCCTGAGCTTTTATGTGCTGTGGATATCCCGAACCATCTAATAGTTCGTGATGGGATGCTGCCCATTCCGGAACCTTAGAATAAATACCTTCAAAATTCATCTTCGCCAGCATTCGCCCTGTATATACAACATGGCTCTGCATTATGTTTCTCTCTTCATCTGTCAGAGTTCCCTTTCTGACAGTTATCGCTTTTAACTCCTCCTCATCCAACAAATCTTTTTTCTCTCCATCCTCCGTAAGGCAAGTCACCTTAGCTGCTTCCTTTAACTGCTCTATAAGATCATCAGGTAAAAAACCTTTCGTATCACATTCTTCAATGAGTTTGTAGCTTGCCTTAAGCTTTTCTATCTTCTCATCACTCTCTTTTTTCATATCCGGGTTCTTAAGACCATTTATCTCTTCCATAAGGCTTGCTATTGTAACTCTTGTCTTTATTACCTCTTTTTTGCTGCCTAGCCTTGTTGCCTTATCCATGACCTCAAGTGGTATTACCAGTTTTCCTATATCGTGGAGCCACACACTCATCAGGAACGAATCCGCCTCTTCCTGTGTCAGCTTTCTGCTGTCGTGGTGTTCACCTATGTAATCAAGGAACTTTCTCGCGTATCCAACCATACTCTTTGTATGATTGGCGTTGTAGGAGCTTCTGGTATCAATAGCTTCTACCATTACTTCCACAAAGGAATGCAGTGTATCCAGGACCTGTGCTGCCAGCCTTCTGTTGGTAAGGCTTACCGCTGCCAGTGAAGCAAGGGCTGATATTATATCCTCAACTGCAGCCGGGAAAGCTACCACATTTCCTTCGCTATCCTGTGCATTTATCAGCTGCAGGACTCCTACTATTTCGCTTTTGTCATCTTCCATCGGGATAACCAGCATGGACTTTGTCCTGTAGCCGGTCATAGCATCGTACTTTTTGGCTCCTGAGAAATCGTACTCAGTGGATTCATACACATCCGCTACGTTGATTTTCTTTTTATCAAGAACTGCACATGCACTAACATATTCTCTAGAAAGCTTCAGGGGAGGCATGGTCTTTCTCTTGTTGGAGCTGTCATCCGGGAACCCGCCTGCACCGGTGTAGGTGTTATGGAAAAAAAGCTGTTCCCCTTGCCGCACATAAACCGTTCCCGCATCACTGTTGCTGATAGTGATGGCTTCCTTCAGGATCATGTCCAGAAGCTTATCAATATTTTTTTCAGCTGATAGTGCAATCGCTATGCTTATCAGATGGTCGATCTGAAATTCCTTCATATACTGATAACCTCGCCTTCATATGCGAAATGAACATGGTCGTCAGGGTATTTCTTTGCTTGTGCATCCAGGAAGCTGTCGTCATGTCTGGCATCGTGGTGAATAAAGATAAGACTCTTGCAGCCCGCCTTTTTACTGATCTTAAGGCCTGCTTCCTGTGTGGAATGTCCGTAGCCTTTGTGCCTTTCGTACTCTTCTTCTGTGTACTGGGCATCGTACAAAATAACGTCTGCATCCTTGGAAAAACTGATCAGTTCCTGGTTCTTTTGACTGTCCCTATGCTCGTAATCTGTTGCGATAACAAGCTTTTTTCCCTTATATTCGAATCTGAATATTGTGCTCCCACCGGGATGATCACTATCCATGAAAAAGACCTTTATATCGCCAAAGGCTAGTTCTTTTCCATCCATCTTTATTTCCTTAACGTCAACCTTGGCTGGATAATCACCTATCTTGCAGGGCCACAGGGGTTTTGATACCATGCTTTCCACCTGTTTTTTAGGAGAAAGTCCTTCCCTCTTAGCCAGAAAAAGAGTTATATTTCTGTTTTCATCTGACAAAAGAGAAAATGTAGGTAATCCAACAATGTGATCAATGTGAGCATGAGTAAAAAGAATCGGTATATTCTGCTGGGGAAGCTCTGTAATGTTGGATATTCCTGTACCTGCATCTACTATCACCGCCTGATCATCAGCTTCTATGAGGTAGCAGGTGGTTGATCCGCCATATTTCTCGTATTTCTTACCAAATACCGGATATGAACCTCTTGTACCGTAAATTGTTAGTTTCATAGCATCCTGCATAGGCACCTTCCTGTGTATCTATATTCTGAAAATTGCTTGAATTTACTGTGTTTTTATATATCTAAATTTTAGTTTCTGACCAATCATAATCTTCATCATATTTGTCACTCAACTGGTTTATTTATGATAGTTTCACGCACTGTTTATAATGAATTTATGTTTTGTTTATACAATTTGTGCGCGCAAAAAAAGAAGGCTATCGACTATCGATAACCTTCCTGAAATATATGAGCTATTCAATCGCTATCAGTTCTCTCCATAGAGATAATTAAATGTATTAATTACTTGATGGAACCTGCATTAGAGCTGTCCACCGGTGAAAATGGAACCCAAACAAATTTAAGATCCTCGGAAGCACCTTCAACACTGCTAAGATCGCCGCCCTTTCCAAGGACTGCTGCCGCCTGAACTGCAGCTGCTGCCTGACCCTTTGCATCCTGAAGTACTGTAAATGCCATTTCTCCTGCAAGGATTGATGCACAGCCATCAGCGGAAGCGTCAACTCCCGTAACAGGAATCTTGGTATAATCAAGGCCAAATTCTTTTAATCCCTCAACAGCACCAAGAGCCATAGTATCGTTGTTGCAGAAAATCGCATCTACGCTCTGTCCTGTCTTCATGAAGATACCAAATTTTTCTTTTGCCTCTGCATCTGACCAGTTGGCTGTATCAACGAAAACGTAGTTGGCTTCACATCCATTTTCCTTAAGGGTAGTCTTTACAGATTTTGTTCTGGCTATTGTTGCTGAATGTCCAGGCTCTCCCTGGAATATGATGACATTCATAGACTTAGGATTTCCCAATTTTTTCAGGACATATTCTACCTGATACTTTCCAACCTGATACTCATCCGAGCCTACGTAAATATACTTACCGCCTTCCAAATGCGCATCATCCGGCTGGTTGTTCACATATATGATCGGCAGATCGTTGGATGCCACATTCATCTGCAGGGCCGTGCTGGCATCTCCCGCTCTTAGGATAATGGCATCATAGCCTGCTGCCTTGGCACCTGACACCTGATTTGCCTCAAACTCAGCATCGCCGCCGGTTTCCACCATATCAAGAGTAACTCCCTGGCTCTTTGCTGCAGCCACAATCGCATCTGAAAGTGTGGCTCTGAAGGTATCATTTACATCAGTCATCAGGAAAAGAACCTTCGCTCCGCTTCCACCTCCTGAAGCACTTCCACCTGAGGATTTACTGCCACAGCCGGCGACACTTCCCAGTATCAAAGCAAGAGCCAAAAGAGAAATCATTATTTTTCTAAAACTATTATTCTTCAACATAATAATGCCTCCTCAAATCTTGAACTTCTGAACATAGCTTGTAAGAGTTTGCGAAGTTCCCGCAAGCTCATGGGAATTATCAGCCACATCCTGGCTGCTTCTTGTAATATCATTGGCCATCTCGACCATATTTTCCGAAGTAGCAAGAATCTCATCAGCACTGGCTGCCTGCTCCTCTGAAATAGCAGCAACATTAGTTGCAACATCATCAACCTTCTGAATATCATCCAGCATTGCTTCTATCAGGCCGTTGGATTCCTGAATATTGTTGTAGATCTGATCAAAGGTGCCAACAGCTACATTTATAAGATCACTGTTTGCCTTAATACTGTCTGCACTGGCGTGGGCCTGACCAACAGCATCTTCAATAAGCTTACGCACATCTTCGATAAGATTTGAGATGTTCTGAGCACTCTCAGCAGATGTCTGAGCCAGCTTACCAATCTGAGTAGCAACAACCGCAAAGCCTTTTCCTGCTTCCCCGGCTCTTGCAGCTTCAATACTGGCATTAAGTGAAAGAAGATTAGTTTCTTCTGCGATTTCACCTATCATTCCAACAATATTGGTGATTTCCTCCGAGGCTGTACCAACCTTATTGATAGAATCAACAAGTCTCTCATTGGCATCGGCAATATCTCCCATGGCCTCGTTGAGCTTCTCCATGTCATCTCGGCCTTTCTTGGAAATGTCAACTGTCTCCTTCATGCTCTGATTAGCTTTGTCACTGTTATCTCTTGTATCTGCAACAACCTGGGCAAGAGTAGTTGCATTAGCTGCTATATCATTGACCGCTGTTGCCAGCTGATCAACAGTCTCATTGAGCTGTTTCATAGCTTCAGCCTGAGATTCCGATGCCTCATACATCGTTCTTGATACCCTGTCACTGTTATCCGATTCAGACTGCAGTTTATCGGATTCCTCACTGATGCTTGTAAGCATCTTACGCATAGAAGCAACAAATTCCGAAACCTTGTTGCCCATTACTCCAATTTCATCATTGCTGGAGGAATCAATTTCTATTGTGAAGTCGCCTTCAGACATGGACTTGATATTATCTGAAATCTTTGAAAGCGGAGCAATAACTTTTTTAACCACAAAGAGGATAAGAACTGTGATAAGAATAATTGCAGCCGCACCAATTATGAACAAAAGGCTGCCAAGCTGTGTTACTGTCTGCAAGATAATATTTTGGGGAATATAGGATACCAGCACCCAGTCAGTTCCTGAGACCTCCTTAAAGGCCACCATATAGTCACCGATTTCTTTACTGGAATAGTCCTCACTTGCTATAGATTTAGCTGCTCCTGCTAAAAGAGGATCACTACTTCCTTCCGACAACGTAGTATTAACTATTCCAAAATCTCTATGGGCCAGGATCTTGAAATCATTGGTATCTACCAGGAAAGAACTGGCCTTAGCCATCTTAACACCGGAGTTAACAATGATACTGATCTTATTAAGTGAAACATCAGCACCTATAACCTTTATCTCATCAGTGCCATCATTTAATATACCTGTAGCACTTATAACTGTCTCACCTGCATCATTGGTATAGGCAGTTCCATAGGCCATAGCAACTCTCGTCATTCCCTGTTTAAACCAGATACTATCTGTCACATTGTTTTCAGACATATCCGATTCAGAAGCCTTATATAGTTTCCCGCCCATTGTTCCAATATAAAAGCCCTTAGGCGAATTGGAATTATAGCCATAATAAGAATCCAGAAAGTCCTGATACTCTCCCTCAGATAGCTTCTGGCTTTCAATAGTATGCTTCACCGTACCAAAATACTTAAGATTCTCACTAAGCCACGCCTCAATATTGTCCGCCTGATTCGAAATCGATGAATCCAACGTCTCCGTTGCCATCTCCTTCATTCTCCTCTTGGACATGGACGCTGAAATTGTAACAAGAACCAGTACTGTCACAACAACAACCGGCAAAATATACAGCAGAAGCTTAGAACTGATCTTCTTGTTTTTCTTTTGCACCTTAACGGGCGCCTTTCCATTCTCCTTCTTATCCATCTTCGCCTCCGAAAAAAAACAACTTAATGTACAAAAAAACACGCATAAAAAAACTTTTGTCCGTAATTTATGTGCATACATTATATCATCGTGCGAATCAAGATATACTGTTTTGCGCATTTTTTTACATTATTTTAAGATAGTTTTAACTATTGGATTTTCACAACACAGCGGCCACCGGTAATGCAGAAAACAATCGTTTTTCTGCATTACCGGTGGCCTCGTCCGAAAATCACTCAGTTAAGGTGCCAGATGTCGCGGTTGTACTCAGCGATGGTACGATCTGATGAGAAGTAGCCGGCTTTTGCGATGTTTGTCAGCATCATTCTCTTCCACTTATCACGCTTCTCATAGTCTGCAAAAATCTCATCTTTCTTGGCAATGTAGCTCTCAAGATCAATAAGAGTCATGAACCAGTCCTTATTAAGAAGTTCGTTGTAAAGTCTCTCAAGGTTCTCCTTGTGTCCAACCTTAAGGCACTGTTTGCTCACGATGAAATCAACAGCTTCCTTGATAACAGGACTCTTCTTGTAGTAATCCTTAGATACATAGTCAGCCTTCTTGTAGTGCTTAATAACCTCATCTGCACTGATACCGAAGATATAAATATTGTCATCACCAACAAGCTCATGAATCTCAACATTAGCACCATCATCTGTTCCAAGAGTAATAGCACCATTAAGCATAAACTTCATGTTACTTGTACCTGAAGCCTCCTTGGAAGCAAGTGAGATCTGCTCTGATACATCACAGGCAGGAATAAGCTTTTCAGCATAGCTTACGTTGTAGTTCTCTACCATTATTACCTTCATGTACTTATTTACATCAGGATCATTGTTAATGATCTCCTGAAGTACCAGAAGAAGGTGGATAATATCCTTGGCAATTACATACGCAGGAGCAGCCTTGGCACCAAAGATAAATGTAAGAGGTCTTACAGGCTTCTTGCCACCCTTGATCTCAAGATACTTATGAATAATATAAAGAGCATTCATCTGCTGTCTCTTGTACTCGTGGAGTCTCTTAACCTGAATATCAAAGATAGAATCAGGATCAACCTCTACGTTTTCATGCACCTTAAGGTAAGCAGCAAGCTCTTTCTTCTTACCCATCTTGATTGCCTCAAGCTGATCAAGAATCTCCGGCTCATCGATGTGATCAAGAAGCTTTTCAAGCTTACCTGCATCCTTCTTAAATCCATCACCAATAGTCTGGCTCAGGAAATCTGCCAGAGGATGGTTACAGGAAAGAAGCCATCTACGGAATGTAATACCGTTAGTCTTATTATTGAACTTCTCAGGGTAGAGCTTGTAGAAATCATTAAGCTCACTATCCTTAAGAATATCTGTATGAATAGCTGCAACACCATTGATTGAGAATCCATAATGGATGTCAATGAATGCCATGTGCACTTTCTTTTCCTTGTCAATGATCTGAACTTTAGGATTCTTGTACTTAGCACGGATTCTCTTATCAAGTTCCTTGATGTAAGGAACAAGCTGAGGAACTACCTTCTCAAGATACTTAAGAGGCCATGTCTCAAGAGCTTCAGCAAGAATTGTGTGGTTAGTATAAGCGCAGGTCTTGCTTACAACCTCAATAGCATCATCCATTGAGAAAGCCTTCTCTTCAACAAGGATTCTCACAAGCTCAGGAATGATCATAGTAGGATGTGTATCGTTGATCTGGATAACCGCATGGTTATTGAGATCATGAAGATCATACTGACGCTCTTTCTGCTCTCTTAAGATCAGCTGTGCTGCATTTGAAACAAGGAAGTACTCCTGGTAAATTCTAAGAAGATTACCAGCCTCATCTGAATCATCAGGATAGAGGAAAAGAGTAAGATTCTTGTCGATCTTGGTCTTATCAAAGTCAATTCCCTTTTTAACAAGGCTCTCATCAATTGACTCTATGTCAAAGAGACGAAGCTTGTTAACACCTGTATCATAGCCAACTACGTTCATATTGTAGAGGCGGGAAACTACCTTCTTGTCACCAAAAGTAACTTCAAAGGTTGTATCTGTCTTCTCAAGCCAGGACTGCTCTTCAATCCATTCGTTCTTCTCAGCATTCTGAAGATGATCCTTGAACACCTGCTTGAAAAGACCAAAGTGATAATTAAGTCCGATACCTTCACCGGCAAGTCCAAGGGTAGCTATAGAATCAAGGAAGCATGCTGCAAGTCTTCCAAGACCACCGTTACCAAGTGATGGCTCCGGCTCGCACTCTTCAATCTGAGCAAGTGTCTTGCCATTCTTCTCCAGGATAGCCTTAACTCTGTCATAAACTCTCAAATTTATAAGATTATTGGAAAGAAGCTTACCAATAAGGAATTCCATTGAAATATAATAAACTTTCTTCTCTCCATTATAGACCTCTGCAACATCCATAAGACGTGTTGTCATATCAAGAAGTACTAGGTAGGTCTCACGATCAGTACACTCTTTAAGTGTCTTGCCATACTTCTCATTTGCAAGCCCTTCAAGCTGCTCTTCAAGGTTAAGTACCAGTACGTCACGCTGCATGTTTGTGTGCTTAGACATAATTGTTTCTCCTCTCAAATCCTTTATAAAACCTGTTTACTGCTCCACTTTGCGTCTGTGGAAAACGTTTTCTCAAATCGATACATTTACAATACCATAGGAAAACGTTTTCCGCAAGTATTAATTTCAGATGATAATATCCTCGTACTTCATTCTGACGAGAGTATGAGGCATAACCACCTTCCGGCCCTTTTCTCCATTTAACAGACGGTTCAGTTCTTCTATGGCTCTCTCTGATATCTGCACAAAATCCTGTTTAACAGTATTCATCTGTTTTCCAACATATCCCATCAGAATGATTCCATCAAAGCCACATACTGGTCTGAAAATATCCATATCAATCAGAGCCTTCATGGCTCCTATTGCCATCAGATCAGAAGCACATACTACACAGTCATTATTCTTGGAAAACCTCATAGTCAGCTGCCTTGCCCTCAGCTCTGAAAACTGTCCGTTCCTGACCATGAGCTTTAATTTCTTTTCCTCACAGAGCTTCTTTATGCCATCTAAACGTTCTGAAGAGACATAGCCATTCTCCTCGCCTGCTATATAAAGAACCTTCTTACATTTGTTCTCTTCGATAGTCTTCTTGGCTATATCGTACTGGGCCTTGGCATGATCTACACCGATGCAGGATGTACTCTCATTTACCATCGGCGCATCTATTACCACTATCTTAAAATGCCCCTTGTCTATCAGCTTATGAAGGACCTTATCCTTGGTAGTAATACCATATATAATAATCCCACGTATTCCCTGGGATTCGAAGTAGCTGGTCACCTCATCAACAGTCATATCCTCAATCATAGAATGAAATACTGTGATAACATCCATCTGAAGCTCCTTTGCCTTATGGATTGCCCCGGAAATATACTCCATATTGATCTCATCACTGGCAGAAGTATCAAGATTAAGCTTTACCAAAAGAGCTACTCTTCCTGTTTTCTTGGATGATAAAGTAGCTGCCACTGCATTCGGAACAAAGCCAAGTCTGTCCACTACTTCATTTACCTTCTGCCTTGTAGCTTCACTGACATTAGGATAATTATTTAACACCTTGGAAACTGTGGAAATTGCCACTCCTGCTTCCTTGGCAACATCTTTTATTGAAACCATCACGCCCCCTGTAAACAACAAAATAAAAGTGTACGGAAAACGATTTCCGAACACTTTTATCTTACCTTTTAAGCTCCTCTTTGTCCACTAAAGAAATTATAAAAAATCCGTATTATAGGTTGCAAAGCATCCTTCGATTTTCTTACTTTCATAGGTTCTGCTGTCAGCCTTTTTATAAAGTTCATCAAAGGTATAGGTATCTTCGTTTCTAAAGAATGAAACACCTATACTGATATTTATCTTGCGGCCCTCTATTTCAGGAAGATCTATCTTCTTAACGGATTCTATGAAGCGATTAACAATAGGCTCTCCCTCCTGTCTGCTAAACACATATGGTACATATGCAGCAAATTCGTCACCGCCAAGTCTTAGAACAATATCCCTATCTCTGAAAGAACGCTTCATACAATCTGCAATCGCTATAAGGACTTTGTCACCAGCTTCATGTCCATAGGTATCATTAATACTCTTAAACTTATCAACGTCAAAGAGCATAAACATTCCGCCTTTTCCAAGGCCAAGGAGCTGCCTTATCTTCTTCTCGCCGCTGCCTCTGTTATTAATTCCGGTAAGCTGATCTGTCTCAGCAAGAAACTGCATCTGATCCCTGAATCTCTTTTCCTCATCAATAAGCTCTGTTGACCAAAGAACTGTCTTAAGACTCCCATCCGCATGTCTATCTACTACAATGAATCTGCCTCTGAACCAAAGATGCTCATAGTTTAGAAACTCCATTGAGATAGAGTCTTTATTTCCCATCCTTGAGTTCAATGTCTCAAGATCAGCAAATTCCATAACTTCATCCAGGTAACGTCTTTCAATAGCTTCCCCCAAAGCACGTTTGAACGTTTTACTTGCATCCGTTCTTTCTTCTCCAATAGACTTACTTACCTTGTAATCATGACATTGAAGCTGCTGAAATGTGTTTTCATCCAGGTCAATCTTGTGAAGTGTGGTAAATATCTTGGCCACAGCCCCCAGGCTATCATTATCATCTTCTGCCTTGAGCCTTCTTCTGGCCATCAGGATTATTATTATGATGATTAGAGCAGTAAGAAGTACTATACCAATGACACCTATTATTGCAAAAACCGCCAAAGATCTGTACATAACACCAACATCAGATAGTGTAAAGGCAGTCCAGCCATAGCCAATCTCCTGCTGGGAAATAAGATATCTTTTTCCTCCGATATCTGTAAAAAAGGTATTTCCATTGCTGGCTTTCCAATTAGAATAAAAGGCTCTTCTTTCCTGGGATTCATCCTCCGAAATCTTCCGCCCCACTTCACCATCCTTGGAACTTGCAATTATCCAGCCATCCTTATCCATAACTATGACATCATGATCATTAATCTGGTCTGCAATATCCATAGTCAGTTTCTGTAAACCACTTAGATCTATATCAGCTGCAATGACATCCTCACCATTTTTTAACGCCTTTGTTACTGTAACTATCAAATTATTTGTTCTTGCATCAACATACGGCTCAACCAGCACAATCTTTCCGCCAGCACTGACAGCCTCCTGATACCATATGCGTTCTCTTGGATCATAACCTTCATAAGGTATCCAGTCATAGCCATCATTATATTCGCCATTTATGTATCCATATATTCCATCAATATAATCATTCAATAAATCGGGCATTTCCTGAGATTTTTCAGTCAAATAGCCATGTATCTCGTCATAGGTTGCATCTACAGATGTCAGATATTCAATTCCTTCAGCTGCAGTCTCAACTACTAATTCCACTTCCTCAATATAGTCGTTGAATCCCTTAGCCATATTAGCTGCTTTCAGGGCATCCTCATACTGCAGCTTTTCATCGCTTATTTTCAGAAAGACATTAACTCCATATAAAGAGAGCGCAACAAAAAGAATAGGTACAATAGTTATTATCGCTATCGTCCTAGCTCCTGCTTTCTTCGCCTGTTTTTGCATTACCTGGATAATATTCATCAAATCCTGCCTTCGTTTTATAAGCAATTATCTTACGATAATAGCTTTTACACCTGAAATCTCTATTGTCTACAGCACGCCATAATACAATTATATATTCAATATATGTTCGGAATATTGAAAAAAAAAAAACTCTTTATAAATATTGAATAAACATCATTTCTGCCATTGTGAAAGCCCTGAATTCAGGCAAAAAAGAAGGAACCATACCTCCATATCCGGAAGTATAATTCCTTCTGTAATATACAAATTATTTATCATCATCAAGATCCAGGAACTCAAATTCGAAATCGTCCTCATCACCTACAAAATTGCGAGTGCGACGCTTAGGAGCTGCCTCTCTTTCAGGGTCAGCATTTCTTCTGTTGTCAGCTGGTCTTCTTGAAGGCTTTTCCTCAGCATTTCTATCTCGGTAGTTTGACAGCTAATTACATAATAGACCATGCAAGACCAGTAATGGTCTTT
>NZ_CAMVPU010000042.1 GCF_947169445.1 uncultured Butyrivibrio sp. | reverse complement strand
CGCGGTTAGTACGTACCCAAGCGCAGATGGTCACTTCTTTGGAAGCATATTCAGAAGTGTTTCTGAACAGCTCTTTAATTTTTGTTCTCATCTTTTTTCTCCTTAGTTTTATTTTTATTCTGCTGCAACAACATTTGCATGTTCTACTACAAATGAAATTACCTTATCAGCCATAAGTCCTTCTCTGTAAACCTCAAGATCAAGAGAAGCCTTATAATCTTCATATGAATCAAAAGAAGTTGATCCTGCATTGTCATAAGCATCCTTAAGATACTCATCAATGTCCTCATCTGAAACAGTTATTCCAACCTCATCTGCTATAGCCTGGAACATTACATACTGCTGAGCCATGTCTTTAGAAAGAGATGTAAGGTACTCATCAACAGTTCCTGCAAAGCCTTCGCTGCTCATATAATATGAAAGAAGATCTGCAGTAGAAAGGCTCTGTCCATAGAAATAGGAATAGAGATTAGCCTGATAATCAAGCATCTGCTTCTCCTGAAGGATATATCTGTTTACAAGTTCCTGTGGAAGCTCCTCAAATGAAGCTGCATCATATATCTGCTGAATAGCTGAATTCTCAACAGTTGAATTGTATTCATCCTCAGCCTGAGTTGTAAGATCGTTCAAAGCATATTTTGTAAGCTCATCAAGAGTAGTAACATCTGCATATCCAAGGCTTGCTGCCCACTCATCTGTGATCTCGTCAGCTGCCACCTTGATGCTGTTAACTGTAACGGTAAATACAACATCTTTTCCTGCAAGATTCTCAGCCTGATAATCTGCCGGGAATGTAAGGTTAAGGTCTACAGTCTGTCCAATCTCTGTACCAATAAGTCCGCTCTCAAAGCCATCAATATATGTATTAGAACCAATCACAAGATCAGCTCCTGAAGCTGTACCACCATCAAAAGCCTCAAGGGTATCAGCAAATTTACCAACATAATCAATGTTTACTGTATCGCCATCTTCAACAGCTCTTCCTGTTACCTCAACCATTGGAGGATTAGAAGTCTTAAGACCATTTACATAGTCATCAACATCAGCATCTGTAACTTCCTTGCGTGAAGCTTCTATTGTAATGCCGTTGTACTCACCAAGAGTAACATAATCTTCAGCCTTAACATCTCCAAGAGTCTTGGTCTCAAGGTTATCAAAATCTGTAGTAAACTCTGCGCTCTCTGCTGCATTCTCAGTAGCTGCAGCCTCACCTGTAGTTCCTGCTTCCTGACTTGTTGCCTCTACCGCATTATCAGCATCAGTCTCATTATTAGTCTCCTTGCCACATGCAGAAAACAGCATAACTGCCATTACTCCTGCAAGAAGCACTGATAGTTTTTTCTTCATAATACTTCTCCTTTATTACCAATAAAAAATATACTGTTTCCATGTTAAAAACAATATTTTTTATACTACCACACCTTCTAAATAGATTAAAGTATTTTATTTGCCTTACGAAGCAAACAATGCTACAATATGTTTTGTTTTATTACCAAGTTTTTCTGTTTTCTGACTTGGTAACGCACAGTTTTTACATTGGAGGATTATATTTTGAGTACAGGTCTTATCGTCGCTATTGTCATTGCGGTTATTCTTGTTGCCGCTATTGTTGCACTTGTTATTATCGGGAAAAGAGCACAGAAGAAGCAGGAAGAACAGCAGGTTCAGCTCGAAGCTATGAAGCAGACAGTTACCATGCTGATCATCGATAAAAAGAGAATGAAGCTGAATGAAGCAGGACTTCCACAGGCTGTTATTGAACAGACACCTAAGCTTCTTCGCAGATCCAAGCTTCCAATCCTTAAGGTAAGAGTCGGAAGCAAAGTCATGAGTCTTATCTGTGATGAGAAGATTTTCGACAACGTTCCTGTTAAGAAGGAAGTTAAGGCTTCAGTAAGTGGTATTTATGTTACAGAAGTAAAGGGTCTTCACGGAAAAGCTCCTGTAAAAGAGGAAAAGAAAGGCTTCTTTAAGAATCTGGTTGCCAAGGCTCAGGAAAAGGCCGGCGCCAAGATGGTTAAATAATTTTCTGCTAATTAAAAAGCTGAGACGAGTTCATCTCGCCTCAGCATTTTTTATTTCTATGATTATCATCGAATCTGATAAAATCTGTCCTTCCATTTCAAGAGCATATTCTGCCATAATCTTCATGTCATCATCGATGCGGCCCTCGTTAAATTCAAAGCTCGTAGTTATCACTCTCATCGTCATTGAGCCGTATGGAGTGTTGTACTCGGTGTCATATTTCAGCTCTTTTCCAAATTCAAGTCGATTCTCTGTTGCTCCGCTGCGGAGAATCTCCATGCTCCTGCCATCCGATGCGATAAAGACCTTGTTATGCACCTTGACTACGCCATTTCCGGCATCCTGCTCCTCATCATACTCCACAAGGCGCCTTCCATCTTCCATATCCTGATAAATGCCTGCAGAACTAGTCATTATCTTCTCAGTAGGTTCCCCAGGCCTCGAGTGAATACCTGTAACATTCACTGCTACATTCCTTCTCATAATAGCCTCCTATTTATGCATTCGGATTAATTGGCCCTGACAAAAAAAGCTGTGGTGCTAGTGCACTTCTTTTTACCGCATCAAAGGCGATACCTGCCTTACCGGGATCGTCAAATATTCCAAAAACAGTAGGGCCTGATCCAGTCATGAAAGCTCGAATAGCCCCATTATTCTCCATTATTTTCTCAATTTTGCTGATCTCGCTATATTTTGAAGCAGTTACCGGTTCAAGAACATTCTCTATAAGTTCGCACATTCTTGTAAGATCACCGGCCTCTATGGCTGCTCTCACCCCATCAATATCAGGATGTTTTTCGATTTCCTTACTATCAAGTTCCTTGTAAACCCAGCCCGTAGACACATCTATGTCAGGCTTGGCAATAACAATTTTGCACTCCGGCATGTCCGATATAGTTGTCAGCTCCTCACCGATACCCTCTGCAAGGGCCGTGCCTCCGATTATACAATATGGAATATCCGCCCCCAGTTTAACGGCATGCTCGCATAACTTTTCCTTGGTAAGACCAAGATGCCAAAGCTCGTTAAGAGCCAGATAGGTTGCAGCTCCGTCGGTACTTCCTCCTGCCATTCCGGCCGCAACCGGAATACGCTTAATCAGATTGATATTAACTCCTTTTTTTACCTGATACTCCTGCTGAAGCTGTTTGGCAACCTTGCAGATAAGATTGCTGTCATCAGTTGGGATCTTCTCAGAAGAAGCTGTCAGTCTGATTTCGCCATCCTCATTATCCTCAAAGGTAAGAGAATCAAAAATATCCACATTCTGCATAATCATCTTGACGATATGATATCCGTCAGCTCTTTTTCCTGTTACATCCAGTCCTAAATTTATTTTTGCATACGCCTTTTTTTCTATTTTCATCTGGTTTATCCCCGTTATATGTGTGTTTATTCCGTTCATGAACCTCTAGTTCATGTCCCTGTCTGTACTCTCGGAATCGCCCGAGCCAGAAAGCGCACCAATGCGCCTCTTGTAACATCTTCTCATTATGCGTATCCAAACTCAAGAAAAAAAATAAAAAAAAATTCAAAATTTTTTATTTTAACTCTAAAGTTTTTTCAAAATTAGCCGATAGGAAGATTAGGTAAACTATAGTTTCGTTTCAGCGAAGTTTTTGATAACCATCGCGGAAAAGGAGTTCTATATGAGCGTAAACGGAGTTACCGAGGTTACTAACAACATCGCGACGACCTATGCTGCCAATCTGAATCCTTCTTCGGTTGAAGAAAAGAAGAAAGACGACGAAGTCAAAGTCAAAGAAGACGCTGCAGCCGTATACGAGAAATCCAAAGACTCTGATAAGAGCCAGACCATTTCTCCAAAGGATGCAGACAGGACAAAGATCATCCAGCAGATGAAAGCAGATGATGCAATGCGTCAGCAGCAGCTCCTTGACATTGTCCACAAGATGATGGGCAAACAGGCAAAGAGCTATGCTACTGCTAAAACTGACGATTCGGATGATTCTATTTGGCAATTCCTTGCAAAAGGCGACTTCACTGTTGATGCTGCCACAAAAGCTCAGGCCCAGGAAGACATCTCTGAGGACGGCTATTGGGGCGTAAAGCAGACTTCAGAACGTATTTTGGACTTCGCAAAGGCACTGGCCGGAGACGATCCTGAAAAACTCGAAAACATGAGAGCAGCCTTCGAAAAAGGTTTTGCGCAGGCAGAAAAGACCTGGGGCGGCAAGCTCCCGGATATTTCTCAGCAGACCTATGGAGCAGTGATGAAGGGCTTCGACGAGCTTACAGGAAAAACCACGACCGAATAATCGTTGCTAGTAACAAAAAGGAAGGGTATTACCGCCCTTCCTTTTTCAATGTCTGTAAACACAATCTTCTATGTGTCCCATGCATTCCTTTAAAAGATAATTCTATTTTTGTTACTCCACAATTCTCCTGAGATCATTTATATCTTTTACGTCATATTGTTTCATATAGTTCTCAATGCCGTCGATAACTTTCTCGGTACTGTATGGATCGTGGAAATTCATAGCTCCAACAGCTACTGCAGTAGCTCCGGCCATGATGAATTCAATCGCATCATCTCCGTTTGCAATTCCTCCCATACCTATTACAGGAATCTTAACTGCATGGGAAGCTTCATATACCATTCTGACAGCTACCGGCTTTATAGCAGGGCCGGATAAACCACCTGTCCTGTTGGCCAAAGCAAATTTTCTCTTATGAATATCGATTTTCATACCTGTTATGGTATTTATCAGTGAGATAGCATCTGCTCCTGCTGCCTCTGCGGCCTTTGCCATCTCGGCAATACTTGTAACATTAGGGCTCAGCTTCATGATAACAGGCTGCTTTGCTACTTTCTTTATTCTGGATGTGATATCAAAAAGTGCATCCTTGTTCTGTCCAAAAGCAATTGCACCCTCTTTAACATTAGGACAGGACACGTTGATTTCCAGCATATCCACTCTATCTTCATTCCCAAGGCGTTCAACCACTTCCAGATAGTCCTCAACGCTCTTTCCACATACGTTGACTATGACTTTGGTATCATATTTTTTTAAAAAATCCAGATCTCTCTCGATAAAAACATCTATTCCCGGATTCTGAAGACCGATGGCATTAAGCATTCCGCCATAGACCTCAGTTACTCTCGGAACAGGATTTCCTGGCCACGGTACATTTGCAACTCCCTTGGTCACCACCGCACCAAGGCGATTCAAATCCACAAAATCAACATATTCCATTCCGGAGCCAAAGGTTCCTGATGCTGTCATTACCGGATTTTTGAACTTTACACCTGCTATCTCAACCGCTGTATTCATAAGACAATCTCCATACTAATAAAAATTTATTCTCTGAATCTTTATCCAATAATATAAGATCTTATATTTCCACGTCCTGCGCATCAAAAACAGGGCCGTCCGTACAGATACGTGCATTATGCACATGTGAGTGGCTATCCACATCCTTAGTCTTGCAAACACATCCAAGACAAGCTCCTACTCCACACGCCATTCTCTCTTCCAGAGAAATGTAAGCTTTAACACCTTTTTCAGCGGCATAATTCTTGATTGCACGCAGCATAGGCATTGGTCCGCAGGCAAAAATGACATCCGCGTCAATTTTATTTTCTCTTATAGCATCAATTACATTGCCCTTAGTGCCCACACTTCCATCCTCGGTAGCAATCACCATTTCCGCATATTTTCTGAAATCATCTGCCAAAAAAGTCTCCTGATTCCTGTAACCCATGACAGCAGTTATGCTAACAGGTTTTTCCAAACCATTCTTACTCTCTGACAGGTCCTTAGCTGTCTGCAAAAGTGGAGGCACTCCGATGCCGCCTCCCATGACTACAGCTTTTTTACCTGCTGCCTCATGAAGCGGAAATCCGTTTCCCAAAGGTCCAAGGATCATTATGTAATCTCCCGGCTGATAAATCGCAAACTCAGCAGTACCTACCCCAACTACTCTGTATACAAGTCTTATCGCCGACCGTTCTCTGTCAACTTCACAGATACTGATAGGTCTTGGCAAAAGAGCTGCCTTATTTGTTGTGTACACACCCACAAACTGCCCTGGAACCACACTTCCAGCCATAGGTGTCTCAAGCCACATATCGTAAATGCCTTCAGCCAGCAGCCTTTGACTAAGTACTTTTGCTTCTTTTTTCATCTTTTCAGCCATAATCTTAAGTCTCCTCAATCATATTCTCATGAAAGCCCGCAGCAAGTGCGGATTTCTGTAATTTCATCTAAGAACTCATAATTTCTTATATACCACATTCCCTGCACAAATCGTGTATGCAATCTTTCCAGGCATTCTCTGTCCGAGAAACGGCGTGTTGGAGGATTTAGATACACTGGCCACAAAATCCCACTCTTCATCAGGATCAAATACTACAAAATCAGCGTTTCCGCCCTCTTTAATACAGCCTGCATCAAGTCCATAAACCGATGCCGGACCTATAGTCATGCGCTCAATCAGTTCCATAAGCGATAGGCGTCCAGGTTTAACAAGTTCCCTTATTCCGAGGGCAAGTGATGTTTCAAGCCCTGTGATTCCACTTGGCGCAAGCCTTAGCTCCTTTTTCTTCTCATCTCTTGAGTGAGGTGCATGGTCAGTAGCAATCATATCTATAGTTCCGTCCTTAAGACCCTCGATTATAGCCATTCTGTCGCTTTCAAGTCTAAGTGGCGGATTCATTTTAGCCAGTGATCCGAACTTAAGCACCGCATCCTGAGTAAGGGTAAAATGATGTGGAGTAGCCTCAGCATGAACCTTAACGCCTTCTTTTCTCGCCTCTCTTATCAGATTCACAGACTGTGCCGCACTAATATGCTGGACAACTATCTCTGCTCCTGTACTCCTGGCAATTTCTATATCTCTTTTAACCATTGAGATTTCCGCATCTCGTGGAGAACCCACAATTCCAAGCTTTTTAGCAACCTCTCCGGCATTTATTCCATTATCAGTTATATACTTAGGATCTTCCTCGTGAAGACTGATAACCCTGTTTCTCTTTGCAGCCTCCACGCAGGCTCTCTCCATCAGTTTCTCATCCGTTATAGGCTTCCCATCGTCAGTAAAAAGAACTGCTCCTGCAGCAATAAGCTCGTCCATATCCACAAGCTCCTGACCTGCCATATCCCTAGTCACGTTGCCGCAAGCAAAAACTCTGATTCCGGTGGCAGCCCCTCTTTTACACACATCTAATATGGTGGCTGAATTATCCATGTGAGGCTGCGTGTTCCCCATCATCACAACTGTAGTAAATCCGCCTCTTGCAGCAGCCTTCGCTCCTGTCTCAATGTCCTCTTTGTAGGTAAATCCCGGATCCCTGAAGTGAACATGGCCATCCACAAGTCCCGGCGCCACAACCTTGCCGGTAGCATCGATGATGCGGCATTCCCCTTCATCACCTGTCTCCAACACGGCTCTCAGATTCTCGTTTGTGGTACCGGATACACTATCCTGTACATCTTCTGACGGCTCTGCAATCTTCGTGATTATACCGTCCCTAACATAAATATCCCTGACACCTTCGGTTTTCGAATTCGGATCTATTAGATAACCACCCTTAATTACCAGCATTTGTCTCCCTCAAAAATCTGTTGTAATTTCTATGTTTTCTAATCATACAAGAAAGAATGTCGCTTGCGACATTCTCGCGCATATCTAGTGTGAACTGTATCATATAAACACCTTGCTTTTCAACTGTTTTTTCCCTATTCCATTTTTCACCTAACCGTGAGAAAATAGGTGATGGACTCGTTACAAGAATCCAAACACATAGAAAGAAAAGAGGTTTTTTAATGATACGTACAATACTCGCATTTTTATTTGTTGCGATTTTCCTGATCCTGAGCCTTCCGATCCAGCTGGTTCTACTGATCGTCGGCAAATTTAATCCCTGGGCCAAGAAGACAATTTCTCTTGCCATTGTCAGCTGGGCTTTTAACGTAGTTTCATTCATCAGCGGTGTAAAAAGAACTGTCATAGGAGAAGAAAATGTTCCAAAGGACACAGCAGTTCTATACGTTGGTAACCACCGAAGCATTTTTGATATAGTTCTTGCTTATCCAAGAGTTCCTTCGCCAACAGGCTTTATAGCCAAGAAAGAGATTCTCAAGGTACCGCTTTTAAACATCTGGATGATCTATATGGACTGCCTTTTCCTTGACAGAAAAGACCTCAGAAAAGGAATGGAGATGATTCTTACAGCCATCGACAAGGTAAAAAATGGCATTTCCATCTTTATCTATCCTGAAGGAACCCGCAACAAGACAGACGCTCCTCTGGGAGAATTCCACAAAGGAAGCTTCAAGATTGCACAGAAAACCAACTGTCCTATCGTCCCGGTTGTCATCAATCACTCCGACGATATCCTCGAGAAGCACTTCCCCTGGATCAAGTCCACTCACATCACCATCGAGTACTGCAAGCCAATCCTTATGTCAGATCTTTCCAAAGAGGATCAGAAGAATATTGACCAGTATGTAAAAAATTTGATGGAAGATGTATATTTGAAAAATCAGGCATAAACGTACAAAACCACATGAATATGAAGTACAGACAATCCATGAAGATATCCATATTTCCGCGAGTCATTTGCACGAGGCAGATAATTCATGAGAATGAAAATAAAAAGACCTATTCCTGTTTACGGTTTACCTAATTTTAAACCGTAGGAATAGGTCTTTCTATTTTTAGTCCATGAATTACAACGAGGAAACGCGAGCGGAAATATGGATACTTCCAAGGATTAGCGTCCTTATTTTCAGGATTTTGCACCCTTTGCACCACCAAGATGTACGCCCTCAAGGACATTGGTCTCGAAGGAATAAACAACTTTGTGGCTCTCTCTGTCTGCCTTCAGTGCCAGCTCGATCATCTCATCCAAAAGCTCTGAATACTTCACTCCAAGCGGCTCCCAAAGATAGAAAGAAAGTGATCCCGGAATAGTATTGATCTCGTTAAGATAAACCTTATCTGTCTTCTTATCTATCATGAAATCGATTCTGGACACACCAGAACATCCAAGACACTTAAATGCTCTGACAGCCATATCTCTGATCTCTTCTCTGCGCTCTGCACTGATCTCTGCAGGAATCTTTCTCTTAAGAGAAGCCATTCCCTTGCTTCCGCCAGTCTTAGCTCCCTTAGCACCACCTTTTGCGCCTCCGATATATTTATCCTCAAAACTTAAGATGTCATCGGAGTTAACAGGCTCTTCGCACTCTGAAGCTTTGGCATTTTCATAGTCACCAAGAACTGAGCAGTTGATTTCCTTAAGATCTGAAATAGCAGGCTCGACCAAAATCTTCTTTGAAAATTCAAAGCCAAGCTCAAGAGCTTCCAACAAGTTCTCTCTGTCATTAGCCTTTTTGATACCAATACTTGAACCAAGGTTAAGAGGCTTAATGATAACAGGATAACTAAATGCCTTCTCAATTTTCTCTACAAGTCCATCCACATCTTCATAGTCCTTCCAGGAATAGCACTTGCAGTCAAGAACTGGGATATCATTATCCTTAAGAACAGTCTTCATCACATATTTATTCATACCAACAGCTGATGAAAGAACATCGCACCCCACAACCGGAAGTCCCAGTGTAGCCAAAAATCCCTGCAGAGTTCCATCCTCAACATTTGTTCCATGAACGATAGGAAATGCGATATCAACCTGTGCAATAACATTATTGCCAAACTTTTTCATAGGATATCTCATAAGAGAAACCTTATCGCCGTCCTTAACCCAGATTACCTGAGTGCTCTTTTTGATAAGCTCCGGAATATGTGTGTACTCTTCGATCTTATCAACATATTCGCCAACATAATAATCATTGTTCTTGGTCATATAAACTGGAATAACCTCATATTTTTCCCTGTTGATATGTCCAATCGCCTGTATAGCCGAGATGATAGATATCTCATGCTCTGTACTCTTTCCACCAAATAAAACTGCCAATCTAAGTTTCAAAATAAACACTTCCTTCCATTTATCTGTGTCATCCCGCGTAATTATCGGGAAGATCATTTTCCAGCAAAATAGCTTTCTCTCTGCCGGCATCCAGTTCATACATAAGCTGTGAAGCTTCGTTAAAAGAGTTCTTTACAAAAAGTCTCTCAGGATCAAAGCCTGCCTCAAGAGCGCCCTGCTTAATAGCGTGGGTCTGCTTTTCACCCACAAGGATGATGTAATCACAGACAGCTGCTGCCTGTCTTCCAAACTCTGCATTATACTCATCCTCTTTTGCTCCAAGTTCCACCATTCCCGGTGTTACCAGAACCTTAACATTGCCCTCAAAGAGACTTAAAGTCTCAAGTGCCACCTTCGCGCCGTTAGGATTTGAATTATAGGCATCATCCAGAATTGACACATTTCCATGCTTGGTCAGCTCCAGCCTGTGAGGAACCGATGCCAGCCTGCGTACCGCCATCTTTAGCTTGTTCATAGGAATACCAAAGCTGTTGGCAACTGCAATTGCGCCTACGATATTCTCAACATTATGCTTTCCCACAAGCTTGGTGCTAAATTCTGCACTTTCGCCATTTGGTGCTGTAACAGAAAAAGTTGTTCCATTTCCTGATACCTTAACGTCTACTGCCCTATAAGCACATCCCTCAGAAAGACCATAGGTAATGGCATCCTGATACTTCATATTCTCACGAATGATCTCGTTATCGCCGTTTACAAACTTAAGATGCTGTCCGGCCTTGGCATTTCCATCTTTTTTCATCTTCTCATCGACTGCATCGAGAAGCTCATACTTGGTACTGACAATATTCTCAAGAGAGTGGAAAGTCTCCAGATGCTGATGGCCGATAGATGTAAGGATTCCATCATCCGGATGAACAATATCCGTGATCTCTTTTATATCGTGAAGATGTCTTGCGCCCATCTCACACACAAATATCTCGTGAGTAGGCTTTAAATGCTCCCTTATGGTTCTGACAATTCCCATTGGAGTGTTATAGCTCTCAGGTGTCATCAATACGCTGAACCCCTCAGATAAAAGAGTGGTCAGGTAGTATTTAACGCTTGTTTTTCCGAAGCTTCCAGTAATGCCGATAATTCGCAGCCCCGGATGCTCGGTAAGGAGCCTTTTTGCATCATCTATATAATACTGATTGATTCTGTTCTCAACCGGCTTATTGATCAGATTGGTAAGTGCTGTGAACAGTGGGAAAAGACCAATATAAACTGCCCAGATCACTAAAACACCTATGATTCCCTTTGAATTTCCAAGGTAAAGAGCCAGCGACGCAATCGCCATAATAAGGATCAGAATCCCATCTGTGATAAAGAGCCTCTTTACTCTTGCAGTTACGACAAATTTCTTTTTCGCAGGCTTAGGAAGATACATAAGCGCGATAAGCACTATAAACACAATTGTCAGGATATCAAAGATCATGTACAGCATAAAATATTCATTTGCCAAGAATATTGGTGCCAGCAAAAGTGAACACGCTGCTCCTACATGCAAGCCAAACTTGCTCTGGATGGAACCCAAGAATCTGAAATATCCCTGAAACTGATAACTGGAAAGCTGCAGCATATGGGTATAATACCTAAGTCCCAACACGCTGAATGCAGCTATTCCCAAGATTTTTATCATAATAGTAAAAATTGACATATGACTCTCCAACTATATTCCCAAAAAGCTTCCCAAAATTCTGTTATATAAAATCGGATTATCCAGGAACGTATAATGTCCCGCTCCATTTATCACCGCAAGTCCAGCCTCGGGCATAAGCTTTTCCATTGTCTGCCCGTCAGATAGCGGTGTTGCAGTATCCTTGTCACCCCAGATAAGGAGTGTTGGCGCAGTTACATATGGCATATACGGAACAAGGTCCTCATTGACGTTCATAACAAGGGATTTACGCATTACCGGAGATGCTGCAGCATAATCGGCGCTTCCGAATTTCTTTTGCAGTTTATCCAAAGCCGCAGGGTATATCTTTACAAGTCCGGTCTTTGTAATAAGGTTCTTGTAAAATTTATATCTCTTTGTCCTGCTGTTCTGAGCCTTGGTCCTTACAGGCAAAACTCCTGCTGAATCCGTCAGGATGATCTTGGGAATTGAAAAATTCACCTTGATCCTTCCCTGATTAATTCCGGAGGCAAGCTTAATGATGATTCTGCCGCCCATAGAGTGTCCCAGCAGAATGACTTCTTTTTCCTCAGGATAGAGCTGATTCAAAAATGCGATGACAAAATCCACATAGGCATCAACATTCATAGGCTCTTTAGGCTCATCACTTTTTCCAAAGCCCGGCATATCCATAGCCACAACGTGATATTTACTTTTGGCAAAAGAGATCACGCCTGCAAAAAGATCAATATTAGAGCCCCACCCATGCAGCATAACCAGAAGCGATCCCTGTCCTTCGTCTATGTAATTAATATTTAGTCCATTTATTATTGTATTCATGACCCATTCATATTATCACTAGCTTAATTCACATGCAAATTCCATTCTTGGCATATATTGGGGAAAAACTGCTAAGTAGTTATTTCTTAAGCCCCGATAGCATAAAGACTATTATGGAATCGCTATGCGGATTATTCATGATATTGTTCTTATCCTTACTATCCAGATAGGTTCTCTCCGTGCCGGAAGTCAGATAATTCATGGCCTCCGGATTCATTCCCATCAGATAATGCAAATGATTTTCTATTATAGTAGTATATTCGTGATTATAAATTATATGATTCGTTATCGTAAGACAACGTATATCATCCAAAAACTGCGAAAAATCACCATCCACGACGATAACAGAGGTAAGGTACCTGCTATCTGACGCTTCCTTGGCTATCAATTCAGATTTTGTCATGAGATATTTGATCAGTTCCGAGCAAATGTCTTTATCCACGTGCTGATTAGTGGAAAGGTAGGTTACCGCTCCAAGAAGAATGTTCTCATCAGTATTAAAAAGCGTTTCAAAATCTGTCCTTCCAAAATATTCCTTCAAAACCGCTTCGTATTTCTCATTACCTGTGGCTCTGTATAACTGTGCCGCCGCCTTAAAGGATGCTGTATTCGAACTGGCCCTCTGATTATTCAGATAACACTCCCATGCCCTGTCCGCAGCCCTTATTATTGATGTGGCATATTCAGGATCATACTGCTGGTAAAAAAAGCTGAATCTCGCCAGAGCTGCTGCAAAACTTATAGTAGCCTCCATCGAAACTGCAGTTAATTCTACCGGTGCAGCAAAAACATCGGCCATCCCGGAATTCTCTGTCAATGCTGCGCCAAACACTCCTCCGGTCTTGGGATCCTGCATCTTCAAAAGCCAATCTACCTCATACTTGGCCTCATCAAGGATGTCCGGAATGTTATTACCACTTTCCGGAATTCCAAGGTCATCTCCAAATGCTGCCTTGTCCATTTCATAGGATAGCAAAAGATTTTCAACAATCCTGCTGCCTAAAAGAGTATCCCTGTCAGCCTTGTCATCCATATGCCATCCACCAAGAACATCAATAGTAGTACTGCTGTCATCTTTAAGATGAGCCGGAGTGGTATGACAGGCACTGTGACCGTTATCCCCTGCAAGTCCTTCTGAAATAGCAATTCCGCAGCGGTTTATATAATATTTTTTACAGGCTTCTGTAAATACTTCGCTATAAATATCCTCTGCAATCCTAAAAGAGTAGGATTCTCCCAGATAATCAGCATATATATAATACTGGCCACGATTCTTCAACTCGTTGAATCTTCCTACTGCATAGAAATAATCTGAGTTCTCATCGAAAGTAGGCTTAACCACATCTCCGGTATATACAACCTGATTGGTCTCCATATCTATTATCTGAAAGGTTTTGGGAAGCTTTTTTCCCTTAAACATTACAACCTTATCGGATTCTATATTATAGCCGTTCTGGTCAACCAAAATTCCTGGAATCTGCACCGGAATCTCAATGTTCATCTGGCCCTGCGCCGACTCCTTATCGCTTATCCCCACTGCCTTCCCGGCTGTTTCTTCAGCAGAAGAAGCGCCGCAACCTGCGACGCTTCCCACCATAAGCAGCACTAACGCTGCATTAATAATTTTTTTCATCCCTCTCATATGCTTGAACATAAACTATTTCCACTTATATTAATTGCACTACACAATTATTTTACGCGGTTATAGTTAATAAGACAACCATCCAGAATAATCTGTCTCTCATCATCTGTGAGGCTTCCAAGCTTAAGGTTAAACTCCTTAAGTTGTCCCTGCGTTACTGCATAGGCTTTAATGTTTTCTGCCTTTTCTTTTACTGCAGCTGCTATTTGCGGAATGAAGATATAGTCCTTGTTCTTAAATGGAAGTTCCTCTCCATCGATGATAAATGGAAGCATTCCCCAGTTGATCAGATTTGAACGGTATCTCTTGGTAGCATATTCATTGGCAATATTAGCCCAGCCGCCAAGAACCTTCTGACAGGAAGCTGCCTGTTCTCTTGCAGAACCATCACCTGGCTTAACGGCAAAAATAGTTGAGCCGATTCCGGTATTCTGGTTATTAGCATCAGGAAACTGCGCTCTTACTGCCTTTATTGCTGCAGCAGTTTCCTCACTCATATCCTCCAATGCTGCATCTTCACGTCTCTTTAATTCCTGAGCATATACTTCCTTGGCAAGACCTACATATGCAGGATCTTTTCTTGAAAGAGTAAACTCTGCAAGACCAAGTGGGTTAGATCTGTAGGATGAAGTCTCTCCTGAAGGGATCAGCTCATCAGTTGTTGTTACCGGATCATGGATCTCTGAAACGACCTTGAGAAGAAGGTTATCTGTAAGTGCCACCATCTTAGGCCAATCCTTGATGTTAGGGCCAAGCTGAAGCTCAACAGATGGATCTGCAACTCCCTTGGAATCAAAGACTCTGTTCTTATATATTGCACTGTCAAAATAGTATTTATACTTATTAAACTCGCCGTCAAACTCTGTAGCTGCTGTGAGCACGCCCTTATTGGCTGCTGTAGCTGCAATTGACCTTGCATCCATAAGTGCAACAGATGCAACCTGGCCGCTCTGAACCTTAGAACCTTCACGGTTAGGGAAGTTTCTGGTGGAATGTCTGATACTGAAAGCATTATTTGCAGGTGTATCTCCGGCACCAAAGCAAGGTCCGCAGAATGCAGTTTTAAGAATAGCGCCAGACTCAAGTATGGCAGCTGCTGCACCATTTTTAACAACTTCCATGTAAATAGGTGTTGAAGCAGGATATACGCTTAATGTAAATCTGTCATTTCCAATAAATCTGCCCTTTAAGATATCAGCTGCTGCACAGATATTCTCGAATCCGCCACCTGCACATCCTGCAATGATACCCTGATCCACATAGAACTTGCCATCTCTTACCTTATCCTGCAGTGAGAATTCCACCTTGTCACCAAAGCTTACCTTTGCTCTCTTTTCCACGTCAGCAAGTATGTCTTTGGCATTTCTGTTGACTTCAGCAATTTCATAAACATTGCTTGGATGGAAAGGCATAGCGATCATTGGATTAAGCGCATCAAGATCAACCTTAACAAGTCCGTCATAATATGCCACAGCTCCCGGCTTTAATTCTTTATAGTCACCGCTTCTTCCATGGATATCGTAGAATTCTTTTATGGTCTCATCGGTCTGCCAGATAGAAGAAAGACATGTTGTCTCGGTAGTCATTACATCTACACCGATCCTGAAATCTGCGCTGAGATTCTTTACTCCGGGGCCGACAAATTCCATAACCTTGTTCTTAACATAGCCGTCACCAAAGACCTTACCGATAATGGCAAGTGCCACGTCCTGAGGTCCCACACCCTTCTTAGGTGTTCCCTCCAGGTAAATAGCCACTACTCCCGGCATATCCACATCATAGGTCTGGCCAAGAAGCTGCTTAACAAGCTCCGGACCGCCCTCGCCGATAGCCATTGTTCCAAGAGCTCCATATCTTGTATGAGAATCAGAGCCCAGTATCATTCCGCCACCTGTTGCAAGCATTTCTCTTGCATACTGATGTATAACAGCCTGATGAGGAGGAACATAAATGCCGCCGTACTTCTGAGCAGCGGTAAGTCCAAACATGTGATCATCTTCGTTAATAGTTCCACCAACTGCACAAAGTGAGTTGTGACAGTTTGTCAAAACATAAGGGATAGGGAACTTCTCAAGTCCTGAGGCTCTGGCTGTCTGAATGATACCTACATAAGTGATATCATGAGAAGTCAGCTTATCAAACTTAACACAGAGCTTATCCATATTCCCTGAAGTGTTATGAGCCTTTAAAATATTGTAAGCTATAGTCTGCTGTCTGGCATCCTCTTTGGATGCTTTTATTCCTTTGCTGCCAAGTAAACTTTCTGCGGCATCGTCATCAGGAATAATAGTAGTACCATCCACAAGATAACAGCCTTTATCCAATGTTGTAACCATTTTGCTTCCTCCTACCTGAAATAGTAATGATATGTCTGTCATACATGTATACAATTATATTGGCGCTATAATAACATAATTTCTATACGATTTGTAGTGACAATATTAATATGAATCTACTATTTTTTGAATTTGATTCGTTATATTTTCAAAGCCTGCCTCTTTGAGCCTTGCTCTGAATTCCTCTACTTCCTCTTCCGGAGTACAGGAATACTGCCCATAAGCTATACGCGGAATGTACTCGTCACAAATCGCAAGCACAGCGCTTAGTTCTTCATTTCCCATTTCGAATTGAAGATTATATCCATCCCATAGATAATCGATGGCTACATGATCATAGTCATCAATTAATTCATAGTACTCATCCCAGGCGTAGGCTTTATCTGACAATTCCAGTTCATCTCGTCTGCCCCACCAGAAATTAGTCACGATGCTATCTCTGGTTTCATTGTACCCGCTGGGTTTCTCAATTCTTCCATCTTTGGTCCTAACATACTGGACACCTTCAATACCGTAGCAGATAAGTCTGTAACACTCCGGATCATTACGCAGTTCATCATAGACCATCAGTGCCTTTTCCGGATTCCTGGATCTGGCAGATATAGCCATTGCGCCATGCAATATGCTTGTGCGCTGCAAATTACCGCAATCCTTTCCAAACCAGTAAAAATCAATCTCTGCTCCGGGCTGCCTTACCTCCATGGTTGGTTCTATTTCAGTATAGTATTTCTGGGTATGATGCTCATCCAGCGCTGTATATCCGCTGTAAAACTCATCTGAATTATCACCACTTCCATCAAGTCCCGCTCTCCAGACTCCCATTTCATCCCATTTCTTCATGAGTCTGGCGTAATTAATGTAATCCTCCCCACTATAATATGGTGATTCTATCGTTTTACTTTGTTTTCCATAGATTCCCCATAAACCATATGTACTTATTTCATATATTGGCACATATTCCGACACAGATGTCAGATATCCAAGAGTAGGAATAACATTTGTTCCATCTGCATCCCAGGCCAGCATATCCTGCCTGTTTGAAGTCAGATAAACCATGTAATCGTTAAGATCGTTCCAATTGTTTATGCAGTCAATTCCTGCCTGTCTGGCTATATCCAGACGATATATAAATCCATGGTTTGTCCACTGTGTATACTCATTTTCGGGAATAAAATAGATATTTCCATTGTATGTACACTTATTCCACTGTTCTTCCATCACATTGGAATAAGTTCTTGGACAGAACGTCCTTATCATTTCTTTTGACATGGGCAAAAAATTCCCATCAACAACGTTGGGCCAAGCATCAAGCCAATCCGTACTTGTCCCTATAAGATCAATATTCTCAGCAGTTCTAAGAGCACTATTGTACTGATTCAGGTAATCATCCCATCCGACATAATAAATATCAAGCCTGGCATTAACTTTTTTGACAAGGATCTTATTCAGCTCCTTTATCACATTCTCGGTCTTGCCATTTGTAGGCTTGTCACCAATCGTCAGATACGTGATGGTTGTTGGTTCTTCGGTAAAATCCACATCCCACCCGGTATCCATCGCAAGGTCCATGCCTCTATGGTCACATGCACTTACCGCAGCAATCATTGATATTATCAGAAGGACAGATAAGATTCTTTTTCTCACTGAGGGTTACCTTTCTGAGCCTTATTTCTTGCTCGCAGTTCAACAAAAAAATCCTTTAACAATTTCGCACATTCATCCCCAAGAATACCTTTTTTTACCGAAACCTGATGATTGAAATCCGGGTTGTTCAATATGTCCATTACTGAACCTGCGCACCCCGCCTTGGGATTCTCCGCTGCCATAATGACTTCCGGAATCCTGGCCTGAACTATTGCTCCGGCGCACATCTGGCAAGGCTCAAGCGTAACATAAAGTTTGCAATCCTCCAGGCGCCAATCCTTTATTACTTTTCCTGCCCGCTTTATTGCTGTTATCTCAGCATGTGCCAGGGGCGTCTTGTCAGTATTCCTACGATTGTAGCCTCTTCCTATTATTTTTCCATCATAAACTATCACGCACCCAATCGGCACTTCTCCAAGAGTATATGCCTTTTTGGCCTGCGCAATAGCAGCCTTCATATATTTTATATCCAGTTTTTCTTCTTCAGAGAGTCCCTTGGTACTTATTCTTCCAAGTGCTTTGGGCTTCATTTTAATATCATTATTTGTTATCATATACTTTATTATAATTTCTATAAAAAAAAATCGAAAGGTTTATTATGAGGATTTCAACAAAGGGCAGATATGCACTTCGAATCATGACAGATCTGGCCGCCCACAATAACGGCGAATATATAGCACTAAAAGATCTTTCAGTAAGACTTGGCATTACCGTTAAATATTTAGAACAGATTGTATCCGCTTTGAATAAAGCAGGTTACCTAGACAGCATGCGCGGATCTAATGGTGGTCACAGATTATCCAAGGCTCCATCTGAATTTGTAGTTGGTGATATTTTAAGAGTTGTGGAGAGTAATCTTTCTCCTGTAGAATGTGCATCAGAAGGAATGTCTGAATGTCCCATTTCCGACACCTGTGCCAGCCTGACCTTCTGGAAAGGACTGGATAAGGTAATTGATGATTATATAGACAGTTTTACTTTGGACCAGCTTGTCGCATCAAACAAAAACTAATTTTACTTGAATTAATTGTCAAAACAAAGTATAGTTATATAGCTGTTATTGCATTACGCATAAACAGTAATTAATTTAAGCCTGTTTTATAAAGGGTGTATGTAGCAGTCCTTTTGTGTAGACTCGGGTCTTATGCAATGGAAATCTGCGAACCGTGTCAGGTCGGGAACGAAGCAGCACTAAGTGGAACCTTCCATGTGTTGTAAGGTTGCCTGTTTCTGCCAGAAGTCAACGTGCATGCATCCTTTATAGGACAGGCTTTTTGGTTTACTGTTCACTCGCTTGCAGCTCCCTCCAGTAACTGATTCGCGCATTCATTCCAATTCGACTTCGTCGAAGGAATGCGCTCACTCCTGAATCACTTTCTCACGAAATGCGCAGCACAGTGCGCATTTCTGTCTGAACAGTAACCTTTTTGTTTTCTTATTTTCTTCCCTCAAGATACTTCATATAGCTTATTACCATAAGAGCAATCTTAAATGTAAGAGCATCATCAAAGTTTCTGACATCAAGTCCTGAGCTCTTTTCCAGCTTCTCAATTCTATAAACAAGAGTATTTCTGTGTACAAAAAGCTGTCTTGAAGTTTCAGATACATTAAGATTGTTCTCAAAGAACTTGCTGATGGTATTAAGAGTTTCTTCATCAAGATCATCCGGCACTTCTTTTCCACCAAAAATCTCATCTATGAATATCTTGCAAAGGCTCTCGGGAAGCTGATAGATAAGTCTTCCTATTCCAAGTGTATTATAGGCATTTACTCTCTTTTCAGCATAGAATATCTTACCTACTTCTAGTGCCATCTTGGCTTCTTTAAAGGACTTACTCAGATCCTTAAGTTCCTCAACAATGGTTCCGTAGGAAACTCTGACATTCAGCATCGCCTCAGTATTCATCATATCCACAATCGTAGTGGCAATTCTGTTTACATCATCGTATGACTGTCCTCTGGTCATGTTCTTGATAAGAATTACGCTGTTTTCATCTACAGCTGTCACATAATCACCGGAATGCTGACCATACATGCTGCTAAGCAGCTCCTGTGCAGTACTATCCTGTGTATTCTTAGTCTCAACAAGGATTATTACACGTGGTACGGCAACTTCTATCTTAAGCTTACGGGCACGATTGTACACATCGATAAGAAGCATGTTATCCAAAAGCAGATTCTGGAAGAAATTGTTCCTGTCGAATCTCTCTTTATAAGCAACCACAAGGTTCTGCAGCTGGCTTACACCAATCTTACCAACCATATATGCATGTTCACTGTCTCCCTTGGCAAGAAGAACATATGCAGGTTCTCCATCGTCAAGTACCTTGAAGAGATGTACATCTCCAATAACCTGTGAATCAACCGGTGAATTTGCAAAACTGATCACTATAGATACATCAAGGAAAATTCTTTCCGACGTAGCTGCAACAACCTCACCGCTCAGATCCATTACACACAGCTCAACCTTAGTAATAGCCCCTAATTCCTCAATACTTGTTTTTATCGTCTGTGCAGAAATCATACATTTCACCTTTCCAATATCATAAAGTCGCAAAATAGCTTAATTTTCACATATACTTATACTTCTATCTTAATTTAATTATTTGCATTTGTAAATTGCTACGAATATAAGGATAAAATAAGAAAAAAAAGGTCACGCATTTCTGCGTGACCTCTTGAAAAATCATATTAGTTTGTGATTGTCTTCTCTGTCTCTTTGTCGAAGATGTGGATCTTCTCAACATCGAATGCGAACTTAACCTTATCACCAGGTCTAGCTGTTGTACGAGAATCAACTCTAGCTGTGATAGGGAACTCAGCAAGATCAAAGTACAGATAAACTTCTGCACCAAGAAGCTCGTAAACGTTGATTGTTGACTCGAATACAGCCTTAGATGTGTTAACAACCATCTCTGAATCGTCAACATCCTCAGGACGGATACCAAATGTAACCTTCTTTCCTGCATAACCGCCTTCGATAAGCTTCTTAGCCTTTGCAGGTGGAAGCTCGATTGACTGACCAGCGATCTTAAGGAATGCCTTGTCGCCCTGAACTTCGCAATCAGCATCAAGGAAGTTCATCTGAGGTGATCCCATGAATCCAGCAACGAAGAGGTTGCCTGGCTTATCATAGAGGTTCTGAGGTGTATCAACCTGCTGAACAACACCATCCTTCATAACTACGATTCTTGTACCAAGAGTCATAGCCTCTGTCTGGTCATGTGTAACGTAGATGATTGTTGTGCCAAGTCTCTGGTGAAGCTTAGCGATCTCAGTTCTCATCTGAACACGGAGCTTAGCATCAAGGTTTGAAAGAGGCTCGTCCATAAGGAATACCTTAGGGTTACGAACGATAGCACGTCCCATAGCAACACGCTGTCTCTGTCCACCTGAAAGAGCCTTTGGCTTACGATCAAGAAGCTTCTCAAGGTCAAGGATCTTAGCTGCTTCTCTAACCATCTTGTCGATTTCCTGCTTTGGAACTTTTCTAAGCTTAAGTCCGAAAGCCATGTTATCATAAACTGTCATATGAGGATACAGAGCGTAGTTCTGGAATACCATCGCGATATCTCTATCCTTAGGCTCTACGTCATTAACTACTCTGTCACCAATCTTAAGTGTACCAGATGAAATATCCTCAAGACCTGCGATCATACGAAGTGTTGTAGACTTACCACATCCTGAAGGGCCTACGAAAATAATAAATTCCTTATCCTCAATCTCAAGGTTGAAATCTTTAACAGCCTCAAAACCGTTAGGATAAACCTTAGTAACATGCTGAAGTGATAAACTTGCCATACCTTAAATTTCCTCCTAATTTGCAAATACATTAACTATTAAAAGTATATATTTATGAAAGTTTATTATCTATTCACTATTTTCACAAATATTTTATTATTCCTTAGCAAATCTGCCTAAGTGAATTTTGGGTTTTCCACAAAACAAAAATGTTGACGAAGAATCAAAAAATTCACTGTGCAATTTGCCACTTGAAATAGTTGAATATATTTGCAAACTAATTGGACTAACGCATATTACTCGCCAAAATTGATACTTCCTCTGCCTTCTGCCCTGGATAATTCCATAGCTCTAACCGCTTCCTCTATCAGTTTTGAAGCTTCTGTCCCATTCCTTGGCATTATGGCACGTCCTGCACTTATCACGGTTCCAGGCTCATGTTTTCCTATTTCATTCTTCATATCAAAGAGGAAAAGCTGAAGTTCATCAGTTTGTTTTCTTATATCTTTTTCCTCCTTGATATCCTTAAGGAATACCAAAAACTGCGAATCAGAATATCGCGAATACAGATCCGCGGCCCTGAACACATTGGAAAGTCTGCTTCCAAATGTTTTTAAGGTCTCATTGCTGACTTTTTCCGGATTATCAATCACAAGTGAGAATAAGACTCCACTTCTCATGGACGCTGACTGTATATAATTGTTCAACCTGTCATCAAAACCGATCTTATTATAAAGCCCCGTCAACGCATCTATTTTTTCTTTATTCTCAGCTGAATTTAGTATTATCTTCCTGATAATCTTGCTAAGTCCGAACACCGCAAAATTCAACAGAATATATATAAACATTATGGCGCAGAGCAGCATAACAAAAAATCTATATCTTCTCATTGCAGGTCGTATCAGACGACTAAGTTCTTCTTTTGAATATATAGCTACTGCTGCTCCTTTGGTAATTTTGGAAGGAACAACTATCACAAATCCATAGCCGTCAATCCGGGCCACATATCTGTTTCCTTGGGAAATATTCAGTTTTATTGTGTCAACCTGTAAGTCATAGGTTGAATCTTCCCAAAGATTAGTACCCACATCTTCGCCGGCGATTATCTCACCATTTATGCTGACAAGCGCCATCTTATCGGCATATTTTATCCTGTAAAAAATCCTGTCATAAAGATCATTAACGTAAACATCCGTAATCAGATATCCTTTTATCTGATCTGCAAATTCAACCCGGCTTACTTCTGCGATACTGCCGGAATAAAGCACCTTTGAATCATGTACCAGTAGCTGGCCGCTACCACCTTTACTATAGGTATTTCGTATTTCATCAAATATCGCTTCACCTGTCAAAGAGACCGCATTTCCATTTGCATCGATCCCTTTGCCTTCATTATCACAGACGATACAGGCAACAACCTTATCTTCATACATCAGGTTCTCAAGTAATCTTTGGATAGAATCTTTGTCTTTGCTAAAAGAATACTCAGATAAAGCAATAGCCGCAGTATCATTACAATCTGCGGCTCTCTTTATAATTGTATCAGCACCATAAAGTCCTTCCTGAACATTGGCTGAAATCATATTCAGTTCATTCAAATAGGCTTCTTCTCTGACTATCTCACGATAAAACAGGCAGGCTGCGCCTACCATAACATATAACGCAATTATCGGAATTAACCATTTCAGATATGCCTTCATAGATTACCTCATCAAGTAACCAAACAATCATTCCTCTTTGCTGTCTGTTTCCTCTGAATCCTGATCTATCTTCCTGATAGCGGCTTCGAGTTCTTCTTCCTCAGACAAAGTCTCTTCCTTTGGCTCAAAACGCTTAAAGGTATCATTGTACAAAAGCGCATGTAAGAATCCGGGGCCTGCTATTCCAAGTAAGATAAGTATAGGAAGTGCCTTTATATCAAAGAAATACAGTATTACCAAAGGAATTGCACTTACTATTACCATAACCACAGTCTTGGGAAGTGCCATTATAGACATAAGTGCTGCATTTCGCAGTGTACCAAGAACTGTATTAACAAATTTAGATAACAGCGGGAATATGTAAAGAGATACCATGTACAATATCAGTGATATCGCAATAACAAGATATCTGTATATTCCTGAATTACCTCTCATAAGCAGGAAGTCCAGCAAAAGGATTCCGCCTGCTGCAAACTGGATTATCTGCAGGATAGCGGCCTGCTTAAAATTCTCCTTGAATGATCTGAAAAAAGACTTAGTCACATAACTGTCTTCATCTCTTACGATCTTCAAAAGCACGAAATGCATTGCAGTGAGCGCAGGACCAAGTGGAATAGAAAAAATAATTCCCAAAAGCCAAGCCCAGAATACGAAGCTCACCTGAAATTCAACTTCACCAAACAGATAAGGACTTAAGAAAAATAACTGTTCCAAAATCAGTGGAAGTGCAAAAACCAATGTAAGAATATTGACCCACATAATATCTGCAAGCTTAGAAAGCGCATGCATAAGTGGACTATCAATGTCAAAAAACTTTCCCATACCAAAACCCATTCCTTCTACAAAAAATAATTAAAAACTACTATTCCCCTCTATTTAAACCTGCTGTTGCAGATTTCATTCATGTTTCTTAAGTATTAACTCCATCGGTGTAAATCTTATTCCATCTAATAACGTTTCCGGTCCCAGATCCAAAAAGCCCCTCTTGTGATAAAAACCGATTGCATAAGGAGAAGCATTTACGGTCAATACATCTACTCCCTCTTCCTCTATGCCATACTTAGCCACATACTTAATAAGAGCACTTCCAACACCGTTGCCATGATAATTTGCATCCACAAACAAAAGAGAGATATGCTTTCTCTCACGAAGAGAAATCATTCCAACGCACTTCTCCCCCTCCATAGCAACAAACAGCTGATAGTGCCCTGCAATAAACATTTTCCGTAGTGTTTCATCATGTACGAAATTGTAAAAATTTGTAATTCCCTCCTGGGAATAATCAGGGGCATCAAACTTTTCAAAGGTATCCCATGCAAGTTTCATAGCCCCTTCCCAGTCTGAATGGTAAGCGCATCTTACCATTATTTTTGAAGTATCAATTTTTTGATACACTATCAATCACTTTCTTCAGCCACTGATACTGATCTTCAAATACCTGCTCTCGGCCGATTTCCTGCTGAAGCTCATGTCTCATACCATCATAGAGCTTCAGTTCAACATTGGTCATTTGAAGCTGATTTTTGTAAATACTAAACAACTTAGCTGGCGCCTCACCATAGTCACCTACAGGATCTTCCTTGCCGGCTGTAATAAGAACCGGAAGCTTCTTAGGAATATCATCCATCTTGCCAACATCCTGTACTCTCTTAAGCAGCTCTGCCATTGTTCCAAATCCATTAAGAGTAAATACAAAGTTATCAGCCGGATTGGCAATATATTTATCTATGCTCTCTTCGTTATGTGAAAGCCAGTCAAACTTTGTACGAGGATTAGGAATCTTCTTAAGATATCCCTTGAATGCCATATTGTTGATCATAGTAGAACGATACTTGGTTCCCATGATAACCTGCATAAATCCAACAAGTGATGAAAGAGAATTAACTGTTCCTGTTGGCATATATGCTGTTCCCTGGATAATTGCGCCCTGAATACCTGTACCATAACGAGTAATGTATTCTCTTGCCACAAATGATCCAAAGCTGTGACCCAGAATAAATACCGGAACACCGGGATATTCTTCCTGAACCATCTTCTTAAGTCTGTGAGCATCACGAACAAGTACTGTTGCAGGATCTTCTTTACAGAAAAATCCATAAGTGCCATTACCAGACACAGATCCGCCATGTCCAAGATGATCGTTACCCATTACAAGAATTCCTTTTTCAGCAAGGAATCGGGCATATTCATCATAGCGATCAATGAATTCCTGCATTCCATGAATGATCTGCAGAATAGCAACAGGCTGTCCCTCCGGAATCCACTTAACCGCATGAATCGTGGATTCTCTGTCTCTAGATTTGTAAGTCAGTTCCTCTTTGCGTACCATTTTGGAGTCCCTCCCCATAAGTTAGTTGATTTGTACAAAAAAGAATATAACTATTTACAATAATATAATAACACGGATTGCTCCGACATTATTAGCAAATCTCAGCGCCTGATGGCATAGGCTTTTCAGGAGTCATAAGAGCAAGATTTCCTTCTGCATCCTCAGCACAAAGAAGCATTCCCTCAGACATTACCCCTGCAAGTTTAGCTGGTTTAAGGTTAACCAGTACCATTACCTTTTTACCGACCATCTCTTCAGGTGTGTAATATTTTCTGATACCGGAAACGATCTGCTTTACCTGGCTTCCAATCTTAACCTGTGAGCAAAGGAGCTTTTTAGACTTCTCAACAGCTTCACACTTAATGATCTCTCCTACCTGGAACTGCATAGCACCAAACTGATCATAAGTGATCTCCTCTTTTGCAGGAATATCAATTGGCTCCTGCTCTGAGCTTTCAGACTCTGCAGCCTTTGGTGCAGGAGCAGGTGCAAGTCCTGCCTTAGCAAGATTCTCAGCAGCCTTTCTCTGGGATTCCTCAAATTCAGCCTTCTGCTTTTTGGTAATCTCAGCTGCTTTTTCAAGCACGTCCTTCAGATCCTTACGAGCAAAAAGCATCTCAGGGCTTTCTGAAACCTTTGTATCATTTGCAAGAACGCCAAACTGTGAAAGAGTATCAAAGTCTCTCTCTCCACTGTTTAACTGCTCTCTGATCTTCTGAGCTGTTTCAGGCATGAACGGGTCTAAAAGAGCTGCTCCTATAGAAATAGCCTCCACAAGATTGTAAAGAACTGTTGAAAGTCTGTCCTTCTTGCTCTCATCCTTTCCAAGGATCCATGGCTCTGTCTCATCGATATATTTGTTACATCTCTTGAAAAGTGTAAAGATCTCTGTCAGAGCATCAGCTACTCTAAGCTCGTCCATCTTCTTTTCAACCTTGTCGTAGCAGGATGTTACAATTGCCTTAAGGTCTGCGTCAACATCTTCAGCAGCGCCCTTATCAGCTACTACTCCACCAAGGTACTTGTTGCTCATAGCGATAGTTCTGTTTACAAGATTACCAAGTGTATTTGCAAGGTCTGAGTTATAACGCTCTACCAGAAGTTCCCATGTAATTACACCATCATTCTCAAAAGGCATCTCATGAAGAACAAAGTATCTCACAGGGTCAACACCAAAGAGACTAACAAGGTCATCAGCGTAGATAACGTTACCCTTTGATTTACTCATCTTCTCGCCGCCCTGTAAGAGCCAGGGATGTCCAAAGATCTGCTTAGGAAGTGGCTCACCAAGTGCCATAAGGAAGATAGGCCAGTAAATTGTATGGAAACGGATAATATCTTTTCCTATAAGATGAAGGTCAGCCGGCCACCACTTCTTGTAATCCTCAGTGCTGTTGCCGTCTGCATCATATCCGATACCTGTAATATAGTTTGAAAGAGCATCAAGCCAAACATAAACAACATGCTTGTCATCGAAATCAACCGGAATTCCCCACTTGAAGGATGTTCTTGAAACGCACAGATCCTGAAGTCCCGGAAGAAGGAAGTTGTTCATCATCTCGTTCTTTCTTGCTACAGGCTGAATAAACTCAGGATGTGTGTTGATATGCTCAATAAGTCTGTCTGCATATTTGCTCATCTTAAAGAAATATGCTTCTTCCTCTGCAGGATGAACAGGACCACCACACTCAGGGCACTTGCCGTCTTTGAGCTGAGATTCTGTGTAGAATGCCTCGCACTCTGTACAGTACATTCCCTTGTATGATCCCTTGTAGATATCGCCCTGGTCATAGAATTTCTTAAAAATCTTCTGAACCTGCTTAACGTGATCATCATCTGTTGTACGGATAAATCTGTCATAAGATGTATCCATGAGGTTCCATAAGCCCTTGATAGTATCAGAAACCTGGTCAACGAACTCCTTAGGAGAAGCGCAACCAGCCTCGATTGCTCTTGTCTCAATCTTCTGACCATGCTCATCTGAACCTGTCTGGAAATGAACATCAAATCCGTCTCTTCTCTTATATCTTGCAATTGCGTCTGCAAGCACTATTTCATAGCTGTTTCCAATGTGTGGCTTACCAGATGTATAGGCAATTGCAGTAGTAATGTAATATTTACCCTTATTCTGCATCTTAAACATATCCTTTCAATAGTTATTTATTCCTAATCATTCTTTTACCAGCAAAGAAGCTCATATCCTGTCTCGGTAACCAGGAGCTCAACCTCCCACTGGGCAGAAGGTTTCATGTCTGCTGTGTACACTGTCCAATCATTCTCTTCGTCAATGAATATATCATCTTTGCCCATATTGACCATAGGTTCAATAGTGAATACCATTCCCGGTACCATGAGCATTCCGGTTCCAGGCTTACTTACAAAGCTGACGTAAGGCTCTTCGTGGAATGCGTTTCCGCAACCATGTCCACCAATCTCTTTTACAACTGTATATCCATTCTTAAGAGCGTGCTGATGAACAGCGTGTCCCATATCTCCAATTGGAGTCCAGGGAATAACAGCTTTAAGGCCTTCTTCCAGGCACTCTTTGGTAACATCTACAAGTCTCTTCTTCTCAGGAGATACATCACCTATGCAAAACATTCGTGACGAATCTGAAAAATAGCCGTCTAAAATTGTGGAACAATCCACATTAATAATGTCTCCATCCTTAAGAATGATCTTGTCGGAAGGTATTCCGTGGCACACCTCTTCATTAATTGAAGTGCAGACGCTCTTCGGAAAACCTTCATAGTTAAGATCTGCAGGGATTCCACCCATCTTGGTGGTTGTATTATAAACAATATCGTCAATTTCCTGAGTAGACATTCCGGCATGGATTTTCTCGCCAATTTCATCCAAAACTGCCATGTTGATAACGGCGCTCTTCTTGATTCCTTCTATATCCTTGGCAGTCTTAAAAAGACTTCTGTCAGGAACAATGAAGCCTTCGTGCTCGAAATGTATTATTTTATCATCAAAAGCAGCGTGGCAGCTCTTATATTTCTTACCGCTCCCACACCAGCACTGATCGTTTCTCTCTAATCTCTTGTACATTTATTTCCTTCTTTACAAAATATATCGCGAAATGCGCAGCTAAGTGCGCATTTCTGTCTGAACAGTAATGCCAATTACTCTATATTAGTATGCCTTCTATGAATGTAAATGTCAATTTAGTAAAGGCACTTGAACTTCGAATTGTGTATTTCTCCAACCGGTGAGTTTTTGCGGATGAAGTTTATAAGAAGATCAGGCATCTCATCAGAGTAGCTTCCTACGCACTCACAGTCACCAATACACTGATAACCACCGGTTCCTGTTGCGCGGTAGTTACTGGTAACCAGAGTATATGTAGCATCATCTGTCAGCTCAGTTCCATCCATCTTGCGCATGGTCACTACCCTGTCACCAACAGGTCTTGTCAGGTCAAAGGCATATTCAAGTCCGGCATAATAGTCATAATTGTAATGCTCAACCTTGGGCTGAAGGAATATATTGGAAATGCTGACTTTCCCTGTTTCCTTATCATATTCGAAATACTCAGCGCAGCGCTCCAAAGCTTTTTTGAGGACTGCCTTTGTTACTTTCTTTACTTCAACAGTATTGGCAAACTGATATATCCCGAGTACGTCGCGAACAGTGATTTCTTTTTTAAGTCCAAGCGGATCGTTGGCAAGACTTGTGCAGGAGAAATCTGCACCTGTATAGTCAAGCTGAACCTGATTAAATATTGAAGCAACCTTACTTCCACAAAGAGCTGTCTCAAGCTTTGGTTCAGGCATAATCTCTTTTTCAAGGCAGCCGATTGGCTCATCAAGCCAAACCTGGATCTTGCCAGTAAGCTCGTCCATGAAGCTGTGCTCATCTATGATCTTCTGGCATCTCTCATCAGGAGCATCCGGTGTCACAAGCTCAGATGTAACCTGAACGCCGTCCGCCTTTTTCTCCACATCCAGAACACAATATTTCATGGCATTTGAAGGTGGCTGTACCCCATAGGTTCCTGCAATCTCAACTCCGGGAACAGCCATGTGCTGGTGTCCGGTCAAAAGAATGTCATAGCCCATCTCTCTTGATATCTTGCAGGCCTGATTCTCTGCTGTTGTTGAAAGAAGTGTTCCGGTCTTAAGGTCCTCCTCAAAACCGCCGTGATAGATTGCAACAGTGATATCGCACTTATCTTTTAACTCTTCATACTGCTCTCTTAGTGCCTCTACAGGATCAGAAACCTTTAAAAGCTCCAAATGTTCCTTCTGCTCCCAAACGTTAACAAAGCCTGTAACCGCAGCAGTAATACCAATCTTTGTTCCATCAGGCATTGTGTGGATCACATTTTTCTTTATACCAAGCTGCCCGCCCAGATCCTGTACGTTTGCGCAAATCAGCGTTGCTTTCATAGCCTTGGTATAATCCGCAATAGCATCATATCCAAAGTTAAAATCATGGTTGCCCAGAGTGTAGTAATCAAGGCCCATGGCATTAAAGCCCTCTGCCATAGGATTGAAATCATATTCATCCTTATGTTCAAGATAATATGTCAAAAGAGGAGTTCCCTGAAGAGAATCCCCTCCATCTATAATAAGTGTGTTGTCATCCTTATTTATCTGCGATGCAAGGCAAAAAAGCCCTGATGTCTCAGGGCAGTTTTTTGCATAATTTACAGGATATAAATGACCGTGGGTATCTGATGTAAAAATGATACGCATAGATTAATTAACCTCTTGTAAGTTTTATTCTAATTTTAGTTGAAACAAATTCTATTATCAGAATCAGTATGATAAGTCCGGCAAGAAGCGCTCCTGCTTCATTCCATCTGTATGCATTCATGGCAAAAATAAGTGGTGCACCAAAACCACCGGCGCCAACCATACCAAGAATAGTAGCGTCTCTTAAATTGATATCAAATCTGTAAATAGCAGTTGATGCAAAATTTGGCATAAGCTGTGGCAAAATGCCATATCTTATTTTCTGCCAGGTGTCACATCCGGCAGCATCAAGTGATTCTATTACATGTGTATCAAGGTCCTCAATTGCCTCAATATACATCTTGCTGATCATACCTATTGAACATACTCCCATTGTAAGGAGACCAGCAAAAGCACCAGGACCTGTTACTCTGATAAACATAAGACCGTAAACGAAAGCCGGAATTGTACGAACAGCCATGATAAAGATTCGTCCAACAAAGGCTATTGGCTTTGGTGTCAGATTGGATGCTGATATAAACGCAAGCGGAACTGACAAAATCGCTCCCACAATCGTTCCAAGGAACGCGATACAGATTGTTTCAAGCATCAGGTATGGCACGCCTGATTTTGTGAAATTAAACAAAAAGCTAAGGTCAGGAGTAAAAATACCCTTAATAACATTCCAGGCAATCTGACCGCCGCCACTGGTTGCACCGCTGCTTTCAACAGCGCTTCCGCTCCATATGATAAGTGCAACAACGATTACTGCAAGTATTGTATTGTAAACCCAGTCTTTGGGTCTTTTAGCATATGCTTCTTCTATTCTCTTATTCATTTGCAATCCTCCACCATCAAACCAACTTTTTACGGAAATATCTGCTGATTGATTCAATGATAAATACCGTTACAAACAGCATAATGAGAATCATTCCAACGCTTGGGTAATCTCTCCATCCGATTCTTTCGTTCAGGATGATACCGATACCACCGGCTCCTACATAACCAAGAATCGCAGCATATCTTACATTACCCTCAAAGTTAAAGAGGCAGTTTGATAAAAAGAATGGAAGAACCTGCGGTACAATTGCTGAAATGAACGCTCTAACCTTATTGGCGCCCATAGCTTCCATAGCCTCAAAGGCTCCCATATCCACTGTTTCTATCTCTTCATAAGTAAGCTTTCCGATATAAGCAAAAGAGAAAATTGCAATTGCCACTGTTCCTGCAAGTGTTCCAAGTCCGAAAACAAGCGTAGCAACAAGGGCAGTTACGATAGTAGGAAGTGTTCTTACAAGGCTGAACATTACTCTTACTATTGATACAACTACCTTATTAGGACAGACATTAGTACTGGCAAGCATAGCAAAGGGTACAGACAAAAGAGATCCTATAAGTGAACCAAGAAGTGACATCTTGATGGTATCGAAAAGAGGTCCCCATACATACTTAATGTATGCAGTCTGCGGTGCTCTGAACATATCTCCCAGAATAACGAAAAACTGACCTATTCTCTGAGTAAGCATAGCCATATCAAAACCGGTTATCTTAACTGAAAGAACACACATGGCCAAAATAATGATTGTATATATTGGCGCTCTTGAGGCTTTCTTTTCGACCGATTTGCCATTTGGCAGTGTATAAACGTGAGGTTTAAAAATCTTGTCGTAAATACTCAATCAAATCACCCCTCTTCTTCCTGTACGTTACCTTCAGCATCAACCTTTCCGTTATAGATCTTTGAAAGAACTTCAGGTGTTGCCTCGCTGGCAGGCCCGTCATAGACAATTTCTCCGGCTCTGATACCAATGACTCTTGTAGCATACTTAAGAGCCAGATCAACATGATGGATATTGATAAGGATTGAGATATTCATATCCTCATTGATTCTCTTGAAATCTCCCATAACCTGATTAGCAGTAATTGGGTCAAGGGCTGCAACAGGCTCATCAGCAAGTATTATCTGTGGGTTCTGAGCAAGTGTTCTGGCAAGAGCAACTCTCTGCTGCTGTCCACCGGAAAGCTGGTCAGCACGTACAAAAGCCTTATCAAGAAT
>NZ_CAMVPU010000041.1 GCF_947169445.1 uncultured Butyrivibrio sp. | reverse complement strand
GCGAGAACCGCGGAGGGGTGAGATTCCCATGGAGCTGTAGCTACAGCCGCCTGATGATTTCCCAGGACTATTTAGTCCGCTCAGGGGGCCGAGGGCGAATATGAGGAACATCATATAAAAATTGGTGCGACCGGCTGCGGCTGGTCGCTTTACATAGAAGACTTAAGAAGCTTCTATAAAGAACTACGAAAGGAGAAGCTACATGCTAAGTGAAAACTGGAATTATCGCAGAGGCGATATTTACCTGGCAGATCTTGGTGAAGGGACGGGAAGCGAACAGGGAGGAATAAGGCCTGTAATCGTTATCCAGAATGATGTTGGTAATTTCTTTTCACCCAACATAACCATAGTCCCGGTGACATCCAAGGATAAGAAGCCGGGTCAGCCAACTCATTTTGAACTGGTAAATGCCAGAGGCCTGTCCACGAGATCTACAGCGCTTGGTGAGTGTGTTGAGACCATATCCAAGCAGAGAGTTATCAGGTATATGGGCAAGCTCAAGAAAAAGGAACTAAAGGGAGTAGAAGAAGCGGTCAAGGCGCATCTCGGGTTCTATATTCCGGAGAGTATTGAAGCGCCGTAGGAGGGTGTATGACAGTAGAGGAGCATAAGAGATTTTTGGAAGCAGATTTTGATGATGTAAGCCTGGATAACCTAGTGGACATCAGCAAGATCAGGATTGATAGGAATAGAACACAGGAAAGAAGGAAGAAACAGTTTCTTAGGGCAACGGGTAATCCGTACCTTGTTAAGGTTGGAGATACTAAAGTAAAGATCAGATTTGCAAACAACGGAGTATCTTTTGAAGATGCTTTTGAAAATTTGCTTCTGATGTCATGAGGTGAGAATCGACAAGCTGGTGTATATCAGGTGTTTATGTTACTGTTTGCGTAAAGCAAGAAGTTAACTTTCTATAACACCGGTGTTGCCAGCTTTAATACATATACAAATGAATTGAAGGAGGCAACATATGAACTATTCTAAAAGAATCTATCACGCCGCCATGTACCTGAGGTTGTCTCAGGAGGACGGTGATGTTTCCAACGCCAAGAAGGCAGAAAGCAACAGTATTTCTACCCAGAAGGCGATGATCAAACAATTCCTTAAAGACAAAGATGACATCATCCTTGTTTCAGAACGAGTGGATGATGGATATACAGGCAGTAACTTTGACAGACCTCAGTTCCAATTGATGATTGAAGATATCAGAAGAGGTGTCGTTGACTGCGTTATTGTAAAAGACCTTTCGAGATTTGGTCGTGAATACATAGACTCCGGCAATTATCTGGAGAGAATCTTCCCTGCACTGGGAGTAAGGTTTATTGCTATCACAGATAACGTGGATAGTATCAATGACCAGCAGAACGATCTTTTGATATCTTTCAAGAATCTTTTGAATGATTCCTATTGTAGAGATATCTCAATCAAGATCCGAAGCAGCCTTGAGGCCAAGAGAAAGGATGGAAAGGTCGTAAGCTCTTTTCTTCCATATGGATATATGAAGGATCCTAATGATAAGTACAAGGCTATTATCGACGAAGAAGCAGCGATGGTTGTCAGAGAGATTTACAAACTGAAACTCAATGGCATGAGCATCAATCGTATAGCAATTCATCTGGAGAATAAAAAGATTCCTTCCCCATACACTTATAAAAGGTTGAAGGGGCTCAATTTCTCAAATCCTTTTGCAAAGAATGATAATTGCCCCTGGAATCCAAGTACGGTCAGATTCATCCTTACCAACCGAATCTACATTGGGGATCTGATTCAGGGAAAGATCACGACTCCAAACCATAAGGTAAAGAAGCACTACGTTAAACCGGAGAATGAATGGACAGTATGCAAGGATAATCACGAACCTATTATTGGGAAAAGAGAGTTTGATCTGGTACAGAGATTACTTGGCATGGACACCAGGACATCACCTTATGAGGAAGTAGTATATCCGCTGAGTGGGCTTGTTATATGCCCTGATTGCGGATTGGGCATGGTAAAAAAGAATATTCCGGTAGCAGGAAGAGAGTATCACTACTATTTATGCAACACCAATAAAAAGACAAAAAAGTGCTCAAGTCACAGAATCCGTCAGGAAAAGCTGGAATCAATCGTACTTAAAGTGATACAGACCTTTATAGAAAACATTCTTGATATTCAGAGAATCCTTAAGTATCTGAAGGATGTTCCTCTTCAGGAGATAGATATAAAGGAAATTGAAAAGAAGAAGGAACTTAAGATCAAGGAGCTTAGGAGATGCAAAGAACATAGAAATCTCCTGTATGAAGATCTTAAGGATGGCACAGTATCTCAGGAAGAGTATAACGAGCTTTATGAATCCTATAACAAAAGGGCCAGAAATGCTGAGGAAATGATACGAACCTACGAGCATGAGATCAGAGACATTATCGAGAACCGATCAGATAAGTTTAAGTGGATTGATTATTTTGCAGAGTACCAGAACATACAGGAGCTTACAAGAATTGCTGCTATTGAACTTATAGACAAGATTATTGTTCATGATAAGAACAAGGTTGAAGTGGTTTTTAACTTTGATGACATGTACCAGCAGCTTATCTACGCGCTTGAAAAGCAGGGAGAAATTACCGGTGTAGATGATAATGGCAGAATACAGCTTGCTACAGGAGAATTTAGTGATGAAACGAAAATATAAAGTTGGTGTATATGCACACTATGATCCTTCATCTTATGAGGAGGAAAAGCATACCAGTCTGAAGCGTCAGCTTCGGACGATACATAGTTTTTTAGATGCGGACAAGGACTTTGAAGTAGTTGAGGAGTACCTGGATACAGGGGACAGATCCAGCGATAACGAGGTCTTTGAGAAGCTGCTCTATGATATCGATGAGTACAAGATTGACTGCGTTGTTGTCAGAAGTATCGAAGTGGTTGGGCGCAACTATCAGGAAGCAGTGGATTTTCTTTCCAAGTACTGTCCGTTTGCGGAAGTTCGTCTGATTGCAGTTAAAGATAATTATGACTCTGAAAAGGACAACAAATGGACCTGGAAAAGAAGATATCATTTGGCAGATGAGACAGTAAGAAGATCCCTTAGCAGGAATATCTTTGAAAGCAGAAACCGCAATTGGGAAGAAGGTAAATACCATCTGGGCCCTGTTCCTTATGGATACATCAGGATCGACAATCGTTTATATATTGATCCGGATACAGCGCCTATTGTGAAGAACATTTTTGAGAGATATCTGAGAAATGACAGGGCATATGAAATAGCAAGGGATCTCAAGGAAATGAATGTGTTGTCTCCTAGAGCATATGAAGTGTTTCAGAGAACAGGGCAAGTTACTGACAGATATAACTGGAAGGACTGCACTGTCTGGAGAATCTTAAGAAGCAGATTCTATGTCGGAGATACTGTTCATACACAACATAAGAAACATCCTGATGAAGAAAGGGCAAAACAACATCTTGATAAAGAGGATTGGATAATTGTCCCTAATACGCATGAGCCTATTATTTCCAGGGAGATGTTTGATGAGGTACAGGAACGTATTGCGCAGATAAGTGCGGGAAAGATACTTCCTAAAGGATATTCAGGACCACGAACACATGGTGTTTCCACCAACTGCTATAAAGGAAAGATATTCTGCGGTGTATGTGGAAGACCTGGAAGCTACAGAACAGATGGGAACTACATAGTTTATCGTTGCCGAAGTATTGATGTTAAGGCTACCAATTGCGGCACACGGCCTGCACATCTTAAGTATGTTAACGAAGCTGTGATAGATGTTCTGAGACTCAGATATGGCTTATGGATCGAGGAACTGACCCAGGAGCATATAGATAAATATGTCAAAAAGATACTGTTTTATGGAAAGGACAGTGTTTATGTTGAACTTAACGATGATCACATAGAAGGAGATAGTACAGATGGCAAGGAAAAGTAGAAAAGTTAGCATAGATTACAAACCGGAAGAAAAGGAAAAAGAAGAGGTTGTTGTTATTCCCGCTAAGCAGGAGCTCAAGCCTCTTTCGGAATTTGCTGTTTACAGGGCCGGTGTATATGCCAGGCTATCCAGTGAGAAAGAAGAGGATAGGGAGAGGGGCTCAATCGAGAATCAGGTTCTTATCTGTAAGAAGTTTGTTGAGACACAGGAAGATATAGTTATCCAGAAGCATTACTATGACATCTCTATGACTGGTACCAACTTTGACCGCGCAGGTTTTGAAGAGATGATGGATGATGCAAGAAAAGGCTTTATAAACTGCATCATAGTCAAGGATCTTTCAAGACTTGGAAGAAACTATGTTGACGCAGGCAATTTTATTGAGAGGATATTTCCATTCCTTGGCATTAGATTCATAGCAGTTAATGATAACTATGATTCGGATAAGAACGATGGCTCTATGCTTCTTGGAGTAACCAATATTCTTAATGAGATGTATGCAAGAGACATATCGAAAAAGATACGAGCATCTTACAGAACAGCATGGGAAGATCAAAAGTGTGTTGCCGGAAAGCTTCCATATGGCTACAAAAGGGATCCGGATGATAGTCACAAGATGATTATTGATGAAGCGGTTGCTGATAATGTAAGACTTATTTTTGATGAGTACATAGCAGGGAAAAGCTGTGCAGAAATTGCCCGTGAATTAAATGATAAAGGCGCACTGACTCCTGAGGAATACAGGAAATCTCTCAGAGGTGCCAAATACAAGAAAATAAATTGGCAGGGACATAACGTAATAAAGATTCTTGATAACAGAGCTTATACCGGTGATGGTATTCACAATAGATACTACACCAGCAAAATTGGGCAGAAAGTTATGCGGGAAAACCCTAAGGAAGAATGGATTATCAATCCCAACGAGCACCCTGCAATAGTCAGTTATCGCACATATCAGCTGGCTGAAAAAGAAACGAAGAAGAGAAGAGAAAAAGAAGTCATTAATCCCGGAAAGTATTCTGCAAGACATCTCAATTTCTTTAAAGGGAAAATTTTCTGTGCTGATTGTGGATCCACCATGAGCATTGGTAAAGGTTGGGCCAGAGTAAATTATTTCTGTTCGGGCCATGCTTCAAATAGAAAGTTTTGCACGCCTCATACAACATGGGATATGACAGTTAATGATCAGGTGCTTAGGGTTATACATACACATATCAATGTTTATACAGATAACCTTGCACTGATAAAGAAAATCAATAGCAGGAAAGATAATGTTGAACAGTACACTATTTTCAATAAGGAAGTGAAACGCCTTCAAAAAGAATTGGACAGACTTGCAACTGACAGACAGCGTTTATATGAGGACTATGTTACTAAGATCATTGATTCTGAACAGTATGTTAAGTTCAAGAAGGAATACGAAGAGAGGGAAAAGTATTATAAGGCAGAATATGCTGAAATGTTTGAAGCCAGAGCAAGATACGATACTAAATATAAGACAAATAAAGAGTGGGATGACTTAATCAATTCATTCAGGGACAAGCGCCTTCTGACCAAGAAGATGGTTGATGCTTTTGTTAAAAAGGTAAGCATTGATGAAGATGGAAATGCTGAAGTTGAGCTCGTATATGACGACATGCTGGCGGATCTTGTTAAGTTTGCCAGAGAGAGGGAAAAAGAAAATGAAAAGAATTGATCCTATAGTGGCTTTGTACATAAGACTGTCAGATGAAGACGAGGATAATGATGACGTAGTTAAAAGAGAGAGTAATAGCATAACGAATCAGAGATTATTGCTTCGTCAGGTTGTAAAGAATCATCCGGAGTTTGAAGGGATGACTGTTGTGGAATATGCAGATGATGGGTATTCCGGGATGAATTTTGGAAGGCCTCAGTTTAATCTGATGATGACAGAACTTATGCGTGGAAACATCTGCTGTGTCATAGTAAAAGATCTTAGCAGGTTCGCCAGAAACTACATAGAAGGCGGAAACTATTTGGAGAGAATTTTCCCAATGTATCATGTCCGCTTTATTGCTGTTAACGACAACTATGATAGCAATGATTACATTGGTATGACCGGTGGAATGGAAATGGCATTTAAAAACTATATGAATACCATGTATGCAAAAGATCTCTCACTTAAAGTGGTTTCAGGGAGGAACATCATGGCCAGGGAAGGCTTGTTTGTCGGAGCTCATGCGCCATACGGTTATAAGAAAGATCCTAAGAATTGTCACAAGTTAATTATAGATGAAGAATCAGCGGCTATTGTCAGAAGGATTTTCGAAGAGGCAGCAGCTGGCATACATAAAAGCGCCATTGCCACATATTTAAACAATGACGGTGTTCCAACAGTCATAGAATATCAAAGATCACAGGGGCATGGAAGAAAATGGGTCATTGAAAAAGAAAAGAAGCTTTGGACCATTACTACTATCAGTGACATGCTTAGAAATAAAGTATACATAGGAACTACTATTACTAATAAGTATAAGCGATTAGAGGTAGGTTCTCATCGTCAAAGGAGGACTCCGGAAAGTGAGTGGATTGTAGTTGAAAACACTCATGAAGCAATTGTAAGTAAGGAGCTTTTCCAAAAGGCAAATGAAGTAGCATTCACTTGTCAGGGACAAAAGAGAATGGAACCAGGAAAACCGCGGTTGTTTATCTGTGGTTCTTGTGGAAGAACAATGGGATTTACCGGTAGCAATATGGCTTATAGGTGCACAAGAGCAAGTAGCTCAGGCTTACCTGAGTGTAAACTCATAAAGCGTAAGCGATATCCTTTTGAAGAAGAGGTGCTTGTGACAGCTAAGAAAAAAGCGGATGAGATGAATGTTCAGCTTAAGAAAGATATCGCTACCTGGAATCACAATATAAGAGAATGGAAAGGTACCACTGAGCTGCGTGAAAAAGCAGAGAAGCTTTCTATAAAGAAGCTTAAGCTCTATGACCAGTACAGGGAAGGGAAAATCTCCAAGAATACATATATGCAAGCGTCTGAGAAAATCAGTGCCAAACAGATGGAACTGGCAGATCAGCTTGCAGAAATAGATAAGAAGACTTATGAAGCAAACAGAAATCTTGCAGCAAGTGTTGATGTTAAGACGACACTTACGGAGGTAAGAAAGCTTGATTCATTTGATACAGCGGTCTTGAAAAAGATAATTAAGTATGTGAAGGTATATGAAGATCACATTGAGTATGAATGGGCCGATTTTGTAAAATGAAAAAGCGTTCAAAAAATGCCTTAAATAAGTATGGATTTTAGGTCTGCGAATAGGGTTAAAAAGAATAATTAATAATATGACTAATGGATTTTTTTGACACTTTTGAAAACTGGTCAAAAAAGACCGATTTTTGAAACCCAGATATTTCAAGGCTCGCACGGTTGTGAGCTTTGAGCAAAATCTTTTTTTTAGTCACTGTGATGATTCCGCAGAGTGCCTTGCGATCAGATGGGACTGTGTTGATTTTCAGAATCGGATCATCCATGTCAATCATACTCTCAGCGACAGGCCTGATGAATTTGGGGACTGCAGTAAGCGCATGCTACCAACGAAAACCGCTGCAGGTACCAGGGACATTCCGATGGTCCAGGAAGTATATGATGCTTTTCTGATGGAATATGAATTCCAGAGCGTCCTTGGTTTCTGTGATGAAGAGATCGATGGATTCACAGGATTTGTTTTCTGTACCGGCGAGCACAAGGCTCTCCATCCAGGAGCAGTCAACCGTGCTATCCACGATGCAATCGATTCTTATAATGAAGAGGAGGTCCTTATGGCTGCTGATGAGAACAGGGAGCCTTTTCTGCTCCCGAGTATTTCTGCCCATATATTACGTCACACTTTCTGCACCAGGCTCTGCGAGAATGAGTCAAACATCAAGGTGATCCAGGCCATCATGGGCCATGCGGATATAACCACCACGATGAACATCTACGCTGAGGCTACCAGAGAGAAGAAACAGGAGGTCATGATGAACCTTGAAGGCAAGATCATCATCAGACCGGAGCGCAGTGATTCATGATGTATCGGTTCGGACTTCTATGGATAAATTTGGTGATGACAAACCAGAACATAGGAGTTATAATATGAGTGTAGCGTAATGCTCATATCAATTACAGAGATGTGATTGAGAGAAATGTGTAGTCAATTGCTTCATCTGGACTGCACTGTATGTATTTGGTTCGTAACAGTACTCTTTCCACCGAAGACCACCTTTTTGGAGGCCTGCACCTCGGTTGACAGCACAAATCCGGTGCTCCATGGATTTCGGTGGTAGAGTCAAACGGAGAAAAAATAGCTCAGAAGGATTTGCTTGGAGCTGTACGGATTAAGGAAGGGGAGCAATCACCATTTTTCCCGACGTTAAAATCGACAAAATTATGACCTTCTACGAGGCTCTACGAGGCTGTCCGTGGTTCTACGGAGATAGATGGATTCAGATGGATTGACCCCTTCTGACCCGCTTTCTGAAGAACGTTACGGAACTTGTCGGAAGCCCATGTAAGACTTGAAAATCAGTTCATGGAACACAACGGAATGAGTTGTAGACCATGATTTGCAGCCAATAGAATACAGGCAAGATTCAAAAGAAACAGCTTTTGGATGGCGCGTAAACAGGCACTTACTTTAGTGAAAACTAGGGTGGGTGCCTTTTTTACGTTATGGGTTTGAGATGGCAACTGTAAACAAGTTTAATTGGAGGCTTAAATGACAAGAAAAAAGGAGATTGATGAAGCTGAGAGAAAGAAGGAGCTGCTACGGAAACTACGCAAAGGACCTGATCTTGATAAGTATGTGGATGACAAAAAGAGAAGGTATACCTCTTATGCCGGTGGAGCAAGGATCTATTCCATGAGCTATTACACCTTTATAAAACTGGCAAAAGAGGCAGGAGCAAACGTGAAGATCAAGAAAAATGTAGTAGTGGATCTGGATGTTTTAGAAAAGTACATAGAAGAAAACTGTGAAGGAGGACCAAAGAAATGAAGAGAAGAAATTATATTGATGATCCTGAGAAAAGAGAAAAAATTGAAAAGCTACTCCCAGCCGGAAAGAAAAAATGGGTCAGATATGATGAGGGAGCACTGTTGTATTCAATGGGAGTCCATTCTTTTGAAGATCTGGCTAAGAAGGCTAAGGCAGTATATCACGTTAATCGAATTGTTCTTGTGAACACAGAAAAAGTTGATGAATATATGGAACTTATGTGTGCGGATGATCCCGCTGAATATTAAGAAGGAGGACAACAAACTATGTGTAAGGTAATTTCTATCTGTAACCAGAAAGGTGGAGTCGCAAAGACAACAACAGCAGTGAATTTGGGAATAGGATTAGCCAAAGAAGGGAAAAAGGTGTGCCTGGTAGATTGTGACGCACAGGGTTCTATGACAATTGCTCTCGGTTATAAGGAACCGGACAGAATTGAGGTTACACTGGCAACGCTTCTGTCGGAAATCATGGAAGAAGAGGAAGTCTCAATTTCTGATGCGATTATCCATCAGGACGAAGGTGTGGATTTGATTCCTGCAAATATTGACCTTGCAGCTCTTGAGATCAATCTTGTAAATGCCATGAGCAGAGAAGTGATGCTTCGTATGCTCATTGAAAGCATCAGGTCGGAATATGACTTTATCATAATCGATTGTGCTCCTTCTCTTGGGATGATGACGATAAACGCACTGGCATGTGCAGACAGTGTCCTGATTCCGGTACAGGCTTCCTACTTACCGGTTAAGGGTTTGGAACAGCTGATGAAAACAATTCAGCGTGTGCAAAAGAGGCTGAACAAAAAGCTTGTTATAGAGGGAATACTGCTCACAATGGTAGATTCCAGGCTCAATTATGCAAAAGACATCTCACAACTTGTAATTGATACCTATTCCAACAAGGTACCGGTATTTGAAACGAAGATTCCTCTTTCTGTTCGTGCTGCTGAGATCAGTGTGGAAGGGACCAGTATTTATCAATATGATCCAAAAGGTAAAGCAACAGCTGCTTACAGGACTCTGACAGAGGAGGTGCTCAGCCGTGGCTAAAAGGATAGGTCAGAAAATTAAATTGGCGTCAGTAGATGAACTGCTTGGAGTTCCGTCACTTGAAGGATGCCAGGATATTGAAGTTGCCAAGATACATCCATTTGAGAATCATCCCTTTAAGGTCCTTGATGATGATAAAATGCATGAGCTTGTCGAAAGCATCATGATGAATGGGGTTCTGACTCCGGTTATTGTGAGACAACGCGAAGATGGAGATTATCAGATGATTTCCGGGCATAGAAGATTGTTTGCGGTGAATCAGATTGGATTAGAAAAGATTTCGGCTATAGTGAAGGAATACTCCGATGATGAAGCTGTACTGGCTATGGTTGATTCTAATCTTCAGAGAGAAGAGATTCTTCCAAGTGAAAAAGCCTTTGCATATAAGATGCGATATGAAGCAATGAAACGAAAAGCAGGAAGACCAACCAAAAATAATTCCTCCCAAATTGGGAGAAATTTTCAAACAGATATAGTTCTGGCGAAAGAAGTTGGCGAAAGCCGTAATCAGGTACATCGCTTTATGCGTCTTACAGAACTTATTCCGCCTATTTTGGACTTGGTTGACAGGAAAATTGTGGCTATAGTCACAGCTGTTGAAATTTCTTATCTAACACCAGATGTGCAGGAAATGCTTTATGAGTACATGAAAGAGAATGGAGAATGTAAAGCTTATCAGATATACGCTCTTAGGGATTACCTAAAAGATAATGGAAAAATTACCAGACTTGAACTTATCAGGATTCTCAATGAGAATGCACCAAAGAATGAAACAAACAAGTTCCAAAAGATCACGATATCAACGACAAAGTTAAAAGAGTATTTTCCGACATTCTATACCAGGTCTCAGATTGAGAATGTGCTTTTCAAGTTACTTGAGGATTGGAAAAAGGAGAATGGGGACAAGGAGGGGTAGAATATGTTTGTACTGAGAAAGCTATTGAAGATTCTTTTATTGCCGGTGTTCTTTTTACTGTTGCTTCTGAAGGCAATAATAGTTGCTTTTGAAAACCTGACTTCTGTTGTAATAGGGACCATGGTGCTTTTAATCGGCTTCGGAATTGGGTATTGCATTTACAGCCATAGATATCAGGAAATCATTATCTTTCTCGTTGTAGGAATGATAATGATGGCAGGTATGTTTGCAGTAACTGTTGTTGAGGGGATTTGCGATACGCTTACTGAAAAGATAAGCGACTTATGAAAATAGGTTCAATATGTCAGAAAAATTGCTGCTTGACAGTATAATTTACTGTTAAATGGCAATTTTTCTGTTATAGTAAAAATATGTTTTTTATCGGAGGGTGTAGGTGAAGGTTGTTATTATTAGGCATGGTAAAGTGAATTTTAGATGGAAATCTTGGTACACATCTGACCAGTTTGACGAAGCATGCGTGCTGTATGACAAGGCTCCTATCTTGAAGTTAAGCTATTCTATACCTGATACGAAGTATTCCAGCTATTACATAAGTGCCTTGTCGAGAACTGGGGAAACAGCTCAGAGTATCTTTGGTGAGCAGGACTATATTTCTACAGATCTGATTAACGAAGTCCCATTATCAGCAAGTTTATATATCAGAGTTAAATTACCATTACTGTTTTGGAATACCTCAGGCAGGATTCAGTGGTATTTCAATAACAGCAGGCAGAAGGAAAGCAGGCTGCGGACAGAGAAAAGGGCTATGCAGTTTGTGAAGATGCTTATGGAAAAGAATGAGGACTGCGTGGTAGTAACACATGGATTTTTCATGCATACGCTTGTGGCTGAGCTTAAAAGAATGAATTTTAGCATTGATAATAAATCGCTGAAATATGCAAATGGCGAATGTGTGATAGCAAGATTATAAATTTTCATGGGAGAACAAATGATACGAGAAGTTAAACGTGAAGATATAGGGGAATGCTTGAATATTATAAGGCAGAGCTTTATTACTGTGGCAGATGAGTTTGGCTTTACGCCTGAAAATGCTCCGAGATTTACAGCATTTGCAACAACAGAAGACAGACTTATCTGGCAGATGGATAATGAGAATCGTCTTATGTATATATATGAGCAGGAAGGCGTCCCATGCGGATACTATTCACTGCTGAAGCAGGAGAATGAAGAATGTGAGCTTAATAATCTTGCTGTTCTTCCTGAGTACAGACATTTTGGAATAGGGAAAAGACTTTTAGAACATGCATATGAATCAGCGAGGAACGCAGGATGCAAGGCAATCAATATAGGAATTGTTGAAGAGAATGTAGTTTTGCGCAGATGGTATGAGCAAAATGGAGCTGTTCATGTCGGGACAAAGAAATTTGATTTTTTCCCATTTACATGTGGATTTATGAGGAAGGAAATATAAGAAAATGAATAAACAGATGATAGATTTCCTAATCAGGGCAAAGAGGGCGACTTATGCAGGTAAGGGAGCTGAGACAGTACCTTCAAGAGAAAAATCTCACGACCTTGTATATGAAGATGGCGATTATATGTATTATGACACCTATCTTGGAGGTAACAAATTTGCTGGAGAAGAAGCGCTGTGGATAAAGAAAAATCCATACTGGAGCATGAATTATGTGGGAAGGGTAATCGGAGAAAACTTCAGCGGAGATTTTTTGAAGGAGTCATTGCTTCTGGTTCCGGAGGAAAAGCCATTTAGAGGACCAGATGAGCATGTTAACGGTGATTACAAATATGAATGTCGCATTGATGGGGACTTTGAATGGTTCCAAGGCAGAGAAACAATCAGCTATAAAGGGAATATCATATACGAATGCTATTTCCACGGAGGACTCATTGAGTAAGGAAGGTGGAAATTATGCCTCATGTTGAAATCAAATGTTTTGAAGGAAGAACTGACAAACAAAAAACAGAATGCGCTGAGAGGATTACGCAGGTAATAGCAGAGACATTAGGCTGCAAGACTTCAAGCGTTTCTGTTGCTATTAAAGATATACCGGAGAAAGATTGGAAAACAGAAGTCTGGGATAAAAGCATTGTTCCGGATGAAAAATATTTATATAAGCGTCCTGGCTATTCGTACGATGGGGAAATGTGATGAAACTGGATATCATCGGATCTGTTGCCAGTGGTAAGACAACTCTTGCAAGATATTTATCAGAGACATATCACGTTCCTTTTTATCAAAAAGATAATATTGTTTGGGAGCGAACTCCCAATGGTGATAAGAAACGTAATGACAAAGAGCGAGACCGGCTTTTTCAGGAGATCATAAACAGTGATGACTGGATTGTAGAAGGTTCTCCAAGAAAATTGTTACGCGAGAGTTTTGAGAAATGTGATTACATCATCCTGTTGGATATACCAATCTATAAAAGATTAGTAAGAACAATAAGGCGCTGGATCAGACAGAAAGCAGGAAAAGAAAAATATAATTCAAAACCCACAATAAAGTTTCTTTTATACAGCATAAAGTGGGTGTTTGAATATGAAAAAGATAGGAAAGAGATTATTGGATACCTTTCTGCATACGGTTCTAAGTATAAAAGATTCACGACATCTGAAAGTGCTAAATCGTTTATAAGCATGGAGTATGGTAATGTCCAGTGATGCAAGAGAAGAGGATGATAAATGGATTACAGAAAGGCAACAATAGAAGATTTGGATGTGCTCGTCACCACAAGAATAGAAGTTCTTAGAGCTGCCAATAAGCTTGGCTCAGAGGCTGATATGTCAGAAGTAGAGCAGCAATCAAGAGATTATTATACTAAGGCACTGACAGATGACACGCATACAGCATATCTGGTGTTTGATGAGGATAAAATTATAGGTGCCGGCGGAGTGAGTTATTACAGGATAATGCCTACATATCACAATCCAAGTGGAGAAAAAGCTTACGTTATGAATATGTATACTGCTCCTGGCTATCGCAGACAGGGGATAGCATATAAGACGTTAGATCTTCTTGTACAGGATGCTAAGAACAGAGGTATTACAGCTATATCGCTGGAGGCTACTGACACGGGAAGACCTCTTTATGAGAAGTATGGCTTTGTAAAAATGAATGATGAGATGGAATTAAGATAGCATGAAGATCATGGTGAGCGCCTGCCTCTTAGGGCAGAACTGTAAGTACAACGGTGGTAACAACTATAGTGAGAAAGTTGCTGAGTACATCAAAGGGTATAAAGTGATTCCGGTATGCCCAGAGGTTGCCGGTGGACTTCCTACACCAAGGATTCCATGCGAAATCGTAAATGGAGTTGTTACTAATAAGAACGGTGAGAGTAAGGATAAAGAATTTAGATCCGGAGCGGAGCTGTGCCTTAAGAAAGCTCTTGAAGAGAAAGTGGACATGGTGATTCTTCAATCGAGAAGTCCATCCTGCGGAGCGAAGCAGGTTTATGATGGCAGCTTCTCAGGAAGGTTGATTGAAGGAAGAGGCGTGTTTGCGCAGTTGCTTGTTGATAATGGTATAAAGGTGCTTGACTTAGAGGACTTATACAAATGAAATCTTTTATAAAACTTACAGACTTCAAGAAAAGTGAATTATTTGAGATTTTCAAGATTGCTGATTCTATAGAGCAGTATGGGGGCTTCTTAAAAGGAAAGACTATCGTTATGTTCTTTCCATCATCCAGCATAAGAACCAGAGTGTCTTTTGAAAAGGGTATTTTTCTTCTCGGTGGGCAATCCATATTATTTGATCCTGCAACGTTAGATAAAAAGGAAGATACCAGGGATGTTTGCGGATATCTGCAAAATTGGGCTGATGCTGTTATAGTCCGTTACCCAGATATTACTATACTTGATAAAATGGCTGCAGCTATGACAATACCAGTTATAAATGCACTGACAAATGATAACCATCCTTGTGAAATGATGTCTGATTTATATGCACTCTCAAAAGTCAGAGCTGATTACCTTAAGGATGAGTATTTGTTTGTAGGGGCAGATGGAAATATAGGGAGAGCCTGGAAAGAAGCATCAGAGGCATTCGGATTTTCATTAACTCAGAGTAGCCCTGCAAAGTATCAAATCGCTGGAGTTACTTGTAATGATAATCTGAAGAATGCGCTTGAAGGTAAAGATGTTATTTGTACGGATTCCATTCCTTCAAACATGATAGGGGAATTTAAGGATTATCAGATTTCTAAAGACTTGATGGGAGAAGCAAATAAAGGCGCAATTCTAAATCCATGTCCGCCATTTTATAGAGGCGAAGAAGTAACAGAAGATGTAATTGATTCTGATTACTTTGTGGGATATGAGTTTAAACAGAGTTTATTAAAAATGCAGCAGGCAATTTTAATCTATTGCTTATCAGATTAAGGGAGAATAAAGTGGTGGAAATCAAGCGAGTCACAGAGGATGAAAGAACGAGCGAGTTCATAAATGTAGAGTTTACAAATTATGCTACCGATTGTGATGTTGCACTTAACTTTGAAGAGTTCTGTTTTGCAGCAGTGGATGACGGTAAGATAGCTGGGGTTATCACGGGTCGTGCTTATTACAATGAGGTACATATCGGAGACCTAATTGTTGGAAAAGAATATAGAAGAGATAGAGTGGGCAGTAAACTGGTTTATGCTGTTGAGGATACATTCAAAGGAAAGGGATATGAGAAAATAGCGCTTACAACTTTTGGATTTCAGGCACCGGAGTTTTATAAAAAGCTGGGATATGAACTTGAATTTGTCCGTGAAGACAGGGATCCGAAGCTTAGTAAGTATTTTTACTTGAAGAAAATATGAAAATAAGAAAATTTGCTGAATCAGATTATCAGAATTTATATGAAACCATATCCGATCCTGATGTGATGCGGTTCATAGAGGCTCCTTATTCTGAGGAGAATACAAGAAAATTTCTTCAGACTGCTGGTCTATGTGAAAATCCATTGATTTACGCTGTAGAGAATGATCAGGGTAACTATGTCGGATATGTTATTTACCATGATTATGATAATGGTAACAAGGAAATTGGATGGATTCTTAAGCGGGCTGAATAGGACAAGGGATATGCTAAAGCTCTTACACGATTGTTAATAGAAAAAGCAGGGCATGAAGGTAAAGGTGTAGTAATTGAATGTGCTCCGGAACAGGATATAACAAAACATATAGCAACGAGCTTGGGGTTCACATATCAGGGAATAACTGATGGCTGCTGCGTGTACATGCTCAATGGGAGGATGAATGAAAACAATACGACTGATAGGATGTCTCTTTCCGCCAAAAAATGGATGGTATGACAACAAGCGAAGGGTCTATATCATTTATGGACAGAAGAGCCTGATGAAGAATCTGCATCTCGGTAGAAATAAGATATTTGTCATAGAGAAGATGGAGAATAAGAAGATGGTGCAATAAATCAAGCTGATCGGAAAGATGCTGAGCATGGGTATGAATGAAAAGAGATTTTTTGTTTGAGGACAGTGTATCGGAGGATAAATGTGGTATTATTATTTATGAAGGCAAAGGCGCTTTTTATTTTAGCGTCTTTGCCTGTTTTTTATTTGCGGAGATAGGGCCGGTAAATCATCTTGGATATGAGAAGAGGCAGGAAAAAGATCGGAGTCGCAGAAAGAAAATACCATTAGGAGAAAATATTTATTTTGACGAGGCATATGAAAGAGGTATGCTGCTGCAACAACTGGATCTGTCCAAGGTGGATGTAAATATGTTTGGTGCGGTGAATAACAGCCTTATCAAAGATGGATGTGGCCTGTACAGGAGGAGACTTATTCTTCCTTTTGAACATTTGTCTCGTTTCCAAAACGATATCTTGTATTGACCACGTTGTGTGGCTCAGAAAGGAGTGCTATGGCAGCATTTGACAGAGTATGTTCGGGAATTCCTCAGATGGATGAAGCTTTTGATAATATTCGTCTTGGGGATAACGTTGTATGGCGTGTGGATAATCTTGATGAGTTCAAACTTTTTGTTGAGCCCTATGTAAAGCAGGCAATAGCCGATAAAAGGAATCTGATCTATGTCAGGTTTGCTACCCATGAAGCACTCCTTAAGGAGCAGGAGGGGCTTAAGATTGTGCATGTGGAATTAAATCACAGATTTGAAAATTTTACGGTAGAGATTCATGAAATAATCAGAAAAGAGGGCAGGGATGCCTTTTATGTTTTTGACTGCCTTTCGGACCTGCAGACAGCCTGGGCTACCGACCTTATGATGGGGAATTTTTTTCAGGTAACATGTCCATATCTGTTCATACTTGATACCGTTGCCTTCTTTCCGCTGATAAGAGGCAAGCATTCATTTCAGGCTATTGCCAAGATAAGGGATACGACGCAGCTTTTTTTGGATGTATATTCCGACCGGAAAAACATATATGTGAGGCCGGATAAGATATGGAACAGATATTCAGAAGTCATGTTTCTGCCGCAAATCTACAATCCTGATACAGGAGATTTCAAACCAATACTTGATGGAGTCATGGCTAGTCATTTTTATCAGGTACTTGGAAAAAACAATGCTCTTTCTGATACGGAGAATATGGATAGCTGGGACAGGTTCTTTAATACTACGAGGATTCTCAATGAATCCGGAGCAGATGTAAATGACAATTGCAGCCGCATGTGCAATATCATGATGACCCGGGATGAGAGGCTGCGCGTCATGATAAAAGAACTGTTTACACCTGAGGATTACTTTTCTGTAAAGGACAGAATGATTGGAACAGGCATGATAGGTGGGAAAGCCTGTGGGATGCTTCTTGCCAGGAAGATAATAGAACATAGAGCACCTCAGATTTTTGATTATCTTGAGCCGCATGATTCGTTTTATATCGGTTCAGATGTCTTTTACTCCTTTATTGTTGAGAACAGGTTCTGGGATCTGAGGATAAGGCAACGGACCAAAGAAGAGTTCTTTTCCCTTGCAGATGAGTTCGCAAAGAAGCTTTTGACGGGTACCTTTTCAAGGGACATGGAAGAGCAGTTTGTAAAGCTTTTGGAATATTATGGACAGGATCCAATAATCGTCAGATCAAGCTCCATATTGGAGGACGGATTCGGAAATGCATTTGCCGGAAAATATGAATCTGTCTTCTGCTCAAATTCGGGGAGCCTTGAGCAGCGCCTTGAGGAACTGGAAAATGCTGTCAGATGTGTTTATGCAAGCACCATGAGCAGGTCTGCACTTGATTATCGCAGTAGAAGGGGACTGCAGGCGAGGGATGAGCAGATGGCTCTCTTGGTGCAGAGAGTTTCGGGCTCATACTATGGTGAATACTATATGCCATGTGCAGCCGGTGTTGGGTATTCATACAGCCCTTATAAATTTATGGAATCTCTTGACCAAACTGCAGGAATGCTGCGTCTTGTCATGGGACTTGGAACATCAGCTGTAGACAGGACCGAAGGCTCTTATCCAAGACTTGTGAGCCTTGATAAGCCTCTGGCTACAAGCGCGAGAAATTCCATTGAAAAGCATCAGTATTCTCAGAGAAAGCTTGAAGTTATGAACAGGACATCCAGAAAACTTGAGAGAATATCGCTTGAGAATATTGAAAAATTCCTTACGTTCCCCCTTAAGAGACTTCTTCTGGAGCACGACACCGATACAGAGAGGATGTTCAGAGACAGAGGAGAGAATAGGGATATCGAATTCATTTCATGTCAGGGGATAGTCAGAAAAGATACACTGATGAGTCAGATGAAGGAAATAATGCGTGTTATACAAAATGAGTATCAGCATCCTGTGGATATAGAGTTTACAATGAACTTTTCTGAGGACGGTGACTATGTAATAAATATCCTGCAGTGCAGGCCGCTGCAGGTTTATAAAGACACGGAAAGTATGAGGATTCCTGAGAATATTGAAAATGACAGGATCCTTTTCAGGTGCCAAAAATCTTCAATGGGACTCTCAAGAGAAGAGAGGATTGATATTATAGTATATGTTGATCCCGTTAAGTATTACAGGATGCCATATCAGAAGAAATATCGGATAGCCAAGGCCATTGGAAGTATCAACTGGAAAATGCGCGGGATGGGAAAGCATATGCTTCTCATGGTTCCGGGAAGAGTAGGCACAACCTCACCGGAGCTGGGAGTTCCAACCGCTTTTTCAGATATAAGCGAATTTGATGCAGTATGCGAAATGGCTGATTCAAAGGTTGGATATAATCCGGAATTGTCTTATGGAAGTCATTTTTTTCAGGATCTCGTGGAGGCAGGGATTCTCTATAATGCAATCTTTGAGAATGAGAAGACGTTACTATTCAATCCGGATTTTTTATGTCGATATGATAACATTTTTTCTGAGAGTGGCTCTGAATATTATGAGTATAGAGAAATAATCGGGGCATTTGAGGTTTCGCATGATAATGTATGTATTTTCCATGATATGGATAAAGAAATGACTTTATGTGCAAGGATTAGAGAGACAGGATGATACGGGAGGCATAGAAAGATGGTCACATGTGAAGATATAGCAAAGCTGCGGCTAGATGGGGTGTCATTAGTCGCCGGAGAAAAGGGGCTGGACCGTATGGTGTCCTGGACCTACATGGTGCAGACAAAACCATATGCTGATCATATGAACAGAGGTAATTTTGCTCTGATTGTCGTGGATGATATCAGGTTCAGCATGAACGAAGCTGAAGAATGTATGCTTGAGTTATATGAACTTGGAATATCGGGTCTGGGAATATCTATAGTGGATGACAGAGAGGATATTCCGGAAGGAATGAAGGCAAAGGCAGATGAACTTGCACTGCCTTTGTTTTTTGTACGATGGGAAGGTGCATCTTTTGTTGATATAGCACAGAGTATAGGACGTCTTATACTGGAGCAAAATGTTCAAAATAAACGGGCAGGTGATTTTCTCTATAACCTTCTGTTTGGATATGACATAAATGACAAATATGTGGAAAAGGTCGCATTACAGTTTGACTTTGATTTTAGCAAATATTATCGGGTGGGGATAATTGTTGTAGACAGGTCATATGGGATAAATCTTGAGCAGGATGAACATACTTATGAGTTTTATTCCGACTGTATAAACCATGAGGTGACAATGCTTGAAGGACATCCTATGTTTATGAGTTTTTTAAATAAGTTTGTCCTCCTTTTCGAGGCCAGGGAGGACAAGTCGATTGAGAGAGCACTGGAACGGATGCTCAGAAAAGTTGATGAAAGACCTGAATTTAAAGGAATGATAAAAGGAACATGCATTCTTGGAGGCGCATATAAAGATCCGAGAAACTTCGGGGCGAGTTACACCGAAGCCAAAAGTCTTATATCAAAGAAAGACATCTTGCCCAATCCCAGAGGTAAGAAGGTGCTCAGTGCAAAAACTATGGGAATATATAAATACCTGTTCAAGAGTGGGAACCATGATGAGATCTTTGATTATTGCAATGAAAGACTTAGAATACTGGAGGAATATGACCATGCAAATGGAACCTTTCTGGTGGATACACTACTCAGTTTTTATATGAATGGTTTTAATTCAAGTAAAACGTCGGAGAGTCTGTACATACATAGGAATTCACTTCAGTACAGGCTTAACAAGATTGAAGAACTGCTTGGTATAGAGCTTGATGACTATGTGGAATACCTGGATATTCTAAACTGCATACTGGTCAAACGCTGGATGTTTTCTTAGATCTGGAAAAGGATAAACTGTGTCGTGGCTGTGCAAAGTGACAAATACTATTGTGCAAAGTGCAAGTTGAACGATGCTCCTCTGAAGACTAGAATACACAACATAACAGCAAGGGCGCTGGTGGATTTCACCGGCGCCCTTGCTGCATATAAGAAAAGAATCTTAGAAGGAGGAGAGGATATTATGAAAAAGAAAATCTTGGGTTTGACACTGGCAGGGATTATGGCGCTTGGAACAATGACAGGATGCGGAAGTGCCGGAGGTAGTGCTGTGAGTGCAAGTGGAACATCACAGCCACAGACATCGACAGATGATTCTTCTGGTGAAACGGCAGTACTCAGAGTAGGAATGGAGTGTGCTTATGCACCATTTAACTGGACGCAGGATGCAGATGTAACACCAAACGGCAGCAAGGCAGAGCCTATTTATGGAAGTGATTTTTATGCATATGGATATGATGTTGCTGTAGCACAGATGCTCGCGGATGAACTTGGAATGGATCTTGAAATACATAAAGTTGAGTGGTCGTCCATAGGTATATCAATGGATGCAGGTGATTATGACTGTATCATAGCAGGAATGGGCCGCACTGCTGAAAGAGAGATGTCATACTCATTTACTGAGCCATATTATTACAGAGATAACTGCATTGTGGTGAAAAAAGACGGCGCATACGCAGATGTCAAGGGTTTGTCTGATCTGGCTAATACAGGATGTAAGGTTACAACACAGCTTGGTACAGGCTGGATTCCTCTTCTGGACCAAATTGAAGGCGCAGAAACCGGATCAAATTATGAGACAACTTCTGAATGCTTTATGGCAGTTTCAAATGGAGTTGCTGATGTTTGTATTGTGGATCTTCCAACTGCTCAGTCGGCACTTCTTACAAATGATGACCTAATGATCATCACGTTTGAGGAGAATGATACATTTACCGGCGATGAGGAAATGGTAAATGTCTGTATAGCTACAAGAAAGGATGACACAGAACTTAGAGATAAATTGCAGACAGCCATGGATTCAATCGGATGGAACGACAAGGCCAAGATGGATGAACTAATGGATACAGCAATTACACAGCAGCCTGCTGCTAACTGATACATTCAGGGGTTGGAAAGGAGAATTGTATGGAGAATCCAAGTAACTCTTTAGAATGGATGTTATTTTTGACAGAAAAATATTTTAAGATGTTTATCCAGGGAACATGGCTTACGCTCTATATAGCTGTGATTGGGACAATTCTTGGATTCATCCTGGGCTATATCATTGGAATTATCCAGGACATGAAGCTTAGTGACGGTGATTTATTTCTCAAAAAGATATTGTCATCATTTTTGAAGATGCTGGCAACTGCCTATGTAGAAATATTCAGGGATACACCAATGATCGTGCAGGCAATGATTATCTATTATGGAATAAGGCAGACGGGAGTTGAGCTCACTCCCGTTGTTGCCGGGATTCTGGTCACAGTACTTAATACCGGAGCATATATGGCAGAGACCGTAAGAGGCGGAATTGGTTCTATCGATCTAGGACAAAGGGAAGGTGCCTGGGCAATGGGAATGTCACCGATGAAGACGATGCTTTACATTGTCCTTCCCCAGGCTTTTCAAAACATCATACCGGAGATGGCCAATACCTTTCTTACTAATCTTAAGATGACATCCGTTCTCAATGTCATTGCTGTACAGGAATTATTCATGGCAGCCAAGACTGTTGGAGGAAACTATTATAAGTATTTTGAATCATATCTGGTAATAGCGGTAATCTACTTTGTTTTATGCTTTTTCTTTAATAAGTTATTTGGCTTCATGGAAGGAAAGATGAAGGGCGAAAACGATTATGCTCTTGCTGTGGAATATATGGATAATCAGTGAGGTGAAAAGATATGGGTGAAACAGTTATTTCTATAAAAGATTTAAGTAAATCATTTGGTACTCACGAAGTCCTGAAAAAAATAGATATTGATGTGTCTAATGGCGAAATCATATGTATAGTTGGTTCATCTGGCTCCGGGAAATCCACACTATTAAGATGTATCAATAAGCTTGAGAAGCAGACTTCGGGAAAAGTCTTATATCATGGTAAAGAAGTAAGGGACATACAGAAGGATATCAATGAGTTCAGATCCAAAGTCGGTATGGTATTTCAGTCCTTTAACCTTTATAACAATATGACAGTCCTTCAGAACTGTATGCTTTGTCCCAGGAAGGTTCTAAAAGTGTCTAAGGAAGAAGCTTTTGACAGGGCGATTACACACCTTAAAGAGGTAGGGATGGCCCCATATATAAATGCTAAGCCATCACAGCTTTCGGGTGGACAAAAACAGCGAGTTGCCATAGCCAGGTCACTCTGCATGAATCCTGAAGTACTGTTGTTTGATGAGCCGACATCAGCCCTAGATCCGGAGATGGTCGGTGAAGTGTTGGGAGTGATGAAAAAGCTTGCAACAACAGGGCTTACAATGATCATCGTTACACATGAAATGGCCTTTGCCAGAGATGTATCAACAAGGACAATCTTTATGGACCAGGGCTATGTGGCTGAAGATGCAGCACCTATAAAGCTGTTTACTGATCCGGATAATCCAAGGACCAGGGAATTCTTAAGCAGATATCTGGCAGGTTAGGGAGGATGGCTATGAATAATTTTGTTGTTACATTTGCTAGAGGTTTTGGCTCCGGCGGAAAAGAGATAGCCTCAAAACTTGCGAAAGATCTTGGAATCCATTGTTATGAGAACAGGATCCTTACTTTGGCAAGTCAGATGAGTGGACTGGATGAAAAAGTATTTCAGGAGGTGAATGAAAAGATACGGGAAAACGGAGGGTTTTCCGCTTTCCTTAAGGGACTTCCGAGAGCAAGGAGTTATATCGCACACAATGAGAAATTTGTCTCTGATGATAAGCTTTTTGAATACCAGAGCAAGATCATAAGAGACCTGGCTGAAAAAGAGTCTTGCGTTATCGTAGGTAAGTGTGCCGATTATGTGCTCCGTGATAAGCCAAATGTAGTGAGTGTATACATAGAAGCTCCCAGAAGGTTTTGTGTTGAACGGACTATTGAAAATATGCATGTGAGCGAGGAAGTTGCGCATGCGACGATAGAACGGACAGATAAGTTCAGGGCTGATTACTACAAATATTACACGCATGGAAATTATTGGACAAACCCGGTTAACTATGACATGACCCTCAACAGTGAAAGGGTCGGGATAGATGACTGCGTAAGGATTATTGAACAGTATCTTGAACTTAAGGGGCTAAAAAAGTCTAAGATAGTGAAAATCAGCTGAATCAGAAAATTGTAAAGAGGAGATGAGATTATGAAGCTTGCAGATACAGGATATTCAGTACAGGATATAAAAGATAAAGTCAGTAAGTACATGATAGAGACCTATGAGAGATTCGATTTTCTGGCTGAGAGGGCAAAGGACCAGTATATATATGATGAGGAAGGTGAGGAGTATCTTGATTTCTATGCCGGAATAGCAGTGAATTCAGCCGGAAACTGTAACGAAAAGGTTGTGGAAGCTGTCACTGATCAGGTAAAAGATATAATTCATACCTTTAACTATCCGTATACAATTCCGCAAGCTCTTCTTGCAGAAAAAGTCTGCACTACTATTGGTATGGACAAGATATTTTTTCAGAACTCAGGTACTGAGGCAAATGAAGCCATGATAAAGATGGCAAGGAAATATGGGATAGAAAAATATGGCCCCAACAAGTACCATATAGTAACCGCCAAAATGGGATTTCATGGACGGACATTTGGGGCTATGTCTGCAACAGGACAGCCGGGGAATGGGTGTCAGGTTGGTTTTGGGCCTATGACTTATGGCTTTTCATATGCTCCATACAATGATCTGGAAGCATTTAAGAATGCTTGCACTGAAAACACCATAGCAATCATGGTGGAACCGGTACAGGGCGAAGGCGGTGTTCATCCTGCAACTATGGAATTTATGAAAGGGCTTAGAGAATTCTGCGATGAAAAAGGAATGCTTCTTCTTATAGATGAAGTGCAGACAGGATGGTGCAGGACAGGAAAAGTCATGAGCTTTATGCATTATGGGATAAAGCCTGACATTGTTTCAATGGCCAAGGCTCTTGGAGGAGGAATGCCGATTGGCGCAATATGTGCAACAAGCGAAGTGGCTAAAGCTTTTACTGCAGGATCACATGGAACAACTTTTGGTGGACATCCTGTAAGCTGTGCTGCAGCTCTTGCCCAGGTAGGGGAGCTCCTTGACAGAGACCTTGCCGGGAATGCAGCAAAAATTGGAGAATATTTCATGACCAAGCTAAAAGAGCTTCCGCATGTCAAAGAAGTCAGAGGTCAGGGGCTGCTTGTTGGCGTAGAATTTGATGACAGCATTAACGCAGTTGATGTCAAACATGAATGCATGCACAGGCACCTCCTGATCACAGCGATTGGAAACCATGTTATTAGAATGATTCCGCCTCTTATCATAGATGAGAAGGATTGTGATAAGGCTTATGAGATCATTAAAAAATCTGTGGAAGCATTGTGAAAGTGGGGGCAGCCATGAAAGAATTTGAATTTTCCATACCTCAGAAAGTCGTGTATGGAGCAGGAAGTCTTTCGAAGCTTTCTGAAGTTGTAAATGAGCTCGGAGGCAAGAAAGCGTTCATTATTTCAGGGCCACATCTCTATAAAATGGGATTGGTTTCAAAATGTGCAGAAGCTATGGAGGAAGCAGGTATTGCCTGTGGTGTATTTGCAGATACAGAAGCAAATCCAAGTACAGATACTGTTGAGAAAGCAACCCGGATGTTTATAGAAAGTGATGCGGACTGCATAATTGCCTTTGGTGGAGGATCTCCTATTGATGTTGCGAAAGCGGCTGCCATTGTTGCTAAATATGGTGGCGATATTACTGATTATGAGGGGAGCGGAACTGTTCCCGGATCTGTTGTTCCAATTGTAGCGATACCGACTACGGCAGGGACCGGGTCTGAAGTGACTTCTTTTTCGGTCATCACTGATCATAATAGAAACTATAAGCTGACAGTTGGCAGCGATAACCTTATACCGGCTTATGCAATCCTGGACCCTGAACTAATAACCACAGTTCCTCAGAAGACAGCTGCTGCATGTGGGATGGATGCTATGGTGCATGCGATTGAAGCGTATATTTCTTTGGCTGCATCTCCGTTTTCAGAGTTATTCTCTCTTTATGCACTGGATTATATTGGAGGATCGATCAGAGATTATGTGGCAGACAGGAAAAATATCTCGGCTGCTGAGAATATGATGTTGGGCTCGTTATTTGCAGGAATAGCGTTTTCACATGCAAGGCTAGGAAATGTTCATGCCATGAGTCATCCTGTAAGTGCATATTATGATGTGCCACATGGTGTCGCTAATGCGATCATTCTTCCTATAGTTGTCGAATTCAATATGAAGGCAGATGCCGGAAAGTATTATGAGATATATAAACGTATAGCTGCTATACCGTGCTCCAAAGAGCAATTTAAGTCGGAAAAGCTTATCTCTGAAATAAGAAGGCTCATCGAGGAATTGGGGATTCCTAATAATCTGCAAGCTGTTGGTGTAGATGATGCATTGATCAATAAGATGTCAGAAGATGCCATGAAAAGTGGTAATATAAAAGTGAACCCAAGAACAACTGAAATTGAAGACATAAAAGCCTTATATAAGGAGGCTATAAATATCCAAACTAAAGTCAGTTAAGAAGTGATTAGCTATATAGATTTTCATCTGTATGGTCAGATATAAACAGCAAAAACATATGTTTATAGATGAGATTACTGTCCATGCGAGTTTCTGCTGGTGATGATATGTATGGGAATTGTTAGGATTCTTTTTAGCATTTGGCCGACCACATGGGCTGAAATTCGGCAGTTTTGCGATACCTTTCCTTGTTTCATTGGTTTGTGTTTTTATTTCTCAGTATAAAATGCTTACAAATATCTTAACAATCTGTATATTTCTTGCATGATGATGCATATAATTGTGATATTATATTGGTTAGAGGCAAAGACGCTTTCAGAGATGATGGTGTCTTTGCCTTTTTCTGTTAGGTAAGATTTGTAAAAGGGAGGATCTGGGGAATGATTACATTGAATGATTACCTGTATTCAGGGGACACAGTCTTAAAGATTCTGCAGAGATATCACAATGATTTGAAAGAAGATGCTAAAAAGACACAAAATGGTATGGATATGATTCACTGTAATTTCCTTTTGCAGCTGATGGAACTTCTTGAACATAATGATTTCCTTACTTTTCAGTCCCAGCGACTCAGGGAATTTTACAAATATATGTCAAGTGAATACTTTTTTCTAGCGTTTACTTTTAAGGGAAGAATCAAATCGCTTATAAGAGCGGAACAGAAATTCAATGGAAACATAGTAGAACATGTATATGATTACTATGAGAAAAACACTTCTTTCCCAAGTATCACAGAGCTTAAACAGCAGATTGGCCCCATACGTGATCTTATTGCTTATCGCATAGTTATATCCATGCCTGTCTGTCACCTTAAGGATGGTGAAAAACGAGAGGAGATAGAACTTAAGTATCTCTACGAGATTGCCAATGCGCTTCCGGGGTTTCTGGAAGAGAAAGGCTTTACGGCAGAAATCTATGGAATACCAGGGAAAGAACCTTCTGAGATGATAACAGAATCATTAAGGCCATATTACAGGGACTATATAAAGAATCCTAGTCCCTATGGATATAAATCTCTTCACATTACCTTCTATGATAATCAGTCCAGGTCTTACCTTGAAGTGCAGATGCGTACCAAACAGATGGATGATTATGCTGAGATAGGACCGGCACATCACCTTGGATATGAGAAGAGACAGGATAAAGAGAGAAGCCGTAGGGATGCAGTACCTTCGGGGGAATGCACTTATTTTGATGAGGCTTATGAGAGGGGAATGCTGTTGCAGGGGCTTGATCTGGCCAAGGTTGATGTAAATATGTTTGGGGCGGTAAACAATCAACTTGTAAATGACGGATGTGGATTATACAGGGGAAGGCTTATCTTGCCATATGAGCATCTGTCAAGGTTTCAGAATGACATTATAGATTAAAATATGAAGGAATTATAGTAATGAAACAGGTGAGTGTTTTGCTTGATAGCGTTGAAAAAATAAGAAGCTTTGTAGATATCATTGAAAAAAGTGAAGCAGATGCGGATCTAAGTCAGGGAAGCAGACACGTAGATGCTAAATCATTATTTGGTGCGTTATCTATTGTGTCTAATTCTCCAGCCAGATTAAGGATATATGGTGATGAAGATGCTACTAACGCACTGATTAAAGAAATAGAACAATTCATGGTTGTCTAGTAATTGCATATGGATCGAGGATATTAAGTGGGTGATATAGTATACAGGTGGACAGATGGAAATGATGAAGACTTTCATCGATTCCACATAAAAACTGAAGAGTACTATAATCAGATTGCCGGTGGACTTGCAAACAGAACAGCATTTGTGCAATATAATGCGTCTGGCAAAATTGAAGCGGTCATAATTGCCTTTGACAACGGGATTCCGGTTGGATGTGCCGGACTTAAAAGGTATTCATCTGTTGCTGTTGAAATAAAGCGTGTATGGGTAGAAGAAAGTCATCGCAGAAGGCGTATAGCAGAAGAAATGATGCATCGTATAGAGCATAAGGCGATAATGGATGGATACGACTTTGCAATACTTCAGACAAGAGATTCCATGAAGGATGCTGTTGGATTGTATGCCAGGCTTGGTTATACCAGAATGCCTAATTATCCTCCATATGACAAATTGGAAGGGGCAATATGTTTTCAAAAACAACTAAGAATATAAGGAAGATAGGGAAATGATAGACGGATATTTAAAAGTTGCAGCTATTACTCCAAATGTAAGGGTTGCTGATGTAGAGTTTAACTGTAATGAAATATGCAAATGCATAGAAGAAGCTGCTGGGAAAAAAGTAAAGCTGATGGTATTTCCGGAACTGTGTATAACGGGTTATACCTGCCAGGATTTGTTTTTTCAGGACAGATTATTGGAAGCAGCAAAGGAAGCTCTGCTCAAAATAGCTAAGCATAGTCAGGGCGTGGATGCACTGATTTTTGTGGGCTTGCCACTCTCGGTTGATGCAAAACTATACAATGTTGCAGCAGCTTTATGTAATGGAGAAATATTGGGAATTGTGCCAAAGACATTCTTGCCAAATTATAACGAGTTCTACGAAGCAAGGCACTTCTATTCTGGAAGAGAATTAGATACAGTTATCAATATTGGTGGGCGAACTGTACAAATAAACAGAAATATCCTGTTTGTGTGCAATGAGATGCCGTCACTTAGGGTTGCATTAGAACTTTGTGAGGATTTGTGGGCGCCAGATCCTCCGAGTACAGCACACTGTCTGGCTGGAGCGACAGTAATAGCCAATCTTTCTGCTTCCAATGAGATAATCGGCAAGAGCAGATATCGCAGAAATCTTGTGAGTGCCCAGTCTGCAAGGCTGGTCTGTGCGTATCTGTACGCTTCAGCAGGACCTGGAGAATCCACTCAGGATGTTGTTTATTCCGGGCATAATATAATAGCAGAAAATGGAAATATTTTGTGTGAATCGGAACGTTTCTCTGAAAATATGATCGTATCAGAGATTGATCTGGAATATCTTGAAGCTGAAAGAAGACGTATGACAACATATGAGGCAGACTCCAGCGTCAAGTATACTCGCGTGGTATTCTCACTGAATAAGGAACATGCAGAACTGACAAGATATATTGATCCCAATCCGTTTGTACCTGCTTTGGGACAGGAACGCGACATGCGATGTAATGAGATCCTTACCATACAGGCAATGGGATTAAGAAAAAGACTTGATCATATCGGATGTAAGACAGCAGTCATTGGTATATCAGGCGGCCTTGACTCGACACTTGCATTTCTTGTTATTGCAAAGGCATTTGACTATCTGAACTTCGATCGAAATGGAATTATAGCAGTCACAATGCCGGGCTTTGGTACTACAGACAGGACATATGAAAATGCAGTAAGGCTCATAAAAGAGATAGGTGCATCATTTAGGGAAGTTAATATAAGTAAGGCTGTTAAACAGCATTTTGCTGATATTTGTCATGATGAAAATGTTCATGACGTTACCTATGAAAACAGCCAGGCCCGCGAGAGGACCAAGATTCTGATGGATATTGCCAATAAGGAAAACGGCATAGTAATTGGTACGGGGGATTTATCTGAGCTTGCGCTCGGATGGGCTACTTACAATGGTGACCACATGTCTATGTATGCAGTAAATGCTTCAGTTCCAAAGACTCTGGTCCGTTATCTGGTGCAGTACTATGCTGATTCATCAGATAGTCCAAAGCTTAAGGCCACTTTATATGATATTTTAGACACACCTGTTTCACCTGAGTTGTTGCCACCTGATGGCAATGAGATTGCGCAGAAAACAGAGGATTTAGTGGGCCCATACGAGCTTCACGACTTTTTCCTCTATCATATGATTAGGCTTGTGCAAAGCCCATCCAAGATCTATAGATTGGCTAAACTTGCTTTTTCAGGCGAGTACACGGATGATGTGATTTTGAAATGGGAAAAGACATTTTACAGGCGATTCTTTTCACAGCAGTTCAAACGCAGTTGCCTACCGGATGGCCCGAAAGTTGGATCTGTTGCGGTTTCACCAAGAGGTGATCTGCGGATGCCATCCGATGCTTGTGTGAATATATGGCGAGAGGAATTGGATAGACTGTGATATCAATAATCCAAAAAAATGTAGAATTCTACAAAATTATTGATTAGAATTTGCAACAGTGATACACTTTAAATACAAAAAAGTGTAGAATTCTACAATTTAGGAGATTATATGATAAAGAGAAATAAGTACTTAAATCAGCTTATAAGTGCGCAAAAGAATGGGTTCCCCAAGATTATTACGGGCATTAGACGCTGTGGAAAATCATACTTGTTAAAAGAAATCTATAGAGAATACCTAGTAAATAGTGGTGTTCAGGAAAAGAACATCCTTATTATGGAGCTGGATGATGATAGAAACAGCAAATATCGCGATCCAATAGAACTTGGTGAATATGTTCGTGAATATTGCAAGGGTGATGGTGAATATTATGTCTTTATAGATGAAATCCAAAAGGTATACAAGATATTAAATCCAGTTCTTACAGAAGGAAAGCGTGTTTTGGCAGGAGACGATGACGAAGAAACAATATCCTTTGTAGATGTTGTTCTTGGGTTATCAAGGGAAAAGAACATCGATCTGTATGTCACGGGATCGAATTCAAAGATGCTTTCTTCCGATATAGTTACTGAATTCAGAGACAAAGCTACCAATATAGCGCTGGCGCCGTTATCTTTTGAGGAATACTTTGAGTATGTGGGCGGGGCTGCAACTGATGCAATATACTCATATATACAGTATGGAGGAATGCCCCTTGCTGTCTTAAAGAACGAAGAAGAAAGAAAAGAGTATCTGAAAAATCTTTTCCAGACCACATATTTCAGCGATATTGTGGAACGAAATCGTCTAAAAAAGGGCGAAGCGCTTGATGAGCTCTGTAACATAATCAGTTCTTCAACAGGTTCATTGCTAAACGCTGATAAGATCGCTAATACATTTGTGAGTGTTCGGCATGAAAAAATAGATAGAACAACGGTAGAGAATTACATAGATTACTTTAAGGATGCTTTTTTACTGCGTGAAGCGTCACGATATGATCTAAAAGGCAGGAAAGAGATTGGGGCATTAAGAAAGTATTATTTTTGTGATACGGGGCTTCGTAATGCCAGGTTAAATTTTGCTTTTCCGGATGAAGGACAGATGTTGGAAAACATCGTTTATAACGAGCTTTGCTATAATGGTTATACTGTAAACGTTGGAGCTTTTGATTCTGTTGAAAAAGACAAGAATGGAAAATCTGTCAGAAAGACGAATGAGGTGGATTTCTATGCCACAAAGGGAGTGAAATCATACTATATTCAAGTAACTGCTGACATATCAAATGCTGATACAAAGGCAAGAGAAGTAAGACCATATATCATGCTAAACGATCAGGTTCAGAAAGTACTCGTAATCAACAGACCTATCAATGAGACCAGAGATGAACAGGGATTTACGGTTATAGGTGTTGCAGACTTTTTACTAAGATTTATAAAATGATATTCAATCAACATTTTAGAAACCCGGTGTCAAATATTTTAATATTTGACACCGGAAAATCTCAATCAAAATGTTCAGAAAAAGGTTCATTGCATTTAATGTACAAAACTACAATCTTAAACTGCATAAATACGTTTTCCGAAATCGACCTGGAAGTGTTCACGAAAACATTTGTTTTCGTGAACACTTTTTGCCCGGAAATCTGATATAATGATTTTAGAAAACCGCTGTATGCGTTTTTCAGTATCCATGAGGGTTAGAATCCTCTTTTTAAGATCTGAAAAACGCATAAAAATTTGGCAAAAATGTTCAAGAAATTCAAGTGACCATTAATTGAACAGATATGAGGTAAAAATCATGGCAAGAACGCTGGGATATGCTCGCTGCTCAACGAATGAAACAAAACAGGATATCAACAGACAAAAGAGAGAGCTCAAGAAGCTCGGAGTAAAAGATGACAAATACATTTATTGGGAGTATGAGTCCGGAACAAAGACAGATAGAGCAGAGTTCCAGAAGATGCTTGATGTTCTGGCACAAGGTGATACTATCGTAACTACCGAAGTATCAAGGCTTACCAGATCAACGAAACATCTGTGTGACATTATGCAGATCGTTCAGGACAGGAAGATCCGTCTTATAATAGGAAGTTTCATTGTAGATTGCAGGAACGAAGAGATAGATCCTATGACGAAGGGCATGCTCATGATGTGGGGAGTATTCTCAGAGATGGAGCGGGATATGATCTCACAGAGGGTGAAATCTGGTATGGATAACGCCAAGGCCAAGGGACGCAAGATTGGAAGACCCCGAGTTGTGAAAGACAGTCTCCCAGAAAAGTTCTTTAAGTTTTACGACCTCTACAAAGATGGGCAGTTCAATATCACAGAGTTTGCTAAGCTTATGAACTGCTCAAGGACAACTATATATAAGTATATTCGGATGGTACAATGATTAGGTAGTTGCTTTTTTACTTTTAGAATAATTGAACAGAGAGGTTATAGCATTGAATATATTGGCAGTAGGAGCAGGCGGTTTTATCGGAGCGGTGCTTAGATATCTGATAGGCAAAATCCCGGTCAGTGAGAATACAGTATTTCCGGTAAAGACATTCGCTATAAATGTTATAGGTTGTTTGGTTATAGGGCTAATAACAGTACTGGCTTCAAAGAATACAAATATAGATCAGAGATGGATTTTGTTTTTGAAGGTCGGGTTATGCGGAGGTTTTACAACCTTCTCAACATTTGCGCTTGAAACAACAGATCTATTAAAGGGTGGACATATAGGAATCGCATTTTTGTATGCACTACTCAGTATAGTTGTTGGTTGCGCAGCCATTTTTGGTGCAGAATTGTTGACTTGTAAATAAGTTTTTAACTTTTTAAATATCGTGCTATGGAGGATGGCGTTTATGAGCAATATAGAAAAGTACAAGAAGTATTTTACAAAGGAATACTTGATGGGGCCTAACTCATTTAGGCTGCTTGATGAATTGATCCGCAGAAGGCCTGAAGGCGCTCGCTTTAACAGGACGCTGGATTTGGGATGCGGTTATGCCCTGACATCGTTGTTTGTAGCCAATGAAACGGATGCAGAGCATGTATACGCATTTGATCTTTGGGTCCCTGCAACAGAAAACTATAAGAGAATACGTGATAATGGTCTGGAGGATAAGATTATACCAATCCATGGAGATGCCATGAATATGCCTTTTGCAGAGGAGTATTTCGATGTCATAGTCAGTGTGGATGCGTATCATTACTTTGGGTGTAAAGAAGGAATCTTTTCCGATAATGTATTACCGTATGTCAAAAATGGCGGTACTGTGATGATCGCTGTTCCCGGATTAAAAGAACAGCCGCAAGGTGAACTGAAACAGCTTTTTGAGACATGGGCAGAAGGCGATGATTCAGAACTGTTCAAGACTGCTGATTGGTGGGAGAAGTTGCTTAAGGACGAATGCGGTGACAAGTGCAGTATCGAAGTTAAAGAAGCTGATTGTTATGATATCGCCTGGCATGAGTGGTTTGAATCGGGACATGAATACGGGATCCGAGATAAGGAGTTTCTGGATAAAGGACTGTATGATATTCTGAATTTCCTACTAATTTATGTTCGTAAAGAATTATAAGCGACTTTGATTTTATCTTTTAAGATAATCTTACAAAAAACAGACAAAGATTTAATGAGTAGAAAGTAAAATCAGAGTATTATTTTTGATTGCGGTTATTAAAGTTGCCACCAGCAGCATACAGTAGCCCTGAGCTTTCTACCGTACGCAGCAGGTAAACAGCAACTCGTCCTAGAAATGCCACAAACACAGCACTTAGGACATTGAAAAAGTTCTCAAAGAGATAATGCGCGTAGCAATGAGCCATGCGCTTGTAAAAAAGACATTCCAGATGGATGCTTGCATCCAAGCTGGGATGTCTTTTTTTGCAAGCATACGGCGAATGCCGCGACAACGAGGAACAAGCGAAGCGGTTCCGAGTCTGTCGGCATGGCGGAATCGAAGTGGCTCGTTGCTTACCTCAGAAACTCAGTGTTTCTGGGGTTTTTCTTTTATCTATAATTGTATTCAGCCTCGGTGAAACGCAGAAAATTTTGTTCTGTAATAGGAAATTGCTTCCTATTACATAAAAATTGCTCCGCTAAGGATGCGCACTCGCGCGATTGGAATTATGTTGACTTTGTCAACCGCGCTCGGCGCGAGAATGTCGCGAGCGACATTCTATTTTACATTTT
>NZ_CAMVPU010000040.1 GCF_947169445.1 uncultured Butyrivibrio sp. | reverse complement strand
ACTGTAGAAGTTAAGAGACAGTTTGAGGACAGATATCACATCGTTAAGGCTAAGATGCCTTGCCTTGTTACAGCTCTTTCAGAGCTCAATGAGCCTAGATATATGACTCCAGGCGGAATCTTCGATGCTTTCCAGCAGGAAGTTACTGTATGGGGCAGAGCTGATCTTAAGGACGTTGACGATTCAAACCTTGGTCTTAAGGGATCACCTACACAGATTGCAAAGGCTTCTGATAAGGTAAAGAAGGGACAGGGCGAAAAGGTTGTTCCTGATTCAGCTGACGAAGCAGTTGATTACATTGTAGGAAAATTGACTGAGAAACATGTCATCTAAGTGATATAGTAGACAGAAGTCAAAATGACATGTGCTTGCACTAGTAAAAAATATTATTGAAGATAAAGGAGAAGAGTCATGTCTTTAGAAGAATATAAGGGTGTATTTATATTTGCTCAGCAGGTAGACAATGAACTTTCAAGCATTGCGCTTGAACTTCTGGGCAAAGCAAAGGGTCTTGCAGAAGACCTTGATGAAAAAAAAGTAACAGCTGTACTTCTTGGAAGCGAAGTTAAGGGTCTTGTTGACAAGCTTGCAGAGTATGGTGCAGATAGAGTAATCGTAGTTGATGATCCTGCACTTAAGGATTACAGAACAGAGCCTTACACACACGCTCTTGCATCTGTAATCAATGAGTACAAGCCTGAGATCCTCCTTGTTGGTGCTACAGCAATCGGTAGAGATCTTGGTCCTAGAGTATCATCAAGAGTACATACAGGTCTTACAGCTGACTGTACACAGCTTGATATCGGAGATTTCCCTCTTGAGCCATCACCAGCTAGAGAGACCAAGCACAAACAGCTCCTTATGACAAGACCTGCATTTGGTGGAAACACAATCGCTACTATCGCTTGTCCTGACTTCCGCCCTCAGATGGCTACAGTTCGTCCAGGCGTTATGCAGAAGATTGATCCTATTAAGGGTGCTAAGGCAGAGGTTGTTGATTACAATCCTGGCTTTGAAGAGAACGACTGCTACACAGAGATCGTTAAGATTGTAAAAGAGGCATCTGCTGTTGCTGATATCCAGGCTGCTAAGATCCTTGTATCCGGTGGTCGTGGAGTTGGAAGCCCAGAGAACTTCAAGATTCTTGAAGATCTTGCAGAAGCTCTTAACGGAACAGTATCCTGCTCACGTGCCGTTGTAGATTCTGGCTGGAAGCCAAAGGATCTCCAGGTTGGTCAGACAGGTAAGACTGTTCGTCCTCAGCTTTACTTCGCTATCGGTATTTCCGGAGCTATCCAGCACGTAGCTGGTATGGAAGAGTCAGATATCATCATCGCTATCAACAAGGATGAGAATGCTCCTATCTTTGATGTGGCTGATTATGGTGTTGTTGGAGATCTTAACAAGATCGTTCCAGCTCTTACCAAGAAGATTAAAGAGGCTCTCGCTGCAAAGAACTAATCCAAAAAAATTCACGGCAGGGAGAATATAGGTCAGACATTCTCTGATTATGCACAATTTGTTCGCGTTTCCTCGTCGTAATTCATAGGACAAAAAGTAATAAGGCCAATTCCTACGGTTTAAAAATTTTGGTAAACCGTAAACAGGAATTGGCCTTTTTATTTTTATCCTTATGAATTATCTTCCTCGTGCAAATGACTCACAAATTGTGCAATAACCAGTCGAATGACTGACCTATAATTCTCCCTGCCTGTTTAAAAATATTGGAAGCCACAACAGTGAATAATTATTGTATAATGACAGCGGAGAAAAAGATATGAGGTGACGAACCATGAATTACATTTCTGACTTACGCAAGGTTGTAGGACGCGACCTTGTTATGACGGTTGGTTGTGGCGTTCTTATAGAGAATGAAAAGGGGCAGGTACTGCTTCAGAAGAGAAGTGATACAGGTGAATGGTGTGTACCTGGTGGAGCGTTAGAGCCGGGAGAAACTTATAAACAGGCAGCCAAGCGGGAACTATCGGAAGAAGTAGGAATAATGGTTGATGAAAATGACCTTCAGCTGTTTGGACTGTACTCGGGAGATGACAGGGAAATTCATTATCCAAATGGAGATGTGGTATACTCTTTGTCAGTGATTTTTAAGTGTAATAAGTATGAGGGTGTGATTTCGGACGAAGATTCGGAGGTCCTGGAACATAGATTTTTTGAGAAAAAAGAGATTCCTTCGCAGCTGTTTATCCCGGATGCAAGGCCAATTCTGGACTGGGCTAGAGGAATGGATAAGATAGAAGTAAAGTAAAGGTTACTGTTCATGGAAATTGAGCGATTGACGAGAGCATGAGCCGGTAACAGGTAACAAAGTACTAAGGGAGTTTTTTTATGGATAAGAAACAGAAATTATTAGATCTTATAGATAAGGCGGGAAAAGGAAGTATTGATGCTGCTGAGCAGATAGCAGTTGGATATTTTAACGGTGATTTTGGTGAAAAGAACCTTACTAAGTCTATAAAATGGGCTTCATACGCAGCAAAGCATGGCAGTGAAGTTGCTATCGAATTATTGACAAAACTTTAAGAAGAACAGGATGGAATATAGGAGAACCTTCTTATGGCAAGCATTTTGGACTACGAGACAGTAGCACTTATTGATGAAGATGACGCAATAGAGATTATTGACCAGACACTTCTTCCCGGAACTACGAAGATGATTAGGCTTCATACCGGACAGGAAATCTGGGATGCGATTTATCTTTTGCAGGTTCGTGGTGCACCGGCAATAGGTGTCACAGCGGGCTTTGGCTTATATCTTTTGATGAAGCATTCAAATGCCGGAACTTATGATGAATTCATGAATGAGCTTCAGGAAAAGAGCGATTATCTTAATTCTTCAAGACCTACAGCAGTTAACCTTTCCTGGGCGCTGAACAGAATGAAACAGCATGTGGTGGAGTTCTGTAACGGACAGTTTGATAAAGAAAAAGTAATTGTAGAGATGCGTGCAGAGTCTGAACGAATCAAGGCTGAGGACATAGATGTCTGCAGACGAATTGGCGAAAACGGCCTTACTCTTATAAAAGATGGTTATGGAATTCTGACTCACTGCAACGCAGGCCAGCTTGCGACCTGTAAGTATGGAACTGCGACAGCGCCTATGTATCTTGCCCATGAGAAAGGAATGAACATCAAGGTATACTGCGATGAGACAAGACCTCTTTTACAGGGAGCGAGGCTTACTGCATATGAACTTCATTCCGCAGGAATTGATACAACTCTTTTATGTGATAATATGTCGGCATCCCTTATGAAGAGCGGAGCAATTAATGCGATTTTTGTAGGGTGCGACCGTGTTGCAGCAAACGGAGATGCTGCCAACAAGATAGGAACCAGTGTTGTTGCAACCGTGGCAAAGCGTTACAATATACCTTTTTATGTTTGCGCTCCTACATCAACCATAGATATCAGCACTCCTACAGGTGAAGATATCAATATTGAGCAGCGTAAACCTGAGGAAGTTACAGAAATGTGGTACAAAGAGCGAATGGCCCCGGAAGGTATTAAAGTCTACAATCCGGCCTTCGACGTCACAGATAATGAACTTATAACCGGTATTGTTACAGAGTATGGAGTGCTTCACGCACCATATGATGTTGCTATCAAAGATTTATTCGAACGCAAATCGGCAGTTACAGCTGATTGAAACTGGCATTTGAGCAACACAAAATTGTAATAACCATAGTTAAATTGTGTAAAATTTTATCCCCCTGGGGGGCTTGTGGAAATACCTGCCACTCCACTATACTTCAAAGTGGTGAGAATTTAGAGGTCTGCACTGACAAAGGAGCAGGCCTCATATTATATTTTATATTATAGTAAAGTGGAGGATATGTGTATGCACATGGCGGACGCCCTTGTGGCACCAGCAGTGGCTGGAACAATGTATGTTTTATCAACAGGAGCAGCAGGAGTTTCTGTTAAAAAAGTAAGAGAGGAAAATGATCCTAAGAAGATTCCTGTAATGGGAGTTATGGGCGCATTTGTATTTGCAACTCAGATGCTCAATTTCACAATTCCGGGAACAGGATCTTCAGGCCATCTTTGCGGAGGCATGATGCTTTCAGCAATGCTTGGACCATATGCTGGATTCCTTACTATGATAGGAGTGCTTTTGGTTCAGTGCCTGCTTTTTGCTGATGGGGGATTATTAGCACTTGGATGTAATATTTGGAATATGGCCTTTTATGGGTGCTTTGTGGGGGCGCTACTCATATGGAGACCAATAATGAAAAAAGGAGCAAGCAGAGCCAAGATTATCTTAGCTTCAATTCTTGGATGCGTGCTTACACTTCAGATGGGAGCATTTTCCGTTACTATTGAGACTCTTTTGTCAGGTGTAACAGAGCTTCCGTTCTCAGTATTTGTAGCAACAATGCAGCCAATCCATCTTGCAATCGGATTTGTTGAAGGCCTTATTACAGCAGCTGTTCTTGTATTTGTAAATGAGGCAAGACCTGAACTTCTCTGGGGCGTAGGCGGAAGAGACGAGGTAAAAGTATCTTCTAAGGAAGGCAAACTTTCTTTCAGAAATACAATTATTGCAATCGCAGTTGCCGCAGTTATCTGCGGTGGTGCTATTTCTTTATTTGCATCAGCTTTCCCGGATGGACTTGAGTGGTCTATGGAGCAGGTAGCAGGCACAGCCGAGCTTGAAGCCGAAGGTGGTGCGTATGAAACTGCAGCCGGAATCCAGGAGGCTACATCTCTTTTACCGGATTACGCATTTAAGAATAGCGAGTCAGCTGTAGGTACAAGCTTCTCAGGTATTGTGGGCGGCCTTGTGGTTGTTGCGGTTACTGTAGGAGCATGCTACGCATTCAGATTCTTTAGGAAAAAAGAAGAGACAGCGGCATGATAAATATGCTATGCTACAGATATGAATTCAATTGAAAAAAATATAAATGAACTAAATAAGATTCAGAACTTGCAGCAGCGTTCTCATTGGATGAATGACCTTCATCCTTTGGGAAAGCTGCTTCTTAGCATTCTGTACATTTTTACGGTGGTTTCTTTTGATAAATATAGTATTGTGCCCCTGTTTGTCATGGCTGTATATCCGATATTTGGGTTTATCGTAGGAGAGCTTTCCGTGAAAGAAGGACTGTATCGAATGCGACTTATTTTGCCCCTAGTTATCTTTGTAGGGGTGTTCAATCCGTTTTTTGACAGAAACGTACTGTTCTATATTGGAAACAGCGCTGTTTCAAGTGATAATAGCGGCTTTATGATTCCGGTGACAGGCGGCGTGATTTCAATGCTGACTGTTATGCTAAAGGGCTTCTACAGCGTACTTTCGGTATATATACTGATTGCTACATCTTCTATAGATGATATCTGCTATGCGCTGCGCAAGCTGCATCTTCCTAAGGTACTGGTAATAGTGATCATGCTGATCTATCGATATTTTGGTGTCATGGCCATTGAGGCTGACAGGATCATGACCGCATATAAACTCCGTGCGCCATCTCAGAACGGAATCCACTATAAGGCCTGGGGAACTCTGGTGGGACAGTGGCTTCTTCGAAGTATGGATAAAGCGGAAATTGTCTACGAAAGCATGCTTCTCAGAGGCTTTAAAGGTGATTTTACCATGAGAAAAAAAGCTGTTCATGCGATAGACGTGATATATCCTATTGTATGGATAGGGATATTCGTGTTCCTGAGACATTCGCATATGTTTGGATGATAAGCTGTACATTTGGCGAGAATATGAATTGATATTAAATGCATTTGAATAGGCACAGGAGGAAATCTTGCATACCGGAATTAATGGAGAAATACTGAAAATTGAAAATTTAAGCTTTTCTTATGAAAAAAAAGAGCAGGTGCTAAATGACATAAATCTCATAGCTCATGATGGCGAGAGTATCGGAATTATCGGCGCGAACGGTATCGGAAAGTCTACGCTTATGAAGCTGCTGGTGGGCCTGTATTTGAATTACAAGGGAACACTAGAAATATGCGGACATCCGGTTGATAAGAATAATCTTAATCATGTCAGGGAGCATATAGGCTATGTTTTCCAGGATTCTGACAGCCAGCTCTTTTTATCTACAGTCGAAGATGATGTGGCCTTTGGCCCACAGAACTATGGACTTTCAGACGAAGAAGTGGAGAAAAGAGTCTCCGAGGCCCTTGAAAAAGTACACATCACTGAACTTCGTAAAAAGCAGACCTACAAGCTCTCAGGCGGCGAGAAGAAGCTTGCATCCATAGCTACAATTCTTGCAATGGAGCCTGATATCATTATCATGGATGAACCGGAGGCTGCGCTTGATCCAAGGAACAGAAAAAATCTGATCAAAATTGTAAATGAGATTAATTCTCTTAAACTCATTACATCCCATGACCTTGATTTTATTATGGATACCTGTGAAAGGGTAGTGCTTTTGGATGAGGGCAGGATAATTGCCGATGGAGCGAGCAAAGAGATACTTTCGAATGAAGCTCTTTTAGTAGGGCACGGACTGGAACTGCCATTAAGGCTTCAATGATGCAGCTGATACGGAAAATATAGGGAAAAATAAGTGCTTTAAATTGTATGGGAAGTTACTGAATAAACAGTAACGCGTTGAGTATTGTTCAAAAAAATGATACTATTATTAGTGTGAGTGTTTTTTGAATTACTAATTATTTTAAATATAAAAAGCAAAGTAACAATATTATAAATCACATATTACATGGAGGGTGTTATGGCAAGAAAGGTAGTTTTAGCAGGAGCATGTAGGACAGCAATTGGCACTATGGGTGGCACACTTTCAACCACTCCGGCACCGGCACTTGGTGCAATTGTAATTAAAGAGGCATTGAAACGTGCAGGTGTTAAGCCGGAGCAGGTTGATGAAGTATATATGGGCTGCGTTATCCAGGCAGGTCTTGGACAGAATCCGGCAAGACAGTCTGCAATAAATGCAGGAATTCCTGTAGAAGTTCCGGCAACAACGATCAACGTTCTTTGCGGATCGGGTCTTCACTGCGTAAATCTTGCTGCTAAGCTTATTGGAATGGGTGATGCAGATATTATCGTAGCCGGCGGTATGGAGAACATGTCAATGGCTCCATATCTCATGCAGCAGGGCCGTTACGGATACAGAATGGGCTCCGGAGAACTTCAGGATGCTATGATCAAGGATGCGCTTACAGATGCTTTTGGCGGCTATCATATGGGAATTACTGCTGAGAATATCGCTGAGCAGTGGCATCTTACAAGGGAACAGCTTGATAAGTTCGCAGCCTGGTCGCAGAACAAGGCAGAGAAGGCTATTGCTGAGGGCAAGTTTAAAGAGGAAATCGTTCCTGTAGAGATTAAGAAAAAGAAAGAAACAATTATTTTTGATACAGATGAAGGCCCAAGAAAAGGCGTTACTGTAGAAGGTATTTCAGGACTTAAGCCTGCATTCAAGAAAGATGGTGGTGTTGTTACAGCAGCTAATTCATCAGGAATTAACGACGCTGCATCAGCTATTATCGTAATGAGTGAAGAGAAGGCAAAAGAGCTTGGCGTAAAGCCTCTCGGCACATGGATTGCAGGAGAACTTGCAGGTGTTGAGCCTAGCATTATGGGTATTGGTCCTGTAGCAGCTACTCAGAAGGTTATGAAAAAAGCCGGATACACAATTGGCGATTTTGATCTTATAGAGGCTAATGAAGCATTTGCAGCTCAGTCAGTTGCAGTTCAGCATGATCTTGGATTTAGCGATGATGTTCTCAATGTAAACGGCGGTGCGATTGCACTGGGACATCCGGTTGGATGCTCCGGAAACAGAATCCTTGTTTCACTTTTGTATGAGATGCAAAGAAGAGATGTACATAAGGGACTTGCTACTCTTTGTGTTGGCGGCGGAATGGGCTGCGCAGCTATTGTGGAGCGTTGAGAAGGAATCCCAGAGCAGTAGCTACATATTTCAGGAGGTCACATGGCGGATCGATCAATTCTCGTAGTTGATGACAATGAGATCAACAGAGGGATTCTCGGCGAGATATTCAAGGATAAGTATAATATTCTCGAAGCAGGAAATGGCATAGAGGCCATGAAGATGATAGAGGCCAATGAAGATAAGCTGGCTTCAATTCTTCTTGATATTGTCATGCCCGAGATGGACGGTTATCAGGTTCTTGAGACTATGCAGAGTAAGGATAATCTAAATGATACTATTCCTGTTCTTATGATTACTGCAGATACCTCTACAGAAGCTGAGCGTACCAGCTATCAGAAGGGTGCGGCCGATGTTATTCATAAGCCCTTTGATCCTGTTATTGTTGATAAACGTGTTTCAAGAACTGTAGAACTTTTTGATAATAAGAACAATCTGGAAATTCAGGTCGATGATCAGACAAGAATTTTGAAAAAACAGTTCCTATATCTCAAAAAGCAGGAAGAACGCCTGAGGAACAGCAACGAGAGGGTTATTGATACAATAGCTACAATAGTTGAATTCAGAAGTATGGAATCCAGCTATCATTTAAAGAGGATAAAGGGTTTTGTTAGAAACCTTGCTCTTGCGGCTATGAACAATTATCCTGAGCTGGGCCTTAATCCACATCTTATTGATGTTATCACGCAGGCATCAGCTATGCATGATATCGGCAAGATTTCAGTTCCTGACTCAATCCTGTTAAAGCCCGGGCGTCTTACCAATGAAGAATTCGAAGTGATGAAGTCTCACACTACCAGGGGCAGTGAAGTCATAGAGATGATCAAGGACGTTCAGGATAAAGAGTACTATGAGGTTTGTCTTGATATTTGCAGACACCATCACGAAAGATATGATGGCGGTGGATATCCTGATGGGCTTAAGGGCGAGGAAAACTCTATCGCAGCGCAGCTTACAGCTATTTCAGATGTATATGATGCGCTGGTTAGCGACAGAGTTTATAAAGCTGCATATCCGGTAGACAAGGCATATGAGATGATCAAAAATGGTGAGTGCGGTGTATTTTCACCTAAGATTCTGGCATGCTTTGAGTTTGCCCGCCCTGATATGGAGAAGCTTGTAGCCCAGACAAAAGCAGCTGAGCAGGCTGAAAAAGGATAAAAATATCTGACTTTTATAAATTATTTTAATATCTTGTAAAACGTAGGCTGAGACTAGTGTTTCAGCCTATTTTTTTGTCCAAAGCCCAATTTTTCTATGTGCAGAATTCCTATCAGATAATTGACAAATTAAGTGATTTGAGTTAATATGCACATATGAAAGCGGTTGCACATTTATTTCGCAAGGAAATGTGCACAATATAAAAGGAGGAATTTTATGAAAGGACATGTGATTTGGGCAAAAAAAGTGCTCGGTATTGGTCTTGCATCTACTATGGTAGCTGCTTCACTGGCTGGCTGTGGTAATGCAGCATCTGATTCTGCCACACAGACTACTACAGATACTACAACATCACAGACTGAAGAGACCAAAAAGGAAGAAACAGCTGCATCAACTGAAACACAGACTACAGAGGTAAGTGGGGAACCGGTAGTTATCCGTTATGGTACACACTGGGTAGCAGGACTTGATCCTAACCATGTTGATGATGTAACTGGAGAATATACAATGGCAGAGTCTGAGAGACAGGCTGCACTTGCAGGTCTTCAGGCAATCAAGGATGAACTCAATGTTGAGTTTGAGTTCGTTGAATACAGTCAGGACACAAGAGTTGAGCTTATGACAAGTGTTCTTGCTGGCGATCCGGTATGTGAAATTGCTAATATTTGGGGCGGTGCTGAGGGAACAATCCTTGCACAGAACGTATTACAGGAACTTGATGATTACGCAGATATCTTTGCTGATGAAGAGAGCAGCTGGATGTACTACGACAAGCTCTATGGACACAATTATCTTCTTAGCTTCACAGAGCGTTTTATTCCAAGATGGCCACTTATCTACAATGCATCTATGATCGAAGCAGTAGATACACTTAAGGATGAGAACGGCAACACAGTTTATCCTACAGACCTTTGGAAGAAGGGTGAGTGGACATGGGATAAGTTCGAAGAGTACCTTTCCAAGATCAATGCATTCTATGCTAATAAAGAGCCTGCAGAGGATGGCAACATCTACAAGACAGTTCAGTCATATGAGACAGACCACAGATTTGCAGGACTCTCAGCTATGTATTCTAATGGCGCTGCTATCTACGGTTCAGATGGACTTGGAGTAGATACACAGGAAGCTGAAGATGCACTTGCTTATGTTAAGAAGCTTATGGATGCCGGATACATGAGCGATTGCGGATACTATGATGACAATTACACACCTGAGTGGTGCAGATCACAGGCTGATTTCTCAAGAGGCGGCACAGTATTTACAGATTGCCCTGACTGGCTTATTGCATCAGCTGGTTCAGCACTTGCAGACAGAGACGAGTCAATGGGTATTGTTCCTTGGCCAAGAGCTGACAGACTTAGCGCAGACAGCGATGAGTACAAGCAGGTAATCACACTTGGCGATTCAGTTGGTATCCTTAAGGGTATCGATGAAGAGAAGACAGCACTTGCACTTAAGGCTTACAGACTTTTCTGGGCAACATATTATAAGACACTTGGCGGCGTTGATGATCTTTCACAGTACACAGCAACAATGGCTGCTTCACAGGCTGCTGGTTTTGGATTTGATATCTACAATGAGACATATGGTCAGGACATTCTTGATGCATTTACATTCATCTCACAGAACCTTGGCAATGATTACTCAGATCTTCTTAACCTCAGAGTTGCTTGGGATGACATCTTCGGAAAGAGCCTTTGCGGTGTTGATGGATTCTCAGATAACTATGCAGTAGCAGTTGAAGCTAACAAGTCTGATTTCACAAATCAGATCAGCAACATGGAAGCACTTCTTTCATCCAACGAAGTACATGATAACCAGTCACCTTCAGTAAGTGCTTCACAGATCGTTATTCCTGTTGGAACAGATATTACTTCAGTTGATCTTAAAGAGTTCTTTACAGCTAATGACTCTGTAGATGGCGACATCGATATCGCAACTGGTGAAGTAACATACTCAGATGATCTTGATACAGCAACACCTGGCATTTATGAGAAGGCAGTTACAGTATCAGTTGTAGATTCTTCCAACAACGAAGGACATGCAAGTGCGAAGGTTATCGTATATAGTGCGGATAACAAGGAAGCTCCTACAGTAACAGTTAAGGCTGAGGCAGACGCTGTAGCACTTGATACAGATGCTTCTTCAATTGACTGGAAGAACTTCATCGAGAGTGCAACAGATGCAGATGGACTTGATGTTTCAAGCAACATCACAGCAGATCTTTCTACTCTTGATACAACAACACCTGGCGACTACACAGTTAAGCTTACAGTTACAGACTTTGCAGGCAACACTGCTGAGCAGGAAGTAACAGTTACAGTTAAGTAATAGAAAATATTAAAGATACTAATAGGAGGGGGTCCCTTATTGGGACCCCTGAATTTCAGGAAAAATATATGAAAACTAACTCCCAGAAACAGACAAATGCTAAAAAAATAATTACTCCATGCGTGATAGCAGTGATTGTTATTCTGCTTGTACTGCCGTTTATCTTTGGCAGGGAAAAGAGCGTAGTTACAAGCGCATCTTCATCTCTATCTGCAGAAAACTTAAGTACATATGAGAGCAGTTATGAAGCATATCTTCAGGAAAACGGATATACAGGCCAAAGAGCTTCTTCACAGATAAATATTGATCTTGCTAAATACAAGACAACAGGAGAGCTTACAGCTTCAGCAGGAGAAGATGGAATCATAACTGACGGTGATGGCGAAATATCTTTTGAGTTTACGGCAGCAGAAGCAGGATTTTACAATCTTAAACTATCTTATCTGGCTCTTCCGGGAACAACATCTGATATTCAGAGAAGTCTTTCAATCGACGGAACGGTTCCTTATGATGACTGCAATAAGATAGTAATAAGAAGATGGTGGCAGGATGATGTAATTCAGACCAAGGCAGGTAACGAACTTCGTCCAAACTCTTATGAAGTATATGAAGAGAATGAATGGTTTGTTGAAGATGCTGACAGAAGATTTGGTGAGCCACTTCTTTTCTATTTATCCAAGGGAAAGCACACGATTTCTTTTGCAACAATTAAGGAGCCTCTTGAATTTATAAGTCTTTCATTTGAAGCCAAAGAAGATGCTCCAAGTTTCGCACAGGTAGCACAGGAACTTACAGATCAGTATGAAGTATACAGCGGCGAAGCAATTATCATGCAGGCCGAAAGAAATGATGAAAATGTTACAGCAATAACCAAGAGTTCAACTTCTATATCTGTTCAGAAAAATCATTCTGATTCACTGGTTACTCCATATCATCCTTATTACAACAGATATAACACAATTGGTGCATCCAGTTGGGAGAGACCGGGAGATACAATTAGCTGGACTGTAAATGTTCCTTCAGAGGGATTATACGAACTGGCATTTAAAGGTAGACAGAGCACCAACAGAGGTGTTACCAGCTACAGAAGATTATATGTAAATGGCGAAGTGCCTTACAGCGATGTTAACTCAGTTGGATTTGATTACAGTTCTGATATGACTCAGTACCTTATATCCGATGCTGATGGACAAGCTCTTTTGTTCCATCTTAATGCCGGAGAGAACACAATAGCTCTTGAAACAGTTATGGGACCTTTCGGTGGAATCATCACAGAGGTTGAGGAGAGCCTTAAGGTACTTAACAGTACATACCTTAGTGTTATCCAGCTTACAGGCCAGTCACCCAGCAGATATATCGATTACCAGATTGCTTCCAAGATTCCTGAGTTTAAAGAAAATATGGAAAGCGAGAGCGAAAGACTCTTTGAGCTGGTAGACAGAATTGTGGAGATTACCGGTGAGAAGGGCGAGAATACAGCTCTTTTGCAGAAGATGGCAATCGAGGCTCAGGGACTTGCACAGGATCCGGAGAAGGTTATAGAAGAACTTCCACAGCTTAAGAACAACATTTCTGCAGTGGGAACATGGATAGTAAAGGTTTCTGAGATGCCTCTTGAGCTTGATGAACTTGCAGTTGCAGGAACAGGAGCAGTGCTTCCTAATACTTCAGATTCTTTTGCGGCGGGTGCTGGAAACGGAGTCCTAAGATTTTTTGCTTCATTTGTAATTGATACAAACTCAGTTGGTGAGTCAGAAGGTGCATCAGAGCCACTTACAGTATGGGTTGCTTCCTATGGTAAAGAGCAGGCTCAGATAATCCAGAGCCTTGTAGATAACTCATTTAGTCCATTTACTGATATTCCTGTAAGGATCCAGCTGATTCCTGCAGATGTAGTTCTTAGGGCAGCGCTTGCGGGAACAGGACCGGATGTAGTTGTGGGCCTTGCACAGTCAACGGTTCAGGACTTTGCAATGAGAGATGCCACAGTGGATCTTAGCAAACTTGATGGTTATGCAGAGGCATCCAAAGTGTTTGCAGACAGTTGCCTTGCTACTTCAAGTTTTAACGGCGGAGTGTATGGCTTCCCTGAAACTGCCAACTTTATGATGATGTTCTACAGAAAAGACATATTAGATAGCCTTGGACTATCTGTTCCAACAACCTGGACAGAGTTTATAGAAGACCTTCCGGTACTTCAGCAGAACAATTACAGTGCTTATGTACCAAATGCTTATCTGAACGATGGAAGTGGTAATTTGAACTTCTACTTATCCCTGGTTAGACAGTATGGCGGAGATCCATATCTTGGAGAAGGAACTGATTATGGTATTGCTTCGGGCCTGAGCTCTACAGCAGCTATGGAAGCTTTCAAGGACTATACAGATCTTTACACTAACTACGGTCTTGATAAGCAGATGGATTTCTCCAACAGATTCAGAACCGGTGAGGTTCCAATCGGAATTGCCAACTACACAACCTTCTGTCAGCTTGAGATTTTCGCTCCGGAGATTAAGGGTAGCTGGGATTTTGCAGTGATTCCCGGAACTCTGAAGGAAGATGGAACAGTTGATAATCAGGTTCTGGTTGATACAGTTGATACCGTAATTATGAAGCAGACTGATTCATTAGATGAGGCCTGGACTTTCCTTAAGTGGTGGATGCAGTCAGATACACAGCTTCAGTACTGTCAGACAGTTGAATCTGTAATGGGAACAGCTGCAAGAGTTCCAACCGCTAACAGAGAGGTTTTGGAACAGCTCCCATGGAGCAATGCAGAACTTCGTGAGCTTAATGCTCAGCTTGAGAATTCTTCAGGAATTCCTGCTGTTCCCGGATACTATATGACAAACAGAATGATCTCATATGCTTATTCAGATGTAGTATCCAACAACAGTAATCCAAGAGAGAGCCTGTATCTCAATGTTGAAACAATTAATAAAGAACTGACTCGTAAAAGGAGCGCTTATGTCGCAGAATGATAAATCTTACAGGGAGCTGTTTTCCGCTGTCTGGAAAAAGAATAAATATAAATATCTCATGATCCTTCCTTTCGGAATTATATTTGTTCTTTTTACGGTACTTCCTGTACTTATAGCCATAGCCCTTAGCTTTACAGATTTTGATATGGTTTCTATTCCGAAGTTTATAGGGTTATCCAATTACATAAGCTTGTTTGTTGAAGATGATATTTTCCTGATAGCTGTTAAGAATACTCTTTTCTTCGCTGTTGTTACAGGACCTGTCAGCTATATCATGTGTTTCATCTTTGCATGGCTTGTAAATGAACTACCGAGAATTCCAAGAGCCTTTATGACACTGATTTTCTATGCACCATCTATATCAGGTAATGCGTATCTGATCTGGAAAATTCTCTTTTCATCAGATACTTATGGATGGGCAAACGCATGGCTCCTAAAACTTGGAATAACAACAGATGCAGTACAGTGGCTTGCAACGGCCGGATATATCATGCCGATTCTCGTAATTGTTCAGCTCTGGTTGTCACTTGGTGTCAGCTTCCTTACCTTCATAGCCGGTCTTCAGACTGTTGATAAAGCTCTTTATGAGGCGGCAGCAGTTGAGGGAATCAGAAACAGATGGCAGGAACTTTGGTTTATTACATTCCCTTCCATGAAGCCACAGCTTTTGTTCGGTGCTGTAATGCAGATTACAAGCTCACTTTCAGTATCACAGCTCTCCATTGACCTGGTGGGATTTCCATCAGTAGATTATGCAGGTCACACAATTCTGACACACCTGCATGATTATGGAAACATCAGATATCAGATGGGATATGCATGTACCATCGCTGTTGTACTGTTTTTGATGATGATGCTGATAAATATTATCATCCAGAAATTGCTTAGAAAAATCGGAGAGTAAGGCTATGAAAGCATCTAGTAATAAAGAGAGCCGCGGAATAGTAAAGGCGCTTAAGACAAGAAAGATAAAGAGGCAGAACAGAAGTCTTGGAGGAGATATTTTCCTGTTCATACTTCTTGCAGCATTTGGTCTTTTCAGCTTATTCCCACTATGGTACATCGTGGTAAGTGCCTTTAAGCCCTTTAGTGAGATTTTCATTTTCCCACCAAGGCTTACAGTAGACAATCCTACGCTCAACAACTTTTTTGACTTAAAAAATATAATAGAGGGCTTTGATGTTCCTCTGTCCAGATATATCTTCAACACACTTTTGATCACATTTCTTGGGACAGGGGGGACGGTTCTTCTTGGCTCCATGGCAGCTTTCCCGCTGGCAAAATATGTGTTCCCGGGCTCTAAGGTGATGAATCAGGTAATTGTATATGCTTTGATGTTCTCATCAACAGTAACTGCAATACCTAACTACCTGATCATGAGCAGACTTGGCCTTATCAACACCTACTGGGCAGTAATCCTGCCTGCAGTTGGCGGAACACTTGGACTTTTTCTTATGCGTAACTTCATGGTCCAGATTCCTGATGCACTTTTGGAATCAGCCAAGATAGATGGAGCCAATGAGTTCCAGATATATTTTAAGATCGTAATGCCCCTTTGTAAGCCGGCTTGGATTACGCTTATCATCCTGTCTTTCCAGCAGATGTGGGGAACAACAGGTGGTGTGTTCATTTATTCAGAAGAACTTAAGCCTCTTAGCTATGTTCTGTCCCAGCTGGTAAGCGGCGGTATTTCCAGAACAGGTGTGGCTTCAGCAGTATCACTTATTATTGTACTTGTTCCTGTAACTGTATTTGTTATTTCACAGAGTAACGTTATTGAGACAATGGCTACAACCGGTATCAAGGAGTAAGAGTATGACCCGAATTCGAAACAAGAAGAAAAATATAGTTGCTAAAGCCATATGCACTGCTGCGGCAGCTGTTATGATGTCCGGACTTCTGGCACCTATAGATGTACAGGCTTCTGATGGCACAAGCTATGTCTATGACGGATATATATATGATGCGGATGGAAATGTAGTTAATTCCCCGGCAGCTTTTCAGCTTGAAAAGGTAATTGATTCCAAGGCTACCGGAGGTATCACATTTCAGGGGATAGATGATGCCTGTACCAGTGAGGATGGCAGGATCTTCCTTAGCGATAAAAAGTCAGGTCGAGTGAATGTCTTTGACAGTGAAGGAAATTACCTTCAGTCCATCAAGACAATCTGGAATAAAGAAGGAACAATCCAGCTTGATGAGGCTGGTAATCAGATAACTCTTAAAGGACCTGAAGGCTGCTATGCCCATGAAAAAACAGGAGAGCTGTACGTGGCAGATGCTGCAGGCGGATGCGTAATTGTTCTTGATCTTGAAGATTATACCTATAGACGTACAATCACCAAGCCCGCTAATATGACAGGTTCTACAGAATTTAAGCCCTCTAAGGTTGCAGTAGATGAGGCAGACAGAATATTTATCATAGTCCAGTCAAGCTATGAAGGAATCATAGAGCTGGCTAATGACGGTTCTTTTATCGGTTACTATGGCGTCAATGTTCCGGAGGTTAATCTTGTGGATTACTTCTGGAAGAGCCTTGCAACAGATGAACAGAAGGCACAGATGAGTAAGAGCCTTGCACCTGCTTTCAACAACGTAACTATTGACGGAGAAGGCTTCGTGATGGCAGTTACCTATGACTCTGCCGCTCAGGATAGTGTTTTCAGACTAAATTCCAAGGGCGAGAATGTTCTTCGAGAAGAAGGCAATACTACGGTAATCGGCGATATCAGAAATCAGGGCGAGTTTAGCCAGTTCGTTGATATTGCAGTTACAGATTACGGCGTATATGCAGTAGTTGATCAGAGAAGAGGCAGGGTTTTCATCTATGACTTCGACGGCGAACAGCTGATAGCTTTTGGCTCCCTTGGTAATCTAAAGGGTCAGCTTAAGACACCTACAGGAATAGCCTGGCTTGGACAAAAGCTTGTGGTAACAGATTCTACCTTGTGCTGTGCATACATTCTTGCACCTACATCTTTTGGCAAGGCGATGCTGAGCGGAAGCGAAGCTTACTACAAAGGAAACTGGGATGAGGCACTTGGCTACTTCCAGACTGCAGTTTCCTACAACTCCAATTACGAAGTTGGATTTACCGGAATCGGCAAGAACTACCTCATGAAGGATGAGTATGAAAAGGCAATGTACTATTTCAAGATGGGCGGCGCCAGAAAGTATTATTCAAAGGCCTTCTACGGATACAGAGGTTTATGGCTTAAAGCTCACTTTAGAATTATTGCAGTAATATTTGTAGTTCTGGTAGGCCTTCTGATATGGTCCGAGATTAAATATAACAGAGCCCACAGGGGTAAGGCGTAAGGAGATGAGTAATATGAAAGAAAAAATCCATTATATGTTTTTCTCAATGACGCATCCCTTTGACGGCTTTTATGAGATCAGATTCAGGGAAAAGGGAAGCGTGCTGCTGGCGTGTATCGTGCTTGCACTTTATGGAATCATGAAGTGCGCAAGAACACAGTACACAGGTTTTATTCTGAACCTGACTGATATGCACAGACTTAACAGTGTATCAATTTTTATGTCCAGTATTGTGATAGTGATTCTGTTCTGTGTCAGCAACTGGTCGGTGACGACGCTGTTTGGCGGCAAAGGTAACATGCGGGGAATATTTACTATAGTCTGCTATTGCCTGATACCGGTTATTATTTCAGATCTTGTGGTTACTATCCTTAGTAACTTCATTATTCTGGATGAAGCAATGCTTCTATACATGCTTGAAGGAATTGGAATTGTCTGGTTTGTTTTTCTCATTGTTTCAGGACTTTGCGTGGCTCATGAGTACGGACTTTTCCAGAATCTTGCATCGATTTTTGTGACTTTTATTGCAGCTTTTTTGATAGTGTTCCTGGTAGTTTTGTTCCTGACTCTTGAGGAAAAGATGTTTACGTTTATCGTGGATGTGGTAAAAGAAATCACAAGATCTCATTGAGATATACAGCTTTTTGAAAGGCAGAAGACTTATGAAAAAGAAAGTAATAATCGGAATACTTGCACTTATAGCGGTAATCCTGTTTGTATATGCGGGAATTCCGGCAATTGCTCTTAAAAAAGAAAAAATAAAAACTGATGTGGCAAGTGCTTACAGTGGAGATACCCTTGAACAGGTGGATATCACAGGAAGCGAATTTGTGGCAGCAGAAGGGGAGAACACTAAGCTCTATTTCAATCCTTCCACCATGGCAGCGAGAGTAACCAATGCCAAGGAAGGCTCAGAGTGGCTATCATACATCAAGGGAAGCAGCCAGGGTGTGGATAAAGCTCTTTTGAATGTGAGCTTCCTTGGAGAAGATAACGCTATCTATTCCTGGGATTCTGATACATACTGCGCAGCACTTTCTTCCTATGAAGTTTATAAGATCGATAACGGCGTTAAGATTCACATGGATCTGAATCAGGGCGATTCGAATGTCTTTTATGCATACCTTCCAAAGAAGATGAGCATAGAGAGATTCGAGGATGTGTTTAAGAAAGGCCTTGAGGATGCCAAGAATGCCGGAACTATTTCAGCAGATGAGTATACCAGATATACCACAACCCTTGGCCTTGTGTATAAGAGAAGTATTACTGAGGAGTGCTACGCTGTAACTTATACCGGCAACCCTCCTACATCAGCTACCAAGCAGATGATCGCTATTGCAAATATCGTTGGCTACGACAGCGATATGCTTCATGAAGATGCGGATACCTTTGGATTTGCTCTTACAGAGAGCCAGATTCCGGAGTTCTACATAAACCTTTATCTTACACTTGAGGGGGATGAACTTGTAGCAACAGTTCCTACTTCTGAGATAGAGACAGTAAATGATTACTTTAAGGTTCAGAATATTCAGGTTCTTCCTAATATGGGAGCTGCAACAGCTTCTCAGCTTGAGGAAGGATATTTCCTTATTCCTGACGGATGCGGCGCACTTATGGCTGTTAATGGCTATGTTTCAGGTGTTCCGAATTATAAAAGAGCTTTTTATGACAATGACTATTTCTCTGATTACTACTATATGGAGGAGTACGGCGAGAAGCTCTCAATGCCTGTATTTGGTGTGATCTATGGAGGACTTGGTAAGGAGAAACAGAGCTTTCTTGCTATCATCGAAGATGGCGCCCAGACAGGTTACATGAACACAGAGCTGGCCAGCACAGGGGAGGATGGCGCTACCAACAATAAGGCCTATGCATCCTTTGATACAGCTCAGTACATGAGAGTTAAGGTTTACGGACCATACAGCGAGAATACAGCCAATTATCTTGTATCCACAGATGTTATGAATGTTAATCTCAAGGTTAGATACCAGTTCTTTGGTAAGAAAAAAGGCTACTATGACATGGCAGCTTCCTACAGAGATTACCTTGCAGCAAAGTGGGACAGAGAACTTAGCTACAGAGATGAGAATGCTCTTTACCTTGATGTATACGGAGCTCTTGATGTAAGAGATCACTTCCTTGGAATCCCATACAACAAGACAGTTTCAATGACAGGTTACAATGAACTTAAGAGTATTTTAGAGGACTTGGATGGCTATAACCTTTCAGTCACATACGAAGGAGCCTTTAACGGTGGACTTAACTGTGAACTTAATGATAAAGCGGACCTTCTTTCACTTAATGGCTCGAAAAAAGAATTTAAGAGTCTTATGGAATATGCCGCTGAAAGAGGAATTGATATAAGCCTTGGAATTACTCCTGAGAGAATATATGACAAGGGCATCACATATCGTTCCAATAAGCACAGCATCCGCGACTTTGGTAACATTATTGCAACTATTTCCGGATATGATACAGCAAAGGGAGTTCTAAGTGGTTCAGTGGATTCAGCTGCTACGTATTATGAACTTGTATCACCTAAATATCTTACCGGAGTAGTGAATAAATTTGTAAAGCATGCTGATAACTACGGTTCATTGTATCTTGGAACACTGGGAAATCAGTATTATGCAGATTATAAGAATGACAATATGATAAGCCCATACGAGGCACAGACAGTTCTTTTGGAGAACTTTGATTCACTGTCAAATGGGCATGAGCTTGTGCTTAGTGATCCATTCTTTGCCTATGCGTCCTATGGAAAAACACTGACAGATATCAGCAGAGAAAATAGTAACTATACAACCTTTACTTATGATATTCCTTTCAAGCAGCTTGTTTTAAGCGGTCTTGCTGATATTACTACAACTCAGGTAAACATGTCCTCCAAGGAGGAAAACTACTTCGTTCTTCAGGCAGCAGAGCTTGGAGTTATTCCAAAATACACTGTTTCTTATGAAAACGAAGATGTACTTAAAAACTCAGACTACACAAGTTTGTATGCTGTTAATTATGCTGGTCAGAAGGAAAGCATTGAAAGAGTATACGAGAAATGCGGAGAAATCCTTGAAAAGACCGGAACTACACAGATCAAGAACCATAAAACACTTGCAGAGGGTGTCTTTGAGACAACCTATGAATCAGGAGCAGTGGTAAGGGTTAACTACAATCTGTATGACGTTACTTTAGAAGATGGTACTACTATTAATGCCTTGGATTATTGCATCGAGGGGGATAGATAATTATGAAAAAACTTAAGATGACAAGAAACATGCGCAGAAATATATACGGTTTTATTTTCCTGTCGCCATTTTTTATTGGATTTATCATGTTCTTCCTTATTCCTATTTTCAGGACTTTTTACTATTCATTCCAGTCTGTGTCTGTAGGTGCTAAGGGAGGAATGGAATTTACCGCAAACGGATTCAAGAACTATTTTGATCTGTTCCAGACAGAAGTTACAACTGATTCAAAGACTTTGACTGAGCTCTTTGCCAATCAGAACATGAACATGTTGACCAGCGTTCCACTTATTACTGTGTTCAGTCTCTTCATGGCACTTCTTGCAAACATGCAGTTTAAAGGAAGAGCATTGGTCAGAATGATATTCTTTTTACCTATCATTTTGGGACTTTCGCTTGTAACAGATATGCTGGCTATGACCACAGGCGGTGAACTTACAGAAACAGGTGGTGGCCTGTTTTCAGAGAGCTTTGTATCAGTAATGCTCCTGAATTACACGGGAATTCCATTTAGAGTATTAAACCCAATCATGGGCTATGTTGATAACATCTTTGATCTCATCAGCCATGCCGGTGTTCAGACACTTATTTACCTGACAGCCCTTCAGTCAATCTCACCAAGCCTTTACGAGGTTGCAAGAATTGAAGGTGCTACAGTGTATGAGACCTTCTGGAAGGTAACCATCCCTTCCATCATCCACATCATTTTGTTTGTTGTGGTTTATACAATTGTTGAGCTGTTCCTTGAATCTCAGATTGCCAAAGAGGTTTACAGCTTCGCCTTCGAGCAGAATAAGATAGGAATCGGATCGGCGCTATCCGTGGTTTACATTTTGAATGTTCTGCTGGTTCTGGGAATAGTGGCACTTATTTTAGGAAAGGTGGTAAAGCGTTATGAATAATACCTATTTAATGGGTCAAAAGGTAAAGAAAATAATGATGAACGTCTTTATCATTCTTTTGATAGCCGGGCTTTGCTTTTCGATTTTGTATCCGCTCCTTAAGCTGGTTCCTACGATTTTTTCTTCAATTGATGATCTGGGGAATCCAAATGTAATCTGGCTTCCACAGAAGTTTTCTATTACAAGCTTTAAGGCAGCAGCAAGATTTGTAATGCCTGCAGGAATCTTTACTCTTTTAAAGACAGTTGCTTACGCAGCAGGAATTATGGTGCTGCAGGTCTTTTTCTCAGCAATGGTAGGATATGCCATGGCAAGAGTGAAGTTTGTGTTTAGTAAGATTGCATACTTCCTGGTTATCCTGGTATTCCTGGTTCCAAGACAGTCACTGCTTCTTGCTCAGTACATATTTTTCAAGCACTTTGATTTCCTTGGTATCATGAACATCTTTACCAAGGCAGGAGAAGTAGATCTTATCAACAATCCGATCACACTGGTGCTTCTTGCTGTATTCGGATTTGGTGTTAATCAGAGCTTGTTTATTTTCCTCTTTGCCCAGTTCTTCAGGAATATACCAAAAGAGCTGGAAGAGGCAGCAAGTATCGATGGCTGTGGATTTTTTAAGACATATTTTAAAATAATGATTCCTAATGCGATACCGATTATTTCCACAGTTTCGATTCTTTCTTTTGTATGGAACTACTCTGATGTTTACTACACAAATTATTTCAGTTCAGATGCAGGACTTATGAGTACTCTTTTATCTAAGACCTTTGTAAGTGCCAATAAGACATATGTGCTGAATGCGGTTCAGACCTGGTACAGTGTTCCAACGGTTAACGATTTTGCATTTGATGCTGTAAAGCAGGCGGGAGTACTTATCTATCTTATTCCGCTTTTGATAGTATATTTGATCGGACAGAGACGACTGGTTCAGAATATGGAGAATTCCGGTCTTGTAGGATAAAGATATGGATGAAAAAGGAAAACTTACTATATATGACATAGCTAAGATGGCGGGGGTATCCAGCACTATGGTATCCAGAGCAATGAATGGCTCTGGGTACGTAGCCAAGGAAAAGAAGGATAGAATTCTTAAGGTCATTGAAGAGAGTGGATTTAAACCAAATGCTCTTGCTAAGGGCCTTACCACCAGAAGAAGCGGTACCATCGGAATGCTTGTTCCGGATGTTATAAACCCCTTCTATGCTACAATTTTTACCATGCTTGAAAGAGAAGCTCTTAAGCATGACTACAATGTTATCTTATGTAATTACTATAATGATTACAGTTCTTCAGTTAAGCAGATTAATCTGCTGGAGCAGAAGCAGGTAGATGTGCTGTTCCATGTGGGCGGTTCAACGGACCTGTATGAGATACCGGGGGATTTGCTAGATGTGCTTACCAAGGCCGGGAAAAATATTCCGATCATTACTAACGGTAATTCAGTAAATGGGAAATTTATTTCTGTCCAGGTGTCTGACGACGAAGCACTCGATAAAATGCTGGTAAACGCCTATGCAAATGGCCACAGCAAGTTTGCTATAGTTGGAGGTGACAAAAGATATATTCCTTCTTTCAATAAGTGGCAGCAGTTTGAAAAGACTCTGACAAGACTTGGAGTAGAGCCCAAAGACCGCAAGATTCTTGAGTATGATAACTTTGACTCCTATGGTGGAATCAAATGTGTGGACCTTCTTTTGGAAGAGTATGGCAAAGATATCCCTACATTTATAATCGGAATCAACGAATCTGTTGCCATTGGCGTTGAAAAGAGGCTTTCGGCAAAGGGGTATCGTATTCCGCAGGATGTTTCGGTAGTTGGATTTGATAATACATATCTTTCAGACATGATCACGCCGACGCTTTCAAGCATAGGCTGCGACTATGAGGAATATGCCAAAAATGTTATCGAGATAATCATGAAACTGATAGAAAAGAAAGAAAAGTTGCCAGAGATTACTCAGTACTATGTGAGCAGCAAATATGCGCCAAGAGAATCAACGGGGTGTATGTAAGAAAAGTTGCCAAGTGAGGTATTTGTAAAGAAAGTATTTCATAAGTGATTTGAAATATGATCATTTTGAAAAAGGGTGTTGACAAAAATGGAGTACATGCATATAATAATGTTTGTTGTCGATACAAAATGTGCGTGTAGCTCAGCTGGATAGAGCGTCTGGCTACGGACCAGAAGGTCGTGGGTTCGAATCCTGTCACGCACACTACTAAAAGCCATTCAGAGAGATCTGGATGGCTTTTTCAGTGCGTTTTTTATTCTTTTTTAATAAATTTCATCTTGAAAATCTTTTTATTCTGTTTTTAAGTCTGGATTTTACTTTCCATGAAACCGCATACATTGTTTACTATTTAAAATTCGTAATTTATCATAGGATGATTTTTGATAAATATTAATACAATATGTACAAAATCACCTATGAAACTTTGTTTACTTTTAAGCGAAATTAATGAAAGAAACTTTCAAATCCATCTTGTTTTCGTCGATGTGGATATGCTAAGATAAAGGCACGTTTTACAAGAAAATGTAAGGGCTTACATTATAAAAAATGTATAAACTTACATGAAAATGGGAGGACAAAATGATTAGAAAGACAGGATGGCAGAGAGTAGGTTCTAAGCTTATTGCCACAGCTGTATCTGCAGCTATGGGACTTACTTCGTTTTCAGCTGCTTTGCCGGGGGGCATGGCTTATGCTGAAACAGGTGATGACGCTACCGCTGTGACTTCAGGGGAGGCTAGTACTCAGATCCCGGAAGACTCTGGAAGTGATGCTTCTTCGGAAATGACTACATTCATAGTTGGTGAAGAAGATGCTGCATCTACTGCAGGTGGAGCGGGCGAAGGTGAGGGTACAGATAATTCATCAGAATCTTCATCAAGTGACGCAGCAGGAGAAGGCGCTGGAAATGCTTCTTCAGATGAAGGAAGCACAGAGTCTTCAGGTGAAGCTGGAGCAAGCGCTTCAGACAGTGCTTCGAACAGCGCATCGGAGGATGCATCTGATGAAGCTTCCAAGGAAAGCTCAGATGCTGCTTCTAAGAAAGCATCAGATGAAGCTTCTAAGGAAAAATCCGGTGACAAAGAAGATGAGGAGAAATCATCTCTTGAGAAGGGTTCGGCTTCATCTGACAGAAACTTTGATTACGACAAGACTGATATTTGGGATTTTGGTGCAGAAAGTCTTGGAGATTCATACAACAACAGGCTTGATGCGGCTACTATTAATGGCTTCTATGATGTTGAGCCTGGTACAAAAGGAGCCCTGCTCCCTTCATTTTCTATAGATGGAGGAGACTTAATATTTGAGGGCGGTAGTGATGCTCCTTTTCACAGAATTAGGTCCACTAACGCTAATCTGACAAGATGGGATGATAAGTCTCTTAAGGATAAAGATGGAAATGTTTATTCAGGATTTCTCTATTCCAACAAAGCAAGCACAGATGCAGTATACCTGGCTGTTCAGTGTCAGGCAGATGATATCATAACAGCTTATGTTGCAAGTAACGGAACAGATTCTCAGATCCATTTCGTGAATGCGGATGATGCTTCTGATGATACTGTACATGTTCATACTCTTGGAGGCGGCACAGCTAGCAGGATGGTAGTATATCCATCACAGACAGGACTGTACAAGTTTTATTCAGCTAATGAGAAACTTGTTGTTGCAAGAGTAATCCGTGAGCACGCTTCTTACAGCAACATCACAGGTACAGTTGATGGCTTTACAGGAACAGGCTCTTTTGACCTGGTATTTACTAACAGACAGAACGGCAACCAAGTAAGAGCAACTGTTTCTGATGGTAACTATAGTGCCCAGCTTGCTCAGGGCTTTGATTATGATCTTAGTCTTGAGGGAGCAGATGAATACGTGATTGTATCTGATAAAGAAGTAAATATTTCTTCTGATTCAGATATGGATGTTACAGTAAGCAGCGTATCTGTAGTTGAATATTCAGGAAAAGTCACGGGTATTGCTGAGGATGATGTAAAGAAGTTTGTTGAGGCTGCAGAGTTTACCTTTACTCCTGCTGATGAGGCTTCAGTATTTAAGCCTGTAATATCCTTAGAAGCTTCTGAAAACGGTATCTCATATAAGGTTAAGCTTCAGGATAAGATGAAATATGCTGTAGCAGTTGCAGATAAGGAAGATACTGCCACAGACAAGTATGCAGCAGTTGAGGATTACAATCTTTTAACAGATGAGATTGAAGTAGATGGCGAAAAAACTGATTTTGAGATCAAGTTTGAAGCTAAGCCGGTATACAAGGTAACTATACTTCCAACAGGTGCAAGCCTTGATGATCTTGCACAGGCTACATTTACTTTTACAAGACTTGATACAGAAAATGCTTATGAAAAAGACGGTTATGTTTATACCTTTACAGGTACCAAGGAGATTGCTTTAAGAAACGGACAGTATGTGGTAGAGGTTTCTAATACCGGAGCATTTGTTCAGAAGCTTACAACAAATCTTGTTGTAAATGGTGCAGACGTAACCAAGGAAATCGCTTTTTCTTCTGACATAACAGAATGGAATTTCAGCGATGCAGCATTTACAGAGAAGTTTTCTAATGTGACAGAAGGCATTTACAACGGCCTTTCATGGACAAACGGAAGATCTCACAACGGCACATACCTTTATTCCGGAGCCGGAAAGATCACAGTACCTGTTAAGGGTGACTGCAGGATCATGGTTACTGCCAACTATCAGTATTCATATTACTTTGTAAGTGATGATGAACCAACTGTTAATGCATATACAGGAACCACAAACCAGAGCGAGACCTTTTGGTATGATTACAAGGGCGGCGCAGGTTCTTTTGACATAACAGTTCTTGGAAATTCATATATCACCAAAATTGAACTTGTAAACCAGACAGAGTATAAGTCTGTATTAAGAGTTGGTGCTTCTGATGCAGCTGACTATAAGACAATTGGTGAAGCGCTTGAAGTTGTTCGCCACATGGATAGAAAAGATGGCGAGAGAGTAACAATCAGCATTGAACCTGGTGACTACGAGGAAATGCTTGTTGTAGATACACCAAATGTTACTTTTGAAAATGCCAGTGCTACACCTACCAATTCACTTAAGGATGCAGGCGTTAACATCGATGAAAACGCAGTTCGTATTACCTGGTACTATGGTCATGGCTATACCTACTATAGTATGGGAAGTGACTATAAATACGATGCTGATGTACTTGCTACCAATAAGGCAAATGGCTATCCATCAGTAGAAAATCCTGGTGCAGGAACAGCAACATATTGGAATGCATCTGTAGTAGTAGATGCTAAGGGCTTTGAAGCTAAGAACATTATCTTTGAGAACTCTTTTAACCAGTATATGTCCAAGAAAGCTGCTGAGGATGTAATTGTTGCTCAGAGTAGTGCAAAAGAGGGCTCTGTAAAGAGAGCTACTATGGCAGCCGGAGATACAACGGTTCAGGATAAGTCATATGTAGAAAGAGCTACAGCTTTGGCACTTACAGGTGCAGCAACAGAATGTTATTTTGATGGCTGTAAAATGGTTGGCCGTCAGGATGTTGTTTACGGACATACAGGAACAACTGCAGCATTCTATAACTGCGCAGTATACGGTGGCACTGACTACATCTTTGGTGGTATGACCGCTGTATTTGCAAAGTGTGATCTTGTTCTTAACACAAGTGATAATCAGAATGATCAGGCGTTTATTACAGCAGCTCAGCAGAAGGACGCTACTACTCGCGGTTACCTTATGTATAACTGTACTGTAAAGAGCACAACTCCTGGTGTTGACACTGCTTCTACACATGCATCAAAGCCAGCACTTTTTGGTAGACCATGGTCAGCTGCAGGTGAAGCTGTTTTCTACAACACAGTAATTGACAAGACAAACTGGAAGTACAACGAAAGTACTAAGAAATATGAGTATGACGAAAATTCTGTTGTTTCAATGATAACTCCCGCAGCTTGGGGAGATGGACTTGGCAGTAAATCTGCAAGAAGCACTGAGTATGGTACATACGAAATCTCAGGCATAAATAACAGCTCTCTTCGTGCTAGCTGGTCAACACAGCCTGACAGTGCAGTATGCGCTGATGGAACACCTATTTCTGTAGGAGCATTCCTTGGCGAGTGGGATCCATTCACAGCTAATGGAAAAGATATGGCAATTGTATTCCCTGACGGAACAAGCCAGGAAGAACCTGAAAGTCCTGAAACTCCGGCAGAGAATAATGATGCTAAGACTGAGTTTGTATTAGAATCTTCTGCGCTCGATCAGGTAAAAAAAGGCGATAAAAAAGACGGAGATTCTGAAACTGCAGGAACAGAGAATTACTTTACTATCATCTATAGTGCAAACAGTAAAGTTGAAACCTGTGGTGCTAAATCATGGGAGGATGACTATTCATCAACTCAGAGACTAAGTCTTGGTGGAAAGGTATCCACAGCTAAGAATGCAGTTAAATTCACAACTTCTGCTAAGGCTACTGTAAAAATATGGTGGGTTGAAGGAAATACCGACAATCGCCAGATGACTATTCTGGATACTACTGGAAAGGCAGTTGCTACAGCAGAGGGAACTTTTGAGAAAGATAAGCCATATATAAACACGCTGACACTTGAGGATGCTGGAACATATTATCTTGGCGGAGATATCAACAATAACTACATTTTCAAGATAGTAGTAAAAGAAGAAAAGGCTTCTGAAGCAGTAGTATCAACACTTAATGCATCAGATATTGATATATTTGCTAAGGGTGCTAAGAAAGACGGAGATGTTGAAGAGGCTGGTACAGATAAATACTTCACTATCATTTATAGTTCAAGTTCAAAGGTTGAAGACAAGACAAAAGAATTTGAAGATGGCACATCATTAACACGTAGAATTAATCTTGGTGGTGGAGCTAAGACAACTAAAAATTCAATCAAGTTTACAACTAAAGATCAGGCTACAGTAAAGGTATGGTGGGCTGCGGGTGATAAAGACAGACAGATGGCTATACTTGATGCTGACGGAAAAGAAGTAGAAAAAACCGATGTGGCTGCTGAGAAAGATAAAACTTTTATTTGGGAAACTAAGCTTGACAAGGCTGGAACATATTATCTTGGAGGTGCTGGTGTAAATAACTATATCTTCAAGGTAGAAGTAACAGAAGGTGCAGCAGCTGAGCCTGAGACACGTCTTGAATGGGATCTTGTTGAGGAACCTGTTGTAACAGGTGTAAAGCTTAACGAGGAAAATCCTGGAAAGATCGATGTTACAGTTAAAGCAGTTATCGGTAAGGATGGCGGAGATAAACTTGAAGCCTTCATGGTTGACAAGGATCGAAACATTATCGAGAGTAAGACTTCTTCAGCTGAGAAGGATGAGTTTGTATTTACATTTGAGCCTAAAGCCAGCGGACAGTATATGTTCTCTGCAGATCTTACAAGAGAAGATGAAGATTTGCCGCTTGTGAGTGAAGAAAAGATTTTTGATTTCGTTCTTCCACTTGCTACACCTCAGTTTAAGAATGCAGTTAATAAGGGCAATGGTAAGGTTACAGTTAAGTTCTATTCAGTACCTGAAGCAACAGCCTATAAGCTGGTTGCTACAGACATTACAGATAATGCGTCACAGGAGAAGGCTACTGTAACTCCTGAGGCACCTGTAGATAATAATAAAACAGAGTACAATTATACTTTTGCAAAACTCAATGTTGGCCATACTTATAAGCTTTCTCTTATAGCAACTAGGGGAGAGGATTCTTCTAAAGAGGCTGCTATGGAAGTTGAAGTAACAGAAGATGGCGAGCGTGAGTGGGTATTCTCAGCATTCGGATCAGGTGTTTCAACGAAGTCAGAAGAATGCGGATATAAGGCTAATAAAGATGGTTCTGTTACAGTTTGGGATCTGAAAAATAAGGGTAAGATAGTTCCAGCTTCGACAGATGGACTTTCTTTCTACTACACAGCTATCCCGGCTAATAAGAACTTTACTTTGACAGCTACTGCTACCATTGATTCCTGGACCTTCACAAATGGTCAGGAGGGCTTTGGACTTATGGCTTCAGATCGTGTGGGGGTAAATGGAGATGCTACTGCATTCTGGAATAACTCCTATATGGCAATAGGTTCAAAGGTTGAGTACTACTACGATACAGTTAATGGCGAGGTTACAACTGATGCCGGTGCAGCAAAGATTACAATGAAAAATGGTCTTGGAGCGCAGGAAAAGAAAGGCGTAACCCAGGAGAATCTTGATAAACTTATTGCTGGTGATACGGAAACAGTTACTACACAGTTCTCATCCAAGATGTATACATTGGAGACATCCTGCGGATCAAATGCTGGAACTTACAATATTCTTGGTAATGAAACAAGTGGTACAGCTTCAACTGTTGAAAATCCTTTGACTGTCGTAAGACTTAGAATTCAGAAGAACAATACTGGATTCTTTGTAAGCTATCTTGATGAAAATGACAATGTGATTTCACAGAAGAAATTCTATGGAACAGATAATCTTAGCCAGATTGATACTGAAAATATTTATGTAGGATTCTTTGCTTCAAGAACCTTCAAGGCAACCTTTAGCAATATAGACCTTACGATCATTGATCCTGAGGATGATGCACCTGCTGAAGATAAGCCAATAACCTATGTGATTCCTAATTACCAGATTATATCTGCAACTTATTCTAATACAGCCAAGTATGATCTTAAGTACACAGGAAATGCAGATGGTAAGCTGACAATTACAGATAAAGATGGAAAAGCAATTGTTGAGAAAAAAGAAGTTAAGGCTGGTGATGTGGAGACTACAAAAGTCACACTTACAAGAGGAGATAACAAGTTTAATGTAAGTTTTGTGCCAAATGAAGGTTTCCATCCTGAGGGTGATATTTATCAGTGTTTGTCTTCTTATGATAAAGCAGAGTTTACACACACAGTAAAGTTTGCAACTATAAACGATGATGAAAAGATATATGTTTCACCTGATGGAAAGGCTGATGCAGATGGATCCGAAAGTTCTCCTGTAGATATCTATACTGCTGTAAAGTATGTGCAGCCTGGACAGACAATTGTTCTGGCTTCTGGTAATTACAGCTTAAATAGTACAGTTAAGATAGAAAGAGGAATTGATGGAATTCCTTCCAAGCCGATCAAGATGGTTACAGAAGGCGGAAGAGCAGTATTTGACTTTAACAGAAGATGTGCAGGATTTATTTTTGCTGGTGATTACTGGTATGTAAATGGAATCGATTGCACGAAGTCTGGAAATTCCCTTAAGGGTATTCAGGTATCTGGAAGTCATATTACGCTTGAAGATGTTCGTACATATGAAAATGGTAATACCGGTATTCAGGTAAGCAGATATCTTTCATCAGATACCCGTGAGGATTGGCCAAGTTATGACCTTATTCTCAACTGCACTTCTTATAGCAATGCTGATGCAGGCTACGAGGATGCAGATGGATTTGCTGCTAAGCTTACAGTAGGTGAGGGTATTGTGTTTGATGGATGTATTGCCTATAACAATGCTGATGATGGATGGGATCTTTTTGCGAAGGTTGAGACAGGAAGCATTGGGCAGGTTACTATCCAGAACTGCGTAGCATTCGCTAATGGATATGGTGTTGATGGTACTAACGAAGGAAACGGTAACGGATTTAAGATGGGAGGATCCAGCATAACAGGTCCTCACAAGCTTATCAATTCTGTAGCTTGGAATAATAAAGCTAAGGGTATTGATTCCAACTCTGGCCCTGATATTCAAGTTTACAATAGTATGTCATTTAACAATGGCAGCAACAATGTAGCTCTTTATACCAATGACACAGCAAATACTGATTTCTTTGTAAATGGTGTTCTTTCATATAGAACTAATAATACTAATACAAATGAAAATCTTAAGAGCAAGGGTACGCAGGACAAGAACAAGATTTATGGCAAGTTGAACTTCTTCTGGAATGATGGGACAAGTTCTAATGCCGAAGGATTAAAGGTTTCTGAGGACTGGTTTGTATCTCTTGACGCTCCAGTTGCCAGTGTTTCTGATCCATATGCAGTAGCAGCATCAATAAGAAGTGCAAATGGTTCAATTGATCTTGGAAACTTCTTCAAGCTTTCTGATGCAGGAATCAAGGCACTTGCTGCAGCGGAAATTGATTACAAGAATGTGGTAGCGAACCTTTACGGCGAATACACTGCTGTAACGTCTGAGAGAGACATCAACGGTTCTAATGAAGATGCTGCCAAGGATAAAGAAACTGAGGAAGATAAGCCGAGTGAAACACCAAGCGAGACACCAAGTGTAGCACCTAGTGAGTCAGGAACTACATCAGGAGAAACTACAACTTCTACTGATACTCAAGCAACACCTGAAGAAACAAACAATGAGCCTGCTACAAATCAGAACCCTGTTGTTACAGCAGTTCAGACATTAGTTGGTCAGGTGCTGGGAATGACAAGAGATACAACAGCAGATGTGGCTCCAAAGGCAGAGACTTCTGAGAAGAAGACTGAGTCCAAGGAAAAGACTAAGACAGAGTCTAAGTCTGAGAATAAGCAGCAGACAGAAAGTCAGACTACAGAGGCTGAGGTAGCTGCAACTGAAAGTGCTGAAGGAAGTGCTCAGCAGGATGTAGCTGTAGCAGAGAATTCACCAGCTGTAGAAAATGAAGCAACTGCAGAAACTGCTTCACAGACTGACAATAAGGAACAGGCTGTATCTGATAGTAATACTACAGATATTCAGGAACAGAGCGTTCCTACTAATGACAAGCCTAAGTCATCAGTTCCTGTAGCTCCTATTGCCGGAGGTGCAGCTGCAGTAGTTGTGGTTGCAGGCGCTGCAATTGCAGTGAAGACAGGTCTTTTTGCTAAACTGCTTGCATTTCTTCACATCATAAAATAAATAAAATATCGTTCATATTTAGTGGGGTATTGCCAAGGCAATACCCCACTTTGTATAATCAAAGGTATGATGAAATTTGAACTTATAGCTCCATGCCATTTTGGGCTGGAAGCAGTATTAAAAAAAGAAATTATTGATTTGGGCTATGACATTACGGAGTCAGTTGATGGCAGAATAACCTTTGCAGGTGATTCTGACGCTGTTTGTCGTGCCAACATTTGTCTTAGAACGGCAGAGAGAATTCTTATTAAGGTTGGAAGCTTTCATGCAGAATCCTTCGAGGAATTATTCCAGGGAGTTAAGAACCTACCTTGGGAAGATTTTATTCCTGAGAGAGGGAAATTTTGGGTCAAGAAAGCCTCCAGTGTCAAGAGTAAGCTATTTAGCCCATCAGACATCCAGTCAATTGTAAAAAAGGCTATAGTCGAGCGTATGAAGATAAGCTATCACACCGACTGGTTTAAGGAGGACGGTGAGGAGTATCCAATAAGAGTCTTTTTGATGAAGGACGAAGTGACAGTTGCTCTTGATACAACAGGTGATTCTCTGCATAAACGAGGCTACAGAAAGCTGGAATCCAAGGCGCCTATAGCCGAGAATCTGGCTGCGGCACTTATCATGCTCACACCATGGCATGCTGACCGAATTCTGGTAGATCCTTTCTGCGGAAGCGGAACAATCCCAATTGAGGCGGCTATGATGGCAGCTAATATTGCTCCCGGTATGAACAGAAACTTTACTGCACAGGCCTGGGAGCACATAATTACTCCTCAGAACTGGATTGATGTAAGAGATGAAGCCAGGGATGAAATAGATACCAGCATTGAAACTGACATTCAGGGCTATGACCTTGACCCTGAAATGGTGGAAATAGCCCGTATAAATGCCAGAAAAGCCGGTGTTGACAAGATGATCCATTTCCAGGCAAGAGACATTGCTGACCTTAGCCATAGGAAGAAATACGGCTTTATCATTACCAACCCTCCATATGGAGAGAGAATTGGTGAGCAGGGCGAATTGCCTTCTTTGTACAAAACAATCGGTAATCGTTACAAAGAGCTTGATTCCTGGTCTATGTATCTTATAACCGGGTTTGATCAGGCTGAAAAATATATTGGCAAAAAAGCCGACAAGAACAGAAAAATATATAACGGTATGATCAAAACATACTTCTATCAATTTATGGGACCTAAGCCTCCCAGAAAAAATGGATGATCTGTTATGGATAATTTGCAGATGAAAAAAATGCTCATAAAGGCGTCTATTTTCTCCGGGATTTGCATGAGTGTCATGCTATGGCGCTGTGCAACCAAGCATATCATGATAACTGACGCTGCAGGCGTGGAAATAGACAGGGGAGAGACTGCGACATCCTACAATCTTCTGGTGGACAGAAATGTGCCGGAGGGTCAGAAGGGTAAGCTTATTATCCCTTTGTCCAAGACTGTGGGTTCAGATGATATCGTTTTGGAAGACAGATACCTTGATCATGAGCTGATCATTAATATAAATGGACGTGAAGAGGATTTTTATCTTGATAATCCTATTGCGACGGATCTGATGATCCTGAATAGTGCTGTATGTATTTCTGAAAAAGGTACAGGTGGAGTGTCTCTTGATTTTGGACTAAATGACCTTTATGCCAATGAGAGCTCTTTGACAGAATCTAATACCATAGAAGTTCGTTTTTTTAAGCCATATGAAGAGTATAAGAGGATTGTTGTAGTTGATCCGGCAGCAGGTGGAATTGATGAAGGGATATCTTTTGATGGTCTTACAGAGAAAGACGTCACTCTTGACATAGCACTTGCACTTAAAAATATTGCTGAAAAAGACGAGAATAGCACTGTTAAGTTTTATTTCACCAGACTTTCCGATACAAATGTTGATGATAACAGACGACAGGCATTACTGTCTGAAACAGGGGCTGATCTACTTGTCGGAATAGGCGCTTATGTATCTGAAGATACAAGCGTTAACGGCATTGGCTGCACTTTTAATAATGATTTTTATCTGCGAGGTTTTAATAATGCATCTTTTGCCGGGATTTTGGAAACTAACTGTGTTTCCCAAACGGGGTCTGCGGGCATTTTTATAGAACCGGCCAAAGAAAATGATTATTTGCTCATGAACGCGAAAATCCCTGCTGCAAGAGTTGTTGCAGGCGTTTTAAATGGTGATACAGATAATAAAATGCTTCAGGATGAGGCATACATTAATAAGGTAGCTTTGGGAATATATCAGGGAATTACTCAGGCTTTTGAGGAGATGGAATGAGAATAGTATTTGCAACGGGAAATGCAGGTAAGTTAAAAGAAATTCGCCAAATTTTAGGCTCTCTTGGAATAGAAATTATTTCCATGGCTGATGCCGGTATTAGCGATGATATTGAGGAAAATGGAAGCTCTTTTGCGGAGAATTCCATGATCAAGGCAAGAGCTGTAGCTGCTAAGCTAAAAGAAGCTGATCCTGATGACGAGAGTATTGTGCTTGCTGATGATTCAGGACTTGAAATAGATTATCTGAACGGTGAACCCGGTATTTATTCAGCCAGATATATGGGAAAAGATACACCATATTCCGAGAAAAATGCTGCTATTATCGAAAGACTCGCAGGAGTTCCGGATGATAAGAGAACAGCCAGGTTTGTGTGCGCTATTTCTGCAGTACTTCCTGATGGAAAAGAACTCTCTACAAGAGAAACTATGGAAGGAATAATCGGATATGAAATAGCCGGCAGTAATGGATTTGGATATGATCCTATTTTCTTTTTGCCGGAATATGGTAAAACAAGTGCGGAAATAACCGAAGA
>NZ_CAMVPU010000039.1 GCF_947169445.1 uncultured Butyrivibrio sp. | reverse complement strand
GTCCCGAGGATAAAAAATCTTACCTCTTCAGTTCTGAAGAAAATTCCCAAAGACAAAAGTCTTTTTACCCCCTTGCTTTATGGCAAGGGGTGTTATATTATTTAACTGTACTAATAATGCTAGTACAGTTAACACTATTATGGCGGGGATAATATGAACCTAATTGATTATCAGGATAGCAGACCTATCTACGAACAGATTGTTGAAAACTTCAAACTTCAGATGTACAAGGGAATTCTTCAGGCCGATGAGCAGATGCCATCAGTGCGAAGTCTGGCTATGGAATTATCCACTAATCCCAATACTGTACAGAAGGCTTATACCGAACTTGAGCGGCAGGGCTTTATTTATACAGTTAAAGGTAAGGGGAATTTTGTCAAAGGGAATTCCTCATTGCTGGATAACAGGAAGAATGAGCTTATAGACAAGATAATCCGCTTGATAAAAGAAGCTGAGGAAATAGGTATATCTATTGAAGAGATAAATGCGGATATTGCTAGCAGGATTTCATATAAATTAGGCAGGGAAAAGAATGCCGATGGGGAAAAACATATACCGGTATGAAAAAAGGAGAAAGTCATGATTGAATTACTGGAACTTGAAAAACAATTTGATGACATCAAAGCGGTCAATCATGTGTCATTAACCGTGGCTGATGGTCAGGTCTTTGGACTTGTGGGAACAAATGGAGCTGGTAAGAGCACGATTCTTCGAATAATTGCAGGGGTTGTTAAGCCTGACAGTGGAATAGTATGTGTGGATGGCAGGCCTGTTTACGATAATCCTGATGTTAAGAAGGATATTTTTTACATCTCAGATGACCAGTACTTTTTGCCAAACAGCACTCCTGAGGAGATGGCAGACTATTATGAAGAGATATACGATAGTTTTGATAAGCTGCGCTTTTTTAAGATGTGCAGTGGCTTTGGCCTGGATATTAAGCGCAAGATCAGCTCTTTTTCAAAGGGGATGAAAAAGCAGGTTTCTATTCTGCTGGGAATTTGTTCAGGAACTAAGTACATTTTGTGCGACGAAACCTTTGACGGACTAGATCCTGTCATAAGACAGGGTGTTAAGAGCCTGTTTGCAGCGGAGATGGCAGACAGAGGACTTACGCCAATAATAGCATCTCACAACTTAAGAGAACTTGAGGATATCTGTGATCATATTGGTCTTTTGCATCATGGAGGTGTGATCCTTTCTGAGAATCTTGGGGATATGAAGCTTAAAATGCAGAAGGTTCAATGCGTTTTTCCTTCCGAAGAAGATGAGAAAAAAGCTATCGAAGATATGGACATCCTTATTCACGAAAAGAGGGGAAGGCTTCATACAATAACAATAAGGGGCGAAAGAGAAGACATAGAGATGGCTTTTAAGAGAGGGAATCCGGTGTTTTTTGAAATACTGCCACTTTCCCTGGAGGAGATATTTATAAGTGAAACGGAGGTAGTTGGGTATGACATCCGCAAGTTTATCCTTGAGTAATAAGATATCTAATCATAAAAAATATATCACCAGAACCCTTTGGACTTCTGTTATTGGGTACCTGGTGATGCTTATTTACTATTGTTTGGGCGTCATTACAATGATTTCCAGATCAATCAATTATGCAAAAATTAATGATCAGAGTAGTCAGGTTCTTTTCCATGAAAAGCTTGGAGCTGTTACCAGAGTAATGGGAATCGAGCAATATGGATGGGTGATAGTTGTAATTGTTGCGATAGCTTTTGCTTTTCAGGGCTTTTCCTATGTTTTTGATCAGAGAAAAATTGATTTTTACTTAAGCCAGCCCACTACAAGAGCAGGGAGAATAAGGAAAAATTACTTCAATTCAATTACAACTTTTGCGGTCATGTATATTTCTGCAAATGCGATAGCACTTTTAGTTGCAGCACTTATGGGGGCTGTAAACAGTGTGGTTATCGTAAATGTGTTGATCGAAGCTTTGAGAAGCTTTGTCCTTTTCTTTACAATTTATAATGTTACGGTTCTGGCAATCTTATTGTGTGGAAGCCTTCCAATTGCTATGTTAGTGCTGGCTTTCCTACTTGTAGTTTCTATTATTTTTGGCTATGAACTGATGACTTATAAGGAAATCTTTTACGCCACCTATTATGCTAATGGTCACATGGGCCTTGTGGGTTCACCACTGTATGACAGATATATTTCCATGTTCATTCTCGACAGGGTGCGTGGTTTTGGCGATTATAATCTGACTTTTGAGTGCCTATTTGACTTTTACGGAAGAATTGCCCTTTATGATATTGATACACTGGCTGTTGGCGTTATTTCTTTTATCTTTGTGATTATTTTTGGCAGATTCAGAAAGGCAGAGCACGCCGGGAAAACAATCGTATACAGACCTTTCAGATGGATCCTCAAAATATTATCCTGCATAGTGATAGGACTGGGATCAGCTTATGTATTCTATACGATGAATGAATACGTTCTTAGAAATTCAAGGCTCTACATTCTGATGTTTGTTGTAATGATAGCAGCCACAATTCTTTCAGGATGCATAATAGAAACAATTCTTGAAGGGAATATACGTCGCTTCTTTATGGGTAAGGCTCAGACTATTATGGCTGTAGCAATAGCATCACTTATTTTTGTTATCTACAAAGGGGACCTGACTGGCTTTGATAGTTATATTCCATCTTCTGATCAGGTAGAGAGCTGTGCAATGCTGTATGACGATTACGATTTTCAGCTTTACGTGGATTACGAGAATATCTATGAGGATGCCAGTGAGCAGTGCATGTTCATCACTGATATTGAGAACTTTAATAAGCTTGTAAAAGAGGGAATGAAGACCCAGAGAGCCTTGGCAAAATCCGAAAGAGAAGGAAATTATTCTGACATGGGCTGGAGCGAGTCGGTTGTTTACAGGATGAAAAATGGCAAAGAAGTCTATCGCAGAATCTGTATTCCATATGATTTTGATAAGAAAACACTCTCAGCGATAATTGACAGCGATGAGTACAAGCATGGGTGCTTCAGAGTATTTAATGATGAAGAACTAAGGAGCTTTGACGAAAGTAGCAGGAAGAATGCTACAGTTTCATATATTTCACCTACAAATGATCTTATAACCAAGGAACTTCCATATTCTGAGATAAGTGATGCTTATAGAAAAGATATTGAAGAGCATTTCTCCTTTGACCTTGTCAGCAGCAATATGCCGGTTGGAAGAATAGATTATGATTGCAGTGATTATAGTTCATGGGCAAGCTGCAGCTTAAATGTTTATGATTGCTATGATAATACGATTTCTCTTTTGAAAAAATATGGTATTTATTCTGATTGCGAGCCCGATATTGATCTTATTGACAAGATTGATGTGACAAATTATTATCCGGGATTTGATCTTGAAACCGATGACGAGAATGAAATTGACAGAAATGTTGATTCCAAGACAATTACCTATACCGATAAGGACCAAATTAGGGATATAATAGAAAGTGCAGTTAGCAGTGAGTTCTATAGCAGATGGTATAGAAGCAGCTTATTTACTAATGATCAGTTCAGCATCGCAGTGGATTATATTAGTAACAGTCATTCGAATTCGAAATACTATCTATTTGAAACGGGGAAGGTACCTGCATTTGTTATGGCGGATACCAATTGAGATTTGAAAAAGTTTTGTTTTCCTAAAAGAGCAGATAAACTAAATAAGGTTCATAAGATGACAGCGCTTCAGAAGAAAAAGCTGATTTCCTGGCTTTTTCTTCTGCCTTCACTGGTTGGGGTAACCATCTTTTTCGTTGCACCTTTTGGGGTTGTAATTTATTATTCTTTGATCAACAACCCTATTCAGCAGGAGTTTGTAGGTTTTACCAACTATGTAAACGTGTGGCGTAATGCAGCTTTTAAACAGGCATCCAGTAATACGCTTATTTTTTCGTTTCTGGCTGTTCCGCTTGCGGTTTTGTTGTCACTTTTTCTTGCAGCAGTTATGGAATCCAGAATTCCTTTTAAGAGCTATTTCAGGACGTTTTTTCTTAGTCCTTTGATGGTTCCGACTGCTTCGGTAGTACTTATCTGGCAGGTTATGTTTCATCAGAACGGTATAGTCAATACGATTACTGCCGGATTTGGCGCGGGTAGGATAGACTGGCTTAAATCAGATAAGGCAGCTTTTGTCATAATAGCATTATTCCTGTGGAAGAATCTGGGCTACAACATGATCTTATTTATGGCGGCTCTTGCCAGTATCCCCAAGGACCTTTTGGAGGTAGCTGCCCTGGAAAATGCCAATAAATGGCAGGTTTTCTGGATTGTGAAGGTGAGGTATCTTTCTTCAACAATTCTTTTTGTAGCAATTATGTCTCTTATCAGTTCCTTTAAGGTTTTCAGAGAGGTTTATCTGATGACCGGAGATTATCCATACCAGACGCTCTACATTTTGCAGCATTTCATGAATAATACCTTTGCATCACTGGATTATCAGAAGTTATCTGCTGCAGCTATAATAATGTTTATCGTGGTAACGATTCTTGTATATGCTATGTATGCAGTTGAGAACTGGTTTGGACATGATATAGAAGGTTAAGGTGCATTACATGAACTCGCAGGTTAGTTTTAAACAGAAGATAAAAAAGAAAAAGCTAAGAGCCGACAATTGTAAAACAGCGCTGGTTACCATAGCGGCGATCATTTTTGCCTTCATTTTTCTTTTGCCGACGATACTGACAATTACCAATTCTTTTATGTCACCGGCTGAGATCAACGCCAATTATGGAAGTATTTTTGCTACAACCAAAAACGGCGGTAAGGTATTTGTATCCAAGACTGTAAATCTTAAATTTATTCCGGATATGGTAACGTTTTCCCAGTATTTTACGGTTCTTCTAAAGAGCCCGGAATATCTTTTTAAGTTTTGGAATTCCATTATATATGTTGTTCCGATTGTTGTTTTTCAGCTTATGGTCGCTACTTTGGCATCATATGGTTTTGCCAGATATTCCGGTAAGCTTAAGAATATAATATTTTTTGCGTATATTATTATCATGCTTATGCCTTATCAGGTTACTCTTGTTCCGAACTTCCTTGTATCAAGAGCTATAGGAATATATGGCACCAAATGGGCTATATGGCTTCCGGGTATTTTTTCTCCCTTTGCGGTATATCTTTTGACCAAGTTTATGAGAAGAATACCCACAGAAGTAATGGAAGCAGCTTCAATAGATGGGGCAGGTGAGTGGTACATTTTTTCCAGAATATGCTTTCCGTTATGCAAGGGGGGAATTGCATCGATTGCCATATTGGTATTTTTTGACTACTGGAATATGGTAGAACAGCCGCTCATTCTTTTACCGGATTCAGACATGCATCCGTTATCGGTGTTTTTGTCCAAGATCAATGCCGGGGAAATAAGCCTTGCGTTTGCTGTAGCGGTTATATACCTGATACCGCCACTTTTGATTTTCCTTTATGGTGAGGATTATCTGGTAGAGGGAATTTCCTACCAGGGAGGAATAAAGGGGTAAATAAATAGTAGCTTTGTAAATGGAAAAAGTTTTAGGGAGTATTTGAAAATGTCAGAAATAATTGAAAACGGTAAGGATATTATTACGGTTGAGGCTGATGGCACTATATCTGTAGGAGATGGTGGTTCCAAGAAGCCGGTAAACAGGAAGGATATGGTAAAAAATGTTGCTATAGCATTTCTTTCAGTTATGCTGCTTTTAACATTTTTCTCTAATACCATTATGAATTATTCACTTCCTCAGGTTGCGGCTCAGCAGATCTCAGGAGGCTCAATAAGTCCTCAGATCAGGGGGACAGGAACTATTGAAGCGGAGGATCCTTACAACGTTACTCTTAAGGAGACCAGAAAAGTATCAGGTGTTGCCGTAAAAGAGGGACAGCACGTGGAAATCGGTGATGTGCTTTTCTATCTTGAGGACAACGAGTCTGAAGAACTGAAAAATGCTAAAAAAGAACTTGATTCTGCCAAGCTGGAATATGAAAAATCATTGTTTTCCGGTAATGTTCCTGACGATGTTATTTCGCGTGTAAGAAGTGGAAATACTGTCAGCTTTGATGCGTATCAGCTTAAGCTTAAAGAGGCAAACAATACCTATGATGCTGCCAAGGCTGTATCAGATGCAGCAACCAAGACAGTACAATATCTTGAAAAATTAAAATCTCATGATGGTAATGAGATTTCTTATAATACTGCATCCTATGAGTACGAGAACGCTCTGGCAAACTATGAGATAGCGAAAATTGATAATTCAGATATGTCAGCAGATCAGAAGGCTGAGGCCAAAAGGCAGTGGGAACTGACACTGTCTGATAATCAAAGAGAAACAAAAGAACTAAGTACGTATAAAGGTCAGCTTGATACCAGCTATGACCAGAAGCTTCTTGAGGCCAAAGAAAATGCAACCGCTGCAGAAAAAGCTCTTAAAGAAGCTGAAGATAGCAAGACTAAGCTCTTAACCAGCATAAATACTGAGATTGCGCTCTGCAATCAGAGAGATAATATTAAAGAGTTAAATGAAAAGATTGCCAAGCTTGAAGAAGAGTCTGTAGGCGCTTCCGTTAAGTCACCTGTGACTGGTCTTGTTTCACAGATAAATAAAGCTGCCGGAGAATCAATTTCAGCAGATGAGACAGTAGCTGTTATTCAGATAGATGGAAAGGATATGACTACAAGCTTTTCGGTTACAAATACTCAGGCCCAGAAGCTCCATGTAGGCGATGTTGCCAAGCCTCAGAATGCCTGGATGTTCAGTGACAATTTTAAGGCTACGCTCACTTCAATCAAGAATGATAAAACTGATCCTTCAGGCAAAAAGATGCTGACCTTCAAGATAGACAGCACAGAGGTTACTCCCGGTCAGTCAATTGCTCTTTCTATTGGAGAGAGAGCAGTAGACTATGATATGGTTGTTCCAAACAGTGCGATCAAGACAGGAAGTACAGGTAATTATGTCCTTGTGGTAAGCAGTAAATCCAGTCCTCTTGGAAACAGATATATTGCCCATAAGGTAGAGGCGACTGTAATAGCCAAGGATGACAATTACACTGCAATAAATGCTGCTGTTAATGGGGATGAGTATGTTATAACTACTTCGACTAAGCCTGTAGAGGCTGGAGAACAGGTGAGGCTTGCAAACAACTGATGATATTTGAGAAGATTACAAAATACATTAAAAAATTCTTTTCCAACAGGAATAGAAACATAATTCTTATCATCATTGCTATATTACTTGTTATTGATATTGTTCTTGGACTGCTTAGCAGATTTATTATTTCAGGTCTTCCTGATCAGCTTGGAGCAGCAAGATGGGACTATGAGGGCGGTGATGCTCAGGTCAGCCTGTTTTTTACAGAGGATCGAAAGATTACTCCTGACGATATCAAAAAGCTGGAATATCTTTTAGAAGATAAGATGCAAAAAGCAGGTATTTTGCCGCAGGAAGATGAAGAGGAGGCTTCTGCTTCTTTAGTATCTATTATTGATACTATTGAGCCGGGGCAGGAATACACTGACTCTTCTGAAATAGAGAAAAAACCGCCGGTTAATAAGATGGCGCTTTTATACAATAGCTGCTATAGTGCCCAGGGGCTTTCTACAATTGTGTTTGATAACAGGAAGGCTGAGAATATATCTACTATAGGTGTAGAGGGTGACTTTTTCTTTTTTCATCCTATGGAACTTGTAAGCGGATCTTACTTTTATGACGACGATATTATGAAGGATAAGATTGTCATTGATGATTACCTGGCCTGGGATCTTTTTGGCTCTAGTGATTGCATTGGAATGTGCGTGACCATAAAAGGGGTTAATCACTATGTTGCAGGGGTGGTAAGACGTCCGGAAGGCCGTATAAATAAGGCTGCAGGCCTTAATAAGAGTATAGTGTATATGTCCTATGACAGCCTTTCCAAATATGGAGAAATCCTAAGTGGTAAGACCGAAAGTGTTGAAATATCTGAGGATGGCACTAGTGCAAATATTGGCGGAATTAACTGCTATGAAGTTGTGATGCCTAATAATGTAGAAGGTCTTGCTGCTATGCTGCTCAAAGAAAGTGCAGGTCTTGAGGATCAATTTGTCAATGTGGTAGATAATACCAATAGATTTTCTTTTTTTAGTCTGCTTGATGTAAGTGCCAGCTTTGGAAAAAGAAGTATGTGGGATAAACCGATTTTTTATCCCTATTGGGAGAATGTGGCCAGGGGCTATGAAGATATATTGGCTCTTATAAATCTGATAAGGACTATTTTTGGAGTGATCATTTTCTTTGCAGTGTGTGTACTTGTTGTTATGGCTTATAGGAACAGGACATGGACTGTTGGTGGAATAATAAGATTTTTAAGTGATAAGAAATATGAGTATGAGGCTTCCAGAAAAAGACAACTTGAGGATAAGGCGTAACTGAATTCACGAGGCGATGTACTTAAGTACTATGAGGTGATTATGAAAATGAAAAAACTATCTAGGAGAATACTGTGTCTTTCACTTGCTGTCACCACAGCTTTTAGCTTTACCGGTTGCGGTAAGAAGAATCAGGATGATGATATCTTAAATCAGGCATCGAAGGCATCCAAAGAATATGTTTTTGCACAAAATACTCTCGATATTTCAGATAAAGCAACGGATATCAACAGAATCGCTTATGTTGGCGACAAAGTATATGCTTCTACTTATGGAAGTGGACAGGAAGTTTATATTTTTAGCTTTAATTCTGATGGCTCTGATATTAATACAATAAAGATTCCTCTTAAGGACGATGAGAATTTATCCTATATAAGCTACGATGCTGATGGAAATATTTATGGAATCGAGTACATATATCATTGGAACGACTACGAGGATATAGATGATGGCCATGATGAAGCATCGGATGAAAGTAGTGACGAAAGTTCTGATGCTTCAAGCGGTGATAGTAGTGATAGTAATGATATAAATGACGATGGACAGATGCATATTTTTGCTTCTGAAGATGCATCCGTTGAAGGGGGAAACGGTGATGAGACTGCAGGAGCTTCTGACAGTGGAGCAGAAGAAACTTCTGAAGAAATTGAAGGAGAGATTGACACTGATCCGGAAGCGCCGGGAATTGATGGAAATTATAATTATGAAGGTAGTGACGAAGAAATATACTTTGTGAAGTATGATAATACTGGTAAGCTCCTTGAGAAGATTGACCTCAATAAAGAATGCGGAGAGGGCGGAACAATTACTGTCAACAGCCTTGTTGTCACAGATGAGGGAAAAGCTCTTTTTAGTGTTGAAAACGGTATTATCAGCTACACCGAGGATAAAGGCTTTAAAAAGATATTAGATTCAACATCAAACAGTCGACGTTATAATTATTATCAGCTGTACAAGGGATTTAAGAATCAGATATTTGTTTCTTACTATGGCGATAATCATATCTGCCTGTGTACGTTTGATCCCGACAGCGGTGTTATGGGTGAACCATCAAGTACTATTAACACATATCAGGAGTATTCTTTCTTTGGCGGAAATGGATATGATCTTTATGTGAGCGATAATGTTGGTATTTATGGATTTGATCTTGCAAGTGACTCTTTGACGAAGCTTCTTGATTATACTGATTCAGATATTGAGATTACAGGATCCATTTCATCCTGCGTAGCGATAAGTGATGGTGAGTTTGTCGCTAGCCTTCAGGATGCCGATTACAACAATTATCTGGCAAGGCTATTAAAGGTTCCGCCGGAAGAAGTCAAAGAGAAGCAGATAATTACAATTGGCGGCTATAACATTGACTATGAGGTAAGAAAGCTCGCATTTGCATTTAATAGAGAAAATAGTGATTATAAGATAAAATTTGTTGATTATTCAGCTTATGATACCGAAGGAAACTATGGCGCCGGAGCTGAGAGGCTGAATATGGACATTGTATCTGGCAATACTCCGGATATAATCATTATAGGCGAAGATATGCCTGTAGACAGCTATATAAATAAGGGGCTGTTTTGCGATCTTTTGCAATTCCTTAATAATGATCCGGATATTTCAGAAAATGATTTTCTGATTAACGTATTTGACGCCTTTAAGACTGGAGAAAAGCTGTATCAACTCGTTCCAAGTTTTTATATTTCTACCATGATAGTTAAAAAGAAATATACAGGTGGAAAAGATGTATTGTCGTTTGAGGATTGTGAAGACCTGATGAAGCAAAAGGGCGTTGAGAAGCAGAATGCCTTTGGACTTATCACTCGTAATAACTTCCTGGAGCAGGGAATCAGATTTTCCGGAGATACTTATATAGACTGGGAGAATAGAAAGTGCAATTTTGATAGTGAATCCTTTATTCATTTCCTTGAGTTCAGTAATGGACTTGTGGTTGAATATCCTGATAATATGTGGGAGGATTACAAGGATACTCTTTACAGGACAGATGACGCTTTGTTCTCGATTACCAGCATAAGTTCCATAAGTGATTTCAAGTACTACAAGCAGGGCTTGTTTGGAACGGATATTAGCTGTGTGGGTTATCCTAATGACATGGGAATTAATAACTCTGTTATTTATCCAAGTAAACGCCTTGCTATCAGTGCACAGAGCAAGAATAAAGATTCTGCCTGGGAGTTTTTAAAGAAATTTTTGACGGAAGAATACCAGGATGAGGTTTATTATTTCCCTGTAAGAAAAAGTAGCTTTGATAAAAAAGCTATGGAGACAACTCAGAAACCATATTACATGGATGATGACAAGAAGGTTGAGTACGATGAATCTTATTTCATTGGCGGTCAGGATATAAAGGCTGTACCGTTTACTCAGGAGGAAGTTCTTGAGTACACCAATTTCGTCAAGTCTCTTAAGCTTGTAAGCAACTACAATGTGAATGTCAATAACATCATTTTTGAAGAAGCTTCTGCTTATTTCAGTGGCCAGAAGAGTGCAGAGGAAGTGGCAGATATCATTCAGAGTAGACTATCTATCTACGTTAATGAGAATAGTTAAGGATTACTGATAAGACATAAAAAGGGACGTATAAATCGTTTGGAATATGAAACGACTTATACGTCCCTTGATTTTGCCATCTTACTTAGATTGGTAATTCCTTATCAAAGATCAGAAGTACAGCATGGGCACTTGGTTGCCTCGATATTAATTTCGCTCTTACATTTAGGACAGATCTTAGTTGTTGCAGGTGCTTCGGCCTCTTCCTTGGCGAATTTGTTGGAAACGTTGTTCATGAACTTAACAAGAAGGAAGATTACAAGAGCCATCAAAAGGAAGTTGATAACTACAGTAATGAAAGTACCATAGTTAAGAGTAGCTGCGCCTGCTTCCTTAGCAGCTTCCAAGGTTGCATATCTCCCGCCATCAAGAACTACAAATTTGTTGTTAAAATCAATTCCGCCGGTTAAAAGACTGATAATAGGCATGATAATGTCATCTACCAGAGATGAAATTATTTTCTGGAAAGCACCTCCGATGATAACACCGACTGCCATATCCAGCACATTACCACGCATGATAAACTCACGGAATTCCCCTGCAAGAGATTTACTCTTGCCTGCTACATTTTTCATTTTTTCTGTCATTTCTCCTGCTTTCTACACAAATCGCGTTTGTGTTCCCCAAAAAGTCTGATGGTTGTAGTCATTTTGCTTAACTACATTTGAAATTATATCACATTTACAGCGGATAGAATAACAATTAAAATATTGGTATACAGGTTATTTCTGTATAAGCAGTAACAGCTTTTCTTTCAAAATTGTATAGGTTAAATGCTTAGTATCCAAGCAGGGTGAGAAATATGAAAGCTATAGATACTTTTCCAACTGCCAGCAAGAAGGAGTTTAGTTATCGTCGAGGACGAATTCTGCCTTTTGGTGCCACACTTTTAGAAGATGGTGCTGTTAATTTTAGTATCTTTTCCAAAGAAGCTACAGGCTGTACTTTGGTTTTATATCATCACGGCTCTTCCAAGCCCTATGTCGAAATTCCAATCCCTGAGAAGTTTAGAATCGGCAATGTGTATGCCATACTCGTTTATGGCATAAATATAGATACATTTGAGTATGGCTTCAGATTTGATGGCCCATATGACCCGCAAAAAGGTCTTTTGTTTGATAAGAATAATGTGTTGCTTGATCCTTATGCCAAGTCGGTTTCCGGTAGGAGCGTTTGGGGTAAAAAGCCTGATCTTAATAAGAGCTTTCAGTACAGAGGACAGATCATAAGAGAAGATTATCACTGGGATGGTGATAAACCTCTTGAGATTGATGCAAAGAACCTTATAATCTACGAACTTCACGTGCGCTCTTTTACCAGACATGAGTCAAGTGGCGTAAGGCATCCCGGAACTTTTTCGGGACTTGTGGAGAAAATTCCTTACCTTAAGGAACTGGGAATTAACTGCGTTGAACTTATGCCTGTATTTGAGTTTGATGAGTTTGAGCATTATCGTGAGATTGACGGGCGAAAGCTTTATAACTACTGGGGATATTCAACTGTGGATTTCTTTGCTCCCAAAGCCGGTTATGCTGCATCTGCGCCCTTTGGAATGGAAGCAGATGAGTTAAAAAATCTCGTGAAGATGCTCCATAAAAATGGAATAGAAGTAGTTCTGGATGTGGTTTTTAATCATACTGCAGAAGGAAATGAAAATGGACCAGTAATTTCCTATAAGGGAATCGATAATAAGACTTATTACCTGCTTACTCCGGATGGCTATTATTACAATTTCAGTGGCTGCGGCAATACCATGAACTGCAACAATCCGGTTGTCAGAAATGTAGTCCTTGATGCGTTAAGATATTGGGTGAGTGGATATCATATAGATGGATTCAGATTTGATCTTGCATCTATTTTATCCAGAAATCAGGATGGGACACCGATGATTGATCCACCGCTTTTAGATACGATTGCCCATGATTCTGTACTTGGTAAATGCATTCTTATAGCTGAAGCCTGGGATGCCGATGGCTTATATCAGGTAGGAAGTTTTCCATCCTGGGGCAGATGGGCTGAATGGAATGGCAGGTACAGGGACTGCCTTAGAAAATTTATTAAAGGGGCAGGGGAGTGTGCTCCGGAGCTCTTTTGGCGCATTCGTGGTTCGCAGGATATGTATGGAGACAGAGGAGCAGCTGCTTCTGTCAATTTTGTGACTTGCCATGATGGCTTTACTTTGAACGATCTGGTAACCTACAACGAAAAGCATAACGATGAAAACGGAGAAGGCGGCAGAGATGGCTGCAATGATAATGACAGCTGGAATTGTGGAACAGAAGGGGAAACTTCAGATAAAGAGATTATTAGTTTAAGGCATCGCCAGATGAAAAATATGCTGACTATTCTTTTGACCAGCAGGGGCATCCCGATGATCCTTTCGGGGGATGAGTTTGGCAATACTCAGTTTGGCAATAATAATGCTTACTGTCAGGATAATGAAATCTCCTGGCTTGACTGGTCCTATATTGAAAAGAATGAAGATATTTTTGAATATACCAAAAGGCTAATTGCTTTCAGGAGAAAACATCCAGTTCTTAGGGCAAATGAGTTTGACTTTGGATTAAATGCAACGGGCTATCCGGAGCTTTCTTTCCATGGAACTAAGGCGTGGAGTATAGATGAAGGCTCTTCGACGTTGTCTTTTGCATATATGTTTGTGGAAGATGGTGTTAAATACAAGACTTCCAAGGATAATTTTATTTATATTGCGGTAAATGCATATTGGGAAGAGGTTACTTTTGAACTTCCGATTATTCCTGAGGGATTTAAATGGGACATGGTCTTTGAGGCTTATGGTTATTGCAATGAGGGTAGAGGGCAGCTTTTGTCTGATCAGAATAGTGTTTTGCTAGGACCTAGAACTACAATGGTTCTTGTTGGAAAAAAATAAGAAAAAAGTGCCGATGATACTTGCAATCATACAATATATTAGATAAAATGTAATAGTTCCTACAAAATATAGTTATTACATTTTGTATGCAGGCATAGTACATCGGTAGTATATCAGCTTCCCAAGCTGAGGAGGCGGGTTCGATTCCCGTTGCCTGCTTAGTTATGTTATTTCGAGCATGAAAATTATTGGAATTTTAAATTTTCGTGTGCTATAATTTCAGAAGGTATTAGGGAGTAGCTGGCATGTGATACTTTGCTGTGAGATTTCTTTTTATCTGCAGGCAATATGCAGATGGAGTTTTTGATCAGTTATGTTTTCGCATGTAACATATATCGTCAACACAGGATTTTTCCTCGGGATATGTTATAATTAGCGAGACTTTTACCACAAAATTTTTGTGGAAAAAAAGTCTCTTTTTTTCTGCACATTTATAGGAGGAAAAATATGTTACTTAATCTGATTCTATTAATTATTGGTTTCGTTGCTCTTGTAAAGGGCGCTGATTACTTTGTAGACGGCTCTGCGACGCTGGCTAAGGTATTCAGAGTTCCAAGCCTTATCATTGGTCTTACAATTGTTGCACTTGGAACCAGTGCCCCTGAACTTGCGGTTAGCTCTACTGCAGCACTTCAGGGTTCCAATGAAATTGCTCTTAGTAATGTCGTTGGATCTAATATGTTCAATCTGCTGGTTGTTCTTGGAGCATGCGCATTATTTAGTACAGTTCCCGGCAACAAAGATATTTTCAAAAGAGATTTCCCTTTTTCAATCATCGTAACCATACTGGTTCTTGTATTTACTCTTTCTTCTGCAGTCTTTTCCGGAGGCCTGTTATCACATAATATGGCTGATCAGGCAGGAATTATCGGAAGAGCAGAAGGAATCGCTTTTATAGTTATCTTTATCGGTTATATTCTCTGGCTCATTCGTGCTGCCAAGAACAATAAGACAGAAGAATCCGAAGAAGAACTAATGCCTGTTTGGAAATGCGCATTATTCATTATTCTCGGACTTGTAGCTATTGTTGCAGGCGGACAGGCAGTTGTCTATAGTGCCAAGGAAATTGCAAGAGCTCTTGGAATGACAGAGACACTTATTGGACTTACAGTAGTTGCTTTTGGAACATCGCTTCCGGAACTTGTTACATCAATTGTTGCAGCCAGGAAAAAAGAGACAGGACTTGCAGTAGGTAATGTCATCGGTTCTAATATCTTTAACCTGATGCTCATCCTTGGTGTGTCAGCAACACTTCATCCTGTAGCAGTTAACTTTGCATCATTTTTTGATCTTATTATCCTGATATTCATGAGCCTTATTACTTATATTTTCCTTATCAGTAAAAAGGAGCTAAACAGAACTGAAGGAATTATCATGATAGCTATTTATGCGGTTCAGATAGCCTTCGCGATCATACGATAAAGATTAGAATTTAATAGTTTATAAGCCGTAAAGCATTTTGCCTGCTTTACGGCTTTTTCCTTAGATTCGAATCTTTAAAATGGGCTGAAATTAGCTATAACGTAGCTTGCGACGTATCTTATTCGATAGTAAAATAGCAGAGTAAGCTAGTGTAGCTGTTTTATATTAACTCGACTATATGATTGCTATAATTTGAATCTACTGCGTTGTCATCAGTTGTCGATGGAACCCCATCGACGCCTTCTTCCGCCTTGTAGATTACAAATCATATCTAATCAATATAGTCAAGAAATATAAAAACAGCTACACTAGTGTTTCTACTTGGTTACGATTACGAGTCAGATCTTTAGATTGTTTGAAAGTTCAGAAATAGATTGGATTGTATTTTATGGAAGATATTGAATTTAGACCATTAGAAGATAAAAAGATACCTGCCAACTCGGCACTTATTGCCATGAGCGGCGGTGTAGACAGCAGCGTTGCAGCAGCTCTTACATTGGAAAAGGGCTACACCTGTGTTGGCTGTACAATGAGACTATATGAAAATGACATGGTAGGTCTTGACCTTTTAGGTACCTGCTGCAGCATAGAAGATACCAAGGATGCCAGAGCGGTATGCGACAAGCTCGGCATTGAGTATAACATATATCATTATGAGGCAGAGTTTAAGGATAAGGTTATAGAACCCTTTGTATGCAGCTATGAAAAGGGCGAAACACCTAATCCATGTATAAGATGTAATAAGTATCTGAAATTTGACAGTTTGTACAAGAGGGCTCGTGAACTTGGCTGTGATTATATTGTTACCGGTCACTATGCACGCATACAGGAAAAGGATGGACATTTTTATCTCCTTAAGGCCAAAGATCTCAACAAGGATCAGAGCTATGTTCTTTATGATCTGTCCGAGGAACAGCTTGCACACACTCTTTTTCCTCTTGGAGAATATACTAAGCCGCAGGTTAGGGAAATAGCGCAAAAGTATGAGTTTGTAACTTCGCATAAAAGTGAGAGTCAGGATATCTGCTTTGTTCCGGATGGTGACTATGCCGGAATGATAAAGCGTTATAGGGGAAAAGAGTATCCAAAGGGCGATTTTGTTGATAAAGAAGGAAATGTTCTTGGAAAACATGATGGCATCATAAATTACACTATTGGACAGAGAAGAGGCCTTGGAATTCCGGCAGATAGAAGACTTTATGTTACGAAGCTTGATGTAGATAACAACAAGGTTATTCTTGCCGATAATATCGATCTGTTTAAGAAAGAACTTATGATCCGTGATTTTCATTGGATTACCGGTGCGCTTCCGGATAGAGAGCTTAGGTGTAGTGCCAAGATCAGATATAAGCACAAAGAGCAGCCGGCCACATTATATCCAATGGATAACGGCATGGCAAAAATTGTATTTGATGAGCCACAAAGAGCTATAACTGCAGGTCAGTCAGCAGTTTTATATGATGGTGATATTGTTCTTGGTGGTGGAATAATAGACTGCGTGCTTGATTAGTTTGTATTAAGTGGTTTGGGGATACATTTTTTATTGATTATATGTGATAAAAAGAAGGCTATATAAGAAAATCTTCATGGAGGGCTGACAGATGATGTATGGGGCGTTAGAAGCTGGTGGAACCAAAATGGTGTGTGCAGTAGGAGATGAGAATGGCAGGATCCTTGAGCAGATTTCAATTCCTACTTCTACGCCGGATGATACCATGCCAAAGATACTCGACTATTTTAAAACTAAAGATATATGCGCAATTGGTATAGCTTGTTTTGGACCAATAGACCTTGATAAAAAATCAAATACCTACGGATATATAACTTCTACTCCAAAGACTGAGTGGAAGAACTTCAATATTGTCGGCTGTGTAAGAGGTGCGCTTCATATTCCTGTTGGCTTTGATACCGATGTTAATGGATCTCTTCTTGGTGAAATAACCTATGGCTGTGCAAAAGGGCTCACAGATGCAATTTACCTTACAATTGGAACAGGAATTGGCGGTGGAGTAATGACTAATGGCAAGCTTCTTCATGGTATGCTTCATCCTGAGCTTGGCCATATTATAATCGGAAAAAGAGCTGATGATAAAGGAGAATGTGTCTGCCCATTCCATGATAGCTGTTTTGAAGGTTTGGCTGCAGGTCCGTCTATTGAAAAAAGATGGGGCAGGAAGGCTAAAGAGCTTTCAGATGATCCCAAGGTTTGGGAACTTGAAGCTGATTATATTGGAACAGCGCTTGTTAATTTCTGCATGACACTTAGTCCTCAGAAAATAATCCTTGGCGGAGGTGTTATGCACCAAATGCAGCTGTTTCCGCTTATTAGAGATGTATTTAAAAAGAAAATGGCTGGCTATATAAATACTAAGACTTTGGAGAATCTTGAGACTTACATAGTACCGGCAAGTCTCAATGATGATCAGGGTATAATGGGAGCAATAAAACTTGCGATAGACGCCAAGATGGAATGAAATGTATTTGTTACAATTCTAAATAATTATTATTAAGTTCTGTACTTCGTAAGTATATGATAATTCTTTTGGGAGGAAAGGTGATGAATAAGATTTTTATTAATCAGGTTGGCTTTTTTGAAAGCGATAAGAAGAAAGCAGTTCTTAATTTTGCTGCGCCATCTTTTCAGATTGTGGATGAAAAAGGTTCCTCTGTTTACACAGGAGAAACAACACATTTTGGCGAGGATGAGATTTCCGGAGAAGATACCTATATAGCGGACTTTAGTGATTTTAAGACATCAGGGAAGTATAAAGTAGTTTCGAAAGATGCCAGCAGTTCCTATTTTGAGATAAATAAGAATGTATATGACAAACTAATGAAGGATATCTGCAAATGCTTCTACTTCCTTAGATGCGGTGATGCTCTGGATGAGAAATATGCAGGTGTTTATTACCATAAACCATGTCATTTATCGTTGGCAACTGTCTATGGCGAAAATACAGATCCTGTTGATGTTTCAGGTGGTTGGCATGATGCCGGAGATTATGGCAGGTATTCCACAGCAGGAGCAGTAGCTGTAGCACATTTACTATATGGCGTTAGATTTTTTGATTGCCTTTTAGATGTACATTATGACATTCCAAAAGAAAAATGTGACAGGGGACAGTTACCTGAAATTCTTGCAGAGGTCAAGGTGGAACTTGAGTTTCTTATGAAAATGCAGCGCGAAAACGGAAGCGTATGGCATAAGGTAACAACCTTTAATCATGCACCTTTTGTAATGCCTGAAGATGATAAAGAAGAGCTGTTTTTGTTTAATGTTTCATCCATTGCAACTGCTGATATCGCTGCTGTTTTTGCGCTTGCTTATTCAGTTTATAAGAATTATGATAAAGCCTTTGCAGATAAGTTAATGGAACGTTCTCTTCTTGCTTACAAGTGGCTTAAGGAAAATCCTGATGAACTATTATTTCATAATGCGGAAGGCTCCAATACAGGAGAATATGGCGAAGCAGAGGATAAATCCAATAGATTCTGGGCTGCCTGTGCACTTTATGAGGCAACTTCCGATGGCAAATATTATAGTGATGCCATGGAGTTAAAGGACAAGATAGAAGTTTTTGATGCAAATGCCAAAAAGAAGGGCTATCAGGGAAATGTGTTTACCTGTCTTGGCTGGGCTGAAGTTGCCGGCCTTGGAGCATTGTCTCTTTTACTAAAAAGAGAAGATAATGCACTTAGCATCCTTTCAAGAAATAGTTTTCTTTCCGAAGCAGACAGGCTCTTAGAAGTATGTACCCATAACGGATTTGGTCTGTGTATGGATAAAAAGGACTTTATCTGGGGCAGTAATATGGAACTGCTTAAGTACATGATGGTTCTTACAGTAGCAGAGCGTATTTCTGGAAAAGAAGAATACAAAAATGCCATCAGATCAGGCATTGATTATATTCTTGGCTGTAATAGTATGGATACCAGCTATGTTACCGGAAATGGAGAAAAGGCCTTTAAGAATCCACATCTTCGTCCTACAGCAGTTGATGGAATACAGCAGCCTTGGCCCGGACTTGTTTCAGGTGGTCCAAATATTGGCTTACAGGATGAGAGAGCTAAGGAAGTACCTGCAGGCTCAGCTCCTATGAAATGCTACTATGATCATATTGATTGTTATTCATTGAATGAAATAACAATTTACTGGAATTCGCCACTTGTATTTGTAATGGCAGGACTGTTAAATCAGTAATGCTACGGTAAAATTGCTAATTAGGGAATTGTAGAAAATAAAGAATTAGAAGAAAGATAAAGAAAAAGATATAAAAAGATAAAGATATAGAAAAAGAGGATTTACGATGATGATTATCATTCATAAATCCTCTTTTGTGTTTTTAAAATGAAGTTGAACCTCGCTTAATAAGTTCACCTGAAAAAATAGTTTTCTGAGGCATCTCATTTGAAGAGAGTGTTCCAATAAGTGTTTTTACAAGCTGGGTACACATATCTTCAAGCCTGTTGTCAACAGAAGAAATAACCGGCTCAGAACATAATGTAAGAATTGAATTGTTGTAACCAATAATCTGAAGATCATTTGGTACATTTATGTTATTAGCCCTGGCAAAATTCATTGCTCCAACAGCAAGGAAATCATCACTGGTAACTATACCATCGAATTTGATTCCTTTTTTGTAGATGTTCTCAACAAAGTTTTTAACGCCATCGATATCTTCATGACTTCCCTTGAAGCATTGCTGCATTTCTTTCTTCAATGGAATGTCGTGAGTCAGGAGAGCATTCTGAAAACCGGCAAGCTTTTTTAATCCTGAATAAGAATTACTGTTGTATAAATATAGTATATTCTTAAGTCCTGCATCTAACATTTTTTCTGTAGCATCCTGTGTCGCCTTATAATCGTCACAGAGAGTGCAGTAAACATTAGGACAGTCAAAATCAGCATTTAAAAGCATGATCGGGACAGAAGCGGCAGCATCTTTAACATATTGGTTATCTTCAGCATTATTCATGATGAAATTTGATCCGACCATTACAACGCTGTCAACGTGCTGTGATAGGAGAAGATTCAGAGAATCTTTCCTGGCATCCATTTCGTAACCTGTACAACAAAGTACAGAGTGATAGCCATTTTCTCTTAAGTTCTGTTCAATAAAGTAAATAGCTTTCGCCAGATACAAATCGGAGGCATCAGCACAAAGAATACCAATGGTTTTCATAGAGTTAAGACCAAGTCCTCTGGCAAAAGCATTGGGCTTGTAGCCGTATTGCTCAATAATATCCATAACCTTTTTACGGGTTCTTGGCTTAACATTAGTACTGCCATTTAATACTCTTGAAACTGTTGCAATTGATACGCCAGCTTTTTTGGATATATCATAAATTGTCATCTGGTTGCTCATATCGTTTTATCTCGTTTCTAAAGGAAATTTGAAATATCTTACAGCATTATTGTAGGAAATATCTGCAGCAATTTCTCCTAAAATATCAAGATCCTCTTCAGGATACTCACCATTTTCAACCAATGAACCGAGATAGTTACACAATATTCTGCGGAAATAATCATGTCTTGTGTAAGAAGTGAAGCTTCTGGAATCAGTCAGCATTCCAACGAAACCTGAAAGATTTCCGGATTCTGCAACACATGCAAGCTGCTGTTCCATGCCAAGTTTGGTATCATTGAACCACCAAGCGCTTCCCTGCTGAATCTTAGCAACAACAGGACCTTCATTAAATGCATTAAGAGTAGTATTGATGATCTTGTTGTCATTAGGGTTAAGGCTGTAAAGAATAGTCTTAGGCAGGCTGTTCTTTGAATGAAGAGCATTGAGAAAATCTGCAAGCTCGCCCATTGGATAATATGCATCAATAGTATCAAATCCGGTATCAGGACCAAGCTTTTCATACATTGGGGTATTGTTATCACGCTTGCATCCGAAATGGAGCTGCATAACCCAGTCTCTCTTAGCGATTTCTTCGCCTTCAAATAACATAAATGCTGTCTGGTACTTGAGGTCTTCTTCGTATGTAAGAGTTTCTCCTGCGAGTCTCTTTGCAAAGATTTTCTCGATTTCTTCAGAAGAAGCAGGGCGGTACATAACATATTCAAGAGCATGATCTGTAACGTTGCAGCCCTTTGATGCAAAGAAATCAAGTCTGTTTCTTAGAGCATCCTTTAATGAACTGAAAGAATCAATCTTAACTCCGCTTACTTCTGATAATATGTTTATGTAAGAAACAAAATCAGGCTTGGAAATATTCTTAGCCTTGTCTGGACGCCATGCAGGAAGAACCTTTACATCAAAAGATGTATCAGCCTTAATCTTGTCATGCCATTCAAGTGTATCAACAGGATCATCTGTTGTGCAGATAAGAGTAACATTACTCATCTTGATAAGCTTACGAACACTCATGTCTGGAGACTGCAGAACCTTGTTGCAAAGATCATATACTTCTTCAGCAGTCTTTTCGTTGAGAACACCCTCATATCCGAAGTATTTGCGAAGCTCCAGGTGAGCCCAGTGATATAATGGATTACCTACAGCCTTGCCAAGACACTTGGCAAACATAAGGAATTTTTCTTTGTCAGAAGCATCGCCTGTCATGTATTTCTCGTCTAAACCAAATGCACGCATGAGACGCCACTTATAATGATCTCCGCCAAGCCATACCTGAGTAATTGTGTCGAAATGACGGTCCTCAGCTATTTCCTTGGGGCTGATATGGCAGTGATAGTCAAGAATAGGCATATTCTCTGCATAATCGTGATAAAGCTTCCTGGCTGGTTCGCTCTGTAACAGGAAATCTTCATCCATAAACTTCTTCATCCCATTTACCTCCACAAAAAAGATATTATTATGTTTTCTTAGCAAGTGAAACAAAACATACAAAATGTAAAAAATATGTAAGCATTTTCATAGAAATTTTCAACTGTATTATACAAGACGAAGAATTTAAATACAATAGAAAAAACGTTAAACTAAAAATTTAATTCTTCGATATGTAGAGTTTTACTGGCTTTGCAAAAATTTATTGACTAGTGGGTTCTATGATAATATAGTTAAAACTGTAAACGCTTACATCTAGCAAATATGAGATAAAGGGGTAGGTTATATGAGCAGATTTTTACAAATCCATCCGGAGGATAATGTTGTTGTATGCCTTGAAACACTGAAAGAAGGCGAGAAAATAACACTTTCCGATGGAAGAGAAATTGTTTCAAAAGAAGAAATTCCTGCAGGACATAAAATGGCGATCAGAGATCTTTCTACTAATGATAATGTAGTTAAGTACGGATATGCCATTGGTCATGCTACTGAGGATATCAGCATAGGAAGATGGGTGCACACCCATGATATCAAGACCAATCTGGAAGGAATTCTTGAGTATAAATACGAGCCTGATAATGACGATATCGCCAGGAAAATTTCTGCAATGGGCAGCAAAAAGGGCACTTTCAAAGGCTTTGTAAGATCTAATGGCAAGGTTGGAATCAGAAATGAAGTATGGATAATCCCAACAGTTGGCTGTGTTAATAATATTGCTACAGCGCTTGCAAAAGAGGCCAATAAATATGTAAAAGGAAGCGTTGATGAAGTAGTTGCATTTACACATAATTACGGATGCTCTCAGACCGGAGATGATCAGGAGCATACAAGAACTATTCTTGCAGATCTTATCAATCATCCTAATGCAGGTGGTGTTCTTGTTCTTGGCCTTGGCTGTGAAAACAGTAATATTGATGTTTTAAAGCCGTATATTGGTGATGTTGATGAGTCCAGAGTTAAGTTCCTTGTTAGCCAGAAATCTGATGATGAGATGGAAGATGGACTTAATCTTTTAAAAGAAATAATTGATGTTGCTAGTGCGGATGAAAGAGAAAATGTTGATTGTTCTAAGCTGGTGATTGGCCTTAAGTGTGGCGGTAGCGACGGCTTTTCCGGAATCACAGCTAATCCGCTAGTAGGAAGAATTTCCGACAGGATTGTTGAATATGGCGGAACATCAATACTTACTGAGGTTCCTGAAATGTTCGGAGCAGAAACTATTCTTATGAATAGATGTAAGGATGAGGCTACATTTAATGATACTGTGAACATGATAAATGGCTTCAAGGAGTATTTTACCAAACAGGGAGAACCGATTTACGAGAATCCTTCACCTGGCAATAAGGCTGGCGGTATTACTACTCTTGAGGATAAATCTTTGGGATGCACTCAGAAATCCGGAGATTATCCGGTAATGAACGTTCTGGAATATGGAGAGAGAACGGATACTTGCGGTCTTAATCTTCTTTGCGCTCCTGGAAATGACTTGTGCGCAGCCACAGCTCTTGCATCAGCCGGAGCACAGATTGTACTATTTACAACCGGAAGAGGAACACCATTTGCGTGTCCTGTACCTACTATGAAGATTGCCAGCAACAATACCATTGCAGATAAAAAGAGCAATTGGATCGATTTCAGAGCCGGTCAGATCTTAGAAGGAAAGACTTTTGATGAACTAACCGATGAGCTGTTTGATAAGATACTCAGAACGGCTTCCGGAGAGAAATTAAAGAGCGAAGAAGCTGGCTTCCATGATATGGCAATATGGAAGAGAGGCGTAACACTCTAAACATAGAGATACCTTTCAGCCAAGGGTCAGCCAAAGGGGACGGTTTTTGTTGGCTTATTACACGTAATAAGCCAACAAAAACCGTCCCCTTTGGCTATGTGAATTAAAAATGTAAGCAATATATGAAATGTGGTTAGCAATGAGTGACTAATGACAAAACACTCGTTGTACAAAATGTACAATTAACAACCGGTTACATAGGACATAATGTTGTATAAAATCACATGCCGTTTTCGCTCTGTTCAAAATTTGTTAAAAAATTTCTTGTAATTTTTTACATGTAAGCACTTACGGAAATGCAGTAAAAACGGCACTTCCCGAAAAAAGTGAACAACTTTGTTACAAATCTTACAAAATTCATGCTTGCAAAGGATTTAAATACATGGTAAAGTACGTACATAAGCAAGTGAAAACGCTTACATTTTAATTTTCAAACTTTCACATGGGAGGAACAAATTTAATGAAAAAGAAAGTTTTATCATTACTTCTTTCAACAGCAATGGTAGCTTCTCTTGCAGCTTGTGGATCAACATCTGCTGACACAACAACAGAGACAACAGAGACAACAGGCAATGCAACAGCTACTGAGAATCAGGCTTCTGATTCAACAGCAACAACAACAGAGACAGCAGCAGCTGAGGATTTCACTCTTGAAACTCTTAACATCGTAGTTGATGGTACACTTACAGCTACAGTAGAGAGCGGACAGGCTGAGTTCATTGAGCAGTGGGAGCAGGCTGTATCTGAGAAGCTTGGACATTCAATCAAGCTCAACATCAACCAGCTCGATCACTCAGATTACTCAGGCACAGTATCTCGTCTTCTTACAACAGGTACACCTGGTGATGCTGATTATCCAGATGCTCTTATCATGAGCGCTACAATGCTTAGACAGTATCAGACAACAGGCCTTCTTTGGGATATGGCAGATGCTTATGCAAACGCTGAGTTCCAGTCAAGAATCACACTTCCTTCAATCAACGAGAACATGAAGGACGGCGATGGTCACCTTTATGGATTTGCTCCTACATATGGTAACGGATGTGTTACATATGTTAAGCAGTCTTGGCTTGATGCAGTAGGAATGAAGGCTGAAGATATCAAGACTTTTGATGACTACTATGCAATGCTTAAGGCATTCACAGAGAACGATCCTGATGGAAACGGATCAGCTGGTACATACGGTGTTATCGCTGCTGGCTATGGTAAGCTTGATGAGGCTCCATACATCAACTACATGCCTGAGTTTTGGCAGGGCGCATATCCTTCATTCTATCAGAAGGACGGCGTATGGGTAGATGGTTTCCAGGAGCAGGCTACAGTAGACGCTCTTACAAGACTTGCACAGGGTGTTGCTGATGGTGTAATCGATCCTGATACAGAGGATGCTGGAACAAAGCAGGCTCGTGAGAAGTTCTTCTCAAACGACCAGACAACATCAGAAGGTGTATTCACATACTGGGCTGGTACATGGCTTAGAACACTTACAACAAACATGGAGAAGCAGGAAGTTGATAATGATCTCGGTGACGACAGACTCGTTCAGCTTGCTCCTATCCAGGAGATCAAGGATACATGGGGCGGCTACCTCAACAGAGAAGCTCCTGTATGGGTAATCACAGATGATCAGGATGGCAACTCAGCTCGTGAGCAGGCTATCTTCGATGCACTCCTTGAGACAATGCTTGATGGCGACAGAGTACAGACACTTTGGACATATGGTGCTGAGGATGTTCACTGGTCAGTAAAGGCTGAATCATTCTCAACAAACGCTGACGATCCTGAGAAGAAGAAGGATTATGAGTACGCTGATGGTGAGTTCCACCTTAAGCAGTCACCTAACGACCCTAACACAATCTGGAAGAAGAACCACCTCGATGCAGTACTTGTAATTGCTCCTCTTACAAACGGTTACGTTGATAATGACGAACTCGTTCAGAAGGGTAACAAGTTCTTCACAGAGAACTGTGTTGATGCTCCTGCAGCAGCTTCTTGTGCAACTCTTACAGAGAACGAGGCAGCTCTTGTAGAAGAGAAGACAACACTTATGAAGCAGGTTGTTGCTGGTGAGATGTCAGCAGAGGATGCTATTGCTCAGTATCAGGCTGACTTTGGCGATATCGCTCAGGCAATTGTTGATGAGCTCAACGCACAGTAATTTAGCTTTAATAGTGAATTGAAATGACTTTTTCCCATCCTCCAAGGGAAAAGATCTTTTGGAGGGTGGGATTTTTATGAAAAAAAATATGAAAACATTTACATAATTCAGTGCAAAAATGCACAATTAAATGTAAAATGTTATTGTGAATATTTTTATTTGTCAATCAACGATATTTTGTGAAAGGAAGAGGATGCCATGAGTAAGAAACAAAAAGTTACTACTACATCCACTGGTGCTCCTATCAATCAGAAACCTCTTGGTACACGTATCTGGAACAACCGTGGATACTATTTGATGTTTCTTCCGGTACTAGTTTTTGTAATCATAATTTATTATTGGCCTATGCTCGGTGTTAGATATGCCTTCTATGAGTATAAGCTGAGAAACATCACATGGGTTGGTCTTAAGAACTTTGAGACGATGTTTGGAAAGAAGGAGTTCTGGTCAGCCTTTACAAATACGCTACAAATATCAATTACAAAGTTGCTTATTACAACATTTACATCAGTTTTAGTTTCAGTTTTCCTTAATGAAATGCATAATATGTTTGCTAAGAAATCTTTGCAGACTATTATCTACTTACCTCACTTTATGTCATGGGCAGTTGTAGCTGCTATTTTCCAGTTGTTCCTTTCAACTTCTTCAACAGGTTTCGTTAATGAGACATTGAAGTCATGGGGAGTTATCAGTAAGAGTATTGATTTCCTTCATTCACAGAGTCTGTGGAGACCAATTTTCTACCTGATCAATATTTGGAAAGAGACAGGTTGGGGAACAGTTATTTTCCTGGCTACACTTTCAGGAATCAATCCTGAACTTTATGAAGCAGCTGATATTGATGGTGCTTCAAGACTTCAGAAGATTTGGTATGTAACTGTACCTGCACTTTTGAATACGGTAATTATCGTGCTGATTCTTAACCTTGCTAAGGTTCTTAATCTGTTTGAGTCAGTATTCGTTTTATATAACAACCGTGTATTTGGTGTTTCCGATGTTATTTCAACTTATGTATACCGTCAGACCTTCCTTACAGCCATTCCGGACTATGGTTATACCACAGCAGTTGGTTTGTTCAAGTCTATTGTTGGTTGTGTACTTGTTCTTGTTTGTAACTGGGCAAGTAAGAAGATCCGTGGACGTGGAATTATTTAAGGAGGGAACATTATGGCACAGGCTAATGCAGCGCAGGTACGTGTAAAAGCTAAGAAAAACAAGGTTCACGTATTTGATGTTATCAACTATTTGGTATTCGTTATTATAGCTTTAATAGTTCTTATTCCTATTTGGAAAGTAGTTGTTGATTCATTTAACTCTGTTGGCGTATATAAGTTTATGCTTTGGCCACAGGATTTTACCTTTAACGGATACCTTACAATTTTCACAACTGTAAGATTGTACAGACCATTCTTTAACTCAGTTATTACAACTGTTTTAGGAACAGCACTTGGACTTATTCTTTCAACACTTGGTGGATATGTACTTACTCAGAAGGAAATGCCTGGAAGAAATGCTTTATCATTTTTCCTCCTTTTCACAATGATTTTCTCTGGTGGTATGATTCCTGAGTACCTTGTTATGAAACAGCTTCACCTTGTAGATACAATGTGGATCCTTGTTATCAAACATGGTATGAATGTTTACAATCTGGTACTTATGAAGAACTTCTTTGAAGGAATTCCTGAGTCACTTTTCGAGGCTGCTAAAATTGATGGCTGTTCTCCAATGGGAATCTTCTTCAAGATCGTGCTTCCTCTTTCTAAGGCAGCTCTTGCATCAATCGGTCTTATGTATGCAGTTACTGTATGGAATGATTACAGCACAGTTCAGATTTATATCACAAACCCAGATCAGGTTAACTTCCAGTACAAGCTGAGGGTTATGATCATGGATGGTGATACGCCTACAACGGCATATAAGGTATCACAGAATACCCTTTATTATGCAGCTATCGTATGTGCTATTCTTCCTTTCATGGCAGCATATCCATTCCTTCAGAAATATTTCGTACAGGGTGTTAATGTTGGTGCAGTAAAAGAGTGATGTACATTTAAATTTTTAATGCTTGTGTTCATTTATGGACACAAGCATTTTTAATAGGAGAATGGAGAAATGAGACATATATTTTGGGCAGGAGATTCGACCTGTGCATGCAACAAGTTTGCTACTTATCCTCAGACAGGAATTGCACAGGCATTTGATAGATATACAAGAGCAGATGTGGTTATTTATAACCATGCGGTGAATGGAAGAAGCACCAAGAGCTTTATTGATGAGAGCAGGCTAGCTTCTATATATGATGAGATTACAAAAGGCGATTTTCTTTTCATACAGTTTGGACATAATGATGAAAAAATAAATGATCCTGCTAGATATTCTGAACCTCACGGTGAGTTTATCACAAATCTCGGAAAATTTGTAAACGTCGCAAGAAACAAGGGAGCTTATCCTCTTTTTATTACATCGGTAGAGAGAAGGCTATTTGATGAAAATGGCGAACTTAAGCCATCTGAACATACCGAATACGTAAAGGGAATGAAAGAAGCTGCAGAAAGGTTTGATGTGCCTGTGGCTGATCTATTCACTAAGAGTAGAGAATATTTGGAAAAAATCGGAGACGAAGATTCTAAGAAATACTACATGAATCTTGCTCCTGGAGAAGCTTTATGGGCGCCTGAGGGAAAAGTAGATAATTCCCATCTTAAGTATGAGGGTGCTATGCTTTATGCAGGAATGATAGCAGATGAGATAAAGAAACTCAGCGAACCATATTCAACTCTTATTGCAGATGCTGAGTATCTTAAGGAAACATATAACATAGAGATTAACGGGTGAAAATGAAAAACTACGTAGACTTGGAAAATGGAAGATATAGAAATCCTATTCTTTTTGCTGATTATTCTGATCCCGATGTGATCAGAGTCGGAGATACTTATTATATGACTGCCAGCAGCTTTAATTATACTCCGGGACTTCCAATACTGATCTCCCATGATTTGGTTAATTGGAAGCTTGTTAATTATGCGCTGAAGAATATTAAAGAAGAAAGATATTTTATCCCAAGGCACTCAGAAGGTGTGTGGGCACCATCTATCAGATATCATGAGGGATACTATTATATTTACTATGGAATGCCGGATGAAGGTTATTATGTGGTTAGAGCTAAAAATCCTTTGGGAGAATGGGAAGAACCGGTCTGCATTCTGGAAGGAAAGGGACTCATAGATCCTTGTCCGTTTTGGGATGATGATGGCAAGGCATATGTGATACATGGCTATGCAAAGAGTAGAATAGGTTTTAAGAGTATTCTGGGCATTTTTGAGATGAGTAATGATGGTCTTAGGGCTATTTCCGAAGATCATTTCATTTTTAACGGCAATGACCCCAAAAATCCTGCAGTTACAATAGAAGGACCTAAAGTCTATAAAAGAGACGGATACTATTACATCCTTGCTCCTGCGGGAGGGGTAAAATATGGCTATCAGGTTGCTCTTAGGAGCAAACACATTTGTGGGCCCTACGAAATCAAAGAAGTAATGCACACCGGAAATACGCAGATCAATGGTCCTCACCAGGGAGGGCTTGTTGATACCGTAAATGGAGATGAATGGTTCATCCATTTTCAGGACAGAGGCTTATATGGAAGAATCTGCCATCTGCAGCCTGTAGAGTGGGAGAACGGCTGGCCTATAATTGGAGTAAATCCTGATGCAGATAATATTGGGGAGCCGGTAAAAGAGATGGAAAAGCCAAATACAGGAATAGCAGATGAACCATGCTACCTTGAAGCGTCGGATGATTTTGTGGATGGAAAATACGCCCTTTGCTGGCAATGGCTTGGAAATCATAAAGATGAGTTTTACGGAAGAGTCATTAGTAATTCAAAAGAAAACGTTACAGAGGGAGAAACGGAAGCAGATTCGGAAAATCATTTATGTGATGGCCTTAGATTATATGCCTTAAATCCTTCCGGGGAAGATAATCCTGTTATTTGGAGAAGCAGTAATGTCCTTACTCAGAAAATTATTTATCCACTTTTAAAATGTGATGTAGCACTGGATGCAACCGGGTTAACTCCTGGTGACAGAACCGGTGTCTGTATGACTGGTGGACAATATATTACTGCATATGTTGAAAAGGGTGATCTGGAAGACGTAAGTATTGTTGTTGCACAGTCATTTGGCGGGGACAATGATAAAAAAGAAAAAGAAATATATAGGAAAAGCTTTACATTGTTCTGCCATGAAAATGGCATTTCTTTGGAACAGGGGCTTAAAAATCTGAAGTTTAGAATGATATTTGACTGTGATGAAAAAGTAAAATCAGAGGAACTATATTTTAGAAGTGTAGATGATAAAGACGCTATTCCAAGTCTGAATATTATTCTTGTGGCCGATGAAAAAGAGATAGATTTGAAGGTGAGATATACACCATCAGATCATACCTGGGTTGGAGCAAAGATAGGAATATATGCTTCTACAAAAAAAGGTACAGAGGAACGAGCTTGTGAATGTGGCTTTTCTGATTTTAAGTATGTTCATGTTGAAGAATTATAGAAACTTCTGATCATTGAAACAGTTTTTGTCATCACAAATACTTTTATCTTGTAAATGAGTGGGGAAAAAGGCATGGATGTAGGAAAAATAACTATATATGAAGCTGCGCAAAATGGTGATTTTGAGCTGGTTAAATGGATTGTGGAGTATTCCAGAGCCAGTTTAAATGAGTATGCAGATGGGCATAGGACTGCACTTCATTTTGCAGCTATGAGTGGTCATCTGGAGATGTTCAGATACTTAACAGACAGATGCGGCCTTGATCCGCTTATGGGAGATGAGAATCTGATCACTCCATGGGATATTGTACATGAAAAGAATTATAAGAAAATAGATGACTATCTTGCAGATAAGTACGGTCATAAATATGAGGATTTTTACAGAAATCCGATTAGGACAGGATTTTTTCCTGATCCATCCATCTGCAGAGTTGGTGAAGATTATTATATGGTCAATTCCTCATTTATCTTTTTTCCCTGTATTCCTATTTCTCATTCAAGAGATCTTATTCACTGGGAGATAATAGGTCATGCCATTACTGATCCTAAGTGGGCGCATCTTGATGAACTTCAGGGTGGAAGGGGCTACTGGGCACCGGATATATCATATTACAAAGGCAGATTCTATATAGCTGCTACGTATAGATTAAATGATACCGGACCTGTTTTTAGAAGACAGATTGTAGTTAGTTCGGATAAGCCGCAGGGACCTTATACAGAACCGGTTTTCATTGATGAAGATGGTATTGATCCCGGACTTTTTAATGATGAGGATGGCCGCAGATATATGCTGCTTAATCGCGGCGCCAGAATATTTGAACTTGATGAGACAGGAACCAAAAAGATATCGAAACCAACGCTTCTTTATTACGGTAGCAACAAGCGTGCTCCGGAAGGGCCTCATATATACAAAAAGGACGGATATTACTATCTCTTACAGGCTGAGGGCGGTACAGGACCGGGACATAGGGTTACTGTTTCGCGTAGCAGAGAACTTATGGGCATCTATGAGCCATGTCCTTATAATCCAATCATGCGCCAAACGGATGAAGGTGCTACAATCCAAAGATGTGGGCACGGGGATCTGGTGGAAACACAGGATGGAAGATGGTTTATGGTATATCTTTGTGGCCGTAAGGTTGGCGATGGGTATAGCATCCTTGGAAGAGAGACTGCTATCGATCCAGTTACCTGGACAGCTGATGGATGGCCAATCGTTAATAATCTTAAAGGTCCATCCTGTATGCAGGTTAAGCCATTTCCTGAGTCTTGTACTATGTCATCTAAAGTGTGTTTAGATAGTGATGAAGGTGTTGAACATAGTAAGTGGGGCATAGAAAATCGGATAGAAAAAATATCTCCATGTGGTATTCCTTTTGAATATATGACACCAAGAGCTTTTGAACATGGGGATGTGACTTATATTCCCGGGAAATTACTATGTGATGAGAAAAATAGTTTTGAACAAAATAGTAACAGCACAGACTTTAATAGCGGAACCTTTATGATAAGGGGAAGTAAAGAGCCTCTTCACAGTATAGAAAGCAGGAATATAGTTCTAAGGAGGCAGACAAACTTTTCTTTTGTATATAGTGCTTATCTTGAAATTCCAACACTTTACGAAGGACAGAGCGTAGGAATTACAGGATATTATGATGAGAATACATTCTTTGAATTCGGATTAATGAGAAATGATGGCAAGCTGATCATATATTCCAATGAACATATTGGAGATGTGGATTCTCCGATATATGGGGATGAGGAAATACATGAAAATGTAAGAGGCATAGTCTTTTACATGGATACGGATTATCTTAGGCGGACGCTGAGCTATAGAATAATTACTGATGAAAATGCAGTAGATAATTCAGAAATAACTATATTTACGACACTTTCAAATGTGTACTATCTTTGTGATGAGGGATATCATATAGGTAAGAGATTTACCGGAGCATTAGTTGGAATGTATGCATACGCCGGCTTGGAGAAAGAGCTGGTGGCTAAGTTTTCAAATATCACTTATCATGATATTTGATATAGACACGAAAGGAATAATAATATGCAGATTGGAATTAGATTTCACGATACCGTAGAACTTCCATTTGAGGAAAGATTGCAGGAGATAAAAAGACAAGGCTTTAGCTGCACACACATAGCGCTTTCCAAGGTGCCAGGATTTACTGCCGATACAAATGCACTTACACCAGGCTATGCTATGTATATGAGGGATGCCTTTAGAAGAGCCGATCTGGATGTGGCAGTTCTTGGATGTTATCTTAACCTGGCTAACCCAAATGCTGAGCAGCTTAAGAAGACTCAGGACAAATATATGGCTCATATCAGGTTTGCATCTCTTATGGGAGCAGGAATGGTAGGAACCGAGACCGGTGCGCCTAATGAGACTTATTCCTACGATAAAGAAGCATGCCATTCAAAAGAGGCGCTTGAGACATTCATTACCAACTTAAAGCCTGTTGTAGAATATGCAGAGAAAATGGGCGTTATAGTGGCTATTGAGCCGGTTTATCGCCATATTGTATGGAATCCAAAGCGTGCGAGGGAAGTTCTTGATAGAATTGAATCTCCTAATCTTCAGATCATCTTTGATCCGGTAAATCTTCTTTGGACTGATAACTTCGATCAGAGACAGGAAGTATTTGAGGAAGCAATTGATCTTTTGGAAAAAGATATCTGCATGATACACCTTAAGGACGCTGTTGTAGAGGGTGATAGTGTAAAGAGCATGGCTTGCGGCCTCGGCGAAATTAATTATGATACTATAGTTAAGTTTGCAGTGGAGAAGAAGCCTTTTATCCATGCAACACTTGAGGATACCAAGCCTGATAATGCTGTAGCGGCAAGAGAGTTTATTCAGAATATTGAGAAGAAATTTCAATAAGGTATAGAAAAATAAAGGGACACATTTTGAGCTTTGAGCAGTCATAAATGTGTCCCTATTTTTATGTAATAGGAAATGCTCCGCAAATCCTATTACATATCGGTGTTGGTCCAAATAGTGAAAACTATTGCTTTAAATGCTCTATCTGCTGCGTCAGAACTTCAGGAATATCAATTCCATCTTTTTTAAGTTTGGCAATTGCGTTAAGAACAGGCTTTGCGACATTGTTGATTCTGACCTTATAGTGATTGATTAGCTCAGTGTACTGAGGATTTTCTGCAACTTTGTCTCTTAGATCCTTCGAGAACGGACAGAAGGTAAAAAGTATCTCTCTTGCAACTTTATTAAGCCTTGGAGATCCTGCTGCTTCAAATTTAACATACTGTAGATAGTCGGCAATGAAAACATTTTTGTAGTTGTTGCTGAACTTTTTAAGATCAGTACGCAGTTTCTCTTTGGTGTCGGACGAAAGAGCTGAGTTCTTTTTATAAAACTGAAGGTAGTCACAGTACATGGATGTAAGAGAAGGATCGGTAACATCGTTCCAATGTATTCCCTGAACTGTCTTGCACATTTCCCATCTAAATTCGCCAAAGAGCTTTATCATGATTTCATCGGTATTTTCAGTGTTAAATATAGATACCAGCATTCTGGCCGGAGTATGTCGGTTCTTTCCTTCAATTTCCTGCCATAAAGCAGCCCTTGAGCCAATATTGGGCATAAGTATCATGTACGGTGTAATATCGTTATCGTAGTAAACTTGTGTGATCCCGATTTCTGTATCGGAAAAAATAGCCTGCCTGCAAAATACACTATAGTCAACGTTTCTTATCATGGTGTAGTAATCTGCTACTTTTGCGGCAGTGATATATGCCATGTCGAGCGGGCGCAAAACATTTTGTGAATCAAAAACAGGTACAAATGAAGAAATCCTTCCAAAAGTCATTCTGTTTCCAAGGGCAAAAAGATTATGAATCTCAAAATTCAGTCTACTGGTGGGATCATCAGCCATTAGATCAACCTGAGCCTGGTTGAGCTGCCCGCTGATTTTTTGTTCTCTAAGGTAAGTAGGCCAGTCCTGGTCAAATTCATTTCTGGAGGGTTCGACTTCCAGATTATAGATTTTCTTAAGCCATTCATATACTGTAAGAGTTTTGCCTTCGGGATCCGGGGTGTAGGCCTTTGCCATGTTATAGAGAATTGCGGTGTTTTTTTCACCTGCCAGTTCTTCGTCAACAAATCCAAACATAAAGAACATTTTCAGTTCTATCGGAGGATTTGGATCATTTAAACTCTTAAGGAAGGCAGGACCATATACTTCATAAAAGGTTGAACCAATGCTTCTTCTAAGAGCCCTTGCTTCATCGCCGGAATCGTATCGATTTTCATGGCTTTTAAACTCAGTAATCTGTTCTTCAAATTTTAAAGATATTTCCTGGGAAACACCTGAATATACCAAAATAGTGCTAAGAGCATTTACGATAGTAACCACCTGCGCGCCGCTTTCCTCTGATTTTTCCTGATCTGAAAGCTTTGCTCTTATTGCTTTAATTGCGGTCGAAAAAGCAGCGGTTTTTACTCGAAGAGTTCTCCTGTATTCGGACAAAAGCTGAGATTCCGCCGATATCTTCTGATATAATACATAAGCTGCCATGATCACACCTGTGGCAACGTCAAGGCCCAGAGGGTAAAAAGTCTTTTTTAATGAGGTGTCATGTTCTTTTAAGCCTCTGATAAAAGAAAATTCCCATTCTGATATATTGGTGGTTTGTTCGGGAGGAATTATTTCGTTGATTTCAGGGAAACTCTTGGCAACTTCACCCACCTTTATGCAAAGAGCAGGGTAGTCGGCATAATCTGCCACAAGCTGTTCGTATTCCTTTGTGGCATCATCATATTCTTTTTCATAGACATCACAACACTTAGCGGCGCAGTCGATTGACTGGGCTGCCAATACTGGAAGAATTTTGGGGTTGGATTTTACAACTTTTGGAATATCTTCTTTGGAATTAAAGGGATAGGAATAGACTGCAGACTCTTCCATAGCCTCGATAGTGTATGTATAGAGGTTTCCGGGAGTTTCTACAATGCCAATAAAGCTTCCAACGCCTAAAATGATGGAAGTGTACTGGTTGGATATTTTTATGCTTCCTTTTACCAGAACTTCAAGTGTCTCAACGGTATCAGCTCCGGCTTTGTGTAGAACCTGTCCCTTCTCAAGCTTTATAAGCCCCATGAAATGCCTCCGAATTATAGCTTAATATACGTATACATAATTATGTTATCACGTCAACATGGCAACTTCAATTTAAACAACAGGTTCTAAATCTTAAAATTTGGTTAAGCACA
>NZ_CAMVPU010000038.1 GCF_947169445.1 uncultured Butyrivibrio sp. | reverse complement strand
CCATCATTCCTTCATAATCTGTATATGCCTGATAGAGCTCCATAAGTGTGAACTCTGGGTTATGTCTTGTATCAACGCCTTCGTTTCTGAATACTCGGCCGATCTCATATACTCTCTCAAGACCACCAACGATAAGTCTCTTAAGGTAAAGCTCAAGAGAGATACGAAGCTTTCTCTCCTCATCAAGAGCGTTATAATGTGTGATGAAAGGTCTTGCTGCAGCGCCGCCTGCGTTCTCAACAAGCATAGGAGTCTCAACCTCAAGGAAATCTCTGTCTGCAAGGAAGTTACGGATCTCACGAAGGATCGCACTTCTCTTCTTGAAAGTCTCCTTAACATCCTCGTTCATGATGAGGTCAACGTAACGCTGTCTGTATCTGATCTCTGTATCTGTAAGTCCATGGAACTTCTCAGGAAGTGGCATAAGTGACTTAGATAAAAGAACCAGCTCCTTAACATGAACTGAAATCTCACCGGTCTTAGTTCTGAAAGCAAAGCCCTTAACACCGATGATATCACCGATATCCATCTTCTTGAAATCAGCGTAAGCTTCGTCTCCAAGATCATTTCTGGAAACATAGAGCTGCATACGGCCATCTCTATCCTGAAGGTTAGCAAAAGAAGCCTTACCCATTACACGCTTAGACATCATACGGCCTGCAAGAGAAACCACCTTCTCTGCCGGAACATCTGAAAGAGCTACAACTAATGCCTTGCCCTCTTCGTCAACTGGAGGCACGAACTCCAATGCCTCGAAATTGTCTCTTATATTCTGTGTATGATGTGTCTGATCATACTTAACAATCTGGAAAGGATCTCTTCCTGCTGCCTGTAACTCTGCAAGCTTATCTCTACGAACCTGACGAAGACGTCCAACGTCCTCTGCAGGAGCATTCTGCTGATTGTTCTGCTGATTATTATCTGCCACTTTTTCTTCCTCCTAAACTTGTATATTCCGAATGCAATCCCGGAATAATATCATATTTGTACAAGAGCCAGCGAATCTATTGTAAATCGCTGGCCCCCATTTATCTCAAAACTCAATTGCTCGCGCGCCCCAAAACAAGAACGCGAATATCTCATAAGCTACTGCGCAAATCGCAGCTTAATATCAAACCTCAGATCTCTCGATTCCAAGAACCTTGTACTTAAGAGTACCAGCCTGTGTCTCAACTGTAACAGTCTGTCCCTTCTTAGCTCCGATGAGAGCCTTACCAACTGGAGACTCATTTGAAATCTTGCCCTTAAGAGAGTTAGCCTCTGAAGAACCCACAATCTTGTACTCAAGGTCTTCTTCGAACTCAAGGTCACGAATCTTAACCTTGCAGCCGATGCTGATCTTGTTAAGGTCTACATCTTCTTCTACAACTACTTCTGCATTCTTAAGGATCTTCTCAAGAGCTTCGATTCTAGCCTCGATGTCTCTCTGCTCGTCCTTAGCTGCATCGTACTCAGCGTTCTCTGAAAGGTCACCCTGTTCTCTTGCTTCCTTAATCTTCTCAGCAACTTCCTTACGTTTTACTACCTTAAGCTCATGAAGCTCGTCTTCGTATTTCTTAAGTCCTTCATAAGTTAAAATATTTTTCTTTTCTTCCATGTTCAAAACCTACCCTTCATACAAGATTAAGCCGCACAAATGTGGGATTTCTTAATATAGTAATAATAAAAATTTCCTATTAGCAATCTATTTTAACTTTGCTATTATATAGTCTATATTTTTATGTGTCAAGGTCACAATTTATGCTCGGTACAACGTTTATAATAATTTAACAATTGACGTCCCATCACAATTCCACACATCTGCGCATCATAATTCCTGCTCAAACAGTAGCGCACATGCCGCTTTCAGCGAATCCATGTCCTCCATCTGATTGATCTGATTGCGGAATCTGGCACTTCCCGGCATTCCGTAGGTATACCAGGACACATGCTTTCTCATCTCGCGGATACCTATGTACTCGCCCTTATACTGTAATTGCAGATCCGCATGTCTTATGACGGTATCATAAATTTCCTTTTTATCTGGCCTTGGACACGCTTCTCCTTTTTCAAAAAAGCTCTTTACCTCTCGGAAAAGAAATGGATTCCCTTGGGCAGCTCTGGCAATCATCACTCCATCACACCCGGTTTCTTCGAACATCCGCTTGGCGCAAGGTCCGTCAACAACATCTCCATTTCCAATAACAGGTATGGAAAGAGCTTCTTTTACCTGACGGATAATGTTCCAGTCTGCCTGTCCCGAATAATACTGCTCTCTGGTTCTACCGTGTACTGCAACTGCTGCCGCGCCGCCCTCCTGAGCTGCAAGGGCACATTCAACAGCGTTTACGCTCTGTTCATTAAAGCCTTTCCTTATCTTAACTGTGACCGGCCTGTCGGAAACCTCCACCAGCGCCTTCACTATTTTTTCTATAAGCTGGGGATTTTTCATAAGGGCAGAGCCTTCGCCGTTTCCAACCACCTTAGGCACCGGGCAGCCCATGTTCACGTCGAGAATGTCATAGGGTCTGTCCTTTATCATATCCACTGCCTGCTGCATTATTTCAGGCTCTGAGCCAAAAAGCTGGAGTGAAACCGGATGCTCTTTTTCATGGATTTCCATGAGCATTCCGGTGTTCTTATTCTTGTAGGTGATGGCTTTGGCACTGACCATTTCCATGCACACAAGGCCTGCGCCCATTTCTCTGCATAACAGACGAAACGGCAGGTCTGAAACACCTGCCATTGGTCCAAGTATTATATTATTGTCCAGAACTACGTTTCCAATCTGCAACTTACCGTATCCTGACATAAAACTCCTTATCTAACACAAAATTCTGCTCTTGGCCATAAACAGCCTCGCCAGAACAAACTTCGATTACGCAAATCAGAGATTTACTTTCTCAGTTTTCCTCATCCAAAATATCTGCAGGATTCTCGTGAAGCACATAAATCCTGTAATATAGCCCCAGAGCCTCAAAAAGATCCTGTCTCTTTCTTCTTACTTCGCCCACCAGAAGGCCTGCTGTGATCTCATCGTATGTGATGTCTTCTTCATCCGCGTTGGTCTCAATACTGATGGCTCCGTCTTCCTCAAACACGATTGTGAAGATTCCACCTGCTTCCTGGGTAAAAAGAACACTTATAATATTCAGCTCTTTTTTAATGCTCTCAGGAATCTCTTTAAACAATGGATTAAAGTAATATTTCTGCTCATAGGCATTGGCTCCGCACAGAACAACTCTTCCGCCTGCTGCCTCTTCAAATACTCTGGCCTTGTTGGTCTTCTGCATTTCATCTATCTTAAGATCTTCCTTGGCCTGTCCGTTTTCCTTAAATTCCTTATTATATTCTTCTTCAAACTCTTTAGCGCCCATAACTCCAGCTTTCCTAACTATCTGTAAACTTATAAATTTTACCCAAGGATCCCCATCGGGTATTGCACCATCTCTTTATTCCGGTGCATTTGTATTATCAAAATCCTTAAGCTGCGGCTTGTTCCTGCGATTCTTGTCATAAAGAATCTGCAAGCCCTTAAGCGTAAGCGTCGGATCGTAAACATCGATTTCTTTGGTCTCCTCGGCGATTATCCGTCCAAGTCCGCCCGTTGCCACAACCTTGGCGTTCTCTATTCCGGACTCTTTTTTCATCTGCTCGATTATGTACTTGGTCTGCCCGATCTGTCCATAGATAAGCCCCGCCTGCATACTTGAAACGGTCTCTTTGGCCAGTATGCTTACAGGCTTCTTGATCTCAATCTCAGGAAGCTTCGCTGTATCTTCCCAGAGGGCCTTGGCCGAAATTCTTAATCCCGGGCAAACGACGCCGGTAAAAAATTCGCCTTTTTCATTTACCATAATATAGGTCGTTGCAGTTCCATAGTCAACCACAATTATCGGACCGCCGTATAATTCATACCCTGCAACCGCATCAACAATAAGATCCGGTCCCACTTCTCTTGGATTGTCGAGAGCAATCTTGATTCCGGTCTTGATGCCGGGGCCCACAAGATAAGGCTTCTTCCCGATATACTTCATAATGGCATTCACCAGGGCGTGCATTACCTTCGGCACAACGCTGGCTACCATAACGCCTTCGATTTTTTCTTTTTCCAGGCCATTAATACTTAAAAGAGAAAGCAGCTCTAGTCCATACTCATCAGAAGTCCTGGAACTACCTGTTGTCATTCTAAAAGAGCTGACAAGCTTATCTCCCTTAAACACGCCATAAGTTATGTTCGTATTTCCTACATCAACAACCAGAATCATAATCTTTGCTCCAACCATTAAAAAAACATTGTTAACAACTATTGAAGACATTTCAAAAATACTAATCAAAATCCTGAATCATCACGTATATCCGTAAAGTCCCCTTACCGAAACCTCTCCGGCATTTACTTCATACTCTTCGCCCGCTTCGTCAGAAACGATAAGCGCACCCAAAGTATTGATTCCATGGGCAATAGCCTCATAGGCTCCCTTAGGATCTAAGACTTTCACAATCTTGTGCCTGTTGACCAGCCTTGATTCGTATTGTTCCTGCAAAAGAGATAGATCGTAGTTTATGCAGTACTTCTCATAATTTTCCTCAAATCTCTTCATGCAGCAGGCCACTACAGCACTTCTGTCAAGCCTTACTCCTGTAGTCGACAGAATGGATCCCGCAATATCTTTTATCGAATCGGGAAATTCAAGCATATTTACGTTGATTCCCACGCCAATAACAACATCTCTAATGGTGTTGTCATCATTCATGTGGAGTTCTGTCAGTATACCACATATTTTTTTTCCTGCAATAACAATATCATTGGGCCACTTGATCTGTGGATAATGCTTGTATTCGGCCATGAGCTGCCCGCTAAAGCTTACCAGTGTTGATTTGCTAAGACTAGAGTCCTGCGCCGCCACAAGCGCATCCTCAATTCCCTCTGCCACCGACAGGCCCATGATAAGTGTCAGCATGGATATCCTGTCCTGAGGTGCATCGGGCCTTAGCAAAAGACTCATAGCAATATTGGAATCCTTAGGTGTCTCCCAGCTTCTGCCTCTTGATCCACGACCTGTCGTCTGTCTGTCCGCTACAACCAGTGTTCCATGAGGAGCCCCGTTCTCCCCAAGCTTCCTGGCATCATCATTGGTTGAACCTGTTTCCGCCATATAAATCAGGTTCACCGCTGCCCATTTTGTGTGTAATTGTTCTGCAATACTCCCCTTGTCCAAATCCTCTTCCTCTAATGCCTTTCCCCGTCAATCCCCCAATCGACAGGTATTGTTTTTGGTTACAAAAAACGCCCCTCTTTGCTTTACTTTTTTTATATTTTACTTCTTTAAAGTAGCAAGCATAACTGCCTTTATTGTATGCATACGGTTCTCAGCTTCCTGGAAGACAATAGATCTGTCGGATTCAAAGACTTCGTCTGTTACTTCCATTTCATTAAGGCCGTACTTCTCTTTTATCTCTTTTCCAATTCCTGTGTTAAGGTCGTGGAAAGATGGCAGGCAGTGCATGAATACGCACTGAGGTCCAGCATTATTCATTATATCCATTGTAACCCTGTAGGGTTCAAGATCCTTTATGCGCTCTTCCCAAACACTGTCAGGCTCGCCCATGGATACCCAGATGTCGGTATAGATAACATCAGCATTTTTTGTTCCCTCAATCGGATCCTCACAAAAATCAATGATTGCTCCTGTTTTGGAAGCTATATCAAGGCAGGTGTCGATAAGATCCTTATTTGGGAAGTATTTCTTATTGGAAACTGCAGTGAAATGCATTCCCATCTTGGCACATGCCACCATCAGCGAATTGCCTGTGTTGTACCTTGCATCACCCATGTATACCAGATGGATTCCATTGAGCTTGCCAAAGTGCTCTTTTATAGTCAAAAGATCTGCCAGCATCTGTGTAGGATGGAACTCGTTTGTAAGTCCGTTCCACACCGGAACCTTACTGTATTTGGCAATGGTCTCAACTATCTCCTGCTCAAAGCCCCTGTATTCGATTCCGTCATACATGCTGGAAAGAACCCTTGCAGTATCAGCAATACTCTCTTTTTTGCCAATCTGTGAATCACTGGGATTAAGATAAGTTGAACCCATTCCAAGATCACTTGCTGCAACTTCAAAAGAACATCTTGTTCTTGTGCTGGTCTTCTCAAAAATAAGAGCAATATTCTTACCCTTAAGCTCATCATGCAGAACACCGTTTTTCTTTTTTGACTTAAGCTCTGCTGCAAGCTCGATCAGATACTGAATTTCTTCAGGTGTGTAATCAAGCAGCTTCAAAAAATCGCGTCCGTAAAAGTTCATTTTTTCATCCTCCTCTAAATCCACAAATTTACAATATTTAATATCGCACAATCTTTTTCAATGATACCACATAATGCCAGGCTAGAACAAAGATTAATAGGGATTTATGGAAACAAAAAAACAGAAGATCACCCTTTTGTCTTAAGAAAGGTAATCTTCTGTTATGAATCTTAGTAAATTACGACGTAGACGAAATCAAGCATTTTCGTGATTGAGCCTTACCAGAAAACATGGGCTCCAATTATAATTCCGTCTCGACCGTTCACTCTTCTGAAGTGAAGAGCTGTTCCAACGGTGGTCTCGCCGTTTAGCGCAGCCTGAGCTGCCTGATAGTTCATATCGTAAATCTTGCCGCTATTGTATACCCTTGCAACTGTTCCGTTAAGTGCAGGTGTAAACTGGCCAGAAGCATATATAACATCGTATATAGTATTAGGGTAAGCTCCGCTCTTAACTCGGTTAAGAACAACCGCACCCACAGCAACTCTGCCTTCATAAGGCTGATTGCCTGCTTCGCACTGGATAAGTGCTGCAAGGAGCTTAAGCTCATCTGCATCGGCACTGACAGCGCCTGTATTCTTGGTAAGAGAAGTTTTCTTGGCAGCTGCTTCACGGATCTTGATAGCTGCTACTGTTTCTCCCTGGTCAATCTTGAATTCAGTAGTCACATACTCAGACTGGACATATCCTGTCTCGTCATTGTAGTCAACACTGATCCAGCCATTTCCCAGATCCTCGATCATATCAACGAAGAACTTCTCTGAAAGTACTCCTAAAACCTCAGCGTCCTCTTTGGGCTCTTTCCTCACGTTAAGGCCGTTGCCCTGGCTGGTAACTATCTGCTTACCAACATCCGAAGCTGCCTGTAACGCATCCTCGTCAAAAAGAAGATACTCATCCTTGGCCCATCCAACCAGATCTCCTGACTGTATCTTGGACCAGCCGTCTCTTCTCTCTAAAAGCTTTCCTCCGCAATCCTTGTAAAGAACGCCAACTTTGGTGCTGTCCTCACTGGGCTCCTCTCTAACGTTCATGACTTTCGAAACGTTGGTCATAACCAGTTTGGACTCTGTTTCTGCCTCTGTGGATGCCTCATTGCCAGCATCTGATGACTTCTCGGCATTGTATGCCACCTGAACCTCGAGTGCGTCCGCATCAATCCCCAGCGGGGAAACAGGACTTATAATGTTTGAAATGCCTGCAGCAACCTCTGAAATAGTATTGTTACTCCTAGCATTTACAGTTAATCCCTGGGAAAAGAATAAGTCTAAAGTGAGCCCCGCAACAATCACAAGTCTCAATGCCCCAGTGGATAACTTTCTTGCTCTCTTCATACCTTTGCTATCCTCTGCATTATTTTTGTATTTAGTAACAATATGCTTGTGCACAATTATTACAGAATTGTTTCAAATTGTTACTATCACGAAAACATTAAGATATTAGCAAAAAATGTGAATTTTGTCAAATTTCAATACAATTTTAAATAAAATTTCAATCGGAGGTAACGAAAAATCGTTTCTCAAAATCCGCGTAAGCACTACACTTTAGGCATGTATCACTGCTAAAACATTATAAATTCCTACTTTTTTCCACACATGCGGAAACAGCATCTATAACAGCTGCCCTAAAACCTTTTTCTTCCAAAACTCTGACAGCTTCTATCGTAGTTCCTGCAGGGGAACATACCATATCTTTTAACTCACCAGGGTGCTTGCCTGTCTCAAGGACCATCTTGGCACTTCCAAGAACTGACTGGGCTGCAAACTCATAGGCCTGCTTCCTGGGCATACCGCCTGCCACTGCCGCATCTGCCATAGCCTCTATAAAAAGAAATACATATGCAGGTGAAGAGCCGCTGACGCCCACAACTACATCCATCATTGATTCAGGAACAGTGTAAGCCTTACCGAAGCTCTCGAGAAGTTCCATTACAAACTGGAAATCATTATCACCTACAAGGTCATTCCTGCATACTGCAGAGCATCCTTCCAGCACCAGGGCCGGTGTGTTTGGCATAACTCTTATGATCTTTACGGGCTTTTCGAACTCTTTTGCCAGCCAATTAATTGTCTTACCAGCTGCAATGCTGACAATAATCTTGTTCTCATCGACGCTGTCCATGATATCTGCGATAACCACTTTAAGGTACTGTGGTTTAACTGCCAAAAAGATAATGTCAGCCTCTTTTGCCACAGCTGCGTTAGAACTGCGAACCTGAATACCATACTTATTGCTGACCTTAAGTCTTGTAGCTTCCGTAGCAGCAGTTCCGATGATCTCATTAGGACCCATAAGTCCCCTTGCAAGAATACCACCAATTATGGCCTTCGCCATGTTGCCAAGTCCGATAAAACCTATTGTCATAACTTAACTCCTCCTTTGTCTGGATGCCTCAAACGTAAGAATTGCTGAAGAAGTGGCCGCATTCATGGATTCCACTTCTCCCTTCATAGGAATCAATATATACGTGTCAGCCGAATCAGCTGTTTCCTTGGTAAGTCCATTGCCCTCATTACCAATCAAAAAAGCTGTTGGCTGTGTATAATCAAACTCGTCGTAGTTCTTCTCTCCCTTTAGATGAGCTGCATAGGTATGAATACCGCTATCTTTAAGCTGCTTAAGGATCTCAGGAACACTCTCCACATAGATAAACGGCATTCTGAAAATCGAACCCATCGTGGACCTTATTACCTTCGGATTATAAACATCCGCAGAGCCCTTACTCATGATGATTCCAGTGACACCTGCGCCCTCTCCGGACCTGAGCATCGTTCCAAGATTACCCGGATCCTGAATATTCTCAAGTATCAGCATAAGAGGCTTTGCCCCCTCATCATCCTGATTGTAGCCTTCGATGACTTCCTCCAGAGTATAATGATACTGACTTACTATTGCCAACACTCCCTGCGGTGTTTGTGTCGCAGCCATCTTCTTCATTACTTCCTCTGAAACCGGCTCTGCACCATATCTCCAAAGAATCTCTTTATCTTCTTCACTTGCGCCATCAAGGAAACGTTCTGTCACATACACCTCACGTACCTGAAGAACCGGCGCTTCCCTAAGCATCTTCATACCTTCTATAACAAAGGCATCCTCTTCACGACGCGCTTTGCTTTTTTCCACCAGGCTTACAACCCGTCTCACTCTATCATTACTTACACTTGTAATCATAATTACCTCAAATATACGAAAAAATGTGTAGATATAGTATAACATATATTCTTGAATATCGACTCAATAATAAAAATGAGAGAAGACTTGCTGTATGGGGCAACATGTTTGAGGTGCGAAGCACCGAGTTTTGCCCCAAGCAAGGGTTCTCTCATTTGTATTTTTATGTAAATCACGACGCAGACGAAAACAAGCATTTCTGCCAATTCGCCCCTGATTTCATTACAGGATACGACCAATCTCGTACATGTACTCATTGATGTTCTTCTTCATTGCAAGCGCCTCATCAATGTCATAGTCAACGAACTGTCCGTTGCGATAGCTTACAACCCTGTTAGTCTTGCCTGCTGCAAGAATATCAGCTGCATAGCATCCCATCATTGATGCGTATACACGATCCTTACATGTTGGGCTACCACCACGCTGCATGTATCCAAGGATAGAAGCTCTTGTCTCAAGACCCGTAGCAGCCTCGATACGACGAGCCATTGATGTTGAATGTCCGATACCTTCAGCATTTACGATAATGTGATGTGTCTTACCTTTCTTACGGTTGTCGATAATGTTATCAATGATTCTCTGCTCATTGTAATCATACTTCTCAGGAAGAAGAATGTCGTCCGCACCATTTGCGATAGCGCACCAAAGAGCGATATATCCGGCATGACGACCCATAACCTCTACGATACTAACTCTCTCGTGTGAAGAAGAAGTATCACGGATCTTGTCGATAGCCTCCATAGCCGTGTTAATAGCTGTATCAAAACCAATTGTATAATCTGTACAAGCAATATCAAGGTCGATAGTTCCGGGAATACCTACTGTATTGATTCCCTGAGCTGAAAGCTTCTGAGCTCCGCGGTAGGATCCGTCACCACCAATTACTACCATTCCATCAATGCCATGCTTACGGCAGATCTCTGCACCCTTAGCCTGACCTTCTGCTGTTGTAAACTCCATACAACGAGCTGTTCCAAGAATTGTACCACCCTTCTGGATGATATCAGATACGCTGCGTCTGTCCATATCAATGATTTCCTCATTGAGAAGACCCATATATCCCTTCTTTATACCCTTGACCTGAAGTCCGTTAGCCAGTGATTTACGAACAACTGCTCTGATCGCAGCATTCATTCCAGGGGCATCACCACCACTTGTAAGTACTCCGATAGTTTTGATCTGCTTTGCCATAATGATTTCCTCGATTCTAAAACTCTAAATAATTCCCTAAAATATTCTGAATTAATATAATACAAACGCTTCTTATTGACAATACTTTGTCATACTTATTTTTAATATTATCTCAATTTTCTTTTATCTTCAATGCTTCCGGAAACGATTTCAACAAATTTTTACTTTTATCGCTTTTTAGTAATGATTATCTCTTTTTTTGATTACCTATTCTATCTATAATTAATGGCCATTTATGTTATAATTTTTGTACTGCTCACATTATCTTTGTGAACATTTTTTACACTATTTGTTGGGGAAAAAGATATGGCATTTACTCATTTACACGTCCACACTGAATATTCTCTTTTGGACGGTTCCAATAAGATAAAAGAATACGTAAAAAGGCTAAAAGACCTGGGCATGACAGCCGGCGCAATCACTGACCACGGCGTTATGTACGGTGTCATCGATTTTTATAAAGCCTGCCGCGAAGCTGGAATCAATCCCGTAATCGGCTGTGAGGTTTATGTTGCCCCGGGATCCCGTTTTGAAAAAGAGGCAGCTCAGACCGATGACAGGTATTATCATCTGGTTCTTTTAGCAGAGAACAACATAGGTTATGCCAATCTGTCCCATATTGTAAGCCGCGGCTTTACCGAAGGCTACTACTACAAGCCTCGTGTGGATTTAGAGCTCCTTGAGCAGTACCACGAGGGCATTATCGCGCTAAGCGCCTGTCTTGCCGGCGAGATTCCCAGGAACATTGTTAAGGGAACCCCTGACAAGGCAAAAGAAGCCGCTATAAGACTTGATAACATTTTCGGTCATGGCAATTTCTTTTTAGAGCTTCAGGACCACGGAATTCCAGAGCAGCGTATGGTTAATTCCTCGCTCCTTGCTCTTTCTCAGGAACTGGATATTCCGCTGGTTGCCACCAATGACTGCCACTATACCTATGCCGATGATGCTGAGGCACACGATCTTTTGCTGTGCATTCAGACCGGTAAAAAAGTCACCGACGAGGACCGTATGCGCTACGAGGGTGGCCAGTACTATGTTAAGAGTGAAGAGGAGATGCGCGCTCTTTTCCCATATGCGCAGCAGGCTCTTGATAATACACAGAAGATTGCTGACAGGTGCAATGTCGAGATTGAATTCGGCGTCACCAAACTGCCACACTTCGAAGTTCCGGAAGGTTATGATTCCTGGACTTACCTTAATAAGCTGTGCCTTGATGGACTCCACGAGCGTTATCCTGATGACGATGGCACATTAAAAGAGAAACTGGACTATGAGCTTGGGGTTATCAAGCGCATGGGCTACGTTGATTACTTCCTTATTGTTTGGGACTATATCAATTATTGCCGCGAAAATGGCATCGCAGTTGGCCCGGGACGTGGTTCTGCCGCAGGCAGTATCGTTTCATACTGTATGCACATAACCAATATTGACCCTATTAAATATGATCTTCTCTTTGAGAGATTCCTTAATCCTGAGCGTGTATCCATGCCCGATATAGACGTGGACTTCGAGTACGAGCGCCGTCAGGATGTTATTGATTACGTTACTGAAAAATATGGTTCAGACAAGGTGGTTCAGATCATCACCTTTGGTACCCTTGCCGCAAAGGGCGTTGTCCGTGACGTTGCGAGAGTCATGGATCTTCCTTACAGCTTTGGTGACAACATTTCCAAGATGATCCCAACCGAGCTGAACATCACTCTGGACAAGGCTCTTGAAATGAACCCTGAGCTGCGAAGCCAGTACGAGACTGATGAAACAGTCCACAAGCTGATCGACATGTGCCGTAAACTTGAAGGTCTTCCAAGGCACACCTCGATTCATGCTGCAGGTGTTGTTATCTGTCAGGCTCCCGCCGAGGATCTCGTTCCGCTCTCCCGCTCAGCTGAAGGCAACATTACAACCCAGTTCACCATGACCACCATTGAAGAACTAGGTCTTTTGAAAATGGATTTCCTGGGACTGAGGACTCTTACGGTCATCAAGGACGCCACGGATTATGCCAATAAATCCATTGGTGCCAAGAGAGGCGATCCTAATTACATTAATATAGATGAAATAGACTACAATGACCCTGCTGTCCTTGCTTCAATAGGAAGCGGCCACTGCGACGGTATATTCCAGCTTGAATCCGGCGGTATGCAGTCCTTCATGAAGGAACTGCGTCCCCAGTCATTGGAAGACATTATAGCGGGAATATCTCTTTATCGTCCGGGCCCAATGGACTTTATTCCCAAATATATCAAGGGAAAAAATGATGCCGGTTCCATTTCCTATCAGACACCTGAGTTGGAGCCCATTCTTAAGCCCACCTATGGCTGTATTGTCTATCAGGAGCAGGTAATGCAGATCGTTCAGCAGCTTGGTGGCTATACTCTTGGCCGTGCCGACCTGGTTAGACGTGCCATGAGTAAAAAGAAACAGCACGTCATGGAAGTTGAAAGAGCCAATTTCGTAAACGGTAATTCCGAGGAAAATGTTCCCGGATGTGCTTCAAAGGGAATTTCGCCTGAGGTTGCCAACGCAATCTACGATTCCATGATGGATTTCGCCAAGTACGCCTTCAACAAATCCCACGCTGCCTGCTATGCGGTTGTAGCCCTTCAGACAGCATGGCTTAAGTACTACTATCCTGTGGAGTTCATGGCTGCTCTCATGACTTCAGTTATTGATAATCCCGGCAAAGTTTCCGGTTACATCATGAGCTGCCGCAACATGAATATAGCTCTTTTGCCTCCGGATATTAATGAAGGCTATGACGGATTTTCTGTAACAGAAATAGATTCAGCCCCTAATGACAAGATAATTCCCGGAGCGGTACAGACCTGTGCTGCCGGCCGCAAAAAGGCAATCCGTTACGCTCTTACTGCTATCAAGGGTATTGGAAGGCCGGTAATTGCTTCAATTGTTAAAGAACGTCACCTCCACGGCAAATTTAAGAATCTCAACGATTTTCTGACAAGAATGCAGGGAAGAGAAAACGACGTCAACAAGCGCGCTATAGAGAATTTCATCAAAGCCGGTGCATTCGACTGCTTCGAAGGAACCCGCAAGCAACACATGACCGTTTACGGACAGATCATGGATCAGCTCCATTCCTCAGGCCGAAACACCATGGCCGGACAGATGTCGCTATTTGATTTTGCCGGAGAGGACATGAAAAAGCAGTACGAGATTCCCCTTCCAAACGTTGGAGAATTCCCTCGCGAGCTTATGCTGGAATTTGAAAAAGAGGTCCTTGGAATCTACGTTTCCGGGCATCCTCTCGAAGAATATATTGGAATCTGGAAAAAGAAGATAACCAATACCACCACCGATTTCTATATCGATGATGAGACAGGTTCCCCTGTGGTAAAAGATAATGCCAATGCAACTATAGGTGGAATCATTTCTGACAAAAAGATAAAGTATACCAAGACAGACCAGATAATGGCCTTTTTGACATTAGAAGATCTGGTAGGTTCCGTGGAAGTAATTGTCTTCCCAAAGACCTACGAAGCTAACGCCCAGAGGCTTAACGATGATGCAAAGGTGTTCATTGAAGGCCGCGTTGATGCCTCCGATGATCGTGATGCCAAGCTCATCGCCAGCAAAATTCTCCTCTTTGATGAGGTTCAAAAAACTGTGTGGCTTCGTTTCCCTGATAAGGAAGCCTATGAAGCTCAGGCTGGTGCACTAAACCACATCTTCGCAGAAAGTGACGGCAGAGATGAAGTAGCCATCTACCTCACCGGCACCAAGCAGATCAAAAAGCTTGGACGCGCCAACACCATCAAGGCCGACAAGCTTACCCTCGAGGCCCTCGAAGACCTCCTCGGCAAAGAAAATGTACAGGTAACCTAAAAACAGGGGGACGTTTACGTCCCCCTGTTTTTCTATCTTAAGCTTCTTACTTCACTGCAGCCTTAAGCTCTTCTGCCTTATCAATCTGCTCCCAAGGAAGATTCAGATCATTGCGTCCGAAGTGTCCATAAGCTGCTGTCTGCTTGTAGATTGGACGACGAAGATCAAGCATCTTGATAATTCCTGCAGGGCGAAGATCAAATACCTTACGAACTGCCTCTGTAAGCTTCTCATCAGAAACCTTACCTGTACCAAATGTATCAACAAGAATTGATGTAGGCTGTGCAACGCCAATTGCATATGAAAGCTGGATCTCAGCTCTGTCAGCAAGTCCTGCTGCCACAATGTTCTTTGCAACATATCTTGCTGCGTAAGCTGCTGAACGGTCAACCTTTGTGCAGTCTTTTCCTGAGAAAGCACCGCCGCCATGACGAGCAGCTCCACCATAAGTATCAACAATGATCTTACGGCCTGTAAGACCAGCATCTCCCTGAGGTCCGCCGATTACGAAACGTCCTGTAGGATTGATATAGATCTTGGTGTTCTCATCAACAAGTGCCTTATCAACTACGGTATCAATAACGTGCTTTCTGATATCTGTGTGGATCTGCTCCTGAGTAACCTTCTCATCATGCTGAGTTGAGATAACGATTGCCTCAAGTCTCTTTACCTTGCCATTCTCATCATACTCAACTGAAACCTGGCTCTTTCCATCTGCTCTAAGATATGGAAGAGTTCCGTTCTTTCTAACTTCTGTAAGCTTCTTGGTAAGCTTGTGTGCAAGGCTGATTGCGTATGGCATGTACTCTTCTGTCTCGTTTGTAGCATAACCGAACATCATACCCTGATCACCGGCACCAATTGCCTCAAGCTGCTCATCTGTCATCTGGTTCTCTCTAGCCTCAAGAGCCTTGTCTACTCCCATAGCGATATCAGCTGACTGCTGATCAAGAGCTACAAGTACAGCACATGTGTTGCCATCAAACCCCTTAGCGGAATCATCATACCCGATTTCCTTAATTGTCTCACGAGCAATCTTAGCATAGTCAACGTGAGCCTTTGTTGTGATCTCACCTGTGATGAGAACGAATCCTGTGCAGGCTGCTGTCTCACAAGCAACACGGCTCATTGGATCCTGCTCCATGCAGGCATCAAGGATAGCATCAGAGATGTTATCACAGATTTTGTCTGGGTGTCCTTCAGTAACTGATTCGGATGTGAAAATAAATTTATCCATTCTTTTTCCTTTCTTGCGCTATCGCGCCTACAAATGCAGAAGTCTATAATACGTTCTGCACAAAAGAAGCTCCGTTGTCTTGTTGCGTGCATTAAACAAAACAAACGGAGCTGATTGTCATATCAGATCCTCTTATTGCTCGTCGGAATCAAATTCCATATTCCCAAAGGGAACTGCACGCTCAGGTTGGCACCTTCCTGACTTATCAAGGGGTTGCCGTGGCTTCATCGGTCCTATGTACCTCCACCACTCTGAATAAGAGAACATACTAAATATATAGTTGTTAATACGGAAACTAATTCTATTAAACCATTTCCGTGTTATGATATTAACCTAAGTCAATAATAAAATCAATAGGGCAATTGATAATAATTATCTAACATTTATATAAACATGTTACAGACAGCTTGGAAAAGCCCTATTTTCAAGCCAAAAACTTGTTTTCTCCATCAACTGCTTCTTTTACTATTGCGCGCTGACGTAAACTTATATCAAAAATATCGAAGATCATTGCATCAAGCTCATCATATAGTCTTTCTGCATCTTTTTGAACCTTGCCCTCAATCAGCTGGTCAATAACCTCTATTACCTTACGTTTTGTCTCCTCATCCACAATCGGAATCGGAATGCTCTCAATGTGGGAGCGCAGAATCTTCACTGAATTGAATTCCTTCTTATAAATAAACTGCGCTATCCGAGAATTCAGGATGGCAAGAATATACTTAATAGGAGCTCCCTCCAGGTGAGGAACCAGGACATTGCAGCTGTTTAGCGAAAGTGTCTGTTTATCATCGTAGGCAAATACCAGCTGATTACAGATAAACCTGTACAGAAGCTTTTCAGGTGCCCTGTACATCTGTGTCGGAGCCACCTGCTGGAAATTCTCCGGTTCAAATACTATATAGTTATCTGTCTGATTAATATGATATTTGCATATATCTGAGCCCTTAAGGACCATTTCATTGAAGTCAGTTTTCACATCAGAGATGTATTTTTTGTTATCGCCCGTCACGATTCCAAGGGCAAAATCAGCATTATTCAAAAGAAATCTCGTATTATCAAGGGATTTTACTTTTTCTATGATCTCGTACTCATCATCTGTTGTTAAAAAAGAGAAGTACTCTTCCGAAACTCTTCTGTCTGCGTTAATGACGTATTTTCTTTTACCATCATTAATTCGAAGGCCCACTGTAGAAAACTGCCCTTCTGTCTTGGCGACGCCCATAAGGATGCATGGGCACTGAACTCCATCAAAGGCATCTCCCAGATATTCAATGAAGCTAAGGGTATCTTCCTCCAGAATATATCTTCTGATCGGCATATGAGCTTTGACATTAAGGATTGCTTCCGGCAATACGTAGGCCAGCACGCCGTCTTTTTGCAGATTCTTAAGTCCCTGCTCCAGAAAAACATCGTAAGATTCAATGTTCTTACCAACCGCCACGATATACTGTAATTTCAGTTCCACCTTTTCTTTTTCCGAAAACTCAAAGCCCCATGGTGGATTTCCGATGATGTAGTCGAATTTAATGTCATTTTTTTCCAAAAGAAAGTTCTTCTCGGAAAAATGCTCGCAGATGGTATTTAAGTCTGCACCGGCAAACCTAAGAGCCATGTTTATTCTGGATATCTTGATGCAGATTGGGTCTATGTCATATCCATAAACCGCATCAATACGGGCAAAGTCAGGCAACTGCAGCAAAAAATTACCGGTTCCGCAGCATGGGTCGAGAACCGACTTTCCATCTGAAATCTGAAGGTTGCGGATCAGCTTTTTTACCACTGTGTTGGGTGTATAATATGCGCCCTTTGCCTTGCGGTTTCCGTAATTGATACAGGAAATGTAGATAAGGCCCAGGATATCCTCTTTGAACTCGTAGTAGTAGTTAAGGTCAAATAACAGCGAATTTTCCTGGCAAAATCTGACACACGCGTCTGCATCATCTATAAGAGTCCTGACCAGCTCATCATACTTCCCAATAGAAATCTCGCCCTTTGCGAACTTCTGCAAAGTTCCCCTCTGCCCAGCAAATGGAAGTTTATCCTTCTCGGAAAAGAGCCTCAGCGCGCAGTCAGCCACAAAATACTGCACTACCTCTTTGGTCAGCTCAATGTCGTTTTCCTCGATAAGGCCAAGGAGCTTTCGAACTTCATATACCGACTTGCAATCCTCGGAAACATACGAAGTATAAAGGCCATTTCCTGACACATATTTCTTGTTTCTTCTGCTCTTTAGAGCTTTATTTTCTCCCGATAAAATCTCTTTTTTCAGGTTGTCTACATATTCTCTGGAAAAAGAGGGCTCTAAATCCTTATTACCATCCGGCGTGATCTTGCCCAGCTTAACCCAGTTTTTTCCTGTTGCAAGGGATATGGACAATTCCTCGCACAGCTGCTTAAGTGTTAAATAATCTATTGCTTCAAAAGACATCTTTTTTCCTGCACTTCTATATTATTAGGTGTCAAAAACACTTTAATATTATAGCAGATTTTTTATTAACAAATATTTTCTGTTATTGTATCATGTAAATATACATCTTTTCGTACATTTTCTATTGTCATTAACTTACAGAGCACATTTCAAGGAGAGACCATGGACGACAACAAACAGAAAAAAATCTACTACATTATTCTTTTTGCATTCGTAATCGCATTCGCATGTATTTTCCTTTTATATCTGAGCAGAAAATCCAATACTTCCATTGTTGTTCAGGGTAGCCCCAAGGATATTGTTTGGGAGAATTATAGCGGTGACCTGTCTTTTGAAGCCTGCTCCGTTTATATAACTGACGGTAATGTCGTTAACACCAATGATATTTCTTTTGACATTGATGGCTCGCATTACTTTGCGCAGCCCGGGGAGTTAAGCTTTGAGTTCCATGAACAGGCCGGAGCTTATGAAGGTGCCACCCCTGCCCGCAGCATTTCTAATAATAAGATGGATTTCTTAAGTACCTCCGCTTACGGTTCCAAGGTGATGATCAAAAATCCCGAGCGCATAATTGAAACGGATTATAATGACGATGGTGATCCAAACCAGGTCAGCTCCGAATGTGTAGATGTCTATATTTCTGACCTTTCTTCAGATGGCTTGCTGCGCATGTGGTCAAATTCAACACTTTATGTGGACAGTGATGTTATAGTGAAATATAAGGGTGACGTTATATCAGATTCCGGTACAAGCCTTGACCTCGAAAACTATAGTGAATTTGCCCTGGAAAACATCTCGCAGATAGATGTTGTTCTTTCGGCCCGCGGCGAAATGCTTCGTATGGAGGGACAGATTTCCAAAATGCAAGGCACTCTCAAGAACAATGGTGAGCTTTACTGTACCTCCGGCACATCTCAAAGCAGCTTTTTCTGCGGCAGTCAGCTACTTAATATAGAAGGAAAAGAACTGAAGGCTTCCTACGAGTATACTTCGGACTCCACAGAGCTGATGTTAAACGGCAGGCCCAAGAAGGCAAAACTTGAAGACATCGATATATTAGAGGGCTTTGTGCAGTTCATGCTCTCGAATTTCAATTCATTTTTCTTATCTTTCGTCGGCGCTGCCCTGGCACTTGCCATCGATAAGACGCTAAAGAAATAAGTTTTTTACGACAAACGCACTTAAAAAGACTGCCCGCTAGTGGCAGTCTTTTTTGCTTTACTCATTGTTTGGTTTATCCCTCATAAGATAATCTTTGTCAGCATCGATCATTTCCAGCATAATATCCGCAAACTTCGGGTCGAACTGGCTTCCCTTGCCTTTCTCTATCTCACCCCTTACAGTTTCCTGAGGCAGGGCCCCTCTGTAGCTTCGGTTGCTGGTCATGGCATCGTAGGCATCAGCCACGGCAATGATCCTGGCTTCTTCCGGAATATTCTCTCCGGCAAGGCCTTCCGGGTATCCCCTGCCATCGAATCTTTCATGATGCCATTTTGCGCCTGCTGCCAGCTCTGGCATTTCTTTGATATTGCTCAAAATCTTTCCACCAATTGCCGGGTGTTTTTTAATGCAGGCAAATTCTTCATCCGTAAGCCTTCCCGGCTTATTTATTACTTCGTCAGGCACACCGATTTTGCCAACGTCATGGAGTAGTCCCATCATGAAGATCTTCTCCTGCTTCTTCTCGTCATAGCCGTACCTACCCGCTATCTCTTTTGAGTAGACGGCAACTCGGCCGGAATGACCATTTGTATATTTATCCTTGGCATCAATAGCATCCGCAAGGCTCTCTACAACGTGGAGGAAAAGATTCTCATTCTCCTTGGTTTTCTCATCAACCATGCTCTCGAGGTCACGCTGTAATCTGATGAGGTCCACCGCATGCTTAACTCTTAGGACAAGAACACTGGCCACAAACGGCTTTCTGATAAAGTCCATCGCGCCAAGAGAAAGTCCTTTTGTCTCTGTATCCTCATCTTCATCAGCAGTCAAAAAGATTACCGGAGTATCTCTCCACTTTGCATCGCTCTTTTTTAGCTCATTAATTACTTCAAAGCCGTCCATTTCAGGCATGTTGATGTCCATCAGGATAAGATCCGGCGCCGGATTATCCTTAGAATGTTCCAAAAGAGCACTGCCTGACTTGAACACATCCACTTTAAACCCAGCATCTGCAAGTGTGTTCCAGGTCTTTTTCAAGATTATAGGATCATCATCAACGACTATGATTTGTGGCATATTTTTTACCTCCAAGAAGTATTATACTTAATATATGTAAAGCAGCCTAAACACCGCATGGAGGAATACTTTCTATGAATATAAATATCCCAGGTATCGATGTAGATAAGGCCATCAAAAATTCCGGTTCTGAGGAGCTTTTTACAGAGCTTCTTGGTGACGTTTACAAACTCATGGATGATAAGATCTCGCTTGTAGAAACTCACCTAAGAGAAAAAGATCTGAAAAACTATACCGTTCAGGTTCATTCCCTTAAGACCACTTGCCGCATGATCGGTGCCATGGATCTTGGAGAAGATTTCTTTACCCTTGAAAAACTGGGAAAAGAAAATAATCTCGAGGAAATTGAAAAGCTTACACCGGGCACTTTAGACTCATTCAAAGCCCTTAAACCTTTCCTTGAGCCTTTCACTTCCGGCAATGGCAGCCCCAAAAACAGTTTCGACAAAGACGCTATTTCTGATATATTGAACAAATTAATTGCTGCAATAGATGACTTTGATCTTGGCGCTGCCGAAGAAACTGCGAAAGTTCTCTTTTCCTATGATTGTAATGAAGAGCTATCTGGCAAAATGGAAGAGCTTGATAAGCTGATTACCAATCTTGATTATGATGAGGCCAAAGAACTGGCGCAGCAAATACTTGCTGGTCTCTGATAGGGCTCTTTGCGGCATCTTTTTTCCCTTAGAATCTCATTTTCCGGATATTGTTCCGTAGGCTGCCACTGCCTCATCCACAGTCATTTCGCCATTTATGACTGCATTGGCTGCTGCCCTGAACTCTTTTACCGCAGGATCCAAAATATCTGTATCACTGAAGTTAACGGTTCTTTCCTGTGGGAAACCTGACAGTGAAGCGTATACTTCATCAAGGGAATAATCCTTGGTCGGAGTTATCAGTCTTTTTTCCTGGGCCATAAGTCCAAGCTCCTCTTCGCTGGTAAGGAACCTGATGAATTCATTGGTCATGTCGAGATTAGGGCTATTCTTATTAACGCTAAACAGGAGCGACATTGCATCCATATAGTATCCGCCCTCATCTCCGGAAGGAGCCACGTAGAAGTCGTAATTAAAAGGATTCGCAGAAAAGGCCTCAGACTTACTCTCACGCTTTTTGGTTCCGGAAACAACATCTCCGGAGCAGAGCATCATAGGCACATCTCCTTCAAAAAATCTCATGATAACTGCGTTATAATCATCTTCAATTTCTGCCGTGCATTTGTCCACATCTATGCAGCCCAGATCCACAAGTTCTTTTAACCTGGTAAGGGCCGGCCTCATTGCCTCACCTGCAGAGGGCACAAGGTTATTGAGATCATCCTCGATACTTCTGTCATCCTTTACTGTTTTCGCAAATATCGGATAGGCAAAGGTATAGCCAATCCCCGGTGTTGTCTTGGTATTGGAGCCCATGACAGGAGAAGCATAGCCTGCTGCCTTAAGCTTTTCACAGACCAGCTTCAATTCGTCAAAGGTCTTTGGCACCTCGAGGTTTTCTTTTTCAAATATATCCATATTTACAAGCATCCCATAAGAGGTGGCAAATATCGAAAGTGCCTTTATTTCTCCGTTTTCCATTTCCCAGCGAAGGCCCGGACGGATGCAATCAATATTTATCGAAAGTGCTGGATCAGAGAGAACTTCTGCCCCCTCAAACAAAGAGACAAACTTAGAATCCCCCGCCATCCAGGGCTGTACTACGTAAATGTCCGGAGGCTCCTGACCTGCCAGCGCCTGGACTATGGTATTCCTGTAATCATCAAGGTAAACATATTCAATCTCGCCATTTGGATAGTGAACATAGAATCTCTCCAGCGCGCTCTCCAAAGACTCAAAATTAGAATAGGTCCCCACTACCGTCAGTTTATACTCTGTATCTGAAGGATATTTGGGAGAATACTCTTTGCTGGCCGTCCCGCCCTGGCCGCAGCCTGCAACGCCAAGTACCAGCATTACCACAAGAGCAGTAGAAAGAATTTTCATAATACGTTTACTCATACTCTCTCCTTTTCTCCTTTCACTCACAATTCCCGCAGTAAATGCGTGTTTCTGTAATCCAATCTATTTCATTTATTGAAGTACACATTTATCTGTGATGTAATCTCGTCTCGATTTGTTTCCTTGAAATGACTTAGTAAAAGTTTTGATTTCTCGAATTTATCCTGCGCAGCACTGTCAGCGTCCACTAATATAAGCTCAGCTTCATGCTTCTCCAAGTAGCTATGGGCCTGTTCTTCTGATTTGACCACCACTACGTTATACCTGTCTGACAGCCATTCCTTTACCTGCTTCAAAAAAGCAATGTCGCTATCCACCACCAGAATGTTATGTTTAATCTCAGGTTCTTTCTTTTCCTCAGCTTCATCTATGGCAGGTTCCACCAGATCCGGAGGCAGATATCTAAGAAGCATGCTCTCAAGTCTGGTTGTGTCTATAGGCTTTGTCAAATAGTCCTCAAAGCCTGCATTTATGTACATTTCGCGCATTCCCGAAACCGCATTGGCCGTAAGGCAGATAACAGGCGTCTTCTGGTTCGGTGTATCAGTGATTCCTTTCATTTCCTTTATGGTTTCAATACCATCTTTGTCCGGCATCATATGATCCAGGAAGATTATGTCATAGAAATTCCTCTTAAAAAGAGCTATGCAGGCATCGCCGCTATCTGCGGTTTCTATCTGCATCTTCGTCTTGCTAAGAAGGCTTACGAACACTTTAAGATTGACCTCGGTATCATCCACCACCAGTATTCTGGCCTTTGGCGCCGTAAACTGTACTCTGTACTGCTTTCTCTCACTAAGAAAGCGCTTGAAGGCGGTTTCGAACTCTCCCAGCGGCTCCCACTTAACCACTTTTTGTTTAAGGTCAAAAGAGAATTCGGAACCTTTGCCATATTCGCTTTCCACATGCATTCTGCTGCCCATCATGCTAAGAAAACTCTGGGCAATGGCCATTCCAAGGCCGGTTCCTTCAATATTTCGATTCTTCTTTTCCTCAATTCTCTCAAAGGCTACAAATAATTTATCAAGGTCTTCCTTCTTAATTCCTATTCCCGTATCCTTGACGCTTACATGAAGTATCACGAAGTCTGCATCATCTTCACATTTTTTACTTGATATCGAAAAAACAACGCTGCCTTCCTTGGTATATTTGACGGCATTAGAAAGGATGTTGGTGATAACCTGTTTAATCCTTATTTCGTCGCCATGCATTATTCTTGGTATGTCTTTATCTACAACAAGTTCGAAATTTAGGCCCTTTTCCTCTGCCTTGCCCTGAACCATGTTTACAAGGTCATTTAAGAGCGATACAAAATTGTAATCCACATTTATGATTTCCATCTTGCCCGCTTCTATCTTTGAAAAATCAAGAATATCATTGATGATGCCCAGGAGCGTATTTCCCGCAGTCCTGATGCTCTCGGCGTACACAAGGGTATTCTCATCTTTACTATCTCTTAAAATCATCTCATTCATACCGATGATGGCATTCATAGGAGTCCTGATGTCATGTGACATGGTGGACAGGAAAAGAGATTTTGCTTCATTTGCCTGATTGGCTGCCTCCGCTGCAACAGAGAGTTCCCGGTTAAAACTCATTAGTATGAATATATTGAAGTGAAGCAGGATCATAAGGCCAACTGATACGATTCCAAGGAGGACCCAGTCGATTGATCTGTTGACTGTCAGATCTTTTGCCGGAATATAAGCTACAAGAAACCAGGATTTGATGCCGCTTAATGGGGTATAGGCAATTACACTGTCCTCCTTCTTGGAATTACGGATGTGCATGGAGCCTACGCCTGTGCGGATTTTTTCTACCACCTGGTTAAATTCCTGAGTGGACATGGGATTATAGGATTTAAAGTATTCAAAAAAATTGCTGTTTTTGAGAGACTTTCCGTGGATCATGTAGTCGCCATCCCAGTCTATGATGGAAATCTCCACATTGTCATACTCTCCCTTCAAAAAAACCAGCTTCTGCTCAAGGCGGCTTACAGGTACTACGCGGATGATTAGTCCTTTGCGAATAGCTCCTGTTTCGCTATCCAAGATCTTAACATTGTTCAAAAAGGCTATGGACTGAACGCCATTTAAGGGATTGGTGTAAGCCCTTGTAAGAGTGACTACGCCATTTACGTTACTTATCTCAAGGTTGTCAAAAATAGAGATATGGGAATACTTTACAGAATAATACGTCAAGTCAGTGGTACTGGGAGTTGTCGAAATTCCTGCCATTGAACCGTCATCGATATAGATAAGATGACCTGATATCTCAGGAGAGATTTTTGCTTTTCTAACATATGAAATGGCCTCATCAATAGTCATTGGAGTCCCTGCCTCCGCCGATCTGTTGATGTAGTTGGCCCAAATGTCGCACAGATGCTGCTCATCCTCCAGATAATTGGCGATGATCTGCTCTGTTGTTGTCGTCATCTTCTCAAAAGACGCAATCGAAGAATGGTTTGATTCTAATGCTCTATCGTTGGCGTATTTTACGATAATAAAAAGAATCAAGCCTACTATCAAAGTATTAATGATAATAATGTATCTTTTCTTCAATCTGCCTACTCCCTGCCCTTAAGAGTCTCGACCATTTCTGTATTTTTGTCCGAATAATCAGGGATTATTGTCATGTGCGCTTTAACGCGCAAATATGCACCTCTTATCATAAATAATACTATAGTTAGCAGCGGTATATTCTAAAAAATAAATAAACAATGCAAAGGGTCACCAATCGAGCAGGAGACGGTCAGGCCTCCTACTCGTAGCGCGGCTTCCATACTACGAAGTAGCTAATTTCAATATGCTAGCCTGCGCATAAAAAAGATGTACACGGAAATTTTAGCTTCCATGTACATCCTGTATCTTGGCTATTGTTTGCTCACTTCTACTCCAACCTGAGCAAGCCATAGCTTAAAGGGCTCGGCTTTCTTAGATGGGATGGACTGAATAATACGAAGAAGTTGCTCTGCATTAGCTACATCTGTCAACCTCTTTTTCCCATCTTGAGCTTTCATTTTCAACTGGTTACAATTTGTAACCAGTTCATTTCCTTCCTCTTTTATTCTATTTTTCAGGACCTTCCAATAATTTCTGGCACCATCCGTATCTGGCTGTTCTGTTAATATTCGGACCACATCCACAACCGAAAAATACCATTCTTCCTCGTCCTCAACCCAAGCTGTCCTTATCGGCTGATCTTCAAATAACTGTACTTTATCATTTCCCATTGTTCTTATTCCTCATCTCTTGACACTTTTTTCGAATAAATAGCATTATGTCATCTGGAAGGTCAATTTTACCATCATGTTTAATTATATAATCCTCTCCTTCAAAATAGTATTCTGTTTTGGTTGATGATTCATACCATACCAATAGATAGTCTGTTGTAGCACGTTCCTTTCCACGCATTCTAGTAAGAAACCCTGCTCCAGGCAGTTCTAATACGTTTTGGGGAGGGAACTTCCTCCTGCATTTCTTAAAATGCTCAAATGGCTGGTCTAGTATTCTCAGCGCATCGTCTAATGGTATAAAAGGATTTGTCGGAGATATGTTAATCCGAATGAAATCTTTATACGCTTTCTCTTCATTTACATCCTTAATCTTTTCCATAATCTTTGATGTCTTGTCTATCAGATTCCGATACCTCTCCATTCCATAATTCGTATCGGAAGAAAAAGAGAGGTACTCATATTCCTTATATATCCTGGTGAGTTCTTCGGCTAGAGAAAGCACCTCTTCATCAGATGTATAATACTTAAAAGCCTCATGCATTTTGCGATTGATAAGGAAACTATATACTTCTAATGAAGTCTGCATTACTATCAAATGCTCCTGCGACAAATATAAAGTAGCGTATACTCCTTCATCAGTAGTCTCGCAAAATACAGAAAAATCACCATTACTTCCTCGGATCATGGGTGTATCATAGTCTATCGTTATATCCCCCTCGGGGTTCTTGTACCAAGACAACTCATATCTAAGTCGTTGCTGTATATCATATGCATTGATGGCCCTAATATCAGTTTTTTCACTCCATATTCCCAAAGAACATGATGAATAATCGCCCATCCCCAGCAAAGAAGGAATCAGAATATTACGAATCTCCTGAAAAAGACTATGTTTTCTCGAATCCTTGTTCCACCTAGAACCTGTATCATAAATATAAATATCATCAATCCGGTCATATTGTCCTATCCAAATTCGGCTATACAGATCAAGCGCAGCTATTTGTAAGTAACATTCTGCCTCTGTTAGAGTCAGCGCCAACGTCGATGGAAGTGCCGGAATTCTCCTTTCAGTTTTATAATCATAATTTCTGTTATTATTCATATTAAGGCCCTCGATTATACCAATGGTATAATAACAGTATCACATATCATTGGTGCAATCAATAACATATATTCTTTTATTTAAGTTCAGTAAATCCATTGGGGCTGTCGCATTAGATGATTAAATTAGTGCGACAGCCCCGCTGTTTCATATCCCAACCACCCCCCTGTTCCACCTTATCCAATTATGTTGTCTTCTTATCTGCCTCGTCGATATAGTACTGATAATCAGCCATGAAAGTAACTGATATAGTTCCATCATCGTTCAACTTCCATGTGCCTCTGATGTCAGGCTTATCAATCGGCATAAGTCTTGGGCCGCAGGTATAAATCTCGCCTTCGGTATCGCCGACATTTCCCATGATGTGAAGATCACAGTTAGCAGGACCGTTAAGTGTATAGAGATCACCCTCTTTTACAGTCTCAGGATCATCTGTGATTTCGAAGGATGTAAACATTGCAGCTCCGTTACCGAACTCAAGGAGGTTTGTCTCATCCATGATGCAGGAGCCTGCCTTTGGATCGAAAGTACCTGTAACATACTTGGCCTCGGTCTCGGCAGAATTGGATGTAACTGCAACTGCCTCAGTCCAAGCGCTGTCTTTTACATGCGCTTCAGCTGATCCATTAGCCTTAACTCGTACATAATAGTTGCCGTCAGCAACCTCAACTTCTGTATACTGATTTCTGATCCAGACAGCCTTGCTTGAGTTTGTAGGTGCGATATACTCAGCATCCTGGCCGAAAACCTGCTCTGCTACAGGGCTTCCGGAGCATTTCTCGTTATCAAAAACCTGAACTGTAAAGCTGTAGAGCGCCTCTTTGTTAAAATAGAACTCGTCAAAAGACTTATCTGTGATCGCAACCTTGATCTTGCCATAGTCGTTCTGAACAACGATCTGAGGTGCTGAAAGAGTTCCGCCGATTACAAGCTTATCTCCCACTACAGTCTCTGTTGTGGATTTGTCCATGTTGAGACCGTAGATTGTCGGATAATATGAACCAAACGCAAGCTTGGATATCTTTTTAAAATTTCCTGATGTTCCGGCAGCTGCCTGAAGCGTCTGCTTAAGGACAGGCCTTACATCCTCTTTTATGGTGCCATCTGCATTTACGTCCTCTTCCTTGAAGAAACGGACTACATAGTAATCCGATTCTCCAATTGCAGCAAAGGCATAGTCACCGTTTTCTTTTACTGTGATCGTATCTGAGGTAAGCTTTCCGCAGCCGGTCAAAACCGCCATGGCAGCAATACATCCAATGCTCATAGATACGATATTCTTAAAAAATCTGCGCATTTTTATCTTCCTCCTACCACTTAAGCCTTTACAGCTGCTTTCTTCTCGTTTTTCTTTACGTTAAGTACCCAGCAAAGACCTGCTGCGAACAGTGCTGCTGTGAGCACCCATGCTGCGATAAGTCCCTTCTTCCAAGGAGCAAGACCATAGCTGATATTTGCTCCTGGTAAAAGACCGTTCAGCTGAAGCACGTTACTGTTTGCCTTGTTGTAAAGCACTTTTTTAGCAGCCATCTGAAGGTTCTTGAGTGCAAGGTCGTTGTCAGTGTCACCAAGTGATACCTGTGAAAGTGCGATATCACTTGCTCCTGAATAAAGAGCCTGTGTAGGATCCATATACTCTGTCGCATTGTTGATAGCGTCTGTAAGTGATGTTCCTGTAAAGTTCCACTCTTTTCTGAGGATATTTACAGTTGTCTCTGTGCTGGCAGCTGTCCAGTCAGCGCCCACAAGGTTATAGGAAGTCATTACGCCGTTTGCACCGGGCATTTCCTTAGTAGCCTTGACGATGTTGCCGGACTCGTCTGTCTCGTAGTACTGAACCTGCATCTTGCACTCTTTTACGTAGTATTCCCAGCCGCGAAGGTATACTTCTCTTGCAGCCTGCTCGTTGAGCCATGTGCAGATATTACCCTGTCTGTTTACTTCCTGGTTGTTGAATGCATAATGCTTGTTAAAGCAGATAACTCCGCCCTCTGCGCAAGCTGCTACCTCTGCAGCGCCCATTGTTCCTGAAAGGATTGGGTCTTCACTGTAGTACTCGCATGCTCTTCCGCCAAATGGGCTTCTGTGGATGTTCATTCCGGGACCATACCAGCCTGTCCAGCCGTATGCCATCATCTCATTGGCGATTGAAGTTCCCATGAGAGCTGCCATATCTGTGTTCCAGGTGCCGCCGATCATGATATTAACCTGATATACCTGGCAATCCTGTGTTCCAAGAGCCTGAGCTGTAAGTCCCTGAGGTCCGTCAAGGTCAACTGATCTCGGAACGCCGTTATCTGTGTCGGCAACCTCCTGCCAGTTACCGTTTGAGAACATCTCGATAAGCTTGTCCTCTGAAAGCTGCTCGATGAACTGCTCCCATTTCTCGTCATTGTAGTCAACACCACGCATATCAGCGAGTGTGTAGGATGTCATTGTTGAGTCGGTAATAACGATATCTTCAATGTAAGTATCTACATCCTCTGTGTTAAATTTTTTTCTGCCCTGAAGCACTCTGTCCTGAGCTGTCAGATCGCCGCCCTCAGGAGCTGTAGGATATGTGCCTGCAAAATCGCTTCTGCTGAAGTTCACGCTATAGCCTGTGCCTGTCTGTGCGTTGTCTTTAAACTTCCAGTTTGTAACCTCATCAAGCTGGTTGACAGCTGCTACAAAATCAGAGCTTCTCTTGTTGTTCTCGTCATAGACGATCTTCTCGGATAAAGAATATGTCCAAACCTTTGATGTATCGTTATCAGCCCAGCTGTGTGCATTCTCGGAAAGAATGAAGTTGTAATCGCCGGCATCGAGAACGTAGCACTTTGCATCCTTGTAGTCATAAGAGCAGATGTAATCTCTGTCAATTGTGATATTAAGTACTTCTGAAGCACCCGGCTCAAGAACAGATGTCTTTCCATAACCCACGAGAACTACATGTGACTTCTCAATTCCGCCCTTTGTGTAAGGAGCACTCAGATAGATCTGTGCAACCTGCTTGCCGCTTACGCTTCCTGTATTAGTAACCTTAACAGGAAAGGTAAAAGAATTTGTGGCTTCATCGAATACAGGCTCTGAGTCGTATTCCATATCAAATGTTGTGTATGAAAGGCCGTAGCCAAACGGATAAACTACAGTATCTTCGTAATCAAATCCCTCATAATTACCAGCAGATGCCTCGTATGCAGCAGTCTCATAGTAGCGGTAGCCTGAGTAGATACCCTCCTCATAATCAACAAAGCTGGTCTTTGTGTACCCTTCGGCAGGTGTTGTAGGATTGCATCTGTAGCCGCTCTGTCCAAGATCGCCGTTTGTATAAGTAAAGTCGCCGTAGTTAACATAAGTAGGATCTTTTGTAAGGTCTTTTACATAAGTATCAACAAGGTGACCTGATGGATTTACTGAACCGTTCAGAATCTCAGCCAAAGCTTCCGCACCGTTTCCGCCGATTCTTGATGAGATCCAGAATGCGCCCTTGATATGGCTGAAATCATAGGTTTTGTCTGTGTTGAAATATGGATCAACATAGTTTTTGCCCGCTGTGAGATATGAGCACTCCATGACATTTGAAGTTGCCATGAGCACGATTACCTTGTCAAAAGACTTGCAGGCGTTATCAAGAAGCTCGAGCTCAGCCTCAGAGAGTGAAAGCTCTGTTCTCACGCCGTCAGCAGCCACTGTCTTGGCATCATTTCCCTCGCCGTAGCTTCTGTAGATTGTTACGATCGCTGCGTCGGAATTTGAGCTGTAGGAACTCTTTCCCTTAAAACCGGTCTCGATAAGTCCTGAAGCTGTAGCCTCTGTTGTACTGTCAAGTACGTTAAAGCCTGCGGCTGTAAGACCTTCAGCAAGGTTCATGTTTGCGCCGAGAAGTGTGATGTTTGCGTTTCCGCTAAGAGGAAGTGTATTTCCTTCGTTTTTAAGAAGTGCTATACCCTCTTCAACGATTGTCCTGTTTGCGTTTTCAGCAAACTTCTTTGAAGCCTCTTTTGTGCTGTAATTTACTTCGTCAAGAAGTCCATCGTAGTACTCAGAGCTTACATCAGTGCCTGATGACTTGATCTTGCCCTGTCCAAAAAAGTTATCCATAACTCCTGAGTAGTAGTTCATAAGAGTTGTTGCTGTTGTTACAAGTACAAGCACAACTGCGATAACAGGAGCAAAGATGAGTGTAGCCTTCTTTGTTGTCATTGCCTTCTTTTCTTTTTCATCTAAAGGCACTGTCTTTGCAACTCCAAAAGAAATATAAGCGAATGCTGCGTTACAAGCTGCTGCAAGGAGAGCTACGATGCTTGTGATCACCGCATATGCGTTTATACCGTACATTCCGTTCTCTTTTGCGTAGTGAACAAGTTCCATGAACTTATCATAAGCAGTGTTGAGAACGAGGCTTCCAAGATTAAGCCATGTGATCGCAAAATATGCAAAAATAACTGCGAGTATTGTGCTGTAGATCTTTGCCTTTGCAGGATGAGCCTTGATAAGCATAAGGCCAAGAACGAGTCCTAAGATGATGCTGAGCACGATTCCTGCGATAAGAACTGCGTTTGGTCCGATCAGCTCACCTCCAAGAATAAATGCAGGCCAGCAGATGAATGCAACATCAATACCTGAGTATGTATTGATCGCAAATCCGCTTCCTGTCTGCTCGCCCACGTTAAGCGCAGGCATAAAGAGCTGTAAGATTACCAGTGCGACCGTTACAAGTGAAAGAACAACTGCTCCGATTCGAAGCATATTGTACTTCCCACGGTCTGCACCTTTGACTTCAATATTTCCTTTCATCAAAATTCCTCCTAAAGTTTGAAATCATATTTGGCATATTTTCGTTTGCCGTTCTTGTGCTACATAATAAAAAACCTCTCGGATAAGTCCAAGAGGTTTTGCACGAACTGCTATTTAAATGAATAATTTGAATGTCTCTATACACGAACGGTATAATTTTTTTCACGAACTGCACTTTTCGGGTAAAAAGAAATCAGAAAAGCATCATACCGTTTTCTCTTCCGTAAGCGAGATACTGCTCCTTGATACTCTGGGTCTTTCCCCTGCTGATTGGCAGTTCTTCGTTGTTTTTCATGACGACAACGCCTGTTTTTATCGACTTGATGAAAGCGCAGCTCACCAGATATCCCTTGTGGATACGGATAAAGCCCTCTCCTGCAAGCTCGTCCTCGAGATTCTTCATCCTGCTGGTGATCCTGACCGGTTTTTCCCCTATGAGGTGCATCTGCTGATAGGCTCCGCTTCCCTCAAAGTACATGATGGTATTGACGGTCACGCTCCTGGTGCCGCCCTCGCTGACAACAATTATCTCTTTTGCCGATTCACGCTTAAAAACCTGCTCAATGTAGGAATTAATCGTGCTCTCGATATCCTTGAGGAAATGGTTCTTGCGCACAAAACCGAAGGGATGAACCGTGAGCGCCTGAAAAACCTTATCCTCCCTGTTGGAGATGTAGATAATCTCGGTATCATCATTTTGCTTGCGAAGTAGTTTGCCAAGCCTGATTCCGTCAATATCCGGCATCTCAATGTCAAGAAGCGCCAGATCCACGTGATTTTCTGAGCAAAAGTCCGCAAAAGCGTTTGGATCAGTAAAGGTACTGATGTCCGTCATAAGCTCATGCTGACTGAAAATACTCGTCACCGCACTTTTTACAGTATCTACAGCTATCTGCGAATCATCGCAAATAGCAATCCTATATCTAACCATTTATACTATCTCCCAGATTTAGTACCACATCTACAATATACTTGTCGCCATCAATGTGCCTCAAAATGGCGCCATCATATCTTCCCACAATGCCATCGACTATCTTGTGACCATAGCCGTGGAATCTGGCGTCCTTTTTGGTCGTCTTAAGCGAAAGAGCTCTCTTTTTATCAGAAGCATCGTCTATACTGTTGACTATCGCAATGTACAGCTCGCTGTCCTGTTGCCTTATTCCGATATCAATCTCCTTGCTGGTGCGAACGTTCTTGGTCGCTGCCTCGATCGCATTATCAATCAGATTCGTCAAAAGAGTGACCAGATCCGATTCATCTATCGCAACCTGCGGCTCCACTATGACACGATAGTCCATCTCAACGCCCTCGCTCCTGGCCTTGGCTGCTTCAAGATTAAGAACCGAACTTATAACCTCATTGCCACAGTCGATATTCTGCAGAACGGCAGCGCCTTTTAACGCGATATTACTGAGATACTCCCTCGCCTCGTCATACCTGTTCTCAGAAAGAAGAAGGCTCGTATAGGACAGATGATTTTTGATATCGTGCCTTACAATACGCATATCTTCAAGATTCTGCTCATTAAGCGACTTCATGTCCTTGAAGGTCTTATACGCAGTGTTCTCGATAAGGAGCTGTTTTTCCGTATCCTGATATTTACAATTACTATAGCACAGATAATAGGAAACAAGGTCAAGAACAAGGATAACAAAGAAAGACAACAGCGCAAAGCTGTTCCCCAGAATGTCTATCTCGGAGCACTCAATATTGTAATATACGCACAGTATCACTGTAGTCACCGCCGCAAGCACCGAATACGCTGAAGTGATCACGGAAACATTCCTGAATTTCAAAATGCTGAATCTCCGGAAATAGATAGCTACAAGAAGTATAAAAATGACAACTGAATTTCTAAGAATTGTATCAACAACCTGTTTTATATTCCCATTAAGAGCATTTGGAATAGCAGATGCCAAACTTATCATACACATCTCGACCGCATAAAATATGGTTCCCGTAACAATCGCCGGAAGACTCTTCCCATACCCCAATCTCCATATATAAACCGAAATTATTATAAAATGGGACAAAAAATAACTTCCCGACGCTTGAAACAATGCCTGCCAAATACCATTTAGCAAAACCAGACTCACAAAAATAAGCGCAAAATGGATGAGGTACTTCCTTATCGTTGCGCTGTCATTTTTGAACCTGCTAAAAAGTATGATGATCGCAAGGGTTGTTGCAATGTTCTGGATCAGCATACTGGGCTCAAAGGCTATTGTTTTAAAATACTCTGAGAAGTTAGTTAGTACTGTCATAATGATTTTCTACCTTACTGTGGGTGAGAGTGGGGTTGGGATAGTGGAGTTGCCATGTTGCATAGCTCAGAAATAGGAAGCACCATGCAATCAGGCATTGTCACAGGAAGCAGATTAAAGAGCACACCCGCGATTGCGCCGATGATGAGCGGGTTCTTTAAGATGTTCACAAATAGCTTGCCGGAATCCACATCATATAAGTTGTTGAACATGATAAATGAGAAAAAAACTTTAAATACTCCCCCATTCAGTTCCTTTAAAAAGCTCTCTTTAACCAGCCCCCATTCCTTGGACACTGCGCCAAGGAGAATATATACCATAAATGGTATGACCGCTATTGCATCTGCCATTCCCATGCCCATTTGGGCACAGGAAAGTGTTGTTGCAGACATACTGTTGTTAATAGTTACAGATATGTGATGCTCGTTTCATCGGTTCCATCAGCAAGGCGTTGCATATATTCCGCATGCTCCCAGGATTGCTGTGGATCCAAGCCACGAGCTTGGACATATAAGTCATAGGCTGGATCCCCTGCATAGCCTCTGGCCATGTTGTTGAAGATGTCCTGTCTGAGCCCTTCTGACCATTCCTTTGGCAGATACTTTATAAGAGCCTGACGCCATCGGACCAGTTCCTCCTCACCCTGTATAATCTCCTTGTAAGATTTTGTTTAGTTTCATAAACTAATTTTACAGCAAATGCCGGGCTTTTCGAAGCTCGGTTTTTGTGTTTTGCAGACATTTCATAGACAGCCTGGCCCCAAGGAAAGGCTGCCACACTAATTAGTGCGACAGCCCCAATGCTGCTATATCTGCACTAAAAAAAATTCTTGAATATACCGCCAAAGGCATTGCTCATATCCATCTGCACTCTATGCTTTCCCTGAGGATTTCGATAGACTTTAAACCCCATCCCTTTTATCACATCCAATAATTCCATGTACTTTTTAGAATCAGTCCAATACAATGTGTTCAGTCTGTTCTCCATATCTTTTATATTCGGTGCCATCGTTTGTTTCCTCCTCATCCGCCCCAGCAAAACCTTCACCCCTCCAATGTCAGAGGATTTGCTTTGGTATCAAAATTTATTCTTTGGTATACCATTGGTATGTGTTGATGGTATCATATTCCAATGGTATAATCAACAGATAGCACCGAAATCAAATACTGTTTTCGAAGGAGTTTTCAGAAAGTATGAGTATTTCACTAAATATAAACAGATTAAAAGAGTGCAGAGAAAAACTTGGAATCAGCAAGATGGAAGCAGCCAAAAAAATGCAACTCTCTCAACCTGCTTATCTGAGGTACGAATCAGGTGCCAGAACACCTTCTATACAGACTTTAGAAGTAATTGCTCAGGTTTTGGATACTTCCAAAGAATACCTGATGAACCTTACCGATGATTCCAGCCCCATATCCTATACCATATCAAGAGCATCAGATCCAGAACTATTCGAAATCATCAAATTATGCCAAAATCCGGAAACCGAAACGAGAAAACGGTTAATCGCATACGCAAACAAAATAGCAGGCATAAGCTAAAAGAACAGACCTTGGAAAGGAGCCTCGTTAGTCCTTTTCAAGGTCTGTTACTTATGTTCTATTTAATTCTTTTAGAATAAAACATTTTACCTCTTGGAAGATAATCTGCTTTGCCCTATGACACATATGTCACTCTTTGCCGGATTATAACACCCCATGACAGCAGAACTATGTAGATATACTCCAACCAGATTATCCTTTAGTATTTCTTTTGACTGTTCTACAAAACAGTTTATAACTGTATCCATTTATCATCTGTGCAAATTTGTCTCTGCTCTCCATTCTTGATACTGTACGCTTCCCCATAAAGTATCTCTGTTCCATTGTCTATAACAATGAAACTTCCATTATTCAAAGCAATTATCTCGTGTCCCATGCTGTCGGCATAGGTAATATCCTCTATCAGTCTCAATCCGTCAAGGATTTCATCCCTCAGTGCCTCAAAATGAGGAAAAATATTGGTTTTTGTTATTCCAAGACCACTGATCCATCTTTGAAAACCAGGATCAATTGCCTCTCCCGGAAGCTCCGGCCCTGCATAAACAGTTTCTGCACAGTTCATGGCTCCTGCACTCCAGGCAATAAGAATTCCATTCCATCCCTGCAATTTTTCTTTTAGGCTTATTGTTTTAAAGAAAGTGTTTTGCGTCGGTACATGACCTCCTGCCAGAATTACCACATCCATCTCAGGAAGACGCTCTATAATCTCTTTGTTTCTTTCATCACACATCATAACTTCCGAAGCACTGAGATCGCTCAAAGGGAAAGCTTCGCTTAGGCAAAATAATATGCTGTCATTTTTTTCATAATCCTCAGGCGCACCACAGATAATCATCACTTTGGAATCCGCTTTCCAAAAGGACTTTATTGTCATTAACTGCCCATTAGTTTCCAGCAGTTTATCCGGAACTTTCTTACCATCTATTTTTATCTGCCCACCAAGAGCACTTGTCAGAATTGCTTTCATTTTTCATACTCCATTTTCAGTTTTTCAATCCATTCATACGTATCTCATCCAACTCCTCAGCATCCAAACAGCCGCATTCCTCCACGCTTTTTTCCCAGGTAATTATGTTCCTCTCTGAAACTGCTTGCCGAAGTTGTTAAGATAGTAAC
>NZ_CAMVPU010000037.1 GCF_947169445.1 uncultured Butyrivibrio sp. | reverse complement strand
TTAGTAACTTCCATGTTTGCCTTAAGAGGGGTGGAAGTTAGTATTACAATTCACTGATAAGATCAAGGCAAAGGAAAAGAAAAAATAATAATAGACAAATAAATTCTTTTGTGATATTATTGCCTCTAGTTTTTTGAATAAGGATTATTATGAACAAACGACAGGTCGGAGAATACTATGAGACATTGGCCTGCAACTTCCTTATGGCAAATGGAGCATATGTCCTGAAAAGGGACTACAGAGCCTTTCGCGGTGATATTGATATTATTGCCCGGGATGGCAGGTATTTATGCTTTATTGAGGTTAAATACAGGAAGAGCAAAAGGTTCGGTGAACCGGAGGCTGCTGTCACAATTTCTAAACAGAAACAAATCTGTAAAATATCTAAGTTTTATCTTTATTCCACATATAAATCCCAGGATGTTCCAATAAGATATGATGTAATTGCTATAACTGACATTGATGGAATGGCGTCGGTTAAATGGCATAAGAATGCGTTTGAGTATATATGATTGTTTTTATATTATAGTTATAAGGATTTACCACATAAATTTCTTTTGGGAGACGATAAAGGCATGAATTTGGTGAATATAGTTAGAACTGGAAAAAAGCAAACAATTGAATTGAGACAAAAAGACGGAGTATACTACTTTGTTTTTCCAAGAATTGAGGAACTAGGAATTGTGAGCCATCTGTTCAGTACAAGACTGGGTGGTGTCAGCAGGAACGAATTTAGCACCATGAATCTAAGTTATACCCGTGGTGATGATAAAGTAGCAGTTGATGAGAATTATAAACGTATTTCTGATGTTTTGGGACACGGTCATATACTGGATGATTTTGTTTCAACCTTTCAGACTCATACAACCAATATCAGGGTTGTTACAGAAGAAGACAGAGGGAAAGGTCCCGGAAGACCAAGAGACTACATGGATATTGACGGACTTATATCTAATGTCCCAGGGATAATATTGTCTACTTTTCATGCGGATTGCCCGCCGATATATTTTATTGACCCTGTAAATAAGGCTATAGGCTTGTCTCATTCAGGCTGGAAGGGTACTAGGGGAAATATAGCAAAAGAGACTCTGATTAAAATGGCTGAAAACTATGGTACAAACCCAAAGGACTGCATATGTGCCATCGGGCCATCAATCTGTGGTGACTGTTATGAAATTGGGGAAGATGTGGCAAATGAGTTTGCCAAAGCCTTTACAGAGGACGAGCTTTCTGAGTATGGCATTTTGATTCCATATCCAGGCGGTAAATACAGATTGTTTTTATGGAATGCCATAAGACTTTCTCTTCTTAAGTGCGGCGTTAAGGATGAAAACATTTTGATTACGGATGTCTGCACTAAATGTAACAGTGATTTACTTTTTTCTCATCGTGTTCATGGTGAAAAAAGAGGAAATCTTGCAGCTTTTTTGTGTTTGAATGAATAAAAGGTGTACGAATGGAAAATATACTTATCTGTGATGATGACAAAGAAATTCTGAATTCTATTGAAATATATCTGGAGGAAGAAGGTTTTAATGTTTTAAAGGCCTACGATGGCTTTTCTGCACTTGAAATACTTAGAAATGACAGAATCCATCTGGCTGTTCTGGATATCATGATGCCGGATATGGATGGCTACAGGCTGGTTAAGGAGCTTCGCAAATTCTCAGCTATTCCGGTTATTTTCTTATCTGCCAAGTCTGAGGATTCTGATAAAATCTTGGGACTTAATGTGGGAGCTGATGATTATATGACTAAGCCCTTTAATCCACTTGAACTTGTTGCAAGAATAAAGTCAGGTCTTAGAAGATATATGTCTCTTGGTTGTGAGACTGATAACGAGAATATATATTCTTCGGGCGGGCTGGTAATTGATGATAACTCCAAGGAATGTTTTGTGTATGGTGAGAATATCAAGCTTACCCGAATCGAATACAATATTCTGTATCTCCTAATGAAGAATAAGGGCAAGGTTTACTCTATAGATCAGATTTATGAAAACATCTGGAATGAGGAGCTGGCAAGATGCGATAACACAATAGCTGTTCACATCAGACATATACGGGAAAAGATAGAAGTTAATCCCAAGGACCCTAAATTCCTTAAGGTGGTCTGGGGCGTTGGCTACAAGATAGAAGATGAGGCTCTGCCATGTACATAAGAAGAAAATATCTTTTATCTAAAGCTCTTTTTTCTTTTTCAAGATATTCACAAAAACTCATCTTAGAACTTACGGATAGTTCTAAGAAATCTAAACGTTCGTGGATTTCATATATTCTTTTTATTCTGCTTAATTTCCTACTTTTTAGTATTGATGATATTGGGATTTTTCTGGCACTTATCGTAGATTTATTAATCGGCCTTTACCTTAATAAGCAGTTTTCTGACAGAAACAAGATACTTGAAGTTATTGAACTCATCAAAAACGGCGATGTTAAGGCAAAAGTTGATGATAAAGGCTTTCATGGTGATAATATTTATCTTGCAAGGGCAGTAAATTCGATAGGCAGAAGCATAGATAAGGCGGTGGAAAAGAGCATTAAAGATGAAAAAATGAAGGCCAAGCTTATCACTAATGTATCCCATGATCTGAAAACGCCTCTTACTTCCATCATAAATTATATTGATCTTATAAAAAGAGAAAACATAGATAATCCAGATGTGAGGAAATACGTAGCTGTTTTGGATGCCAAGGCTTTGAAACTAAAAAAGCTTACAGAAGACCTGGTGGAGGCTTCCAAGATAAGTTCCGGTAATGTCTCAATAAATAATATAAAAATAGATATGGCTTTGATGATCGATCAAACAATTGGCGAGATGTATGACAGATTTGGAGAAGCGGATCTCAAGGTAACGACCAGATTCCAGGAAAAGCATATGTTTATTTGTGCGGATCCAAGGCATCTTTGGAGAGTTATTGAAAATCTTTTTACTAATATATGCAAATATGCACTTTCTAATACCTATGTATATCTTGAAATCAGGTATATAGTTGTGGATGGGAAAAGAAAGGTGAGATTATCGATAAAAAATATTTCAGCTACTTTGTTAAAATTATCCGGTGAGGATCTTACTGAGAGATTTATAAGAGGAGATGAGGCGAGAACTTCGGAAGGAAGCGGACTTGGGCTTTCTATTGCCAAGAATCTTACCACTTTGATGGGGGGAGAATTTGAAATAAAGGTTGAAGGTGACCTTTTTAAGGCAATCATTACATTTGACGCATTAGAGCAGGAAGCATGCATATAGCATCGTTTAATACTTATTTATGAGATATGGATATAAATGAAAAAGCTATGGGAGAGGTTGATTCCCATAGCTTTTAGCTTTTTTTAGTCAAATAATTCTGTAGGTGTCTTGCAGCCTGAATTATATTTACCTACGATTTCATGAATCTTCTCAGTAGGCATATTAACTGTAGACATTGAAGCATCATGATTTAAGAAATCGATGATAGTAGCAAGGAACTTGCCCATGTCGGCAATAAAGATATATTCCCTTGATGTTACTTCTTCGTTCATATATGTGAGATTTGTAGTAATTACAGCATCGAAATAACCTTTTTCATAGCCTTCATCGAACTTCTTCATTCCGTCTGTGAAAAGACCGAAGGTGGTGCAGATGAATACTCTTTTTGCTCCCATGTTCTTAAGCTGCTTGGCTGTATCTATCATACTGGAACCTGATGAGATCATATCGTCTATGATGATTACATCTCGGCCCTGAATATCTGAACCAAGGAATTCATGAGCAACAATAGGGTTAGTTCCGTTAACAACATGAGCATAATCACGTCTCTTGTAGAACATACCTGTGTCTGCACCGATAACGTTGGCAAAATATACAGCTCTGTCCAAAGCACCTTCATCAGGTGAAATAACAGTAAGGTGATCCTTGTCAACGATTAGGTCATCAATATGAGATAAAAGAGCCTTCATAAACTGGTAGGATGCAAGGAAATTGTCGAATCCACCAAGAGGCTTAGCATTTGAGATTCTAGGATCGTGGGCATCAAAGGTTATGAAATTGGAAATGCCCATATCATGCAGTTCTTTAAACATCTGAGCTGCATCAAGAGATTCCATGCCATTTCTTTTATGCTGTCTTCCTTCGTACAGGAAGGGCATGATAACATTGATTCTCTTGGCCTTACCTGTTATGGCGCCAATAACACGCTTAAGATCCTGATAGTGATCATCAGGAGATTTATGATTAACGTAATTATACATTTTGTAAGTGATGCTGTAATTGCAGACGTCGGTTAAGATATAAACGTCATTACCACGTACACTTTCGTTAATGGTAGCTTTAGCTTCACCGCTGCCAAATCTATCAAGGCCAATGCCTATCTGATAACTGTCCTTGACGTATCCATGAAAAGCTGGATCGTTCTCAGGCATTTTATAAAGCTCATGTCTGAACTGTGAAATATATTTATCTACGCTGTTTCCAAGTTCCCTGGCTGATTCCATGACAATGAGATTAAGAGGAGCTACCGGAATAGTGCCCTCTAGCTTATGAAAATCTGGCATAATTTACCTCTTCTAATATATTTAAAGATTTATGATGGACATACGATAATAGTTTAGGTAATTATATATCATCGCATACCTATTTCTTTTTATATCATCATATTTACTGACACGTCAAGAAATTTCATGTATAATGAAGCTTATGAAAAAATATAATGGACACTTAATAGGCAGTGTGGAAGAAGGCAGCATTGCTGAAGAACTTAATATAGAAAAGGGCGATATTCTTCTGAAAATTAATGATGAAGAGCTTGAAGATGTTTTCGATTATCAGTACCTGGTTCAGGATGAACATCTTGACGTTCTTATCAGGAAGTCTGATGGAGAAGAGTGGCTTTTGGACATTGATAAGGATATCGATGAAGACCTTGGCATTGAATTTGAGAATGGTCTTATGGACGATTACAGATCCTGCAGCAATAAATGTATTTTTTGCTTTATAGACCAGATGCCTAAGGGCATGAGGAAGACTCTGTATTTTAAGGATGATGATTCAAGACTTTCCTTTTTGCAGGGTAATTATGTAACGCTTACCAATATGTCGGATAAAGATATAGATAGAATCTTGAAATATCATCTGTCACCGATTAATATATCTTTTCAGACTACTAATCCGGAGCTGAGATGCAAAATGCTGGGAAACCGCTTTGCTGGAGAAGCTCTTAAGAAGGTAGACAGACTGTGTGCTCCCGGGACAGGTATTGAGATCAATGGTCAGATTGTTCTTTGTAAGGGAGTTAATGATGGAGCTGAGCTTACAAGATCTATAACGGATCTGACTAAATATATTCCTAATCTTCAAAGTGTATCTGTTGTTCCTGTGGGATTGTCCAAATTTAGAGATGGACTGTATCCGCTAGAACCCTTTACTAGCGAAGATGCCGCGAAGGTTATTGATGAGATTGAGAGCTGGCAGAAGAAGATTTATGCCGAGCACGGAATTCATTTTATACATGCCTCAGATGAATGGTATTTCCTTGCCGGAAGAGATTTTCCGGAGGAAGAGCGCTATGATGGCTACATTCAGCTTGAAAACGGCGTAGGCATGATGAGACTTCTCATTAATGAGTATGAAGAAGCCTTTGAAGCCGTAATGAGTGGCCATAAAGAGCATGTTCAGGCGCTTAACAGAACAATTTCAATAGCTACCGGTAAACTGGTTTATCCTAGTATAAAAGAACTTGCTGATAAGGCCATGAGTGTTTGCCCTGGACTTAAGGTTACAGTTTATGAGATAATCAATGAGTTTTTTGGTGAGAGGATTACTGTTTCAGGTCTTTTGACTGGACAGGATATAATAGGCCAGCTTAAGGGCAAGGATTTAGGGGAGACTTTGTATTTGCCGGAGAACCTTCTTCGAAGCGGTGAAGACTATTTATTAGATGATGTCAGAATCGGTGATATAGAAAGAGAACTTAATGTTCCTGTGGGAATTGCCAAGTGTGATGGTCATTTCCTTGTGTCACTTCTTTTTGACATTCCTGTGGAAGAGCTTTTTGATTAACTGTTGTAGTTTATATATTTTGAAAAAGGATACATATGAGTAAAAGAAACATTGTAGCGGTGGTTGGAAGACCAAACGTAGGAAAATCAACATTATTTAACGCACTTGCCGGAAGCAGGATTGCCATTGTGCAGGATACTCCGGGCGTAACAAGAGACAGAATTTATCAGGATGTGGAGTGGCTTAATCACAGCTTTACACTGATCGATACCGGTGGTATTGAGCCTGATTCCAAGGATATTATCCTTGCTCAGATGAGAGATCAGGCCCAGATTGCTATTGACACTGCAGATGTTATCATCTTTATGGTTGATGTTAAGCAGGGACTTACAGATTCAGATTCCAAGGTCGCTGATATGCTTAGGAAATCCGGTAAGCCTATAGTTCTTTGCGTTAATAAGGTTGACAATTTTAACAGGGATTCACTGGATGTTTACGAATTCTATAACCTTGGAATTGGCGATCCGTTCCCTATTTCTGCAGTTAACAAGCAGGGAATCGGAGATCTTTTGGAAGAAGTTGTCAGTCACTTTAACAAGGATTCAACTAATGAAGAAGAGGATGACAGCACCAAGATTGCTATTATTGGTAAGCCTAATGTTGGTAAGTCATCTATCATCAATAAGCTGATCGGTGAGAACAGACTTATTGTTTCAGACATTGCCGGAACCACCAGAGATGCCATTGATACTCAGGTTAAGTATAATGGCAGGAAATATACATTTATTGATACTGCCGGTCTTCGCAGGAAGAACAAGGTCAAGGATGAGCTTGAGCACTACATGATAGTGAGAACAGTTGGTGCTGTTGAAAGAGCTGATATCGCCATTCTTGTTATAAATGCCGAGGAAGGCGTTACAGAGCAGGATGCCAAGATTGCCGGAATTGCGCATGAAAGCGGCAAAGCGGTTATTATAGCAGTCAATAAATGGGATCTTATTGAAAAAGATAATCACTCAGTAAAAGAGTTTACCAAGGATATCAGAGATACTCTTTCATTTATGAATTATGCCGAGATTATCTTTATTTCTGCTGAGACAGGGCAGAGACTTGTTAAACTCTACGACATGATCGATATGGTTGCTGAGAACCATGCAATGAGAGTAGCAACGGGTGTTCTTAATGAGATTATGACTCAGGCTGTAGTTATGCAGCAGCCGCCGAGTGACAAGGGTAAGATACTTAAGCTCTTTTACATCACGCAGGCGTCGGTTAAGCCGCCTACATTTGTCATTTTTGTTAATGACAAGAAGCTGATGCATTTTAGCTATACAAGATATATTGAAAATCAGATCAGAGAAGCCTTTGGATTTAAGGGGACTCCGCTTAGATTTATCATTAGGGAGAGAAAAGAGGGAAAATAAAGAAATGGGGCTGAATAATTTACTTGTGGCCAGAATTGTTTGTATCGTAGTTGGCTATTTCTTTGGAATGATACAGACTGCAGTTTTTTATGGAAGACTTAAGGGAGTAGATATCAGGAAGGTTGGTAGTGGTAATGCCGGAACTACCAATACACTAAGAGTATTGGGACCTAAGGCGGGAGGAATAGTTCTTCTTGGCGATATCCTTAAGTGTATGGCTGCAATTTTTGTTACATACCTTCTTTTTGGAAAAAGTAATCCTGATTACAAAGTTTTATTTATGACTTATACAGCTGCCGGAGCTGTTTTGGGACATGATTTTCCATTTACTCTGAAGTTTAAAGGCGGAAAGGGAATTGCCTGTACAGCCGGATATACAATATATCTTGGAATTGCATTTAACTGGCTCTTTATACTTATGGGTGTAGTTTCATTTTTTGTTCCTTTTAATCTTTTTCATATAGTTTCTATCTGTAGCCTTTTCTACTATACAGCGCTTCTTATTATGACTATTGTTTACGGCCAGATGGGATTGTTTGGAATGCTGCCTCAGGGCGCTCTTATCGAAGTATACATTTTAGTAGCAATACTTACTGCTCTTGCTTTCTATCAGCACAGAGGTAATATTAAAAAGCTTCTTGCTGGGCAGGAGAGAAAGACATATATTTTCAAAAAGAATAAGATTGACTAAGAATAGGAGAAACTATTTTGGGTAAAGACATAGGCATTATTGGCGCGGGAAGCTGGGGAATAGCTCTTGCTTACCTGCTTAGTAATAATGGTCACAATGTTATCGTGTGGTCCCGAAGAGAAGAGACTGTTCAGAAGTTAAGAGCTTATCATGGGAATGAAGATAAGCTTCCCGGAGTTATTCTTGATTCTTCCGTTAAGTTTACTTCGGATATGGAAGAGGCAGTAAAGGGCAAAGATATAATTGTTCTTGTGGTTCCATCTTCTCATATGAGAGAAACAGTAAAAAAGATGGCTCCTTTTATAGAAAACAGCGAGGAACATCAGCAGATTATTGTCAACTGCACCAAGGGTATAGAAGAATCCACACTTATGGTTATGTCTGATGTAATTCTTGACGAAATCCCCGGTAGCCAGGTTTGTGTATTGTCAGGACCTTCCCATGCTGAGGAAGTTGGAAAGGGAATGCCCACATCTATTGTAGTGGGAGCCTTTGATAAGGATACTGCAAGATTAATTCAGAATGTATTCATGAGCAACTGTTTCAGAGTGTATATAAGCCCTGATATGCTGGGAATAGAAATCGGTGCAGCTCTTAAAAATGTTATTGCACTTGCAGCTGGAATTGCCGATGGATATGGACTTGGTGATAATGCAAAGGCCGGACTTATTACAAGAGGTATTGCTGAGATAGGTAGAATTGGCATGGCTATGGGTGGTAAGTTTGAGACCTTCAGCGGCCTATCCGGAATAGGGGATCTTATTGTTACCTGTGCTTCAATGCATTCGAGAAACCGAAGAGCCGGTATACTTATTGGCCAGGGCAAATCCATGCAGGAAGCCATGGATGAAGTAAAGATGGTGGTTGAGGGCGTATATAGTGCCAAGGCTGCCAGACTTCTTGCAGAGAAATATGACGTTGAAATGCCGATTGTTACAGCGGTTAATCAAATCCTTTTTGAAGGAAAAGCACCGGGTGAAGCTCTTAATGACCTTATGATCCGTGATAAGAAGATTGAGAGTAGTAATCTTGATTGGTAATTAACATATTGCTTTTTATTATGTTTTAGAGTAATATGTGGTCAAATAAATAATATGAATGCAGAGTAGACACTACAGCGTTAAGTGCCAGATAGACAGGGAGTTGCTATTTGGACGAAGGGAAGATTCCCGCGGTTATGGTGTCGCATCCCGCTGCTACATCAAAGATATGGAATTTACACCTCTGATGTGGTTGAAGGAAACTGCAAAGGAGGTGTTTTTATGTCACAAGAAAATGTTGCTAGTAAAAAAAGTATCTTCTCATCAGTTAGCCGTCTGAAAGAAACCAAAGTTCTGACTTTTTGTGGAATGATGGGAGCGCTTGCTGTAGTCCTTGGATATGTGGCTACTATCAAGTTTGGCCCTTATATCAGGATTGGTTTTTCGGGACTTCCTAATCAGGTCGTTGACTATTTGTTTGGCCCATGGATAGGAGCAATCTTTGGCGGAACTATGGATATCGTGAAATGGTTCCTGTCAGGTGATGGTGATTTCTTCCCTGGTTTCACTATTACTGCGATGCTTGGAGCTGTTATTTATGGACTGTTTTTGTACAATAAGCCCCTTAAGTGGTGGAGAGTTATTGCAGCACAGCTAACGGTTAAGGTTGTATGTAATCTTATCCTTAATACACTTTGGCTTAACCTTCTCTATGGACAAGCTATCGCTGCAATTCTTCCCGGAAGAATAGTTTCTAATGCAGTTATGCTTCCTGTGGATACGATTATAATGATGATCCTTCTTGCAGTGATAAAATCATCGATCAAGCCTTATTTCGATAAACAAAGATAAATAATCATTAACAATTTTATAACATTATTATGCATAAAAAGCGCTTATTTTCTGCATTTGCGGGAGGTAAGTGCTTTTTCCTTTGAATAAATAAAAAAATATTCGTTTTTTAGTGTTGACTTACTACGACAGCCGTGGTATATTTACTACGTCAGATATACTACGACACACATAGTATGATAGACATAGTACGATAGACATATAAGGTTAGAAAATATTTAAGTCAGGAGAGGAAGTGATTGATGGGATGATAGAAATCAGCAGTGACGTCATTAGGGGATATAATGACACGATTATTCTTTTTATCCTCTTGGATGAACCTTCGTATGGATATGAGATATCCAAGAAGATCAGAGCTTTTTCAGAGGATAAATACATTATCAAAGAGACCACGCTATATTCTGCTTTTACCAGAATGGAGAAAAATGGATATATAGAATCCTATAGCCAGAATGCAGAAAATGGTAAGAAGCGCACGTACTATCGCATCACTCAGTTGGGGAGAGATTATTACAAGGATAAATGCGCTGAATGGAATTTAACAAAAGAGGTTATTGAGAAATTTATTAAGGGAGATATGTGATTATGGAAACAATTAAAAATTATTTAGAGACAATGTTCGCTAATTTACCAAATACTCTTGAGGTGAAAAATGCTAAGGACGAGCTCTTTTCAATGATGGAGGATAAATACACTGAACTGATAAATGAAGGTAAGCCTGAAAATGAGGCAGTCGGAATTGTTATTTCTGAGTTTGGCAACCTTGATGAACTGGCTGAGAGCCTTGGAATTCAGACAGTTATAAATGCTACGGAAGATGAACCTGCCCGCAGGATGCTTTCTACTGAAGAGGTTATTAACTTCGTTGCTGATAGTACACGTAGAAGATTTTTACTTGCCTTTGGCGTAATGATGTGTATAGTTTCCGTTGTTGGCCCGATTCTTTTTGGAACAATGGGAGATACATTCGGTGTTGTCAGCATAACCATGATTGGCGTAGCTCTTATGTTTGTTTGCGTAGCGATTGGTGTTGGCTTCATTATTTTTTCTTCCTTTATGTGCAGCGAATGGAAGTTCCTTGATAATGAACTTTGTACAATTGATTTAGCTACCGCAGAGGCTGTTGCAAGAGCAAAGAGTGATAACCAGATGAATAAAGGAATCATGCTTACTATCGGAATCATGCTTTGCATAGTTAGTTTTATTCCGGTTATTATTCTTGAGAGTATTTTTTCACAGCTTAATCTCTTGTCAGAGGGACTTGGACCTGCGCTTATATTTGTAGGCGTTGGCGCAGGAGTTATGCTTATCCTTATGTCCACAGCCAAGGATGCAGCTTATTCCAAAATCCTTTCACTTAATGATGTAAATACTATTGCCGGTGATTACGAGCCTGTTAAGAAGGAAAGAAAGCATTATGTAAGCAATTTTGCTAAAGACTGTATGTCTATGTACTGGAAAACTGTTCTTTGCATTTATCTTATTGCAAGTTTTACAACCTTTAACTGGGGTTCAACATGGCTTATTTGGCCTATCGCCGGTGTGATCAGAAAGCCTTTGGAGAGAATCCTTAGTGAAGACAGGAGGTAACTGCCATGAAAAAGATATATCTTTTTATACTGACTATGATAACGATAGGAGCTATTGTGTTTGGATTTTTTAAATATATTTATTCTACGGATAAGTCCACAAGTTTTAGTGAGGAGTATGGTAAGAACGTTGAGAATATTGTAATTGATGGATCACTGATGGATATTAAGCTTAAGGAAGGGGACTCTTTTGGAGTTGATTATTCCGGATCTGAAAAGCTTTGTCCCAAGGTTGAATACAGCACCAATTCCAAAACAATAACTATTAAGCAGCCTGATAATAAAAATAATAGAAAAGCTATTCGTGAAGACAATGATCTGACAGTGTTCATTCCTGCTAATACTAAACTTACTTCTTTTGCCATTACGCTTAGCCTTGGTGATGTAAGTCTTGGTAATTTAAGTGCTGATACAATTACTATAGACAGCGCCCTTGGTAGCCTTAAGGCAAGCAGTATTGTGGCGGACAAGATAAACGTTGTAGCTAATCTTGGTGATATTAATCTTGGGAAATGTGACTGCAAGGATATAGATATTGAGGCTAATCTCGGTAATATTGAAATTGATGTAGATGGCAATTTAAAAGACTTTTCTATAACCGCTGAGGCATCTCTTGGAAATATTTCAATCGGTTCTGATTCCTATAAAGGCAATTTTTCTCAGACAGGAAATGCCGGTACGATCAAGGTAAAATGTGATCTGGGTAATGTGACAGTGGAATAAAGAAAATTTATATTGTTCATGGTATTGGCAAATACAATGTGATACTATAAATGTGTAACATAGTTAATGTATAATCGATAAAATGACAACTGGTTTGGACCTGATATGAATGAGATTATTCTTTTAATTTATCCATTGTTATTATTTGCTTTTACATTCTACAGGGCGAAAATCTCTAAAAAAGGAGAATTTTCGCCTTGTTTTCTTGATGCTGATCAGACCAAAAGCATTCAGGTTTTTGCCTGCATTGCTATTATGATCCATCATGTTACCCAGCAGGTAACAGTCTATGGAAGCCATAATTTAGGGCCGATAACTTTGTTTAATTATATTGGCTTCTTATTTACATCTGTTTTCTTTTTCTTTTCCGGATTCGGGCTTATCACCAGCATTTATAGGAAAAATAATTATCTGGATTTATTTTTATGTAAGAGGCTTTCTTCGGTTTTAATTCCTTTCTGGATCACAAATTTCATAATTATCCTTTATGAGATTTTAGTACTCCATAAAACAAAAGATTTTGTTTCGCTCGTAAAAGAAATCTCCGGAATAGTTCTGATTAACAGCAATGGATGGTTTGTGATTGAAATAATCATTCTCTATCTGGCTTTCTTTTTGTTGTTTTCGCTTTTGAAAAATAGAGATATCGCGCTTTTCTTGTTGGCGGTGGCTTCGGTGTGTCTGATTTCTTTTAGCTTACTTCAGGGACATGATCCGGAAAACGGAAAGGTTCACTGGTTTAGAGGTGAGTGGTGGTATAATTCCACTATTTGCTTTATTTACGGAGCCTTTTTTGCCAGATTCAGGGACAAAATTGAGAGCTTTATGAGAAATAAATATAAAGGGCTGCTTTTGGTAATATCGATTGCTCTTATTATGTTAGTGTTTGGATCTGTTTATGCAAATGATCATTTTGGATATTATCTGGAAAGCAGACCACTTGGAACGATTTATGCGCTGATCACGCTAATTGTGCAGTCATGTACCTGTCTTGTTTTTATGACCTTTGTAATGCTTCTAAATATGAAAATATCTATTCATAATAAGGGGCTTTCTTTTATTGGGAAATTTACGCTTTCTATTTTTCTGATCCATGGCTATTTGGTTAATGTCGTACTTGTTGAAAAAGGTATGACATATTTGCAAAGATTTTTCATAGTTATAATATCCAGCATAATATGCGGCATTATTATAGGAATTCCGATAAATTTCCTTGTGAAAAAAGTTCGGGAAAAGAGTTTCTGCATTAGACTTCCGAGAATTATTTCTTTTGAAAAAAAGAATTTTAATACAGGGAAAAAGAAGATTGTTTACATTTTGGGCGTAATAGTTTTTACAGGTGTGATTGTATTTATTGTTAGAGGCGTTTTGCAAAATAAAGAATATATCTCGGAAGTGAATGCTATTAATAACGCTGAAGTCGGAGATACGGTTTTATTTGGACGCTACGATACTCAGAAATCCCATATCGGGAAAGAGAGGATGACATGGGTTGTTGTTTATAAAGAAAATGACAGAGTTTGTCTTTTGTCTGAATATGGTATTGCAGGAAGCTGGTATAACCAAAGGCATGTGGAAATAAGCTGGGAAGAGTGTGATTTAAGAAAACTTCTTAATTCCAATAAGTTTACGAATATATTCAGTAAAAAAGAAAAAGAATTAATAGTACCACTAGATGGAGATATTATTAGTCTTCTGTCATCGGCGCAGGCTTTGGAAATATTTGATAACGATAAGGAAAGAGAACTTGCCATTACGGATATGGCCATCTATAACGGAGTTAATATCAATACCCCAAGTAAAGCCAATAACTGGGATATGAAGGGATATAGATCCTCCTGGTGGTGGCTAAGAGGGGAAGCGGGAATAAAAAGCCTGACTGCTCCTATAGTTACTGAGGATGGAGAAATAATATTAGATGAAAAAACTGTTAATAAACCTGGAGGAGCCATAAGACCTGTTGTATGGGTTGAAATTGAATGAGCTGAAATAATAGTATTATACTAATTTGGTAGTTGACTTTTTTTACTGTGTTAACTAAAATTTGTTTATATTGAAAAGGCTTTGATCGGAATAAGTAAGAATTGCAGGCTGACAACAGAGAATTGCCGGGTGGTGAGAGGCGTATGTTAAGAGCAATTATGAATACCTCCGTGAGCTTCAGAGCTGAATTTTGTTGCATGAATAGTAGGCTTTGACGGGATTGACCGTTATATCAAAAGAGTATCGTTTACAGTTTATGTAGACTGTACTTACTGAGGCGCATGGTGCGAATTATGCGCGAATGAAGGTGGTAACACGATTATTTCGTCCTTCGCAATCGTAAGGTTGCGGAGGACTTTTTGGTGTAGAGCACTTGCTGAGGTTTTTTCGAAGCTAGTGCAGCGGAAGTATCCTTTTCGCAACCACTATCATATTTTGGAGGTGCTATATGCAGATTTTTGAAGAACTTAAGGCAAGAGGACTTATTGCCCAGGTAACAGACGAAGAGCAGATCAGAGAACTTGTTAATACAGGAAAGGCTACATTCTATATTGGCTTTGACTGTACAGCTGATTCTCTTACAGCAGGTCATTTCATGGCTCTTACTCTTATGAAGAGACTTCAGATGGCTGGTAACAAGCCAATCGCCCTTATAGGTGGCGGTACAACTATGATCGGTGACCCATCAGGCAGAACCGACATGAGAAAGATGCTCACAAGAGAAGACATTGATCACAACGCAGAGTGCTTCAAAAAGCAGATGGAGAAATTCATCGATTTCGGTGAAGGTAAGGCTATGATGGTCAACAATGCCGACTGGCTCATGAACCTTAATTACATTGAACTTCTTAGAGAGGTTGGTGCTTGCTTCTCAGTTAATAACATGCTTAGAGCTGAGTGCTACAAGCAGCGTATGGAGAAGGGACTTTCATTCCTTGAATTTAACTACATGATCATGCAGTCCTATGACTTCTATTACATGTTCCAGAAGTACAACTGTAATCTTGAGTTTGGTGGCGATGACCAGTGGAGCAATATGCTGGGCGGTACAGAGCTTATCAGAAGAAAGCTTGGTAAGGATGCACACGCAATGACAATCACTCTTCTTACAGATTCTCAGGGTAAGAAGATGGGTAAGACTGCAGGAAATGCTGTATGGCTTGATCCTGAAAAGACATCACCATATGATTTCTACCAGTACTGGAGAAATGTTGGAGATGCTGACGTTGATAAATGTATCAAGATGCTCACATTTATTCCTATCGAAGAGATTCTTGAGATGGAGAAGTGGGATGATTCCCGCATCAATGAGAAGAAGGAAATCCTTGCATTCGAGCTTACAAGCCTTGTTCATGGAAAAGAGGAAGCTACTAAGGCTCAGGATGCTGCAAGAGCTCTTTTTGCTGGTGGCGGAGATATGAGTAATGTTCCTGCTACATCACTCAAGGAAGAGGATTTCAGAGATGGAGTAGTTGATATCCTTCAGGTTCTCGTTTCAGCAGGCCTTTGCAGCACAAGAAGCGAAGCTAGACGTGCAGTTGAGCAGGGCGGCGTAACCTTTAATGAAGAGAAGGTTACTGACGTTAAGGCGATCTATGGTAAGGATGTATTCGCGCAGGGTGTTATGGTTCGTAAGGGCAAGAAATCTTTCAAGAAGGTAACATTCTAACAACGATATCGACAAAAATCAGTATACTGTCTCATTCAATTGTATGTAATGTAAAAGCGTTAAACCAGGCAGATGTTTTTTTTACATCTTGCCTGGTTTTTGAGTGCAAATTTATACTATTTTTACAAAAAATATATACGTGAAATGGTAAAATAATTCCATGGATAATTGGAGGTACGCAAAATGAACGCTGTTTTTACGAGATTTAAGAAAGTATTATCTATATTGCTTACCGTTATAATGCTGCTTAGCTGCGTAGTATTTACAGGATGCGGGGAGAAGACCAAAAAGCCTCTTTCTGAATATTGGACAGCTGACTCGGCCGTAGCGGATAGCCTTCGAGACTATGTTTCCAGGGTTATTGACAAAAAGGATACAGAATACTTTATTCCTAAGGAGGATCGCATTGCTGTATTTGATATGGATGGTACCCTTACCTGCGAGACTTTTTATACCTATTACGATACAATGATGTTTATTAATTATTGTCTGATAGATCATCCTGAAAGGGTATCGGATGAACTTAAAGCTGCTGCTGCAGAGATAAGACCAGGTTACACAGCGGGAGAAGAGCTTGCCAGGAACTTTGCAAAGGCTTATGCAGGGTTGACAATCAATGAACTTTATGACTATGCTGTGGAATTTGGGCAAAAGCAGACGGACAGTTTTATTAATATGCGATATATTGATGGTTTTTATCTGCCTATGGTGGAGGTTGTCAAATACCTTTATGACAACGATTTTACTGTTTATGTAGTAAGTGGAACAGAGCGCACTACTTCAAGGGCAATCGTTGCAAACTCACCTATCGCTGAGTATGTTTTACCCTCTCATGTTATTGGTACTGAGTTTGAAGTTAAGGTCAAAGGAAATGAGGGTGTCTTTTCAAATATGGATTACAAGTATGCGGATGGAGATGAACTTGTTTTTACCGGAGGCTTTATCCAGAAGAACTTAAATGCCAATAAGACTATATGGATCGAAAGGGAGATAGGAAAGTATCCGGTTCTTGCTTTTGGAAACAGCGGCAGTGATACCAGTATGATGAACTATGCTCTGGATAAGCGAAACCCATATCCGTCTAAGGCCTACATGGTAGTGGCTGATGATGCAGATAGAGAATGGGGAAAGCAGGACTTTGCTGAAAAGTCAAAAGATTATAAGCAGATGGGCTACGAGCCTGTTTCTATGAGAAACGACTTTCTTAAGATCTATCCTGATTCTGTTAAAAAAGCAGATCAGCAGTTTGTTGAACCAAAAGTCACAGAAGAAGCAAAGACCCAGGAAGAATCCGGGAGCAATATAATTCAGTTTCCTGGTAATACGACATCTTCTAAAAATGTCAGAACAACAATTTCAAGAGAGGGTTACAGCCTTGAGCAGGTTGTAGTGCTGAGCCGGCACAACATGCGAGCACCTTTATCCGTGGAAGGATCGCAGCTTGATACGATAACACCTAATAAATGGTTTGAATGGTCTGCACCAACCAGTCAGTTATCTGTCCGGGGAGGAAATCTTGAGGTGCAGATGGGACAGTACTTTAGAAAATGGCTTGAATCAGAAGGATTCTTTGAACCAAATTACAGGCCGGAGGAAGGTAAGATTCGCATTTACGCCAACTCCAAGCAGCGGACTATAGCAACAGCCAGGTTCTTTGCTGCAGGTCTTTTGCCTGCGAATGACACAGAAATTGAGTATCATGCTGAATTTGATACCATGGATCCTGTATTTAATCCTGTATTTACCTTCGTATCAGATGAATATGCCAAAGCTGCAGATACAGAAATTCATGCTGGCTATGATGCCTATATTGAAGGGCTTTCCGATAATTACGCCCTGCTTGAAGAGGTTATAGATGTTAAGAACTCGGATGACTTCAAAAGCGGCAAGTTTACCGGATTTGTCACAGATGATTCAGTATTTACAATTGAGGAGGGTAAAGAGCCTTCAGTATCAGGATCACTAAATCTTGCATGTAAGGTGAGTGATGCACTTGTTCTTCAGTACTATGAAATTGCAGATCAGAGGGATGCTGCCTTTGGACACGATCTTACTGATGATGACTGGAAGGCTATCTGTGAAATTAAGGATTTATATGTGGACTGCCTGTTTGCATCTCCATCTGTAGCAGCAAATCTGGCTCATCCAATACTCGAAGAGATGTTAAAAGAGCTTGAGACAGAAGGAAGGGAGTTCACTTTCCTTTGCGGTCATGATTCTAACCTTACACCTGTAATGTCAGTGCTTGGTGTTGAGGACTATTATCTTCCTGAAGCTATTGAGCGTACGCCTGTTGGTTCCAAGATAGTTTTTTGCAGATGGAAGGACGACGCCGGCAATGAGAAGATCAGTATTGATCTGGTATACCAGAAAACGAGCCAGCTAAGAGGAGAGTCTTTCCTGGAGCTTAATAACCCGCCCGGAATTCTAAGCTTGCAGCTTGAGGGTGTTAAGGCTGATGAAAACGGACTTTATGAACCTCAGGATGTAATTGACAGATTTAATGAAGCTATTGGTGCCTATGATAAACTTCTTGAAGAATATGCGCAGGACGATGCAGCATGATTCTTATGAAAAAGAATGTGAAATGGCTACACTGGAAAATATGGAGATATTGGGACATTGAGACATGGAGGGAGTATCATGAATAAATTTGTAATTTTATTACTTACGGGAGTGCTTTCACTTGGCGTATTGGCAGGGTGTGGTGAAGATGAGCAGTTGGAAGCTAAGGCAGATATTTCTAAAATTACTTCTGGTAGTGATGAGTCTGTTGGAACGTTACTTATGAACGGTGTGGTTATGGATCTGGAGCTTAATGATGTAGAGCTTTCTGATTATATCAAAGAAAATAAGGTTACAATGATCAACGTATGGGGAACCTTCTGCGGTCCATGTATCAGAGAAATGCCTGATCTTGGAGAGATTGAAAGAAAATATAAAGACCAGGGATTTGAAATAGTTGGGCTTACCAGCGATGTATGTGATAATAATGGAAATTATGATGAAGATGTAATTGATGATGCGATATCTATTATTAATGATACAAAGATAACTTATCCTGTTCTTGTATCTCCGGTTGAACTTATGGAGAATCTTAAGATTCAATATGTGCCCACAACATTTTTCCTGGACTCAGATGGAAATCTTCTTGGTGGTCCGGAAATCGGAAGTAAGACCAGTGACGAGTGGGAGGAAATTATTAACAGTTATCTTTCACAAGAGGACTGATATGGAGGCTCTAATGAAAAAGACTATGCCTTTTTATGTAACAATTATTCTCCTTATACTGGCCATTTCATCATGTATTTATGGTATCAGCACAGGAGAAGCAAAAACAGTAAATAAAAAAGCAACCAGCATATGTATGGAGTGTATCGGAATTGGCTGATAAAAATGCTAAAAAGCATCGAATAATAAGAAAAGGCGTTCAGACTACCTGGGGAATACTTTCAAATGGTTATTTGAAGGGTTTTTTAACTGCATCAATCTATAAGGGACCACTTAAAAATTTCTGCGTTCCGGGGATGAACTGTTATTCTTGTCCGGGAGCTTTAGGAGCGTGCCCTATAGGAGCCATGCAGTCTGTTTTTGATACCAGAAAAAGGAAATTTGCATTTTACGTTGTTGGGTATCTATCCGCCATAGGACTTTTAGTTGGAAGATTTATCTGCGGATGGCTTTGCCTTTTTGGACTCATACAAGAACTCCTTTATATGATACCAACGCCTAAGATCAAGGTTCCGGATAAGATTGACAAAACGCTCAGATATTTTAAGTATGTGTTTTTACTTCTTTTTGTATTTGCACTTCCATTCTTTTACAGAACAGAGCTTGGCGTAGGATTTCCTTTTTTTTGCAAGTATATATGCCCGGTAGGTACACTTGAGGCAGGAATCCCTCTTGTCCTTTTGGACAGTTCTATAAAAACGACAGTGGGAGCTTTGTTTAGATGGAAGGTAATTATACTTATTGTCTGTGTAGCGGCATCTGTTTTTATATACAGACCCTTTTGTAAATATGTGTGCCCTCTTGGCGCATTTTATGCGCTGTTCCAGAGGGTGAGCCTTCTTAAAATGTCTTTTAATGAAAGTGCCTGTGTACACTGCGGAGCATGTGCGCGCACCTGCAAAATGAATGTAGACCCCGTAGTAACCCCCAATAGCACAGAATGCATAAGATGTGGCGAGTGCGTTAAGGCATGTCCTAAAGGAGCGCTTAGTTTTAATACTAATAAAACAGCTACACTAGTGCGAGCTGCAAGCGAGTGAACACTTAAACACGATATTCCATCAACTTTCAATGAAAAGGTTTCCTGCGAAGCTATGAAGTTTGCTCATAACATCTCTGATTTAATAATGGATGGTGTGAAAGTACCAGCATCTACAATACATATCAACTGTGACAGGAAGAGTAATACTATATGGAATTGTGTAGTACAGATACAAAGGAATGACACAAGAAGTGTTGTTCCTTTTTTTACTCCTGGTTCACTGTAGGGGAAAATAATTAGAAGCTGTCCAAGTAGTAAGTTCCCACCAGTTAAGTTCACCAAGAACTTTTCCACCAGCAACTTCGTGATTTTCGTAATCGTGACCTTTTTGAAATTAGCTCCAGGACCTCTTCCAGTACCATTTGCAGGATAGTCAATTACAGGAAACTTAGCCATAAGTGAAGAATTGCTTCCCGAAGCCTTGGCTGTTCCAGATGCAGCAGAAGTCTTTACAAAGGTTTTAGGAAACTAAGACCTTTTTCTTTTTTCCTAAAAATAATAGAAAAACAAGATAAAAGTGCGTTTTTAGGCCTAAATTCAAAAATATTTTCTTGACATAAGAAGGTAAATGTTATAACTTAAACATATGAACAGATATTCATATGTTTATTCAAAAAGGAGATTCATATGGCGATAAATGATGTTGAACACTGCGATGTTGTTCATAACCACAGTGAAATTGTTTTGAAGTTACACAAACAGATGCCAAGCGAAGATGAACTTTATGATCTTGCGGAACTTTTTAAGGTCTTTGGTGATTCTACCAGAATCAAGATTTTGTTTGCCTTATTTGAACAGGAGATGTGCGTTTGTGATATAGCAGAGACACTTGAAATGACACAGTCAGCTATTTCACATCAGCTTAAGATCCTTAAGAACAGCAAGCTTGTTGGAAACCGAAGAGAAGGTAAATCAATAATTTATTTCCTGGCAGATGATCATGTGAGAACAATCATTGACCAGGGATTAAATCATATCGAAGAATAAGAAAAGGAGAAAAGAGTTATGAAGAAGACATTTAAGTGTGAGGTTGATTGCGCTAACTGTGCAGCTAAGATGGAAGAGGCAGTTAAGAAGATTGATGGAGTTATAAACGCGAGAGTTAATTTTATGACTCAGAAATTCATTCTTGAAGCAGAGGATTCTGTTTTTGATTCAGTTCTTGAGAGCGCAATTAAGGCTTGCAAGAAGGTTGAGCCTGACTGCGAAATTGAAGCTTGATGAAGTGAAGACTGGTTGAAGCTAGTTTTAAAGAACTTATAAGAATCAGCTGTAATAGACAGTATTATCAGACATAAGGAATCGAGGTATATAGTTATGACGAAGAAGCAAAAGAAAACCAGAAATAGAATAATAGCAGTACTTGTAATGTTTTTAACACTGCTTATTTTGGATAAGACAGGAGTGCTGGATCTTTTACCTAAGCTTTTGGTGTTTGCTATATACCTGGTGCCATACATTATCATTGGCTACGATGTTATTAAAAAGGCTGCGATCAATATTACTCATGGACAGGTGTTTGATGAGAATTTCCTTATGATGGTTGCAACCTTTGCAGCCTTAGGAATTCAGGAATATTCAGAGGCGCTTGCTGTTATGCTTTTTTACCAGATTGGGGAACTTTTCCAGTCGGTAGCAGTAGGAAAGTCAAGACAATCCATAACAGAGCTTATGAGTATAGCACCTGAAAGTGCTAATCTGATTGATGCAGATGGAAATGTATCCGAGGTTGATCCAGAGGAAGTAAGTGTTGGAGATATCCTTCTTATTAGAGCAGGTGAGAAGATACCTGTTGATGCAACGGTTATTGAAGGCGAGAGCTTTATTGATACAGCAGCTCTTACAGGCGAATCAGTTCCAAGGAAGGTTTCCTGCGGCGAATCAGTAATAAGCGGATGCGTCAATGGCGAAGGAATCCTTAAGGTTAGAGTAGAAAAGGCTTATGAGGATTCAACTGTATCCAAGATTTTGGAGCTTGTTGAAAATGCCAGCAATAAGAAATCCAGAATGGAGAATTTCATTACGAGATTTGCAAGGTACTATACACCTGTAGTTACGATTGGAGCTCTTTTACTTGCAATTATTCCACCTATTCTTGGAATGCTTCCTTGGACAGACAGTATCAGAAGAGCCTGCATTTTCCTTATTGTTTCATGCCCTTGTGCTCTTGTTATTTCAGTTCCTCTTGGTTTCTTTGGAGGAATTGGCGCATCATCCAGGATTGGCGTCCTTGTAAAGGGAAGCAACTACCTTGAATCCGTATCCAAGGTTAATACTGTTGTTTTTGATAAGACAGGAACTCTTACAAAGGGTGAGTTTAAGGTTACACAGATTATCGAAAACGCTGATATTTCCGGTAATACAAAGGGAAAAGTCCTTGAAATAGCAGCTTATGGTGAGGCTTTATCCAATCATCCTATAGCAAGATCAATTGTTTCTGCATATGAAAGCGGCTCTTTTTCTGATAATGAGCATAAAGAGATTGATAATACCCGGATTGATGAGACATCATCAAAAGAAATCGCCGGCCATGGAATAGCTACTGTTTATGATGGAAAAGAATTACTTCTTGGTAATTCCAAACTTATGGAATCAAAGGGTATTTCTTACAATGCGGTAGATAGCGCTGGCACAGTTGTATATGCCTCCCTTGGAGGAGAGTATATGGGCGCTGTAATTATTTCTGATGTTATTAAGGAAAGCGCAAAAGAAGCCATCTGCTTACTTAAAAACAGCGGTGTTAAGAACACAATTATGCTGACAGGTGATAGGCAGAAGGCTGCTAAGGCAGTTGGAGATGAAATTGGTATTGATCAGGTAATTGCTGAGCTGTTGCCGGCGGATAAAGTCAGCAGGGTTGAAAATTTACTCTCTTCATTGGATAATGATAATAAGCTTGCATTTGTTGGTGATGGAATCAATGATGCTCCGGTATTAATGAGAGCAGACGTTGGTATTGCCATGGGATCACTGGGCTCTGATGCAGCAATAGAAGCTGCTGATGTAGTAATTATGGATGATGATATTTCCAAGATTGCTTCAGTTATCAGAATCGCCCGTAAGACCATGAGAATTGTAAAAGAGAATATCATCTTCGCCCTTGCAGTTAAGCTGATCATCCTTGTTCTTGGAGCGCTGGGACTTACGACCATGTGGCTTGCAGTTTTCGGAGATGTAGGAGTAGCGGTTATTGCAATACTTAACTCCATGAGGGCGCTTAAATATAAGTGATGTTCCCTGTTGGGGGTAATAGAATATGGCGAGAGCAGAACTAGACGTTGGAGAACTTCTTTTAAAGCTTGTTGCCCGGGAAACCGGTGAGATCAGCAAGGTTGATTATCGTCCGCAGAAACCTGAATTTATGCATGATTCAGTAATCGGTGAGACATATTTGGAGAGGAGGTCACCTGAATCACAGGGCGTTAGTTCTGCTTTTTTTGTTGACCTTATCAGAGAATTGTCATCGGATAAAAAGATATATATTCATAAATTCATGGCACTTAGACATGGCAAGGTGATCGCAGAGTGTGCGTTTGAGCCTTATACCATGGATATGTGGCATGTCTCTTTTTCTATGTGTAAGAGCATCGTGGGTATGGCTATTGGCATACTTATTGATGAGGGAAGGCTTTCTTTGGATGAGAAAATAAGTGATATATTCAGTTCAAGGATGAATCCTTTTGGGTTCCTTAGGAAGAATATCACTGTTAAACATCTTCTTAATATGTCCAGCGGCGTGGATTTCAGCGAGACAGGAGCCATAAGCGGTAATGACTGGCGTAAGAGCTTTCTGGAATCATCCTTTAAATTTGATCCCGGGACACAATTTGAATATAACAGCATGAATACCTACATGTTATCTGCAATTATTACAGAGAAAACCGGTATGTCCTGTTATGAATATTGCAAAGAGAAGATATTTATGCCTATGGGAATCCAGAGAACCTATTGGGAGAGTTGCCCTCAGAGCATTACAAAAGGCGGCTGGGGACTCTTTATACGTATTGAAGATATGGCGAAGCTGGGACAGCTTTACCTTCAGGATGGTGTCTGGGATGGCAGGCAGATTGTGCCTTCTGAATGGATAAAAGAATCTATTTCCTGGCAAAATGATACGGGTAAGCCTGATAATGCGCATTATGGCTATCAGCTTTGGATCAATGATGACAGGCCTGGTTCTTATGCCTTTAATGGTATGCTTGGTCAGAACGTTTTTGTTTATCCGGATATTGATATGGTGGTAGCTACAAATGGTGGAAATACTGATATTTTTCAGACCAGTAAGATGGCGCTGATCATCAGAGATTATATGAAAAATAATATAGAGGCTTTTGATGGACCTATTCCTGAGGACTTTGCGGCTCTTAACTCTCTTAAGATGATATGTAAATCCGTAAGTGGAAGGACACAGAATTATCCTATTATATGTTCCGGTGGCTGGCAGAAGAAGTCTTTGAAAATGACAACCGGTTCAACAAGAAATAAGAGTTTTAGCGTTCGAGGGAAAAGAAACAGCTTTAATTACTCTCTTTGTTCTAACAATATTAGAAATGAGAACTATCTGATAAGGGAATGGCTTAAAAAGCTTGATGGAAACACTTATAACATTGAGCAAAAGGGCGTAGGTCTTTTCCCTATAATGATGCAGGTAGTGCATAATAATTTTACGGATGGAATAAGCAAGATCGGGTTCAGACTATTTGATGGAAATTCCTTTTATATAGATGTGTATGAAGGGGATGAAGTTTATAGCCTTAGATGTGGCTTTGGCGGCAAAAGATATTCCAGCAAGATCAATATGCACGGCGAAGTTTATGAGGCATCATTGGTTTCTTTTTGCACTACTGATGAATACAATCACCTTGTTATCAGAAATGAGATTAATTTCCTGGAGGAAGCGTGTCTTCGAACCTTTAATATCTTTTTTAATGATGGTGTTATTACTGAGCCGATTGTGCCTTCGCAGATCGAGATCAGACTACTGGAAACTCCGGGCAGCGCAATGCTTATGGAGACTATGAAGAATATTGCTCCGGATGCGCTTTCGGGAATGCAGGGGAAGGTTGTCAGCAAATTTTTTAAAGGTGGGATAAAAGAAGCTTTTGAACATGCTGTAAATAATACAGTTCAGCCTGTACTTAAGGGCGTTTTGAATGAACTTACCGATGAAATGTGTTATACTTTGGATGATGCTGTGGACTTAGAAGATGAAGAAGCAGACAATAATAAAACTACAGATGATAATACGAATTGATAGAGAGGTAATCTTATGAGTAATGCAATTTATGAGAAATTAGAGAAATGTGTAAAGGCAGTTAGGGAAAAGACTGATTTTGTACCGGATGTAGCTCTTGTTCTTGGTTCAGGTCTTGGTAATTATGCAGATAACATCAAGATTGAAACAGAGATTAGCTATAGCGATATTCCGGGATTTCCTGTATCAACAGTTCCGGGTCATGCCGGAAAATTCATCTTCGGCTATGTGGGCGATGTTAAGGTAGCTTGCATGAAGGGAAGAGTGCATTTCTATGAGGGCTACGATGTAACTGATGCTGTACTTCCTGCAAGACTTATGAAGATGCTTGGAGCTAAGATTCTTTTCCTTACAAATGCAGCGGGTGGTCTTGGAGATGGCTTTAAGGCAGGTGACCTGATGCTTATTACTGATCATATTTCTATTTTTGCTCCTAATCCTCTTATTGGACCAAATGTTGATGAACTTGGACCTAGATTTGCAGATATGTCAGAGGTTTATGACAAGGATCTTCAGGAAGTTATAAGGAAAGCGGCTGCTTCAGAAGGAATTGATCTTAAGGAAGGTGTATACTGTCAGCTTACAGGTCCTTCTTTTGAAAGTCCTGCAGAGATCAGACTTCTTGGTAAACTGGGAGTTTCTGCTGTTGGTATGAGTACTGTTATCGAAGCTATCGCAGCTAATCATATGGGTATGCGTATCTGCGGAGTTTCCTGCATCAGTAATCTTGCTGCCGGCATAAGCGCTCAGCCGCTTTGCCATGAAGAGGTTCAGGAGGCTGCGGATAAGGTTGCGCCTTTGTTTACCAAGCTTGTTACTGAGTCTATAAAGGGCTTTAAGCTTTGATGATGTCAGGTTTTTGAGGAGAGTTATATCTAAATTTTAAATGGGGAAGCTACTTATTTATGAGAACTAGATTTTTTAATGCCAGGATTCTTACTATGGAACCTGGTAGAGACATATTTGTTGGGGAAGTCTGGATCGTTGGCGAGAGAATAATCTTTGTCGGAACGCAGCAGGAAGGACAGAAATATCTTGAGGAGCACAGTGACGAAATACTAGTCTGGGATAGGGAGATTGACTGCAATGGAAATCTCCTTATGCCGGGCTTTAAGAACGCACATACTCACTCAGCCATGACTCTGATGAGATCCAAGGCTGATGATCTTCCTTTACAGGATTGGCTTAATACTCAGATTTTTCCTGTTGAAGCGAAGATGACAGGGGAGGATATCTATCATTTATCCAAGATTGCTATCTTAGAGTATCTTACAAGTGGCATTACTTCTGTCTTTGAAATGTATCTGACTCCTTTTACTGTGGCAGATGCCTTTAGAGACTGCGGAATGCGCTGTGTTCAGACCAGCTGCGTCAATAATTTCAGCCAGTCTGTTGAACTTTTGGAGAAATATTATACGGATATAAATGGTAAAGATCCGTATAACTCTTTTATTCTTGGCATTCATGCTGAATATACCTGTTCAAAAGAAATATTGGAGAAATGCTCAGAGCTTGTTCACAAGTATAAGGCTCCATTTTGGGCTCATTTACAGGAGACTGAAACAGAGACAAAAGAATGTATCGATCGATATGGTATGACACCAATCGAATTATTTGATTCTCTTGGGCTGTTTGATTTTGGCGGTGGCGGCTACCATGTTGTCTGGACTAATGATAAAGACAGAGAGATAATGAAAAATAGAGGTCTTTTTGCTGTAACAAATCCTGGCTCAAATATGAAGCTTGCTAGTGGAATTGCTCCTATAGAAGAGTATCTAAAGTGTGATATTCCTGTTGCTATCGGAACTGATGGTCCAGCCAGCAACAACTGTCTTGATATGTTCAGGGAAATGTTCCTGGTAACAGGTCTTGCCAAGCTTAAAAGTATGGATGCATCTAGCGTGGATGCAGGGGAAGTTTTGAAAATGGCTACAGTTAACGGAGCAAGAGCTATGGGGCTTAATGACTGTGACTATTTAGCTGCGGGCAAAATGGCTGATATTATCATGATTGACTTTAAGCAGCCTAATATGCAGCCAATAAACAATATTGTAAAAAATCTTGTATATAGCGGTAGCAAATCTAATGTGCTCATGACCATGATCGGAGGAATCATTCGCTACGAAAATGGTAAGTTTAATATTGGAGTTACTCCGGAAGAAGTATATGCAAAGGCTGAGGAGATAAAACAGAGATTATATTCCTGATTTCAAGGCCATTGATATGTTCTTTTTGTATATTTACTTGCTTAGTTTTTACAAAAAATAAAAAGGAAAATGGTATTTTATGGAAGTTTTAATATTTTTTGCTGTAATGTTTGGCATCTGGTTTCTAGCTTATGCTCTTGGTTATCGCGATAGAAAGATTACTGAAAAGTATTTTCTTAAGAAGACAATTGACAATTTCGGGCAGGCTCCTAACAGAGAGTATAAGCATGATGACCTTGACCATATAATGGGGTATTACAGCAAGCACAAGGAAGAATTCCAGCTTGATGACACCACTTGGAATGACCTTAATATGGACGGCGTTTTTGCCAGAATGAATTACTGCCTTAGTTCATCAGGAGAGGAATATCTCTATTACATGCTTAGATCTCCCAGGCAAAAAGATGACTTTGATAAGCATGAGAAGCATGTAGATTTCTTCCAGAATAATGATGAGATTAGACAGAAGTTTCAGATTATTTTTTACCATATGGGAAGGAGAACCAGATATTCAATATATGATTACATTGATTATCTTGGCAGCGTCTCGGATTTTTCGAATACAAAGCATTTTATAATGCTGGGATTGATGGCTGCAGCTCTTTTGCTGATGGTTTTTAATTTTACGGCCGGATTCATAACTTTTGTTTTACTGGCTCTTGTAAATCTATATTTTTACTTTGGAAAAAAGAACGAAATTGAGCCGTATCTGGCATCTTTTGCTTACATTTTACGAGTAATCTTTGCTACTTCCGATTTTGAAAAAATGAATGTCCCTGAGCTTAAAGAGGATATTGATGAGCTTACAAAAGCGGCTAAAAAGCTTAGATCTTTTACTTCAGGCGCTTTGATTCTAATGAATAACAGCAAAAACAATATGGGCGGAAATCCGATTGAATTTGTTTTTGATTTCTTTAAGATGGTTACCCATATTGATCTTATCAAGTTTAATCAGATGTATAGGCAGCTGATTGCTAAAAAGGATGAACTGGATAAGATTATTACGATTACTGGTAAGCTTGATGCGGAGATTTCTATTGCATGTTTTAGGGAGTCTTTTAAGGATTTCTATTGTCTTCCTAAATTTGAGGGAAAAGAGTATAAGGGAGAGGCGCTTATTCATCCTCTTATAGTGGATGCTGTTCCAAATGGTGTAAATACCGGAAAGGGGCTTTTGATCACTGGCTCAAATGCATCTGGAAAATCAACTTTCCTTAAGACCTGTGCTTTGAATTCTATTTTGGCGCAGACTGTGCACACAGTACTTGGCAAGAGCTATATTGCGCCTATTTACCGAATTTATTCTTCAATGGCACTTAAAGATGATATCTTTGGCGGTGACAGCTATTATATTGTTGAGATCAAATCTATAAAAAGAATTCTTGATGCCAATAAGGAAAATAGCGCTCCGGTACTGTGCTTTGTGGATGAGGTGCTTAGAGGAACCAATACTATAGAGAGAATTGCAGCTTCCACTCAGATTTTGAAGACCTTTGCTGACAATAAAGTTATGTGCTTTGCGGCAACTCACGATATTGAGCTTACAGCACTTCTTAAGGAGCAGTTTGATATCTATCATTTCGAAGGCAACGTAACAGATAATGATGTTCACTTTGATTATCTGATTAAGGAAGGACCGGCCACAAATCGTAATGCTATTAAGCTTCTTGGCGTTTTGGGTTACGATTCGAATATAGTTAATAATGCTCAAAATCTTGCGGATAAGTTCCTTGAGACTGGAAATTGGGCATAAATGTTATTGCTCTTTTGGATTAGATGAATTTAATTCTTATGAATTAGATGATTTTATTCTTTTGGTATAGAGTTTTATTTGGTAAAAAGGAGATTTTATGCGAGTAGAAATATACTCAGATGGTTCTGCCAGAGGTAATCCTGATGGACCGGGCGGATATGGGACTATTTTGCGATATGTAGATGCTAAGGGCGAAGTTCATGAAAAGGAATTAAGCGCAGGCTATGATAAGACTACCAATAACCGCATGGAACTTATGGGAGCTATAGTGGGACTGGAAGCCCTTAACAGGCCTTGCGATGTTGAGATGTTTACAGATTCTCAGTACGTAGTAAAAGCCTTTAATGAGAAATGGCTTGATTCCTGGATCCGTAATGGTTGGAAGACTTCAGGAAAAAAGCCTGTTAAAAATGTGGAGCTTTGGAAAAGGCTGTTGGAAGCTACTAAGCCCCATGGAGTCAGGTGGAACTGGGTAAAGGGTCATGCCGGTCACTCTGAAAATGAGAGGTGCGATCAGCTGGCTACGACTGCTGCCGATCAGCCGTCTTCATATCTTTTGCATGATGATGGCGGAGATTTAAGATAATCTTAAGGTATCTTAGATGATCATTGTTTTTCTGCTGAGTTTTGTATTTTGATTTGACTTTAGAAATACGAGGGATTTTATTGATCTATTATATTGCCGACTGTCATTTTTATCACAGCGCACTTAATACCAGAATGGATAAAAGAGGGTTTGATAGCTGTGAAGAAATGAATGAGTATATGATTCAAAAATGGAATAGCAAGGTTACAAATGCTGATACCGTGGTTATTCTGGGAGACCTTTCCCTGGGTAATGTTGAGCAGACCAATGAGCTTATCCATAGATTAAAGGGTAAGCTATGTCTTATTGTGGGTAATCATGATAAATACCTGGGGAAGCCGGGATTTGACGAAAGCAGATTTGAGTGGATTGATAATTACCGTGAAATTACTGATTCTCAGAAGAAGGTTATTTGTTCTCATTATCCGATCCCTTTTTATGAGGGGCAGTATAGAAAAAGACATAACGGTGATCCTAAGACCTATATGCTATATGGTCATGTTCATGAGACAAGAGATGAAGTTCTTATGAAGCAGATTATTGAGATGATAAGGCAGACACCTTATTTTCCGATAGGAAGCGAGCATGAGAGTACGATTCCTTGCAATATGATAAATTGCTTTTGTAAAAGATCAGATTATACGCCACTTACATTATCTGAGTGGAGAAAAATGGATAATTTGTTATAAAAATGTCGGCGCAGAAATTTTTTTCTGCGCCGTTTTTGGATATTAGTAAATTCTGTAATTTCCTGAAAGAGCTAAAAGTGCAAACATATAAAGGCAGTTATCATAGTATCTTCTGACTCCTTTTCTAAGTGGCTGATTCCAGAACCATTTTACCCATTTAGTAGCAATTTCCATTTCCTCATCTGTCTTTGCCACAAGAGCACCCTGAGCGATTGTGGAAAGAAGTCCAAGAGGATGAAGTACAGGTCTTTCTGTAGGAGTGCCATCAATCTTATAAGCACATCTTACAGCTTCAAGGTCTGTTCCAAAGAACTTCATCATACGAAGCGGAACGCTCATCTGGCCGTGGTCATCTGAGAACCATACGCTGTCTAATCCAATGTTAGCTGCTGTTCTGTAGGCATCACTGAAGAAATCACCAAAATAGCCCCATGGAAGCTGCTTGTCCATAGGAGTTCCATCAAAGTTTCCATACTCAGCACTAAGACCTGTATCCTTGTGGCAAGCCTTAACAAGATAGTCTCTACTGACCTGAGCGGCTCTTTTAAAGAATTCACGGTCTTCTTCATTAGCCCATAATGCAAACAGTTCATAGAAGTGTGGGAGATGATAGGATGGATCTGTAAAATCAATCCCTGGTACAAAAAGAATCTGACCGTTTTCTCTGTTCCACATAGGACATCCTACTCGGCCGTATTCTCCTTTGTGAATGCAGGCACTTAATATACTGCGAGCCTCTTTGCTGTATTCGAAGATTCCTTTTCCATCACCCCATCTGTGGGAAGCAAAGAAGAGAGCCATTGTATAGAATTCTTCACCGTCCGGAGCAGGGCCGTCAGCGTTTTTGGTTCCATCTGTTTGGCATGACCATGCAAAGTACCCTTCGTTGTCGCCTTCAGTCATAAACATGTGTGTTTTGGACCATTTCCAGATTCTGTCAAATTCTTCCTTCATATCAAGCTGTACACACATCATCATTCCGTAGGACATGCCTTCTGTGCGGGCATCGTTGTTGCCTGTATCACATAGATATCCCATATCATCGCCGGCTTCATGATAAATGCGTTCTTCTTCATCATAGAAGAATGTTTGTACTGCCTCTTTGATTCTATTATCTATTTCTTCTTGAGGAATTCCAATTTCTTTTAACAGATTCCTATATATTCCACTTTCATATGCGCCCATTGTTATGCCTCTTTATTTTCATTTTATGCGGTTTTGTTTAAGCCGTTTTATCTGCCTTATTATTGCTTTTATTGTTGACTAAACTAATAATGTTAAAATCTATCAGCTTGTACTTACTTTTTTTTCCAAGAATAAGGTTGTGAATGTTCTGAAGAAGAATAGCAGATGGAACTCCAAGGGCAAATACTACAAGAACATACACGATAACATATTTGATGTGATGAGGTGATGGAACTCCGCCATCAAACTGCCATCCAAACAATTCAACGAAAAGACCATGGATAAGGTAGAACTCAAGTGTAATTGTGCCCATGAATTTAAGAAACTTGTTGCCAATCTTAACCTTCATGCCAAGAAGCAGCCAGCACATTACAAACCATGTGCAGAGAATTGAGTGACCAAGAAGAGTGATTCTTCTGTTCATGACAATAACGTTCTGAGGAAGCCAGCCTTCCCCATAGTAACCAAACATGTTGCCGATGTTTCTTGTTGCAATTCGGATAGGGTAGTAAGCAACAAGGAAAAGTACAAGTATTGCCCAGTAGTGTTTCTTAACAAAAGGAATTATCTTGTTTTCGAATTTAGCGAAGATGATTCCTACTGGGAAAAGAATTACACAGTTGTACCACCATTCACCTCGAATCCAGTAATCGTTATGATTGATTCTGGTACCAAGCAGCATGTAGCCGATTACAAGTGCTGTTGTAGCAGCTACTGCAAGGCCATCCTTCTTGATGAATCTGAAGGAAATATAGAAAAACAGATAGAAGAATGGAAGTACTATAACGTACCAGGTATTAGGATTGCAGAGCTTAATGCTTGTAAGGTAAAGGATCTTTTCTGTTGTATCCATTTTCTGACCAACAAGAAGTCTTGCGATAAAGAAGATAATTGTTGTTGTGTAAAGAGCAAGGATTACAGGAAGAATTCTCTTTTTGAAATAGCCCTTTAAGTAGTTGTCTTTGGAATGGAAGCTCTTATATACGCCATAACCATTAAAGAATAGGAAAACTGATACTAAAAGGAAGCCCATATCTACGAAGATATCAAGACCGTGAACGATTCTGCCTGCAGGCTTGATCCATGATGCACAGGTCTTCTGTGCAATGTGATGCAGCATAATGCAGATTGCCAAAAATCCCTGAAATGCCTTTGTCTGCTCCAAAGACAAGAAGCCGTCATTGAACTCTTTGCCCTTAGAGAACTTGGCTCCCCAAAGTAGTAATACGGGTAGTATTACGTAGACTGAATAAATTAGTTGTTTCATACCATACCTCCAAAAAATATATATAAATTTAACCCCACTAGAATATTAGTCTTTTGCCTTGATTTATGCTACGCAATTGCTTCTAATCACTTCTCACAAATTGCGGAAATATGTGGCTTTGCTAATGCTTTTTTACTGCGGACGGCGCATTATGGCCTTTGAGGGAATGGCAAAGCATAATTTGCTCGCGTTTCCGCGTCGTGATTTATGGAATCAGTTTAAAAAGAGGTTTTTCCATGGTTCAAAATATAGTGAACCATAAACGGAAAAACCTCTTTTTCTCCTGATTCTCATAAATCATCTTCCTTGTGCAAATGACTCGCAAATTATGCTTTTGCCATTCACTCAGTTAGGCCATAATGCGCCTGACTGAGTGAATCTGCTCATGCTGTATTATTGTTAATAAAAAGAAGTTTTTCTTGTGATTCATAATGTCTGAATCAAAGAAAAACTTCTTACATTTCTTGATTTATATATTTTGATTCTATTACTCACCAAATACAGCAAGGTAGTCCTTCTGGAACTTCTCGATACCTGCATCTGTAAGAGGGTGATGTGTCATCTGCTCGATTACCTTGTAAGGAACAGTTGCGATATCAGCACCTGCAAGAGCGCAATCTGTAACGTGCATAGGATTACGGATTGATGCAGCGATGATCTCTGTCTCGATACCATGGATGTTGAAGATCTCAGCAACTTCTGAGATAAGATCTGTACCACGAACGCTGATATCATCAAGTCTTCCAAGGAATGGGCTAACGAATGCAGCGCCTGCTCTAGCGCAAAGAAGAGCCTGGTTAGCTGTGAAGATAAGTGTCATGTTAACCTTGATTCCTTCGCTTGAAAGAACCTTACAAGCCTTAAGACCTTCGATTGTCATAGGAATCTTAACAACCATGTTCTTGTGAAGCTTAGCAATTTCGCGTCCCTCTGCGATCATGCCCTCAGCATCTGTTGTTGTAGCCTTAACTTCACCACTGATAGGTCCATCTACGATAGAAGCGATTTCCTTAACTACTTCGTAAACATCACGGCCTTCTTTAGCAATAAGAGATGGGTTTGTAGTAACACCACAGATAACACCCATATCATTAGCTTTACGAATCTCTTCAATATTCGCTGTGTCGACAAAAAGTTTCATTTTGATACTCCTCCTAAGATAAATACTATTTTCAAATACTCGCTAAACAATACATTATAGCAAAACATAAAATATTTCAACAAAAACTATAATATATTATCCACTCAAACCTCAAATATCATATCACTATTATCTTGACTTTTGTTATCTATTTTTGCTTATTATTTATTATTTTATGCTAAGCTCGTGAAACTCATTATAGATTAGCTATTTATTACACCTTGTAAAGCTCTCGGCCGCAAAATGCATTAATATCAAACGCGGTGGTTATAAAAATGCTTGTTATTATGCCGCAAATAGAAAAATCTAGCTTTGCAGAAGTTTAAAATACCCTCATCCTTGTCTTTTACTAGAATATTTATCTGCCGATTCAGTAAAAAACTGAATTTGCGGTAGTAAGTTATCCTAAATTACCACCACCGCATTTAACAAAATAGGAATTTGCGGCAGCAAGTTATCCCAAATTACCACCTCCGCTTTTAGTAAAAGTAATACTTGCGGCAGATTATTTACAATAAAATCCTTAAATCCCATTAAATCCCTTACGAATGATCATTTTAGGCTAATCCAATGAATTACTGCGAGTATAGCGAGCAACTATACATATTCCGGTTAAAAAGTTTTAAGAAAAATATAAGAAATTCTTGGCCTTGATGACGTTATTTGTAAGAGTGATTCAGAAACAGCAATGAAGGTATTTAATAAGCTTAAACAGTAATATAGTTGCCAACGGGGGTTGCCAACGGGGACGGTTCTAAGTGGCTTGTGAAAAAGCCACTTAGAACCGTCCCCGTTGGCTTTTACTTGACTTACTCGGTTTAAAGCGTTAAAGTATTAAATGGATACTACAAACTACTGGAGGGTTATTTATGGTCGTAAAAGTGTTATTGTTGGTGGTTTTCTTTGCTCTTATGTTATTTATTGGATTTATATGTCGAAAGAATTCAACGGATGTTAATGGCTTCGTTCTTGGTGGCAGAAGCGTTGGCCCCTGGGTTACGGCTTTCGCTTATGGTACCAGCTATTTTTCAGCTGTTATTTTTGTAGGATATGCAGGACAGTTTGGATGGAAATATGGAATAGCAGCTTCATGGGTAGGGATTGGCAATGCCCTTATCGGTTCGCTTCTTGCATGGGGTATCCTTGGTAGAAGAACCAGAATCATGACTCACCATTTAAGCTCTGCTACAATGCCACAGTTTTTTGCAGCAAGGTTTGGCGGCAAATCTCTTAAAATTGCTGCATCTATCATTACCTTTATCTTTTTGATCCCTTATACAGCTTCACTTTATAACGGTTTATCAAGACTTTTCGGTATGGCTTTTAACATCGATTACTCTGTATGTGTAATTGTTATGGCAGTTCTTACCGGAATCTATGTAATTGCCGGCGGATATATGGCTACAGCCATTAATGACTTTATTCAGGGAATTATTATGCTGATCGGTATCTGTGCAGTTATTGGCTCAGTTCTTTCAAGTCAGGGCGGATTTCTTGCTTCACTTGAGGGCCTTGCTAAAGTATCAGATGAAACTGTTTCAGCTACGCCTGGAGTTTTTGCTTCATTTTTTGGACCTGACCCTCTTAACCTTCTTGGAGTTGTAATTCTTACATCCCTTGGTACCTGGGGACTTCCTCAGATGGTTCAGAAATTCTATGCTATAAAGAGTGAAAAGGCTATTTCTAAGGGAACCATTGTATCTACATTCTTTGCATTTATTGTAGCAGGTGGATGCTATTTCCTTGGCGGCTTTGGAAGACTGTTTTCTGACAGAGTAGACATTGCTGTTGGTGGCTATGACAGTATTATTCCGGCTATGCTTTCAGGTCTTCCTGATATTCTTATTGCGGTTGTTGTTATTCTTGTTTTATCTGCATCTATGTCAACACTTTCATCTCTTGTTCTTACAAGTAGTTCAACGCTTACACTGGATCTTTTAAAAGACCATGTTGTAAAGAAAATGGATGAAAAGAAGCAGCTCTTTATCATGAGATGTCTTATCGTGGTATTTGTGGCTATTTCTGTAGTGATTGCAATAGTTCAGTACAAACAGAACGTCACATTTATTGCTCAGCTTATGGGCGTTTCATGGGGCGCTTTGGCAGGAGCTTTCCTTGCGCCATTCCTTTATGGTTTATACTGGAAGGGAACATCTAAGGCCGGTGTTTGGGCCAGCTTTATTTTCTCAACCGTTGTAATGCTGGCTAATATGTTTGTAAGACCAATGTTCCCGACTTTATTACAGTCTCCGATTAATGCAGGTGCATTTTGTATGCTTGCTGGTCTTGTTATTGTTCCGATTGTATCAATTATTACACCAAAACCAGATAAGTCGCTTGTTGACGGTGCATTTGCATGTTATGATAAAGAAGTAATGGTTCATCAGAGCACATCGCTTACTGATGAAGGCGAGGGAGTAGCATAAATATTTTAGATTAAAAATATCTTTTCGGGGGAAGATACATATGAATATCATGCGAGCAAGGAAGACCGACATTGACAGCATTTTGAAATTATTAAGCCAGGTACTGGAGTTACATGCACACATTAGACCAGACATTTTTATATCCGGGACCACCAAGTATACGAAGGAAGAGTTGGAAGAACTTCTCGCTGACGATAAAAGACCTGTCTTTGTTGCGACAAATAATGAAAATGAAGTAATGGGTTACGCGTTTTGCGTGATAAAAGAGCAGCCTTTTTCAACGAATATGGTTCCATTTACTTCGCTTTATATTGATGATCTGTGTGTTGACCAAAATTATAGAGATAACCGTGTGGGCACCAGATTATTCGAATTTGTAAAAGAAGAGGCCAAGCGCCTTGGCTGTTATGAAGTTACTCTTAATGTCTGGGAAGGAAATGATTGTGCCAGGAAATTCTATGATAAGATGGGCATGAGAGTAAAAGAAACTCAGATGGAATTGATATTGTAAATTAGAAACCAAAGGGGAAGCCAATGGGGACGGTTCTTTTTGGCTGATTTGAAATCAATCAGCCAAAAAAGAACCGTCCCCATTGGCTTCAAGAACAGGGCGATACTGCTAAAACCAATCTTGCATACGGTCAGGCGATAGTTTTCCCAT
>NZ_CAMVPU010000036.1 GCF_947169445.1 uncultured Butyrivibrio sp. | reverse complement strand
AGACCACACAAAATATGACCTCAGGAAACAGTATGAAACAGATCATACTGTTCTTTTTGCCCTTATTATGGGGAAATCTTTTCCAACAACTATATAGTCTTGTGGATAGCATTATAGTTGGCAAGGGAATCTCGGATCAGGCGCTGGCTGCTGTTGGGGCAACCGGGACACTTAACTTCCTTATACTTGGATTTGTTGTGGGGATGACCAGAGGATTTGGCATAACCTTTGCCCAGAGCTTTGGAAAAAACGATATGGCTATGCTGAATGCATACATCAGAGCAGCCAAGAAGCTCAGTATCACGTTTGGAATAGCCTTTACTGTTGTATGCGTTTCTTTGCTCAATAAGATGCTGACGTTCTTGAACACTCCTGAAGATATCTTTGACGATTCGTATAGATATTTTGCTGTGATCTTATTGGGAATTGTAGTGACGGTTATGAATAACCTTGAGATTACAATTCTCCAGTCAATGGGAGATTCCAGAACGCCCCTCACTGCTATGATCTGTTCATCACTCGTGAACATCATGCTTGATATTATTTTCATAATGGCCTTTGGCACAGGAGTTGTCGGAGCAGCAGTGGCAACAGTGGTCTCTCAGTTTGTATCATACCTTTTGTGCCTTAAAAAGCTTAGAACCATCGATTTTATGAGTCTGGGAAAAGACACGTCAGAAATAGCAGATGAAAAGAATATATTGGTTGAACTGATGAAAATAGGACTTCCTGTGGCACTTATGAATTCGGTCACAGCTGCAGGGGCCATGGTATTGCAGTACTTCGTAAATCTTATGGGAAGCGCATATGTGGCAGCCTATTCAGCCTGCATGAAATTTGCATCACTCTTTGAGCAGTTCGGAATGTCCGTAGGTCTTTCCATGATGACCTTTGTGGGGCAAAATAAGGGCGCTGGCAAATATGACAGGATACGCACAGGAGTAAGACAGGGCCTGATGCTCTCTACACTTGTGAATGTGCCTATATCGCTCCTTATGATATTTGTGCCCGGAAGCCTGGCAAGGATGCTGCTGACTGACAACATGATAATCGGTTATTGTACCGATTTCATGCCGATCATGGGAATAAGCTTTTTTGCCCTGGGCTGGCTTTTTGTATACAGATACTCTGTTCAGGGGTTGGGCAATACCTTTATACCAATGCTCTCAGGCGGGCTCGAAGTCATTATGAGACTGATCTTTGGCTTTTTGGTAGGAAGGAACGGATTTAAGGGAATTGCCATTTCTGAAGTATCTGCATGGATAGGCGCTTTTCTGATGCTCATGGTGACATACTATTGTTTAATTGGCAAAAGAACTAAAGCAATAGCATAAAGTAGCAATAAAAAGACTCCCTGGATTTTTTATCCAAGGACTCCTTTTGTAATCTTGTTGCGGTATATGATAACACAAAAGATTTTAGAAGATTTGCAATTTACAAAGATGGTAGTCTTGTGAGATTGTCCCACAAAGTTCCTAAATGGTTTGACAATAAAGAATAACAAAGTTGCCACCAGCAGCATACAGTAGCCCTGAGCTTTCTTGCGTACGTAGCAGGTAAACAGCAACTTGAAGGAGAAATGCCTAAAATACGGAACTTTCACTTCATTAATAGTTCTCAAATAGATAATTAATCTGCTGTTGCAGATTTCAGAACCCCAGGTTTTACCTGGGGTTCTTTTTATGCTTCAGAAACAGTGATATACTATAGCATACAATTGTAAACGGAGTGCATATATGAATAAGACAGGGACACAAAGATTAGAAACTGACAGATTGATACTAAGAAGATTCACTATCGAAGATGCTGATGATATGTATAATAATTGGGCTTCTGATTCAAAGGTCACAGAGTTCCTTACCTGGTCAGCTCATCAAAACGTTGATTTTACAAGAGAGTTGCTTAAAGACTGGATCAGTAACTATGAAGACGGTGGATATTTCAACTGGGTGATTGAGCTTAGGGAAAATGGGCAGGCAATAGGAAATATATCAGTAGTCAAACTTGATGAAAGGATCGAAGCAGCAGAAATTGGGTACTGTATGTGCAGAAGCTACTGGGGGCGAGGTATAATGGCTGAAGCATTAAAGGCTGTTATGGACTATCTCTTTGATGTAGCTGGGCTAAATCGTGTTGCTGCCTGCCACGATGCTAATAATGCAAAATCTGGTAGGGTAATGGAAAAAGCCGGAATGAAATTGGAAGGAACATTACGTGCAACAGGTAGAAATAATCAGGGAATTTTATACGATAAAGTATGGCATTCTATGATTAAAAGCGAAAAATTTTAAAACACAGTATTTATCAGCATCTCCACCTCTCCCAACCAACGGTTGAGTCTGATAAATCAACCAATAGTTCGTGTTCTTAGGAACAAAGATCAGGTAATACAGAATGAAGATTGGACTATCAGCTTGTTCGGATGGACATATAAAAGAGTGGGAATATCAGGTTGATGAACTTGTACAGGTTTTGAAAGACTTTGGCATGGAAGTAGTTCTTGCCCCTCATATTAAGGCTAAAGTAGATGCTTTTAGCGGAACAGATGAGGAAAGAGCTGCCGATCTCATGCGTCTTTATGCAGATGATTCCATTGAGGCAATATATGATATTTCTGGTGGAGATTTGGCAAATGGTGTTCTGAAATATCTTGATTTTGATGTAATAGCTGGCTCAAATAAAGTGTTTTGGGGCTATAGTGACCTGACCACAGTAATAAACGCAATTTACGCCATCACAGGTAGATCCTCCGTTTTATATCAGGTCAAGATTGGAGTTTTTGATAAGGTAGCAGGAATTCTTCTTGGAACGTTCACAAATTACGAAAAAGAAGATTATGAGCTTAGCGTCTATGATCTTCTAAAAATGCACATTTCAGATACAATGCAAGTTGCGAACACTAAGGAAATCGGACATGGACATGATTCAAAGGCTATAGTAGTTGGGGAAAGAATATATATGCATTAGTGGTTTGTTAAAAAAACTAAAGCAAGGAGAGGATAAAGGAATATTCAGAAGAAGATGCGAAAAGGCGGGCATTCTTTATCGGAAAAGTCGGTTTACAGAGTGCTGAGAAACCAGAAAGGAACAAGATGAATATTTTGTTGGAAACAGATAGATTAAAAATAACAGAAATGACCATGGATATGGCAATGGATGTCCATAAAAATTCATTAGATGAGGATATTAGGAGATTCGTTCCTGATGAGGTTTTTGAGACACTCGAAGATGCCAAGGAAACTATAGAATTCATAATGGCACAGTATGATTCTAATGAAGGACCTCTTATTTATGCACTGATTACAAAGAAAGAAGGCACGAATATCGGCTATGTGCAGTTGGTTCCAATCGGTGATGGTAAATGGGAAATCGGATATCATGTAGCAAAACAATACACTGGAAAGGGTTATGCTACAGAGGCAGTAAGTGCTTTCCTTCCGGTGATAACAGCTCGAGTTGGCATTTCCGAAGTTTATGGTATTCGCCTTCTTGAAAACAAAGCATCAGGCAGAGTTCTGGAAAAATGTGGATTCGAAACCTTTTTTACAGGAGAAGGACCATATCATGATGGAGTATATGAAATCAGTAAGAGTGTTTGGAAGAAAGCAAAAATGGAATTATGGGATGCCTATGATGGAAACTTTAGCAAAATCGATGGAATGACATTGGTTCGAGGCAATGAAATTCCGGACGGAGTCTTTCATCTTGTATCTGAAATTATAGTAAGGCACTCCGACGGCACTTATTTACTTATGCAAAGAGATCCCGGAAAACATTTAGGCGGGATGTGGGAAGCCACTGCAGGAGGATCAGCATTTCAAGGCGAAGATCCACATACTTGTGCTATACGTGAGCTTTCAGAGGAAACCGGAATTAAGGCAGATAAGCTAACAGAAGTCGGCCGGGTATTACATTACCTTCATAAATCGATATATGTGTGTTACCTTTGTGAGACAGATATTGATAAAAACAGCGTGGTATTGCAAGAAGGAGAAACATCTGCATATAGATGGGTGACAGCAGAGGAATTACGCTCAATGACACGTGATGAATTAGCAACACAGAGAATGCTGAATTTTATTGAAGAACTGAAATAAAGAATCGGATAAAGAAAAGGGAAACATAATCATATGAAAACAAGAGAAGAAGCTCTTAATTATGGCTTATCTTTTCCGGATACATATCAGGAAGCACCCTTTCATGATCAAAACTGGCAGCTTATTCGTGTGAAAAAGTCAAAGAAAGCCTTTTTATGGACCTATGAAAAAGATGGCTATATCAATTTGAATCTGAAGGTTGATCCGGAATGGCGAGACTTATGGAGAAGGACTTATAAATCTGTTCTTCCTGCATATCATCAGAATAAGGAGCACTGGAATACAGTTATTCTGAATGGATCTGTTCCTGAGGATGTTATAAAGAGAATGATTGCTGAGAGCTATGATCTTGTTACAGACTCTCCTTCGAAAAAAATTTATGAAGCAGTAAAGAAAATCCCAAAAGGTAAAGTTGCCACCTACGCAGATGTTGCTGAAATGGCCGGGGATAGGAAGATGGCCAGAGCGGTAGGAAATGCACTTCATAAAAATCCGGATCCAAGCACGATACCTTGCCACCGCGTTGTTAACTCAAAGGGGGAACTTGCCGGTGAATATGCCTTTGGTGGTGCTTGGAAGCAGGGACAGATACTGGAAAGTGAGGGAGTTGAGGTTATCGATGGAAAGGTAAATCTGGAAAAGTACAGAATGGAATTTGTTACTGGAGCGAGCTGCATGCGAGTGAACAGTAACTGGAAGATTGAAAAAAAGGTACTATATAATTCCAGATAAGATTGTGGTAATTTCAAATCAGGTAAAGAGATTCTAATTTGAAAGGAGAACTGCCATGAAGAATATAAGATTAGTTTTGATAGGAGAATTGATACTTTTCATAGTGGTATTTATGCTCGACGTTTTAGGTGGTAGCTGGGGAATGTCTGCTATCTGTTGGTTTCTTGATTTTCCGTCACTGCTGCTTATAGTTTTGATATTTGTTCCCGGATTACTCATCATGGGGGAATGGAAGGATTTCATAAAAGCATTCTCGGTTGGAATTAAGCCCTATAGCCTGTTGGAACTTAAAAATATTATAGGGGCTGTCGATGCGGCTCAGAAACTTACTATATACGCAGCTCTTTTTGCGATTATCATATCAGGTGTTCTCGTGATGGGAAGACTGGATGATCCTTCTACAATAGGTCCTAATCTGGCGGTCTGTTTTCTGGCCGGATTATATGCAGTTATTATCGAGTTCCTGCTCCTTCCACTAAGGCTGAATGCTGAGCGGAAGATGAATGAAGAAATGGATCTGGGAGAATGATGAGAAATGGGATAACAAAACTGCAGTATCTCAAAGTTGCTCAGAAATTCGGCCTTACAAAGCGCGAGCTTGAACTGGGCTTTCTAAAGGTGTCCGGATTCTCTAACAGAAGAATAGCATATATGCTTGGAATATCAGAGCAGACAGTTAAGAATCATTTCACACATATCTATGAGAAAGCGTGGGTTCCGGGAAGAAAGGAATTCCAGGATTTGTTTACAACAGATGATCAGGGATGATTTTTGTTGCTTGCTCTGGTAAAAAAGTCAAAGAAAGCCTTTTATGGACTTATGAAAAAGAAAGAATGTCTGGAGTAGTTTTTTAATGACAGAAATAGATTTTTTTGAACAATATGGCAGAAGTCTTAATGACCAGCAGCTTGAGGCAGTTAAGACTGTTGAGGGACCGGTTCTTTTGCTGGCTGTTCCCGGAAGCGGTAAGACAACAGTACTGGTAAATCGTCTTGGCTACATGGTCTACTGCATTGGAATAGAGCCTGAACACATCCTTACACTGACCTATACCGTGGCCGCTACAAAGGATATGGCAGACAGATTCAGAAAGATATTTGGCAACGGCATGTCAGGAAGGCTCGAATTCAGGACTATAAACGGTATTTGTGCCAAGATTATTGCTCATTACGGCAGGCTTATCGGAAAGACTTCCTTCGAGCTGGTCACAGATGACAAGCTGACAGGTAAGATTCTCACAGACATTTATCTAAAGGTTACCAAAGAGTACCCAACTGAGAGTGATATAAAAGGTATCAGGACTCTTATTACATACTGTAAGAACATGTGCCTTACTGAAAAAGAGATACAGAAACTTGGAAAAGACCAGCAGATAGACCTTTTCAAAATTTATGAGGCATATAATAACGAACTTAAATCAAGAAGCCTTATGGATTACGATGATCAGATGATCTATGCCTATAGAATGCTTAAAGGCTCCAAAGAACTTCTTTCCTATTATCAGAACGAATATAGATATATATGCGTCGATGAGGCTCAGGATACCTCCAAAATACAGCATATGATCATATCACTTCTATCCGGCGAAAAAGGCAATCTTTTTATGGTTGGAGACGAAGATCAGAGTATATATGGCTTTCGCGCTGCCTATCCGGATGCACTTCTCAATTTTGAAAAAGATCATCCCGGTGCAAAAGTGCTTGTAATGGATACGAATTACAGATCCAATGCAAAGATTGTTCAGGCAGCAGATTTTTTTATACAAAATAATAAAAGTCGCCATGAAAAGCATATGAATGCCACCAAGGACCCACAGAACGATATAAGCATTGTTTCCATGTCAAGCAGGCAGACTCAGTATAGCTATCTTCAAAAGGCTGCAAAAGAGGTTTCACATCAGACTGCAGTTTTGTACAGAGACAATGAGAGCATCCTTCCTCTGGTGGATATTCTTGAGAGAGATAATATTCCCTACAGGATTAAAAGTGCTGACATGGCTTTTTTTACCCACAGAGTTGTGGTGGATGTGGTCAATATGCTCATGTTTGCGCTCCGTCCCGCTGATCCGGAGCTTTTTATGAAGATATATTTCAAGTTTCAGACATATCTTCGTAAACCTGACGCAGAGGCCATGTGCTACCTTGCGGATAGAGACCATTCCGGAATATTGGATGCTGCAGAACAGATTGATATTAATAAAAGAATACTCGGAAATTGCAGATCACTTCGTACCCATTTCAGAAATATGGCGACAGAATCCCCATACAAAGCTATAAACCGGCTTGAAAACTATATGGGCTATGGTGAATATCTAAAGAGTAATAATATCGACACCAACAAGCTTTTTATACTGAAAATGCTGGCTCGAAATGAAGAAACAATACAGGCTTTTCTGGACAGGCTTGAGCAGCTTCGCCTTCTTCTTTTGAAAAAAGAACCTGATTACAGCGCTAAGTTCATACTATCCACGATTCATTCAAGTAAAGGTCTGGAATATGACAGCGTAATTCTGATGGATGTAATAAATGGAGTTTTCCCAACAAAAGTTGTGAAGAAAACAGAAAAGGCATCTCCTCAGGAAATTCGTGATTTCGAGGAAGAAAGAAGAATCTTTTATGTTGGAATGACAAGAGCTAAGGACAAGCTCACAATACTGAAGTATGACGATAAGCCCTCTACTTTCCTAAAAGAACTGACATTTAAGGAAAAGAAAAAGACTCCAGTAAAAGGCACTTCAAAGAAGCCCTCCGTCACACCACTTCTTAAGAAACAGCCGGAGATCAAAAGTAGTTACACTACTGACGTTCCGGGGCAACTTATAATTGGCGAGAGAATCCTCCAGACCAAATACGGGGAGGGCACAGTGACAGATGTTGATTACGACGAAGATGAAATGCCCACAAAGTTTACCGTTTCTTTTGACTCTGGTCATGAAAGAAAGTTTGTATATCCTTTTGCCTTTAATACGGGAATGAAGATTCTCGAATAATGATAGCATGCTGTTCATAGAAACTTAATACATTTTTTGCAATTGCATTTAGTACTTCCGTCTCCAATATTGTTATAATATATGGTAATTAAATAGTCTGCAAAACGACAATTGCAAGAGCGAAAGGAGAAACTATTATGAAGTATGTATGCAACACTTGTGGATATATCTATGATGAAGCAGCTGGTGATCCGGATAACGGAATTGCTCCTGGAACAAAATGGGATGAGCTCCCTGATGACTTTGTATGTCCACTTTGCGGAGTAGGAAAAGAAGATTTCTCAGCACAGGCTTGAGTTTTGGAAACATAACGCCAAGCAGAATCAGTGACAGACTTTGAATTTTATATGCGACAAAAATAACCCGTTTATTCCTCATCTATCTGGAATAAACGGGTTTTATTCTTTATTCAGTTATTTTTGCTTTTACCGGAAGAAGTCTTAAATTGCCTGTTCCGAAAAACAGAGAGTTTCTGATCATGCCTATTCTGTAAAGGCTAAGTACATAGAACATTGAGCTCATTATTGTGATGAGACCAAAAGCTCTTATCAGCTCCTCTACAGTTGGCGGATATCCATACCTTCTTGTAAAATTTCCTACATATTCTGCAATTTCAAATTCTAGTCTTTCCATACCTGGTTAACCAACCCCTTTTTGATTATTATAAGAACACAATTACACCAACGCACAGGATGGCTGCGATTGCAAACGTGGCAGATAAGATCTTTTTTCTGAATACGCTTGCATCTACATACTTGCCGTTAAGAATAACAGTATCGATTACTTTTGCATTCTTTTTACTCATGAAGTTGCTATTACCTGAACCATAAATATCCATGAGCGTGCCCTCCATAGCGGTTACTGCCAAGATGTAACCTTTAATCGTTCTTACGTTATTTCTGTCTAGTTTACTCCATGAATATGTCGGAATTTTGCCCATTAAATAAAAAAAGTATAAACTCCGATAAAATAATTCTAAAACGTTTAAGCTCTTTTGGCCTGAATCAGAATCCTATTATTTAATCCGCAGAAAAAGAAAAATAAACCATATAAAGGCTCTTATAAAGAGGTGTATTATGTTAAGAAAGGCTAATATAATAGATTTATAAAACAACAAGCTTCATATCGAAAAAGGAGGATGCCAATGAACAACAGATTTTTACAGGGAATGCTGTTCGCGCTGCTCTTAGTATATGTTGTTTCGCCAGTGGATTTCGTTCCCGGACCTGTAGACGACATCCTGGCGATAGTACTTTTCTACGCAGCCAACAAAAGCAAATTCAGAATCGGAAAAAGAGATAATGATCGCATCGAGGTTATCGATGTAGACGGAAAAGAAATCTAATTATACGGAGGATTGGGTTATGAATAACAAGAAATTATACAGAAGCAACGACAGAAAAATCTTTGGTGTGTGTGGTGGTATTGCAGAATATTTCGGATTTGATCCAACAATTGTAAGAGTTATATGGGCAGTTCTTTCATTATCAGGCGGCAGCGGAGCAGTTCTTTATCTTGTAGCAGCTCTTCTAATGGAAAACAGACCTGATTATGTAAGCAGATATGAAGAATAAATAGATATTTATTAAGCAGTGATTAAGCAGTGAGCTTCCTAAAAAGGGCTCGCTGCTTTTTTGTGCACAGAGCGCATATTGATATGTGACAACAACTTTTGCAATGTATGAAACAAGAATCACAATTCAAACTATACGGTAAAAATATTACATTATATCAAGACAGACACCACACAATATTTTGGAGGACACTTTTTATGGAAATGACACTTCGCTGGTACGGCAAAGAGTACGACACAGTTAAATTATGGCAGATCAGACAGATTCCAGGCGTTAAGAGCGTTATAACAACTCTTTACAATAAGCAGGCCGGAGAGCTCTGGACACAGGACGAGATCAAAGCCCTCAAGGCAGATGTTGCAGCTGAGGATATGAAGATAGCAGGTATCGAGTCAGTTAACGTATCTGACGCTATTAAGGCAGCAACACCTGATCGTGATCAGCACATTCAGAACTATATTGACACCCTTGAAAATCTTGGTAAAGAAGACATCCACATGGTATGCTACAACTTCATGCCTGTATTCGACTGGACAAGAACAGAGCTTGCAAGAAAAAGAGCTGACGGTTCAACAGTTCTTGCCTACACACAGGAAGCAGTTGATGCAATTCAGCCTGAGAAGATGTTTGAATCTCTTTCAGGAGATACAAATGGCTCAGTTATGCCTGGCTGGGAGCCTGAGAGAATGGCTCATGTAAAAGAGCTTTTCGAGCTTTATCAGGGAATTGATGAGGACAAGCTCTTTGAGAATATTGTTTATTTCCTTAAGGCAATCATGCCTGTTTGTAATAAATATGATATCAAGATGGCTATTCATCCAGATGATCCTGCATGGTCAGTTTTCGGACTTCCAAGAATCATCAACAATGAAAAGAACATCTTGAAGCTTATGAAGGCTGTGGACGATGTGCACAACGGAGTGACCTTCTGCTCAGGCTCTTATGGTACAAGCCTTGAGAATGACCTCCCACATATGATCAGGGCATTGGAGGGCAGAATTCACTTTGCACATGTTCGTAACCTCAAGTTCATTTCTCCTACAAACTTTGAGGAGGCTGCACATCTTTCATCCGATGGAACATTTGATATGTATGAGATAGTTAAGGCTCTGTATGAGACAGGCTTTGATGGCCCTATTCGTCCTGACCACGGCAGAATGATCTGGGGTGAAGTGGCAATGCCTGGCTACGGTCTTTATGACAGAGCACTTGGTGCAACATATATTAACGGTCTTTGGGAAGCAATAGAAAAGAGCCATCAGAGAGGCGTCTGATTAAATCACGGGTAAAGAAGGTATTAGAGATGAAATTAAATTATGAGAGCGTAAAAAATGATAACACATGGAAAGAAAAGAATTATTTCATTCCATCTTTTGACAGAGAAAAAATGATAGCTGAAACTGTTAAGAATCCTGAATGGGTTCACTTTGGAGCAGGTAACATTTTCAGAGCATTTCAGGCTAACCTTTCCCAGAGAATGCTTGAGCAGGGCTTTGCAACCAGAGGACTTACAGTTGTAGAAGGCTTTGATTATGAGATTATAGAAAAAATGTACAGACCTCATGACAACCTTTCTATTCTCGTAACACTCAAGGCAGACGGAAATGTTGAGAAGAATATCATTGAGAGCATTGCAGAATCCTGCATTCTTGATTCAAATGATGACAAAGAATTTGCTCGTCTCAAGGAAATTTTTGCAGCAGATTCCCTCCAGCTTGCTACTTTTACTATTACAGAAAAGGGCTATAGCCTTGTAAATGCTGCCGGCGAGACACTTCCTGCAGTAAAGGCTGACTTTGAAAATGGCCCTGAGAAGCCTGCGAGCTATATCGGTAAAGTTTCAGCCCTTTTGTATGCAAGATTCCTTGCAGGTAAAAAGAAAATTGCCATGGTAAGCACAGATAACTGCTCACACAATGGTGATAAGCTCTACGCTGCAGTAAATGCTTTTGCTAAGGCATGGACAGAGAATGGCAAGGCAGATGCAGAGTTCCTCAAATACGTTGAGGATGAATCTCTTGTAGCCTTCCCTTGGTCAATGATAGATAAGATCACTCCCAGACCTGATGATTCTGTAAATGAAATCCTTAAGAAGGACGGAGTAGAGGAGCTTGAACCTGTAGTTACCTCTATGAAGACATGGGTTGCTCCTTTCGTAAACGCTGAGGAAAGTGAGTATCTTGTAATTGAGGATAAGTTCCCTAACGGCAGACCTGCTCTTGAAAAAGTAGGCGTTATCTTTACAGAAAAAGAGACCGTTGATAAGGTTGAGCGCATGAAAGTCTGCACATGTCTTAATCCTCTCCATACTGCCCTTGCAGTATATGGCTGCATCCTGGGCTATGAGAAGATTTCAGACGAGATGAAGGACGAGACTTTAGTTAAACTTGTAAAAGGAATCGGATATGTTGAGGGACTTCCTGTTGTTACAGATCCAGGTGTTATCAAACCACAGGAATTCATTGATACAGTAGTTAATGTCAGAATCCCTAACGTTTTCATGCCTGATACACCACAGAGAATTGCCTGTGATACATCACAGAAGCTCCCTATCAGATTCGGCGAGACCATCAAGGCTTACCTGGCTTCCGATAAACTTGACGTACAGGATCTTAAGCTTATTCCTCTTGTTCATGCCGGATGGCTCCGCTACCTCATGGGAGTAGATGATAACGGAAAGAGTTTTGAGCCAAGTCCTGATCCACTTCTTGAGAAAGCACAGAGCTTCGTAAAAGACATCAAACTTGGAGATACTGATAAAGAAGCTGTTAAGGCAGCAGTTCTTCCGCTTCTTAAGGACGCAACTATCTTCGGAGTTGATCTTGAAGAGGCTGGACTTTCAGAAAAGGTTGTTGGATATTTCATGGAGCTTATTGCAGGAGAAGGTGCTGTAAGAAAGACTCTCGAGAAATATGTAAAGTGATAATATTCTCGTAATCTATATCCAGGAATATATACATTCTTGAATTAGAAATTCAAGAATGTATCAACCAAGCCAATTTAAATCGACTTCGTCGATGAGGCTTGGTTGACTCCTGAATCACTTTCTCACGAAACCCGCAGTAAATGCGTGTTTCTGAAATTATGTCCTGGAATATATATCATTCAAGAATGGCAAAAAATAAAAGACTGATTTCTATGGTTTGGCATTTGCTTAGACTATGGGAATCAGTCTTTTTGTGCAATGTTGTCTTATGTAAAAACCAGCTGTTATTCTGGGGATAAAACTTAGTAAGAACCTTGACACGGCTTAGTATTGTTGGTTATATTAGAAGAAAAGTTAAACGGTTAACTAAAAAGCTACATTATTTTAGGCATAAACATTTATAAGCAGAGGTTTATCTGATGAATATTAGAGAGATTGCGAAGAAAGCCGGAGTCAGTACAGCAACCGTATCCAATGTACTTAACGGAAAGCTTGGGAAAGTTTCAGAAGAAACGAAGGATAAGATAGAGAGTATCATTAAGGAAACAGGCTACAAGCCAAATGTAATGGCAAGATCACTGGTAAAAAAGGTAAGTAAACTGATTGGTGTTGTAGTTCCTTACCTTGGACCTAATGAGAATTTTTTTACCAATCCATATAATGCACATATTATAGCTGCTTTGGAAAAGTATATACGAAGCAAGGATTACTACCTGATGCTGCAATGCGTGGGAGATCCACGAGAAATCGTGCCAATGCTGTCTTCCTGGAATGTGGATGGAGCATTCTTTTTGGGAATATATAGTGATGAGGTTAAGGAAATCAGAAGCCTGCTGGATATACCGATAGTTTTTCTTGATACCTATGCACCGGGGGAAGAGATAGTTAACATAGGCATCGAGGACTATAGAGGCGGCTATCTTTCTGCAAGATATCTTATTGGGAAGGGACATGAAAAGCTTGCGCTGGTAACGCCGGATATTTCCTCAGAAGGAGTTATCAGGGAACGTTATAGAGGCTTTTCCGATGCCTGCAGAGAGGCTGGAGTACCCTTTAAAAAGGGAAATATTTACTATTCAGAATCCACTTATAATAGCGGTGTTTCAATTGGCCAGGACATTGCGTTTAAGAACACTGATTACACAGCGGTGGCATGTATGTCAGATATTGTAGCATTTGGAGTGATAGAGGGACTTAAACAGTGCGGAATAAGAGTTCCATATGACATTTCAGTAATTGGGTTTGATAATCTTCCGGACTGTGAGTTTATGTCTCCTAAGCTTACTTCTGTGGGACAGGATTTTGAGTGGAAAGCCAAAAAGGCAGGGGACTATCTCTTTAGGATGATTGAGCGAAGAACAGCTCTTGTGGCCGATGAGAAGCAGCCTATCAGGATCGTTGAAAGGCAGTCAGTGCGCAGCCTTTTTGATAGATGAAATGCCAAGGTTTGGCAACCTTTGGCATTAGTTATCAGTTTACTAACCGTTATATAAAAAAGTAATAAAAATCTTATTGCGAAATCAGCAAAAAATTCACGATTTTATTGAAAAAATGGAAAATCCTTTGAATGGGTTGACCGGTTAACCAGATGAATATATAGTCTTGGTAAACCGATTAACCTATTTTGTTTTTTACAAATGTTCAAAGGAGGATTACGAAAATGAATTTCAAAAAAATTGGGGCCTTAGTCATGACAGCAGCTATGACAGCATCTGTACTTGCCGGCTGCGGAAGTGAGAATACCGCCACATCGGACACAACTGCGACTGATGCTCAGACAACTACTGCAAATACAGTAACTGCTGATGCAGGAAACGCACAGGTAGAAACACAGAAGGTAGAGCTTAAGATCTGGGTTCCTGAAGAGGAAGTAGAAATAACAGACCAGATGGTCCAGAAGTTTGATGAAGCACATGACGAGTTCGATATTTCCTATGAAATTGCAGTTGTAGGAATTGATGAGGCTCCTCAGGCACTTGAAACAGATGCTGACACAGCAGCAGATATTTTCTATACACCAAGCGGTGGCGTTGGAGATCTTGCAGCAAAGGGACTTCTTCTTCCAATCACCAAGGATATAGACAGTCTTAAGGCAGACCTTCCGGAAAGTGCTGTTAACGCAGTTACAATCGACGGACTTACATATGCAGTTCCTTTCTCACCAAATACATTCTTCATGTATTACAACAAGGACCTGTTTACTGAGGAAGAAGTTAAGAGTCTTGATACAATGCTTGCCAAGGACCTTGGCGAAGGAATGTGGAACTTCAGTACACAGCTTACAAACTCCTGGTATGCAGAGATGTTCTTCCTTGGAAACGGATGCACACTCTTTGGTGCTGACGGAACACAGGCTGATGACTGTTCCTTCAATGATGCTAATGGCTATGCAGCAGGTGAGTACATGATCGACCTTGCATCTAACAGCAAATACCTTGAGGATGCAGACGGAGTTGGCGGAAATGCTTTCAAGGAAGGCAAGCTTGGAGCTGTGACAAGTGGAGCATGGAGTGCACCTGAATTCAAGGAAGCTCTTGGAGATAAGGTTGGTGCTGTAGCACTTCCTGTTGCTAATATTGGAGGAAAAGACGTACAGCTTTCTAACTTCGTTGACTTCAAGACCATCACTGTTAAGTCCAATACACAGTATCCTCTTGCTGCACAGCAGCTTGCAGTATACATGGCAAGCCCTGAGAGCTGCCTTGTAAGATACAACCAGCAGGGTGACGTACCTGTTCTCAAATCACTTTCAGAGAGCGATGAAATCAAGAACAATTTTGTTGCCAGTGCTCTTAATGATCAGGCAGGATTTGCAACCAACCAGCCAAGTATCCCACAGATGGGCGATTACTGGGATCCTATGAAAGCCTTTGGTGTAAGCGTTTATAACGGAGAGGTTACACAGGCTAATCTTCAGGCACAGCTTGATGCACTTGTAGACAGCATCACAAGTACACTTACAAACTGATCTATTATGAATTTCGGGATGGGGCTGTTCAAAGCGGCCCCTTCTCATTCTTGATTAAGAGGAAAAATAATGAAGGTAGTAAACAAAGAACGTAATCTGATAACCACATTTACTAAGGGTGATATCTTTTCAAAACTTTCTTATCTGCTTTTGGGGATGGCGAATATAAGAAACGGTCAGGTAATCAAAGGACTGATCTTTCTTGCAATAGAAATAGTATACATAGCATTTATGATCCTTACAGGTAGACATAACCTTGCTATGATGACGACACTTGGTACCAATACCCAGGGAATGACCTATAACGAGAGCCTTGGAATCTATGAGGTTACCAAGGGAGATAACTCAATGCTGATACTTTTAAGCGGCGTTGTAACTATAGTTATCTCAGCATTTTTTGTGGCAATATGGCTCTTTTCCATCTATTCAGGTGAAATGGCAAGGCAGACAAAGGCTATCGGGAAAAGACCAAACACATTCCTGGAAGACATAAAGAGCCTTGCCAACGAAAACGTACACTTTTTGCTTTTGTCCGTTCCTGTTCTGGGACTTTCAATTTTCACGGTAATGCCACTTATATATATGATTCTCATGGCATTTACCAACTATGATCAGGACCATCAGCCACCGGGAAATCTTTTTACCTGGGTTGGGGTAAAGAACTTCTTTACGCTGCTTTCCACAGGCGACAGACTTTCAAACACATTCTGGCCTGTACTTGGCTGGACGCTTATATGGGGCTTTGCAGCTACCTTTTCCTGCTATTTTGGTGGAATGATCTTAGCTATGATAATAAATTCCAAGGGAATTAAGTATAAAAAATTCTGGCGCACAGTGTTTGTAATAACAATGGCCATTCCTGGCTTCATCTCACTTCGAGTTGTTTCAACTATGCTTGGAGAGAGAGGAATATTAAACGTTCTTCTGCAGCAGTGGGGTTTTACAGCTCAGGCACTTCCATTTTTGTCAAATGTTACCTGGGCCAGAGTGTCGGTCATAGTAGTTAACTTCTGGATCGGAGTACCGGTTACCATGCTGATGGTCAGCGGAATCCTGATGAACATCCCCGGAGAACTCTATGAAAGCGCCAGGATTGACGGAGCAGGGCCGATAACCATGTTCCTTAAGATCACCTTCCCATACATGTGGTTTGTGACAACACCGTATCTGATTTCAAATCTGATCGGTAACTTTAACAACTTTAATACTATTTATTTCCTGACAGCAGGTGAACCGTTGACTCTTGATTACTTCAAGGGAGCAGGAAAAACAGATCTTCTGGTTACATGGCTTTATAAGCTGACCAAAGACAGTAACGATTATAACCTTGCTGCGACCATAGGTATTATCATCTTTGTGATCTCAGCAATATTTACACTGGTTTCTTTCTCAAGATCTGGTGCTATGAAGAATGAGGAGGGATTCCAATAATGGGTAATTTTGGAAAAACTGTAATCGGTCTTAATTTGAAACATCACCTAAAGGCAGTAATTATGTCGGTTTTATCGGCACTGATGCTGTTTATGCCGTATGTAAAGCTTGAAAACAGGAGTTTGTCTTTACTGGGGCTACTTTCAGAGATTGCAGGAAGAGGCGAGTTTTTTACCGTATATATAATTCCGGTCTTGGCCATGGTTTTTGCGCTTGTATCAGTGATCCTTGCAGCTGTAAGTATCTTTAAGACTAATAAGCCATTGTTCATGATTTGGCAGGCTTCACAGATCCTTTCAACTGTTTTTGCCGGATTACTAATGTTTTCTACGAAGGCAATTCTTAAATCAAGCGGCTTATCATCAGCCTTTTTGAATAAGGATCTGGGCTTTGGTTACTGGCTTATGTTCGTAACAGCTTTTGCAGCGATCATTCTCATTATGAGCGTTACCAAGACCAATCCCGGTTATATCGCTCTTACAATCCTTGGAGTTATCTGGCTGTTCCCAATCCTGTGGATATTGCTGACAGCATTCAGGGCTGAGCAGGGCTACTATGTGGGCTATTTTATCCCTCATGGCTTTACCTTTGACAACTTTATAAATCTTTTTACCAACAACAGCGTTTTGCCCTTCGGAAAATGGTGGCTTAATACTTTGATAGTAGCGGCCTGCAGCTGTGTGATAAACACACTTATCGTTCTTGGAACTTCTTATGTTCTTAGTAGAACAAGGTTTGCAGGAAGAAAAGCCTTCATGAATATTCTCATGATCATCGGTATGTTCCCGGGCTTCATGTCACTTATTGCGGTTTATAATATTCTTAAAGGAATAGGACTAAACCAGTCGCTGATGGCTCTTATCGTAGTGGGGGCAGCAGGTGCAGCCATGGGCTATCATGTAAGTAAGGGCTTTTTTGACACTATTCCTAAGGCAATTGATGAGGCAGCTATCATAGACGGTGCTTCGAGACTACAGATCTTTTTGCACGTTACACTGCCTCTTTCAAAATCAATAATTGTTTATACAGTTCTTGGAAGCTTCCTCGGAGCATGGTCGGATTACATTTTCCCAAGTATGCTCTTTGGCGATAAGCAGAGTTCCTATACAGTGGCAGTAGGTCTTTTCTGGCTCACGGACTTTAAGAGAATCGATACCTATTATACGCAGTTTGCCGCAGGCGCTGTTATCGTTGCGGTTCCGATCGTAATTCTCTTTGTATGGCTTCAGAGATTTTATGTTGAGGGACTTTCTGGATCAGTCAAGGGCTGATGGGGACTGCTCAGGCTAATAATGCCATTACTAAAGACAGTTAGCAGATAACATGTCGGAATGCTAATAGAAATATGAGTTTTATATGGAGTAACAAATGGATAGATGGATAAACAGTATATACAGTGACGGCACAAAAGGCTTTGTAAGTGCCTGCACACCTTCAATTGGCGAGAAAGTAAAGATATCGCTACGCCTTCTGGAGGGCGCACCTGCGGAAAAGATATTCCTAAGGCGAATAAGTAATGGTGCTGAGCAGTATATAGAAATGAAGCTTACAAAGGTATTGGCAGGACTTGCATATTATACTGCAGAAACTGTAATGAACGAGCCAAGGCTCTCGTACTATTTTGTGATAGCCTGCAAGGATGTGATTTATTTTTATACTCAGGCAGGAATCACAACCTATGTACCTGATGATAAACATAACTTTACTTTATTGTCTTTTTATGATCAGCCGGACTGGGTAAAAGGGGCGGTATATTATCAGATATTCCCCACAAGCTATAAGGATCATTCACTCTATGGGGTGATAGAAAAGATCCCATACTTAAAGGAACTTGGCGTAACAGCTGTTTATCTTAATCCGATTTTTACAGCTCCCAGTGAGCATAAATATGATTGTTCAGATTATTTTCATGTTGATGAAACCCTTGGAGGAGATGAGGCTTTGGCGTCACTTTCAAGGGCGCTACATGAAAATGGCCTCAAGCTTATCCTTGATATTTCCATAAACCACACAGGAATTGAGTATAGCTGGGTAAAAGAGAAAAGACATTTCTATTACAAAGATGATGACGGCACTCTGAAGGGCTGGGCAGGCTATAAAGGACTTCCGGTGCTTGATTATAGAAACGAGGAATTAAAAGATCTGATCTACAGAGGGAAAGACAGTGTCCTTAGAAAATGGCTACGTCCGCCTTATGACATAGATGGCTGGCGATTTGATGTGGGTGACGTCTTTGGAAGAAATGACGATGTTCAGATGGCAGACCAGCTGTGGCAGGAAGTTTGCAGTGCCATAAGGGAAGAGAAAAAAGATGCCATGATAATTGGTGAACACTGGGGTGACTGTACAGAATACCTCCAGGGAGATTTGTGGAATGCTCCTATGAACTACTTTGGCTTTGGCAGGATAATAAGACAGTTTGCAGGGCTTCCGGATCTTTTCCTTGAGAGAAATGATACCCTGAAAAAAGTTCCTTATAAAATGACTGCTCAAGATCTGGTAAAAAGAACTGATGAATTCTATAGCCTTATTCCTCAGGTGATTGCTGACTGTAGTATGAATCTCTTTGATTCACATGATGTGCCAAGAGCACATAACTGTGAGGGAATCGATGAAGATAAATGGCAGAGCATGATAATGTCGCAGTTTTTGTGGACCGGGATTCCATGTATTTATTACGGCGATGAGATTGGCATAGATGGATATACTCATCACGACCTAGGATTTAGATTCGCTATGCCTTGGGATGAGGAGGATGCTCGCAAAAATAGCTGGCAGTTCAAAAACTATCAGCTACTTAATAATCTTAGAAGGAATGAACCGGCATTTGCGCAGGGCGGAAGGAAAGTCCTTTTTGCAGATGGAAAGATATTTGCGATTTCAAGATTTTTGGATGATAATATATTTGTCGGAATCGTTTCCATGGAGGGAAATCCTAAGAAAATTCTTCTTCCGATCGATATTATCGGAGCCGGGGAACCGGATGGAAATACTGATGTTTTCGGCAATGAATTCATTTCCCGGAAGATAGATAATGGACTCTATGAATTTACGATTCCTGCTAGGAAATCTTTTTTGATTAGGATGAGGGCTAAGGCATGATAACAGGGGATAGATACCGCATAACGGTTCTGACAGACAGACTAATAAGGCTCGAATACAGTGACAGCGGTATATTCGAAGATAGAAAAACATTTGCAGTAATAAGTCGCGATCTTGACGAAGTTTCTGCTACTGTCAGAGACGATGAAGACTGGCTAATCATAGAAACAGATGACTTATATTTAAAATATGACAAGAAACCCTTTAGTTCACAGGGACTTAGCATTACCCTAAAAAAATCAGGGACGACCTGGAACTATGGAGATTTTCATGGAAACTTTTCTAATCTCTTGGGAACAGCAAGAACCCTTGATGAAGCAGACGGAGGCGTTCCGCTGGAAAAAGGAATATTTGGAACTGACGGCTATGCAGTTCTTGATGACAGCCGGACACCGATTTTGGATGACGGCGAGTTCATGACAAGAGACGAAGTGGAAACTGATATTTATTTCTTTGGCTACGGCAAGGATTATTATGGCGGACTTAGGGATTTCTGCAGGCTTTGCGGCAATATGCCCATGATTCCGCGATATGCCTATGGTAACTGGTGGAGCAGGTATTATAAGTATACAGAAAAAGAATACCTGGAGCTGGTGGAGAATTTTGCCAAAGAGAACATACCACTTTCCGTTGCCGTTATTGATATGGACTGGCATGTTACTGACATTGATCCGAAATATGGCACCGGTTGGACCGGCTATAGCTGGAATAAAGATTTTTTCCCGGATTATAAGAGATTTCTTAAGAAACTGCATGACAGTAAGCTGGCTGTAACACTTAACCTTCATCCTGCCGATGGAATCAGGGCATATGAAGATATGTATAAAGAAATGGCAAAAGAGCTGTGTGTGGATCCAGATTCGGAAACACCTCTAGAATTTGACTTTGCAGATAAAAAATATCGCGATGCATATTTTAAGACAGTGATGCACCCTTATGAAAAAGATGGTGTGGATTTCTGGTGGATTGACTGGCAGCAGGGCACCGGTAAAAAATGCGGCGACGTGGATCCGCTCCTTCTTTTGAATCACTACCATTATGAGGATCAGAAGGAAAGAAACACTCGTCCGATGATCTTTTCAAGGTATGCAGGCCCCGGAAGTCACAGATATCCTGTGGGATTTTCCGGAGACACTCACATAACATGGAAATCCCTGGCGTTCCAGCCTTTCTTTACCAGCACAGCCAGCAATATTGGTTATGGACTTTGGAGCCATGACATCGGCGGACATATGCTGGGAGATAAGAATTATGATCGTCTTATCAGATGGATAGAGTATGGCGTCTTTTCACCAATCATGAGAATTCACAGCTCCTGCAGCCCATTCCTTAATAAGGAGCCTTGGACAGTTCCTCAGCCCTATAGGGATATCATGAGGAAATTCATGCAGCTAAGGCACGCGCTGATTCCTTATCTTTATACTGAGAATAGAAGATCTCTGATGGAGTCAAAGCCTTTGATTAGGCCCATGTACTACGATTATTCCGATAATCCGGAGAGTTATAACCTTCCTGCCCAGTATGGCTTTGGAGATAGCCTTCTTGTGGCAGCCATCACGTCACCTGATGATGAGGCATTGAGGCTTGGCTGTAGCAGAGCCCTGATTCCGGCCGGAAGATGGATAGATATCTTTAATGGACGAATCTATGAAGGTGAAGAAATTAAAAAGCTCTACAGAGATTTATCTGAGATTCCGGTTCTTTTGCCTGCAGGCGGTATTGTGCCCATGGCAGCAGGGAAAGAAGCTGCTTGCACAGGAGAAAATAGCTCTGAATATCTGAATGACACATCAAATCCAGAAAAACTCCGAATCCTTATTGGTGGTGGAAAAGATGGTCAGTACACTCTGTATGAGGATGACGGAATTTCTATGGAATACAGTACTGGAGCCTATGTTGAGACCAGGTTTGAGGTAAAATATGATGAGAAGGAAAGAAAACTCTCCTTTAGAATAGGTTCTGCAGAGGGTGATACTTCACTGATTCCTTCCAAACGCGCTTATGTTCTTGAGTTTATGGGAATAAAAGCATGTGGAAAAGACTTTAATGGAAAGGCAACAGTCATCGAAATTCCTGAAACTATAGTAACTGAGCCTGTGGTAGTAGAACTTGAAAATGTGGAACTGATACAAAATGATTACAAGGCACTCACCTTTGAAATCCTCGACAGAGCCTGGATCAGCAACATTGACAAGGATAGGGTTTATGATAAACTACAGACTTATGAGAAGGCAGATTTTGCAAACTGGCTCTGTACGGCTGATATCGCAGAAAACTTAAAGAGCGCCATTCGTGAAATCTTGTAACATTAGATTGATCTGCCAATTACTATAAAGTCATGTAAGGCTTATAAAGTGCTATTGGAAAAGGGAAAAGTATGAAAAACTCCAGCAGATTTTTTGCCAACAAAGAATGTGAGTATTATCCATGTCACAAAAGTGATGTTGACCTAAATTGTCTCTTTTGTTATTGCCCATTATATAACCTCAATTGTCCAGGAGATTATACCATTATCGAAAAAGGTGATAAGAAGATTAAGAGCTGCATGGATTGCACCTTCCCTCATAATCCGGACAATTATGATACAATCATGGCAATTCTGAAGAAGCAATGATTGTTTTCGAACAGTATTTTTATGCATGGCTAGGTGTGGCATAACAGGGCAATAGTGATAGGTTATTGCATGATTTGCGAGTCATTTGCACGAGTGTGATAATTCATGAGGATAAAGAGCAAAAGACCAATTCCTGTTTACGGTTTACCCAAATTTTAAACCGTAGGAATTGGTCTTTTGAAATTTATCCCATGAATTACAGCGAGGAAACGCGAGCAAATTATGCATAACCTGAATACTTGCCCTGTTATGCCGCATCATACTGTAGACAAGCCATCTTTGCACAGAAGGTAAAATCAGTGCTGACCACCCTGACCTTTTTGGAAGCCACCTTGTGGCATATCTCCGGAAGGAGCCTCTCCGGATGGCTTCTCACCTGAAGGCATTTCACCAGATGGCATTTCCGGCATATCACCACTTGGGACCTCTCCGGAAGGCGCCTGACCTCTGAAACCACCCTGGCCGCCGAAACCACCATTACCGCCCATTGGGCCACCCATCTGCATGGACTCTGTGATCTCTGTTACTTCCTCACCGTTTACAGTGATGGTGCCACCATTAAATTCTGCTGACGTATCAAAGTCAAAAGCAAATTGAGCTGTAATGTCTATGTTTCCACCATTTACAATGAGCTTGCCGTTGGCATCGAGTGCATCTGTGTCGCCGCTGGCCATCTCTATTGAGATATTGCCTCCATTGATTTCAATTACTACATCATAGGATGAACTCTTGTTGGAAGCATTGATTCCATCATCTGTGGCATAGATATCAAGTGTGCCGTCATTTATCTGAATATAAGTCCCTTCAAGTGCTTCAGCTGCATTAATTTTAATGTTACCGCCATCAATCATAAGAACTGTGGTGGCCTGAATTCCATCTTCCGCAGCATCTATATCAAAGCTTCCGCCTGAAATATATACATATCCAACTGATGTGTCATCAGAGTTTTCGCTGTGAATACCATCTTTTTCAGAGCTTATGGTAAAAGATCCATCGCAGATACTGATGGAATCCTTAGCTTCAATAGCATCTTCTTTGGATGTGATATTGTAGGTTCCTCCAGTGATCTTAAGGTCATCCTTGCCGGAGATACCGTTTGCAGTAGACTCAATATTAAGAGTTCCAACTCCGTTTAATACAAGATCATCCTTGGAGAAGATTACAGCGTCAGTGTTTGTGGTGCCATCGGCTGTAAAGGTGCCGGTGACCTTAAGCGTGTTTGTAGAATCTGTGGTCGTAACAAATACCTTATCAGCTGCTTTTACATAGATTGCAGGAGAAACTGTGTTAGTAATAGTAACTCCATCAAGTACCAGCTGAATTTTTGAAGAGTCTGCATCAACGATTATGCTGCAGTCTGAAACAGAACCACTTATAACATAAACACCTTCCTCTGTAATGGTCACATCTTCACCGCTTGTCAGTGTAATGTAACTAGCATCGGTAAGGTCGGCTTCCTGTGCAAGATCTCTGTCTGTGAAAATCTGGCTTGTGTCGATCAGAGTTGATGTGCTGGAAAAGGCGCTGCCAGAAGCCATGTAGGTTTCTGTTTGTGTGCTCACTTCTGAAGAACTGGAATTATCATGCGTTTCGGAAGATTCATCTTTTCCCGAAGCTGTACTACTCTCTAAAGTATCCTGACTAACAGTCTGATTAAGAGCACTTGTTACCTCACTTGCAGAGCATCCGGTTACTGCCAAAGTTATAGTTAAAAGAGTTAATGCAAACAATCTATTTTTTTTCATAGTTTTTTTCTCACTTTCTTACATAACATTATTGTTTCTATAGTGGCATTATGCAATGGCTACTTAAAAATAACCTAAAAAGCAAAAAAAATTATCCGTTATTTATAAAACAAGTGAAAAGCTTTTTTTCTTGGCCCGGAAATAGTATTATTTAGAATATATGAGCAATGATTTAGTTTCGATTCATAAGGAATAAGTAATGGGAATAATAACGGAAGAAGTAAAAAAGATTCTTGATGGTGCTGCGATAGAAAGAGCTATTATCAGTAAACCAAGTGCCAAGTCATCTGAGTATAAAAAGATAGATATTCAGGGTAAAGCCGGAAGCTTCCAGATTGCCAAGTACACTCAGAAACAGGTTTTTCATGAGAATGTTAAGATTCAGGAACTTCCTGAGAGGATAGAGCAGCTGATTTCGGAGCTTGGCTTTAGGCAGATGAGTATTTGGACAGCCCAGCATGAGCATATTTTTCTTTTGTCTAAAAAGGGTGAGCTGTCTGTTAAGAAGCGTGCCCTCAAGGAAGACGAGCATGTTCAGTCAAATACGCAGGAACACAACAGGCAGAAGAACTACATAATAAGTGAAGGGCAGCAGGTGGCCCCACTTGTGGACATGGGCGTTTTTACCAAAGATGGAAAAGTCGTAAAGTCCATGTATGATAAGTTCAGGCAGATAAACAGATTCCTGGAGATTTTGGATGATGAAATAGACAGTGCAGGGACCAACCAGCTTAACGTAATTGATTTTGGATGTGGCAAGTCATACCTTACTTTCGTGGTCTATTACTATCTTACTGAGATAAAAGGGATAAAGGCCAATATTATTGGACTTGACCTTAAGGCAGATGTTATCAAAAAATGTAATCAGGCTGCCGCCCAATATGGCTATGACAACCTTCATTTTGAACTTGGAGACATAAACGGATATAAGGCGCCCTTTGACGTTGATATGGTGATAACGCTTCACGCATGTGACACAGCCACCGATTATGCGCTTTACAATGCCGTATGCTGGAATGCCAAAATGATTTTTTCTGTGCCATGTTGTCAGCACGAGTTGAATAAAAAGATATCGACGGATGATCTTTCTATTCTGACAAGGTATGGTATTATTAAGGAGCGTTTTGCGGCTCTTGCAACAGATGCCATAAGAGGAAATCTTTTGGAATATGCAGGGTATAAAACTCAGCTGCTTGAGTTTATAGACTTTGCTCACACGCCCAAGAATATACTGATAAGGGCCATCAGACGCGGCGCGACACCCAAGTCGACCAGTGAAAAGGCACTTAGGGAAGTTGATAACCTTATGAAAGAGTTTAATACAGACCAGACGCTGTATAATCTTTTGGTAAAAGAAAAAGAGTAAATGTCTTATGCCATGGAACTATGAATATATCAAATAAAGAACATTGATCACACATTAGGAGGACAAAATGGGAGTAAACAGCATTGATGCAGAGGACGATCAGTTTGCATATCGTTATGACACACAGCTTTTAATTGACAGACGTGACAAGGATCTGGACGAGGATGAGATTGCAGATTATATCACAGAGAACTTTGAAGGTAATTCCCTGATTGCAGCAGGAGATGAGGATCTTATTAAGATACATTTCCATACAAATGAACCCTGGAAGGTGCTTGAATACTGCAATACGGTTGGTGAGATCTATGACATTGTAGTAGAAGACATGATCCGTCAGGCAAACGGACTTCAGGGCTAAAGATTAAATCAAGGAGATTTCTATGAAGAATGTTACCCTTGGACGCACCGGCATATGCGTCCCACAGAATGGATTTGGAGCACTTCCAATCCAGAGAGTTTCTCTTGAGGAAGCAGTTAAGCTTTTGCGTAAAGCCTATGATGGCGGCATGAGATTTTTTGACACCGCAAGAGCATATAGTGACAGCGAGGAAAAGCTTGGCGCCGCATTTGGTGACGGCTATGTAAAAAGAGAAGACATAATCATTACCACCAAGACACAGGCTAAGACTCCGCAGGAATTCTGGCAGCATCTTAAGACATCGCTAAACACTTTAAAAACATCATATATAGATGTTTATCAGTTCCATCTCATGGGACAGTGCTGGAAGCCCGGTGACGGAACTGGTATGTATGAATGCATGCTTGAAGCCAAGGCTCAGGGTAAGATAAAACACATTGGCGGAACTGCTCATAAGATCGGAGTTGCCAGAGAACTGGTGGAGTCCGGCTTATATGAGACCGTTCAGTATCCTATGAGTTATCTTGCTACGGATAAGGAAATCGAGCTTATTCATTTATGTAATGAGAATAATGTGGGATTTATCGGAATGAAGGGACTGGCAGGAGGCCTTATCACCAATTCCAAGGCTGCCATGGCATTCATAAATCAGTTCGATGGTGCAGTTCCAATCTGGGGAATCCAGAGAGAATCCGAGCTTGATGAGTGGCTTTCCTTCATGGATGAGACTCCGGCTATGGATGACGAGATCAGTTCTTTTATCGAATCAGAGAGAAAAGAGCTGATGGGTGACTTCTGCAGAGGCTGTGGCTACTGTATGCCTTGTACAGTCGGCATTCAGATCAACAACTGTAATCGTATGTCCCTTATGCTTAGAAGAGCACCTTCTGACTCATGGCTTTCCGAGCACTGGCAGGCTGAGATGAACAAAATCGAAGACTGCATCGGCTGCGGCATGTGCCTCTCCAAGTGCCCGTATGAACTGGAGATTCCTACGCTTCTTCGCAAGAACCTCGAGGACTACAGGGAAGTCCTTGCCGGAAACAGGAAGGTTAAATAAGCCTGTTATACTTTAGGTATTCATCATATCATTCTTGTAAACAGTTTGATATTCCTTGGGTGAAAGCCCATATTCTTTCTTAAACGCCTTGAAGAAACTGGAATAATCACGGAAGCCAAAGCGCTCATATGCGCTGGTGATACTGTTTCCGCTGATGATCGCATTCCTGCATTCGGACAGGCGTTTTTTTATTATATACTGATGAAGCGATATACCAAGGGTATCCTTGAACAGATGGGCTACATAGTACTTGCTGATAAAAAACTGACTCGCAATATCATCAAGGCTCAGAGTCTCTTCAAGATTATTCTCAACATATGACAGAATATTCTGGAAAAGAGTAAGTTCATCATTGTCAGTGTGCTGATGATCCTCATCGTATATTATCCTGTTGATGGTCAGAATTAGATCGCAAAGGCAAATATGTCTGAAAGCGTCACTGGCATATCTTTCGCCCTTTGTTTCCTCTAACAGCCTTAAAAACTTGGATTCTACCTGATGGAACTGTGCCGGAGCAAGGTGATAGAAGTACTTCTTGAAAGCTTCTGCACGCTGCATAAGATACATGTAATCCACTGATTCTTCCATAAGACTGTTGCAGCAGTCCTTACTGATCCAAAAGACGAATCGTCTGTAATAGTCCTCAGAATCATGCATAAGCGCGTGATGCTTTATTCCCGGAGGAACTATCATAAGGTCACCGGGAGTCATCTTGTACTGAGTTTTTTCTCCATCAGACCTGTTTATTTCCATGGTCACATTTCCCTGTAAAAAAAGATAACACTCATAGTAGTCATGCGCATGGGGAGATAAGGTCTTAAAGTCTTTATCGGAATAATAAAAGACCTCAAAATCCGATGAAAGCATGTACTGTCTTGAATTGAAGGAAGAACGAAGTTTGTTTTTCATATGTATTCCTCATGGTGTTTTTCAGATGAGGATATTATGATATGTTTCCGCAATATTTGCAATGCAGGAAATATTTTCAGTTATATTTTTTCATATGAAAAGAGGCTGCGAAGAATAGATTAGTTTTCTTCACAGCCTCTTTATTTTTCATCAATATAAGAACAAAATTACTTAAGGAATCCAATGCTTCCGAGAATTGGAAGATCTTTTGCCTTGCCCTGGAAACAGTTAACAATAGCAATGATCTGGATTATTACAAGAATAACCATAAGTACGCCTGTAACAATCCATCCAAGAACAGGGATAATGCAAGGGATGCATGCAAGAATAGTTGCAATCTCAATTCTGATAGCGTTCTTCGCATGGAATCTGGTAAATGGTGATTCTTTTACAAGAAGTGCAGCAATTACACCAATAATAAATGTGAAGTATGGAAGTACTGCAAACAACTTGTTGTCAGCGATATCTCTTGGATCAAATTCTGCAGTATGATCTGTTGGATCAGCCTTTGCAACATATGGCTGTCCCTGGAATCCTGCCTGATTAAACTGTGGCTGGAAATTCTGTACAGGAGCTGGACCTGCATTGTTTAATGCCTGTGAAGCTGCCTGGTCAACAGCCTTTGCTGCATTATCTACAGCAGCTGCTGCGCTATCAACATTTGCTACATTTGTTCCGCAGTTATTGCAAAAAACCGCTTCATCTGCTACCTGAGTTCCGCAATTAGGACATGTTTTCATACTGTTCCTCCTATTAGATCAAATATTATTATTATTTTTTGTTTCTGATTAAAATAATAACACAAATACAGCAATTGAATACACAAAAAACGGAAAGTTATAACTGTTTTATTCGTTATAAGCAGAGGATAGATATAAAAATCACCTCCATTAATTTTTTCCTCTTTTCATTTTGCTATGTAGTAGGTTACTATATGACTATATGTGGGAAAATTGGGCGATGGTAGTATTTGCATTCGCCTGTTTAATGGAGGTCTTTTTATGAGCGGATATAAGTTTATTGATAGCCATGGCGGCTTTACAATGAAGAATCCCCAGCACACAAGCGGACTATATCTTCCGGTTGCAGGAAATACAGGTCTTAGAAGTGCAGTTACTCCTGATTTTGGTGGTGACAGTAAGCTGGATCAGAATCACTTTATGATAGCACCAAAGAGTATTTCCAATCTTCATGCTGATAGGGATACCAGAAATTTCTTCTGTGTGTTTGAGGATGGTATATGGTCAGCTACGGGCGCCAGCGCGCAGCAGGAGGCAGCTCGCTTTACTGACGAAGAGGATGAGGTGACACTTGAAGCCGGAAGAATGTGGCAGAGCGTTACCAGGAAAAATAAAAAGCGCGGCATTTCATCAGAAGTTACAATCTTTTCACTTCTTGATACAAGCGCTGAAGTAATGCTGGTTCGTATTACTAATGAATCCGGAAACGATATATCTTTTTACCCGGTTGCTGCAATTCCGCTTTATTGCAGGAGTGCAGACAACATAAGGGATCACAGGCATGTAACAAGCCTTCTTAACAGGGCCTATGTGGATAAGTACGGTGTTACCGTTAAGCCCACACTTTCTTTTGACGAAAGAGGTCATCAGATCAATGACACCTCCTATTTTTGCATAGGTGCAGATGAATTTGGAGCGCCTCCTATAGAGTTTATTGCAGATGAGGATCTTTTCCTCGGAGAAGGCGGAACATTCCTTCGTCCAAGAAGTATCCTTGGCGGCTCTGACAAAAAACAATATTGGAAGGCAGCACCATTTGAAGCAGATGGTAAGGAAACCATAGGAGCTCTTAAATTTGAAGAGGTAACGCTTAATGCAGGACAGAGTGTATCTTTCCAGATTGCGATAGGAACCTACACTGATAATGATACACAGGAAGCAGCAAAGAGTGGAAACAAGGACGCTTCCTTTATCAGAAAGCTTGGAGAATCATCTGCACTTTCTGTGATAATGAGCGAAGAAATTGCAAGAAATGCATTTAATGATACGAAAGAGTATTGGGATAATCTTACCAATATACATGTAAATACACCGGATGACACTTTCAATAATTATATGGAGTGGATCGCATTCCAGCCACAGCTTAGAAGAATATATGGCTGTTCATTCCTTCCACATCATGATTACGGAAGAGGCGGAAGAGGCTGGAGAGATCTCTGGCAGGATTGTCTCGCACTCCTTTTGACAGATCCTAAGGGCGTAAGAGAAATGATCCTTGATAACTTCAAGGGCGTCAGAATGGACGGAACAAATGCCACTATCATCGGAGATAAGCCGGGTGAATTCAAGGCAGACAGAAATGGAATCCCGAGAGTATGGATGGATCATGGCTTCTGGCCGTTCCTTACATTGAAGCTCTATATGGATCAGACAGGCGATCTGGATATTCTTGGCGAAAGAGTTACCTACTTTAAGGATAGCCTTGTTTGCCGTGCCAAGGACAGGGACACACTTTATAGCGAGGACCAGGGTGTAGTACAGAAGACCAAAGAAAACGCAGATTACCGCGGAACAGTTTTGGAACATATCCTGATCCAGAATTTGACAGCTTTTTATGATGTTGGTGAAAACGGAGAGATCAGACTTCGTGGTGCTGACTGGAATGATGCTCTTGATATGGGCACACATAAGGGTGAGAGCGTTGCCTTCACCTGTGGCTATGCCGGTAACCTCAAGGATATTGCAAACTACATCAGAATTTATCAGGAAAAGACAGGAATAAGCGATACCGAGATACTTTCTGAGTTTAAGCCCGTTATTCTTGCAGATGACAGCGAGCTCTTTAATAGCCCACAGAAAAAGAATGAGCTTTTAAATGACTATATGTCCAGCGTGTCCCATACGATAAGCGGAATCAGAAATAAGATCAGTCTTGATAATCTTGCTGCTGCTTTGGAGCAAAAGTCACAGTTTATGATGGACCAGATCAGAGAAAAAGAATGGGTTCAGGATAATGAGGGCAATGGCTGGTTTAACGGCTACTATGATGATGAAGGCAGAGTAGTAGAGGGCGTATTTGATACAGAGGATGGACCAAATGTCAGGATGATGCTGACAGGGCAGGTATTCTCTATCATGAGTGGTACTGCCAAGGAGAAAGATGTAGCTCAGATTGTGAAGAGCGCAGATAAGTATCTGTATAAGCCTGAAATTGGTGGATACAGACTTAATACTGACTTTAAGCAGCTTCGCACAGATCTTGGAAGAATGTTTGGTTTCTCTTACGGCGATAAGGAAAATGGAGCAGTCTTTTCACATATGGCAGTAATGTTCGCAAATGCTCTGTATAAGAGAAACTTTGCAAAAGAGGGCTACAAGGCGCTTTCAACTCTTTACAAAGCAAGTGTTAACTTTGATGTCAGCAGGATATATCCCGGAGTTCCGGAGTACTTCAATGCTGAAGGAAGAGGCCTTTATAACTATCTTACAGGTGCAGCCAGCTGGTATCTTATGACTGTTGTTACTGAGTGCTTTGGTGTAAAAGGCAGTGCCGGAGATCTTTTGATTGAGCCAAAGCTCTTTGATGAACAATTCGACAAAGAGGGTAAGTGCAGCATAACACTTCCGTTTAGAGGAAAGACCATAAAGGTTGTGTTTAATAACCCTGACAGGTTAAGCTATGGAAAATATGAGATTTCAAGTGCTGTTATTGACGGCGCAGAGACAATAGAAGGAATGAAGGACAAAGTTCTGATTCCTGCAGCTGCCATAGATAAGCTTGATGACAAAGAGCATTTGATCGAAGTATTCTTCTAAAGAAAAACAAAAAATTATGTATGAAAAAAGACACTTCAGTAATTTGAATTTTGAATATTGAAGTGTCTTTTTTATCCATTTAATGAAAGTACCATTTCTGCTGCTTCTACCATATTGCAGCCGGATTCCATGGAACAGCGCTGCAGATATTTATGGGCCTGAGGCTCAGTCATATGGTGCTTGTCCATAAGTACTTCTTTGGCTTTGGAAATAGTCTGCCTGTCTGCATCGCTCCTTACAAGACGCTTTTCTTTGGCCTTTTTACGTGATCTTGATACGCCTTCCATCATCATGCTGATGGTGGAATAAAGGTTGTCCTTGGTGACGGGAGTTGGAAGGTAGATCAGTCTTTCGTTACCACCAGAAGCGGGAGCCTTATCCGGAGATGCTATCATCAGCATATGAAAATAACCCGGCAGATCTTCTGCCAGGTCGGAATAGAGCATATCAGCTAAGCGGTAGCCACATACGATGACACCGCTTCCTAAGTCTTCCATGGCAGAAAGAGCCTGCACGCCTGAAGTTACAGCCGTGATATTGTCATATCCGCCACGGAGCAATATGCTTTTGAATTTATGGGCATCCTCTGCCTTTGCAAAAGCAACAATTATGTTCACAAAAATTACCTCAACAATCTTGGTGTATTCTGGTAGGTATGATTAGAAATCCACACTAGCTGCGGATTTCATTAGAACATGTTTCAAGATGTCATCAGAAATTGTTGAGATATTTATCAATTTCCCATTTTGTTATACAGGTACGGAACTCTTTCCACTCAGCTTTTTTGGCATCAAGGATCTTCTGATAAACAGACTCACTTAAGACCTCTTTTCCAAATGAATCTCCTCTGAATGCATTAATGGCTTCTCCAAGAGTCATTGGGAGAATATCTACGTTTGAAGCATTTGTCTGGTCAAAAGAGATACCCTTTATAGTCTCTGTGAGCTCAGCAGGTGGAGTGAGTTTTTGTGAAATGCCCTCAATACCTGCAGCAAGGATAAGAGCGATGGCAAGATATGGATTGCAGGTAGCATCAGGGTTTCTGACCTCAATTCTGGTAGCGTCTCCCTTTCTGGAAGGAATGCGGATAAGGGCACTTCTGCCGTTTGAAGTAGAAGACCAGGAAATATTCACCGGTGCATCAAAACCGGGTACGAGTCGCTTATAGGAATTTACAATAGGATTTGTAATGAGCGTCATTCCCTTTGCATGTGCAAGGACTCCTGCGATGAAGTACTTGGCTGTTACTGACAGACTTCCATCTTCAGCTACAAAGACATTTTTGCCATCATTATCCTGAGCAAGGAAACTAAGGTGCATACCAGAACCGCTGATACCTTCAACAGGCTTTGGCATAAAGGTAGCGTAAAGACCGTGCTTCTTGGCAATTGTCTTTACAGCCATCCTGAAGGTCATGATCATGTCTGCTGTGCGAAGCGCATCCTCTTCATCAAACTGGATCTCATGCTGGGCAGGAGCTATTTCGTGATGAGAGGATGAGATATTAAAGCCCATTTCCTCCAGGTTAAGAATGATCTCCCTTCTTACATTTTCACCCTGATCAAGAGGAGCTACATCAAAATATCCTGCTCTTTCCTTGGTGGAAGCAGTAGGATTTCCGTTGTCATCATAGTCAAACAAAAAGAACTCAAGGCGTGGATTGACCTTAAAGTTGATACCAAGGTCCTTAGCCTTATTTAGCACTTTCTGAAGAATGCTTCTGGGATCTCCTGAAAATGGCTTGTTGTCTGAGGTATATACGTTGCAGAACATTCTGGCAACCTTGCCGGCCTGTGGTCTCCAGGGATAGATTTCAAAGCTGTCGAGATCGGGATACAGATACATATCGCTTTCATCATCTCTGGTAAAGCCATCTATAGATATGCCATCAAACATACACTCATTATTAAGTGCTTTTTCAAGCTGGCTTGATGGAATTGCGATGTTCTTGGGAACACCGAAAAGATCACAGAACTGGAGCCTGATAAAAGCTACATCCTCATCTTCAACAATCTGAAAAATATCTTCTTTTGTATATTTGCTCATTTTAACCTCCATGGATAATTTGGGCTGATCATATTTTATAAAAAAGGGCGCACAAAACAGTGACAGAATTGTCTCTGCTTTGGCGCCTTTGCCACGTATAAATATATGTTATTTATTTTGGGCAGTGATGTCAATAAAGCTTTGCAACATCTTTTTTCCCATTGGTGTAAGTATTGATTCGGGATGGAACTGCATACCGTAAATCTGATAGTCCTTGTGTGAAACAGCCATGATCTCACCATCCTTGGTGGTGGCAGTCACCTTAAGACAATCAGGAAGAGTGTTGGGATCCAGAGCAAGAGAGTGGTATCTTGCAACAGCGCCTTCTTTTTCAAGGTTGGAAAAAACAGGGCAGGAGGTATCAAACGTAACTACAGATTGTTTGCCGTGCATAAGTTCTTTAGCATAGGTTATTGTCCCGCCAAAGGCTGCGCAGATCGCCTGGTGTCCGAGGCAGACTCCGAGGATAGGAATGTCTTTTCCAAGCTCTTTAACAACGTCAATGATGACACCGGCATCTTCAGGACGTCCAGGTCCAGGAGAAATAATGATTTTTGATGGCGCCAGTTCTCTGATCTCTGAAACGGTGAGCTCGTCGTTTCGGATTACTTTGAACTGCTCAGCGGCAGAAGCTGATGCTTTAGATGTACTGCCGGAAGCATCCTTTCCATGGGCCAGGATATCTCCGATCATCTGATAAAGGTTATAGGAAAAGCTGTCATAGTTATCAATAAGTAGTATCATGTCTCATCCTCCATAGATGCCTCAAGTGCTGTAAGGGCTGCTTTTGCTTTGTTGATGCATTCTTCGTACTCTTTGGCAGGATCTGAATCTGCAACAATTCCGGCGCCGCTTCTTACGAAGACTTTGCCGTTTTTCTTGTATAACAGGCGGATTGCGATACATACATCCATGTTTCCGGAGAAGTCTATGTACCCTACAGCGCCGCCGTAAACGCCGCGCTTGTTGTTCTCGAGTTCTCCTATCAATTGGCATGCTCTGATCTTGGGAGCACCTGAAAGTGTTCCTGCAGGAAGAACTGCTTCAATTGCATCAAGGGCATCTTTATCCGGACGAATGAGTCCTCGTACTGTGGAACCAATGTGCATAACGTGTGAAAAACGCTCGATGGAGTGAAGCTTTTCAACTTCCACTGTGCCAAAGGTGCTGATTTTTCCAAGGTCATTACGGCCAAGGTCTACCAGCATGTTGTGCTCAGCCAGCTCTTTTTCATCGGCAAGAAGCTCTTTTTCCAGCTTTTTATCCTCGTCTTCTGTGGCGCCGCGTTTTCTGGTGCCGGCAAGAGGGAAGGTGTGAAGGACGCCGTCTTCAAGCTTAACAAGGGTCTCAGGAGAAGCACCCGCAAGTTCCACATCTGTTCCGGAAAAATAGAACATATAAGGTGAAGGATTGATGGTCCTAAGGCGCCTGTAGGTGTTAAAAAGGCTTCCTTCATAATCGGCTGTAAGGTAGTTGGACAGAACTATCTGGAAGATATCTCCTTCAAATATGTGCTTCTTGGCACGCACTACCATGTCGGAGTACTGTTCCTTATTAAACAGCGGTTTGATATCGCTAAGAAGCTTTCCCTTGGGCTCTATTTCTTTTTCACCGTTAATAAGGAGAGACTTGATGGCTTCGAGCTCACCGGTTGCTTTTTCGTAGTTCCTGGAAAGAGTATCTGATGAGGACGGAGCGTCTGAATGAAGGCTTACGTTTCCAATAAGGACAATCTTCTGTCTTACATTATCAAAGGCAATAACCTTGTCAAACAGCATGAGATCTACGTCTTTGAACTCATCTGTGTCATTAACATCTACCTTGGCTGTGGGTTCTGAGTAGGTAAGATAATCATAGGAAAAATAGCCTACAAGACCACCGGTGAAGGTAGGAAGCTCTTTTATCTTGGGACTTCTGTGGCAGGCCATTACTTCTCTGATGTGGGCAGAAGGATCCTTGGTGTCAAAGGTCTTATCGCCAATAGTCATGTGTCCGTCAGAACAGGTGATAAGGAGCTTTGGTTCGTAGCCAAGAAAAGAATACCTTCCCCATTTTTCATTGGCCTGTGCTGATTCGAGCATGTAACAATGTGTTGAAACTTTTTTGAGCTTTCTCATGACTTCGATGGGAGTTGTGAAGTCTGAGAGTAGCTCAAGACTTACCGGAGCGATGTCATAATCGCCGCTTTCGGCATATTGTCTGATAGTGTCTAAATCTGGGTAGTAATGCATGATAGCCTCCTTGTACTGTTCTATCAAGGAGATTTATTACACAAAAAAATCCTTGATAGAAACTATAAGTTTCCATCAAGGACGAAAATTCTTAAAAAAGATTCCGCGGTGCCACCTTGAATTCATAGGCAAAACCTATGCTCTTGTCAGGATACGGTTAACTGCTGCGTAACTTATCGTCATGCTACAGGATACATCATATCCCCGGCAACTGACGTGTGCCATACGTCGCCAGATACTCTGCTGAACTTGTAATCAGCATTTCCCTGCGCCCTCGGGAGGCCATTCTCTTATCAACATCCTGCTGCATTTCAGCAACCGCAGCTCTCTGTGAGGAATCATGAAAAGATACTCATCTCCTTCATTGGTTTAAAGCGGTATTCAGTTAAAGATAATTTACAATAGTTGACCTTTATATGTCAACTGTATTTTAAACAATTTAATCATTAATAAGTGATTATGAAGTGATTCCTTGACATGAAAGTTTCCATGGCATACAATCCTATTTAGTCAAAGACAAGGGCGTCTTAGAGATTACTCTAAGGCGCCTTTGCGCATTTTTGTGAAGTAATGAATGTTTGTAATAGAGGAGAAACAAGTATGGCATCGATCAATAAGAATTATTTAAGGCTTCAGGGAAGCTATCTTTTTTCAAGAATCGGAGAAAAAGTAAGAAATTATCAGGCTGCAAATCCTGATAAGGAAGTCATAAGGCTTGGAATTGGTGATGTTACAAGGCCAATAGCACCAGCAATTATCAGTGCCCTCCATGCGGCAGTTGATGAGATGGGAGCAGAGGAGACTTTTAGAGGTTACGCTCCTGATCTTGGCTATGATTTTCTTAGAACTGCCATTTCCGAAAATGATTTTAAGGCAAGGGGCTGCGACATCTCTCCTGATGAGATATTCGTGTCAGACGGAGCAAAGGGAGATTGCAGTAATATCCAGGAAATTTTTGGAGAAGATAATAGGATTGCTGTTTGTGATCCGGTTTATCCTGTGTATGTTGATTCAAATGTAATGGCAGGAAGAACCGGTGAGTACGATGATATAACTGAAGGATTTAATGACGTTATCTACATGCCCTGCACCAAGGAAAATGATTTTACGCCTGATTTTCCCAGTGAAGTTCCGGATCTTATCTATCTGTGCTTTCCTAATAACCCTACAGGTGCTGTTATCAAAAAAGACAGGCTTCAGCAGTGGGTGGACTATGCAAGAAAGAATGGTTCAATAATTCTCTACGATGCCGCTTATGAATCTTTTATCACAGAGGAAGGAATTCCACACAGCATCTATGAATGTGAAGGGGCAAAAGAGTGCGCAATAGAGTTCAGATCTTTTTCCAAGACAGCAGGATTTACAGGTCTTCGACTTGGTTTTACCGTTATTCCAAAAGACCTTGAGGCAGGCGGAGAAAAGCTCTGGCCTCTTTGGGCAAGAAGACATGGAACCAAGTACAACGGTGCACCTTACATTATCCAGAGAGCCGGGGAAGCCTGCTACAAGCCTGAAGGAAGAGCTCAGATAAAAGAGCAGATTGCATATTATCTGGAAAATGCAAGATACATTTATAATGGTTTAAAGGAAGCCGGCTTTGAAGTATACGGAGGTGTAAATGCCCCATATATCTGGCTTCGCACTCCGAATAACATGACCAGCTGGGAGTTTTTTGACTACCTTCTTGAAAAGGTTAACGTTGTTGGTACTCCTGGATCAGGCTTTGGACCACACGGTGAGCATTACTTCAGACTCACAGCTTTTGGCAGCAGGGAGAATACTATAGCTGCTGTTGACAGAATACGTAAGCTATAAATACTAAGAGCCCATCCAAATCCAACAGTTTGATTGATTTGGATGGGCTCTTAGTATTTTTTTAATCTTAAAGTAGAATTTTCGATTAAATAGTAAATGCGCATCTTTTGTTCAAAAATAATGAACTTTTTCTTATGTAAGATATAGCAGACAGAGCACCAAAGGATTCAAGTTTTTTCTCCAGTGCTACGCTACTTGTCTGTGAAGCAGTGTCAGCAGTTTCTGCATTTTTGCATTCGGTTCTGAGTACGTCATTAAATTTTTTCATTCTAAAAAAGCCCCCTTATTATTGTTTTTCATTCTTTTATACGAAGGAAAAAATATTGTGGCAAAAAGTCGTTACTGTTCACTCGCTTGCAGCTCCCTCCAGTAACTGCGCCGTGCCGAGCAATTCTGATTAAAGAATTAAAAAAAGCTTGAAAAATTGATTTTTCTTTGCTAATATTAGCGGGTATTTTATCGATATAGGTCAAATGATATGGATTTGATGTTTCTACCCGGTTACCGTAAATTACCGGACTATCGAGTGTTTGATGCATATACAACGGTTATATATTAATTGTTGAAGTTATCAGATCAGATAGGCGTAGAAGCATGAGTTCTACGCTTTTATTTTTGTTCAAAAAAGCATGATATCTTGAATGATTCATTCAAGATATCATAGGTAATCCATCCTTACAAATGACCAGTGCTCGGTAAAAAAAAGGGAGGAAGATATGAAAAAGATTAAAAAAGTAGTATCAGCAGTTCTTGCTGCCACAATGGTAATGGCGTTATCTGCCTGTTCAAGCACAGCAGAAACAGAAAAAGTTTCTGAGTCTACTGGCACAGAGGCTGCACAGACAGCTTCATCAGATGTAAAGGTTGGTTTTATATTTTTACACGATGAGAATTCAACATACGATCTCAACTTTATCAACGGCGCTACACAGGCTTGCGAGGCAGCAGGTGTTGAATACATGCTCAAGACAAATATCCCTGAGGGACAGGAGTGTTATGAGGCTGCCTGTGAACTTGCGGATGCAGGCTGCGATATAGTATTTGCTGATTCATTTGGTCATGAAGATTACATGATTGAGGCAGCTAAGGAATATCCTGAAGTTCAGTTCTGCCATGCAACAGGTACTAAGGCACATACAGAGGGCCTTTCCAATTACCACAACGCTTTCGCTACAATTTATGAGGGACGTTATCTTGCAGGTATTGCTGCAGGAATGAAGCTCAACGAAATGATTGCAAATGGAGATATCACAGCAGACCAGACTAAGATTGGTTATGTTGGAGCTTACACATATGCAGAAGTTATTTCCGGTTATACATCATTCTTCCTTGGCGCTCGTTCTGTATGCCCAACAGCTACAATGGAAGTAACCTTTACAGGTTCATGGTACGACGAGACAGCTGAAAAGGAAGGTGCTAACAAGCTTATTGAAGATGGCTGCGTTCTTCTTTCTCAGCATGCCGATTCAATGGGTGCTCCTACAGCATGTGAGAAGGCTGGTGTGCCTGACATTTCCTACAACGGAAGCACAGCATCAGCTTGCCCTAACACATTTATTGTTTCTTCAAGAATTGATTGGGCACCATATTTTGCATATATCATCGACGCTGTAGCAAACAAAAAAGAGATTGCTACTGACTGGGTTGGAACACTTGAGACAGGTTCTGTTGTTCTTACAGACCTTGGAACTGCAGCAGCAGAGGGTACAGCTGAGGCAATAGCAGAGGCTGAAAAAGCTATGAATGCAGGAACACTTCATGTATTTGATACAACTACATTTACTGTAAACGGTGAGACACTTACATCTTACATGGCTGATGTTGATACAGATGCTGAGTATACTGCTGACACAGAAGTTATCACAGATGGTTATTTTGCAGAATCCGGTTCTGAGTTCCGTTCAGCTCCTTACTTTGACTTACAGATTGATGGAATTTCACTTCTTGATACAGCATATTGATAATTACATCATGTGATCTTGGGAAATCTTTGTGAGCACAGGTATATATGTGCTTCAACAAAGATTTCCCATTTTTATCCTATTTGATAATTTTGAAAGGTGATAATTGTGGAAAATAAAGAAGTAGCCATATCGCTTCGTGGCATTACAAAGTCTTTTGGTGATGTAACAGCAAATAGCAATGTCAATCTCGATGTTCATAAGGGCGAGATATTATCTCTTCTTGGTGAGAATGGAAGTGGAAAAACAACTCTTATGAATATGC
>NZ_CAMVPU010000035.1 GCF_947169445.1 uncultured Butyrivibrio sp. | reverse complement strand
CATCAAGTTCTCACGAAATGCGCAGCTTAGTGCGCATTTCTGTCTGAACAGTAACCATGAGTCATACTGCATATATATTCTGCAAAAGAACTTACAACCAGTTCCAGGTTAGCGCTCAGATTTTCACGTATCATAGTACCACTGACAGGTCTTATTCTTTCGCATTTATGTACGCGGATATGCTGAGGTGTTGACTCTAAAAGATGCGTGTAATCTGCTTCAGAGGTAAAAAAGCACAGTTCATCCCTTGCATTTATCAGTTCATTTTGAAAAAGATGAAGCAGCATCCTGTCAACCCAGTAATTCCAAATCTGCTGCTGATCCCAGTGCTCTTTTATCTTGGGATCTGTATCTACCAGCATGGTAACAAAGACCTTCTCATCATCTGAAAACTGCCTCTGCGCCAGTTCATACCGCTTCTCCAAAGGAAACATTGGATATCCCCTGTCACCTTCATGTCCGCAACAGATGACGATAACCTTATCCATTTCTTCCCTGGCAATATTAATTACGTCCATGTGTCCCAAATGCATTGGCGCAAAGGTCCCGAACACCAGACCTATTCTCATATTAAAACACGCTCCAAAAAATTTTTCTATTTTGTTTCCGATCAAACTGCGACCTGGCAGCTCTTCATCGTAGCAATAGCCGCATCATGAGCTGCAGGTGTAACTCCGGCACAGCACTTTGCGTCAACCGCTACAGGAATCTCCCTGTTAAAAGCTTTTATCAAAAGAGCATTGCTAACAACGCAGATATCTGTACAGACTCCAATAAGTTCCACCGCAAGTTCACCATTTCTCTTATTAGCTTCTTCCTTAATATATTCTGCAAGCTCAGTACTTCCAAAGGTAGGCTTATCAAATATCTTTTTCCCATTAGTAAAAGGAATAAGCTCAGGTATTATCTGCCATCCTTCAGAACCCTCTATACAGTGGACCACAGGAAGATTTCTGCCTTCCTGAGTTTCCATATAATTCTCCTGATGAGTATCTCTCGTAAATACTACTGTTCCCTTGAAGCTTTCAACTTTTTTGACAACCTCAGGTACAATCTGCTGTGCCTCTGCGCTCCCCAGCGCTCCGGTCACAAAATCATTCTGCATATCCACTACAACAAGTATTTTGTCCATACATCCTCCCAACAATATAGAATTAGACATAATTATATCATAGAGAAAATATATGTGATAATGCAATTTGACATGATAAAATAGTGTATCATATACATTAAAAGCGCAAACAAATAAAGGAGCAGAATATGGCAGAAAACATGCAGCTAGCGGATCGCGGAAAAGTCATCATAAGAACCAGCATAATAGGAATAGTAGTAAACATCCTTCTCGCCGGTTTCAAATTTGTTGTGGGAATCATTTCAGGTTCCATAGCAATTATGCTTGATGCAGTTAATAACTTAAGCGATGCACTATCATCAGTTATAACTATTATTGGAACCACTTTGGCTGGAAAAGCCCCTGATAAAAAGCACCCACTTGGCTATGGCAGAATCGAGTACATGAGTGCCATAATCATATCAATTATCGTTCTTTACGCAGGTGTCACTTCCTTTGAAGAATCCGTAAAAGCGATAATCCATCCCGAAACAGCCGATTATTCCGCTGTAACCCTAATTATTGTGGCCGTTGCCGTAATCGTAAAGATTGGTCTTAGCCAGTTTTTCATAAACACAGGAAAAAAGGCAAAGTCAGAATCCCTTGTAGCCTCCGGTACAGAGGCCAGGTTTGATGCCGTTATCTCTGTTGCCACATTAGTTGCGGCATTCATATTCATCTTTTCCGGAGTATCCCTTGAATCCTACCTCGCAGCTATCATATCTCTTATACTGATAAAATCAGGTCTTGAGATGCTTAGAGACACCATAAGCCAGATTCTTGGAGAACGAATCGACGCTGCGACCTCAACTGCTGTAAAAAAGACAATTCTCTCAGTAGATGGTGTCCAGGGCGCCTACGACCTTATTTTCAGTGACTACGGCCCCGACAGAGTCCTTGCTTCAGTTCACATCGAGGTACCAGACACATTCACCGCCGATAAGATTGATGTCATCACCCGCGAGATTACCAACAAGGTTTATGCCGAGCACAACATAGCAATCGTATCTGTTGGTGTCTACTCAGTAAACACCAAAGATGACCAGGCTGCCAAAGTCAGAAGCGAAATCTCCCAGATAGTTTCTCTCCATAACGGCATCCTTCAAATGCACGGTTTCTTTGTAGATTTTGAAAAAAAAGAAATCCGCTTTGACCTCGTCATGGACTTTCTTCCAGACAGGAAAGAAATCTTCGATGCAGCTATTAATGAACTTCAAACAAAATATCCAGACTACTCCATCTACGCCAATATGGACGTAAGCTATAGTGACTAAAAAACATGCAGGCGGATAGTTTGTTTTGTAAATCAACAAACTATCCGCCTGCCGCGTCATTCCAATTACTTCACAACAATATTTACGATACGTCCAGGAACGTAGATTTCTTTTACGATGGTCTTGCCCTCAAGCTTGTCAGCGATGAGTTCCTTACCCTTTGCAATAACCTCGTCCTTAGGATCCTCTTTTCCAATGTTCAGAGTAGCTTTAACCTTACCATTGATCTGAACCGCAATCTCAACTGTATCCTCTACACACTTTGACTCATCATGTACAGGCCAAGCCTCGAAAGCAATTGTGTTGTCATGGCCAAGAATCTGCCAGATTTCTTCACCAACGTGAGGACAGATACATGAAAGCATCTTAATAAAGTTCTCAGCATATTCTCTTGGGCAGCTACCCTCTTTATAAACAGCATTTACAAAGATCATCATCTGAGCAATAGCTGTGTTAAAGCCAAGTACCTCGAAGTCACTTGTAACCTTCTTTACAGTCTGATGATAAATCTTCTCAAGATTACCATTGTTCTCATCTGTAATGTTTGCAGGTTCTGTAAAGAATGTGTATACACGGTTAATGAACTTTCTTGCACCTGTAACAGCTGCGCCGTTCCATGGCTTGGATACTTCAAGAGGTCCCATGAACATCTCATAGAGTCTAAGAGTATCAGCACCATAATCACGAACAATGTCACTTGGGTTAACAACGAACTCAGGGAAACGCTTACCCATCTTGATACCATTCTCGCCAAGGATCATTCCCTGATGAACCAGCTTCTTAAATGGCTCTTTTACAGGTGAAAGTCCCTTGCTGTAAAGGAATCGGTTCCAGATACGTGAATATAACAAATGTCCAACTGCATGCTCAGGGCCGCCAACATAAAGGTCAACAGGCATCCAGTGCTTCAAAAGCTCCTGGTTAGCAAACTCATTGTCATTATCAGGATCTATATATCTAAGGTAATACCATGAAGATCCTGCGGATCCAGGCATGGTTGATGTCTCTCTTGTTCCCTTAAGACCGTTCTTATCGTATGCCTTCCACTCTGTAGCATTCTCAAGAGGAGCCTTACCGCCGTGTCCTTTGTAATCCTCAAGCTCAGGCAATACTACAGGAAGCTCACTGTCATCAAGGAACTCTATGCTGCCATCTTCCTTGTATACGCAAGGAACTGGCTCGCCCCAGTATCGCTGTCTTGCAAATATCCACTCACGGAAGTGATAGTTAACCTTTTCTCTTGCAACACCCATATCAACAAGTTTCCTGGTAATGGCCTTTTTAGCCTCTTCAACAGTAAGGCCACTGAATTCCTCAGAATTCTCAAGGATGCATCCCTTGCCAAGGTAATCCTGTTTCTCAAATGCATGCTCGGAAACATCTACAGTTCCTTCTGTATTGTTAATAACCTGGATCAAAGGAAGTCCGTGTACCTGAGCATACTCAAAGTCTCTCTGGTCATGTGTAGGAACAGCCATAACTGCACCTGTTCCATAGCTTGCAAGTACGAAGTCACCCATGAAAAGAGGTACTTCCTTGCCATTTACAGGATTGATCGCATAAATTCCCTTAAGAGGGCAACCTGACTTGGACTTGTTAAGGTCAGTACGATCAAGATCATTCTTCTTAAGTGTCTCATCAATGTAAGCCTGTACTTCTTCCGGATTCTCAACTCTATCCATAAGACTCTTTACGATATCTCCATCGGGAGCAAGTACCATAAAGGTGATACCATAGATAGTTTCGATACAGGTTGTAAAAATAGAGAACTCGCCGCCACCAACAATCTTGAAATCAACCTCAACACCGGTTGACTTACCGATCCAGTTACGCTGAATCTCTTTGGTTGATTCAGGCCAGTCAATCTCATTAAGTCCATCAAGGAGTTCCTCAGCAAAAGCCTGCTGGTCGATAACCCACTGTTTCATCATCTTCTTGACAACAGGGTAGCCTCCACGCTCAGACTTGCCATCAATAACCTCATCATTAGAAAGAACTGTTCCCAGCTCCTCACACCAGTTAACAGGCATATCTATATGCTTAGCATAGCCAGCCTCATACAATTTCTTAAAGATCCACTGTGTCCACTTATAGAACTTAGGATCACTTGTAGCGATCATCTTGGACCAGTCATAATCAAAGCCGAGCTCTTTAAGCTGCTTTGAGAATGTCTCTATGTTCTTCTCTGTAAATCCGGCAGGGTGATTACCGGTTGTAACAGCATACTGCTCTGCAGGAAGTCCAAAAGAATCATATCCCATTGGATGCAAAACATTATATCCCTGCATGCGCTTCATACGAGACATAATATCAGTAGCAGTATATCCTTCCGGATGGCCGGCATGAAGACCTACTCCTGACGGATATGGAAACATATCAAGGGCGTAATACTTAGGCTTACTAAAATCCCAGACATCAGTCTTAAAGGTTTCGTTTTTCTCCCAGTATTCCTGCCATTTTTTCTCAATTGCATGATGGTTGTATACTTCTGACATACTATGCTCCTTCTAAAAACTCACTAAAATTCTAATCAGAATTTTCTTTTTTAAATATATACTTCAAGATTCTATCACAGTGTTAATTTTTTTTCAAAAGACTTATTTCATATTTAATGCATAAACAAATAATCTGTTTTATAGCTCAAGTCTTCCTTCTATTCCATAGAAATCAATTATACGTTTTGTGCCATCCAATAGCTCTATGGTCACAGGACCATATCCACCGCATTTCTGCGGATCGGTATAATGGATTTCTTTTACAGGGAAAAGATCTTCATCTGTAAAGTCAGTTAAATCCTCTTTTGTGATAGTCTGTGAAATAAGGAAATATGGCTCATAGCCGTACTGCTTTTCTCTTGTAGTTTCTGCAAACAATACTATGGAATCCTTGCTATCCGGATTTGTATCAGTACTCTTAATTAGTTTTATATCACTCCAGCCGTCCATAATAGTAAAGGCCAGCTGCTTTTCTTTTCCGGTATGATCATGTCCTTTAAGGATGACGGCCTTGTATCCGTCCTTCTCCTTAAAAAGAACCACAGTCCCATTGTCAGGAAATCCGAATGAACCAAGTGTAATCTGCAGCGGCCTTCTGAACATCCTGATCTTATCTGCTCTTATGATTCCATAAGGAACAGCAAAGTCAGCCAAATTCATAACCGTGCGCCAATGGTCCTCAATCTCCATTTCGTATTCAAATACCTGCCTGCGATAAAGAACTCCATCCATCTCGCCATGCCATAAGGTTGAGTTGGGAGTTATTCCTGCATGACATTCTCTATTTTTCTCTGAAACAGCCCCCTCATTCATATCCTGTTGATTATCTTCGCTATGCTTTAAACCTAAACCGCGATCATCTATATCTTCTTGATCAAAATATCTGATAACGTACTGTTGAGACTCAGCCAAAGCACCAGTCTTCCCTGAGGGAGACAGTTTTCCGTCCACACCAATGCTGTAAACTTCCCCATTTGGCGTTGATTCCCATGGAAACTTTGTGTTAAAAACCAGTTTAGAATAGTTCCACATTCCATGAGTATCTCTTTTTTCCTTCATTATCTTGCCGCTGCGCAGTTCAGTAATGCCATTTGCCTCATGATTAGCAAAGCAAAGCGCCGGTCCGTCAAGGGTTGTAACCTTAGTTTCTCCTTTAGATAACTTATCCCAGGTTCCGTTATTTTCTTTTGCCGTCCAGAATGGATGATTCTCCGGAAGATGCAGGCACAAAAGTGCTTTGGCTAGCCACATGGGAGATTCAGCGCAGGAATATCCCTGAACCAGCGGAACAAATGGGCCGTAGAAGCCTAGAGTAGGCACACCATTCCACAAAAAATCATCTCTTTGAAGGAACTGCAAAAGAGAGCCCGAGCATATGCGCCTTGCAAGTCCGGGATCTATCACGCTTTTTTCCATCATTAGGTTTCCGTCAAAAGCACTTGTGGCAGCATTTCTGTAGATTCCACTCCTTCCCCACATGTTGGTAAAGCCATCCCTGTCAAAGAAATCAGGATATGTCTTCATGAGTTCATTTGAATTTTCCTCAAATTTTCGGGCAATATATGGCTCTTTTTCATAGCCATACCAATTATTCCATATGGCAGTGTACATATTAAAAGCCCAACAGGAATAATAGTCAAAGGACTGACCATCCCTGTACCAGCCATCTCCAACATAGTAATTAAGGATATTCTGGGCATGGTCTCTCATGATATCCTCATCAATACTGTATCCGTTCATATGAAGGAAAGCCATGTCCAGCATATTGAAAAGACGCCAGTTCTGAGGAACGGTATTGGCATGGGCAAAGTCCATCAAAAAGGCTGCTATCCTGTCTTTTTCTTCCTGTATGTAAGTATCCCATATTTCCTCGTGGCACAGCCACAGGCATATTACAAGAGCTGCTGTTTCTACGGTCTGCTGGTAACAGGCTGTAGGATTATTACTCTCATCAAGAGCTCGCATATCAGAGTAGTTTAGGACGTAGTTTTTTTCGCCTTTTGTTACTGCATAGAGAACCTGCTTTTTATAGTAGTCTCTTACATTTATGCCATTTAATGTAAGCTGCGGCTCAATATGAATAAGCGGTGCAGATATGAAAAAAGATCTGCAGAGTCCCTCAAAAATTTCCGCCTTTATTCTCCACTCCGGTGCATCCTTTGACGGATATGTCACTTCTGTCTCGTATCTTGGCATAACAACCGGATCTTCTATTGACTTGATATTCCCGAATATCCCGCCAAGGAGATACTCTGCCGCCTCTATCCAGCTCTCCCTATCAAGTCCTGTGTAAGGACTTAGTTCATAATCAGTATGTTTTGGTGTAAATGTCATGATAATCTATCTCCTATAATCCACCTGGCGCATGGCGAGTGGGATATATTAAATCTGATATATCAAAATACTGTAAGTGCACTTCCATCCAGCTTCATAAGCGCTTCAATATAGTAATAGTCGCCGTAGATAATCGCAAACTCGTGCTTAGCATCGTGGTAAGCTGCGGTACATTTCTCAAGAATATTGTCTTTATCAAGAGAATAGTCACACCTATTATCATTTAGAGCTCTAAGAAGTCTAATTGCAGCATCAAGATACTTATGTGATAATTCCTTGTCCAGACACTCCACAATCTCAATAAGTCCGCTGGCTGTTATTGCTGCAGCTGTAGAATCTTCAAGCCTCACATCTGCCGGCTGTCTGTAGTCGACCGGTACCAGATAATCAGGATATTTCGAATCAAGCTCAGATATTACATAATCTGCAACCTTCATAGCAGTCTTTAAATACTTCTCATCCCCGGTGTATTTGTAGCTAAGAGCAAATCCGTAAAGCGCCCAACTCTGGCCTCTTGTCCAAGAGGAGCCCTCTTTGTAGCCCTGTCCAGCGTAGTCGCGAAGATACTGCCCTGTAGCCGGATCAAAACCCACAATATGGCGAACCGAACCATCTTCTCTGATAAAGCATTTCATAGCAGTATCCGCATGAGCCACTGCTATCGCCTTAAACCTGGTATCTCCCAGTTCCTCAGAAGCCCAGTACAAAAGAGGCAGATTCATCATGCAGTCAATGATAGCCCAGCCTGTGGTATCCCTGTCATCTCCCCAGTCATTCCAGGCTCTAATGAAATTGCCGTTCAGATTAAAACGGCCTGCCAGATTAGCTGCTGCCAAAAGAGCTCTATTCTTAGACTCAGGATTTTTTTCCATTTTATACCTAACAACAGATGTAGGAAGCCATCTAAAGCCTGCATCATGATCCATACCGTTGTAGTCCATAAAAGCCGCATCCATCTTATCTTCCGTAGCTATTGCTTCCTGCTTAAAGATGTCCTTTCCCGTAAGCTTATACAATTGCCACAGCTCACCGCCCCAGAAGCCATTGGTCCACCAGCAGATATCCTTTTTCCCAGAGTGGTCATCAAACCTTCCACTCTCATCTGTGGTATAGGGTATTTTCCCCTGATTACGCTGCGCTACAACTGTCATTTTATCCGCTATTCTTGAAAGAGCTTCAGATATCCACTCTTTGTCACTTGCAGTTATAAGATTTTTCATTATATCTTCTCCCTCGAATTACATTTATTTACTTTTTCTCCCGAACCCCCAAATATGCCCTTATGTGAACGACATCCTAAGCAAGTGCGAACCATCTGCCAAAAGAAGAATTCTGTACACTTCGTGCTTCCAGGCAATACCAAGACGCTCATCAGTTATTGGATATTCCTCGACACATACTCCCTTTGCGCCTTCTACCTTGATAGTGCCGACATTCCCAACTTTTATTTCATAGTTTTTTTCGCCATCTATTTCAGTGGCCGTAGGCTTCTCATATGTCAAAAGACTCATCACAAAAGGAGCATCAATCGTGTACGAATCCTCCACTGTCACGTTCCTTTCCTTGTGAAGAGATACAGTTCTGATAAAACTTCCAAAACTGTCATTATCTCCATTTTCATCGTCCCTGCTGCAAAAGCGGTGCTTCTTCATATCCCAGGCTTTACCATAAGCTCCGGCTATATCCATCTTAAGCGAGCTTACAGCCTTTCCATCCTGCCCATCCATATTGGTACAAAGAATGCAGGACACATCACTGGCGCAGTAGTCACTTCCATCCTTTTCCATAATGATACCCGGATCATACAAATCCTCCTCCGGCTTATCACCCAGAATCCCGATCAGATCAGCAATATCCTCTTCCCCAGAATACTCATCATCAAAGCAAAAAAATGTCGGCAGATTGTGGAACTGTGACTGCATGGTCCATAACTCGTAGCGCTTGTCCGAGAAGGTCTTCTGAGTATAGGTTCCAACTCCCAGATCAATGATAAATGGCTTACCATCCTTATAAATGGTAAAAGAGCCTACATCATTGTGATTATGGCTATCTCCGTTATTTCCAGCCTTAGCTGCCAAGACAAAGCTCTTATCTCTGGCAATCATAAGCCCCATGCTCTCAAACCAGGAATCCTCCGCCAGTGCTTCGGTTTGCGGGAAGTTTTCCATCTCACCCCAGGCAAAGGCCTGCATCACATGGTAAAAGAGATTGATCTCACTGCCAATGAGCTTATCTTCATCACTTTCTTCCCTAAAGTCCTTAGCTGCAAAGCTGCATAGAACATCATCACCTGTAGCCTTTCCGAACAAGAACTCCCTTGCAGTTCTCCTTCCCGGAAGAGCACTACAATCTGCAAAATTAATATAGTACTCGCCGTCAACATGCATCTTAACTATAAAATTTGCGATGTTACGAATTATCTTTTCCCTGAAAATGTCTGGAAATGCGGCCATCTCCACCGGCTCATGAACAACAACCTGACCTTCATTTCCTATTTCTGCATACCTTCCCTTACCGGCACGATCTGTAGCACCATCAATCAGTTCAAGGCACCCAAATAGACAAAGCCCCGCATGGGAATAATACTGCGCTCCCTCGTTGCAGCCACCATCCTCGCCATATTCATCAAGAAAATAGTCGCAGGACTTTGCAGCTTTCTCAAGAATTGTCCCAATCTGCGATGAAGAAAAAAAGCCTTCCTCCCTGGTAAGAGCACAGATCAGGACATTCTGTACTATCCAGGGCGTCCAGTTACACATAGTTTGAACACCATCCCCCATCCACCAGAAATGCTGCTTTAGGTATGGTTCAAATATGCGCTCCTTTAACCTTTCATTCACATAAATACTGATATGTGGACTTACCTTCTTGAAAACAGGTCTAAGCAAATATTCGCAAAATGCCACCTCTGCGCCGCTTTCCGCCTGAAAAAGGTCAATGATCTGTCTTGTCACATCCGGCAAGGCTTCCTGTTTACCATCCCGTTCATAGCTGGTATGAGGAGGAAGACACCAGGTGGTTTCTTCCAAAATCAAATAAAGGCCATCAAGAATATCGTCTAAAAAACGTCCTTTATTCTCAACGCACTCAGCCATTACCAGCTTATTTAATTTTCTTCGTCTTGGAAAATACTTATCCTCAAACCTGACCCGGTTCCCTGATTTAGAAAACTCAAGAAAATCAGAAATCAAAAGCTGTGACCAGGGCTCACTTTGTGCCTTAAGTCCGGCTTCAACTATTTTTTCCTTAAGTTCAAAAGGCAGCCCATCCCAAGCCTGCCTGTCAGAAATATCAGAATATCTGTTGTACCCGCCAAATTCGTAAGCTTTTTTCAGATAATCACTTACAATAGTCCGATGTTCTCTGCCCATAATGTAATCCCCATTACATAAAAAAGAAATAATTGGTCAGCATTCAACAGAAGGCTTACCGTATACCAAAATCTGCGTAAGAGCAGGAAATGGACTTGGGTCATCTGCTTTTATAAGCTTACCCAGCTTGATCCACCTGATCCCACTTCTCTTTATATCAAACACATGAGGCTGCCCCACCTTTTTATCCATTCTGACTACTTCAGTGCTTTTGTCAGAAAAAGAAAATGTGGCCTCAACCCACCAGTTATCATGGGGGAAGTCTGCTCTCGTATAAAGCTCGATCCTGTCAAAATCTACCTCTGTTCCAAAGTCCAAAGTAAACTCAGCATCATCCTGCCTATTGATTCCCCAGGACTCATAGGGCCATTCGCCGTGAGACAATGTAGCAATACAGCCATCTATGGCATTTCTAGCAGCAAACACTGCTTCTCCTCTGGTCTCTACATTAGCACTTGCATGAGGGTAAACACCTGACACTTCATGCTGATCAAAAGGATTCAGAGCCAGATTACGATATGCATGTATCTCATAATCTGCCGCCTTCCTTATGCTGACATAATGACGGTTTCCAAAGAACGCCAGCGGATTATAGCTTGTTTTTTTCTCATAAAAAGGAACAGGAAAAATCACCGATTCCTGTTCCACAAGTACAAGCGCTGTGTCTATAGCAGCATCAACCTTAACAACATAGTAGTTTCCGGGAATAAGACCTGTAAACTCTATGATATCTCCCTTTCGATATTCGCCATCCCAGGCAAGAACCACGTTATCCTCGGCGCAAGATGCAGCCTTGTCTACGTGATCCCACTCGTTATAGACCTGAATTTTCATACCTTCTCCCAACTAATTACCTGTTTATATATTTCTTATTCCATTAAATAGCCAAATCAATTAAAAAATATCATCCTGACCCCCATAAATTATCTGGTAGACAGGAAAACATTCTCCCTTGCTGCCGCCTCGTCATCAGGGTAATCCTGGATATAAGTTGCCATCAGCGCAGATGCCATGTTAAACTCACCAAGATACTCATAGGCTGTTATTTCATTAAGCCTAAGGGCCTGATTCATACTCTTGTCATCCACAGTAAGCCCTGCTTCAAAAGAAGAAACTGCCCCGCTGTAATCCCCCTGCTTGATCTGGCAGGTTCCAAGCTGATTGTATACCACTGCACTGGATGGATTCTCGTTTAAATAATTCTTATAAACACTAATGGCATAGTTAAAGTCGCCCTGCTTTTCCCCAGTCTGTCCAAGCATCAGAATAACAGGTTCTTTGTCCTGATCTCTTTCACTTCTGGCAGCCTCAAGATAATTCTGGGCCTCAGCATTATTCCCAAGATAATAGGAAATCTGTCCCTTTTCATAATTGCTCATAAAAGAGCTGCCATTATCCATCGTGGTCTGAAGGATATTTCTGGCCTCATCCTCATATCCATACTCCGAAAGAGCCTTGTAGATCAGGATGATCATGGAATAATCCCTTGAGTTAAGGGCTATTGCCTTGGAGAAATCTGAATAAGCACTATCATGGTTACCGGAAGCCAGTTCACATACACCTCTTAAATAAAAGGCGTTACTATCCTTGGACCGCAGCCCTAAAATAGCGTCATATACCTCTTTTGCCTTATTGTATTCCCCTAATCTGTAATAGCTCTCAGCAAGATAATAGTTGGTGTCAAAATCCATATCATCAACTATACCTTCATCAGCCGCAAGAGAAGCCATAAGCTCATCAACAGCCTGCTGGTATTCACCGGTATTAAGGTAAACAATTCCCAAGCCTCTATGAAGGAGGCACTCATCCTCACCGTTTTCCTGCGCAGCCATAAAGCTCTCCATGGCACTTGCAAAATCATGGTTCTCGATATATGCAAACCCGGAATCAATATTATGTTCGCCCGCAATACTACCACACCCCGTAGATAATATAGCAGCAGCCAAAATTACTGATGCAACTTCTTTTTTCATCCCAACTCCACAAATACAAAAGCTTAAGTTACTGACCTAAATAAGCAATTACCTCTACTTCGCAGAGAACATTTCTCGGAAGCTTCTTAACTGCAACGCAGCTTCTTGCTGGCTTTCCAACAAAATACTTCTCATATACCGCATTAAATGCAGCAAAATCATCCATCTCAGCAAGGAAACATGTAGTCTTGACAACATGCTCATAGTCTGTTCCTGCTGCGCTTAAGATCTCACCTATGTTCCTGCATACTCTGTCAGTCTGCTCGGCAATTGTAATTGCCTCGATCTCACCATTTGCAGGATTGATCGGGATCTGTCCTGATGCATAAAGAAAATCTCCGGCTACTATAGCCTGTGAATATGGTCCTATTGCTGCCGGTGCCTTGTCTGTTAAAATGTGTTCCATGATAGATTTCCTCCTAAGTATCTTTATTTATATCAATATTATTACTCACCAAACTTAGCTGTTACATAGTATCCCCTGGCGTTTTCTTCCACCTTGGTCACTACGCCCTCTCGCTCAAGCATCCTTTCTCTAAAGGGAAAGTTGCCTGACATAGCCAGAGAAGGATCAATAGTGTAATAATAGTTACTGGGAAGCACGCCCTCTGTAACCGTTATCTTGTCCCCTTCTTTTAAAAGACCTGGTCTTTCCATCTTAAAAGTCATTTCTCTAGCCATCTATAATCACCTTCAATTCTATCACATTACATTTGATAACAAATACGCATTTTATGCAGATATATTGATATTTTTAATCTTTTAAGTTCTTTTTCCGGCTCAGTCCCTTACGATTCCATGCTCTAAAAGATACTGATACCATCTCTCATAGGATGAAGCCTTAAGATGCACATCATCAAATGACAGTTCTTTGATAAGATTGCCGTTTTCATCATCAACTGCTTCATTCATATCAAGGTAAAAGACTGTCTTGTTATCTGCAAGCTGTGAAAGCGCTTCATTTCTCTCATTGATATTGTCATTATTGAAATACTTGTCACCACTACTCTTATTCTCAGTTACATGCATTATTCCCTGAATAAAGATAATGGCATCGGGCTGAAGCTCTCTTAATTCTGATACAACATTCTGATACTCGGCAGCAAAGGTTTCGGCGGTTCCTGTTCCAATCTCATTAAGGCCAAGCATTATATAGATCTTGCCAAACTCCTTGTCCTCAAGGGCCTGCCTTATCGATATCTTTTCACTTCCTTCTTCTAAAAAGGGCTTATCAAGAACTCCATAAATAGTAAGAGATACCTTGGCATAAAATGCAGCTCTCTCATCCAAAGGAGCGCAGTACTCAGAAAGTCCAACTGTTCTGGAATCTCCTATAAAAAGAGCATCACTAAAATACTCTTCATCAACTGCCACAAGCTCATAGGTCTTATCTGCATCATTATCAGAAATGGAATTACCTGAAATATCATTTCCCGAAATAGTATAGTCAAAAGAGCTATTTCCTGACACATCTCCTACTGTAAGCAGATCGCTCTCATCATATCCACCATCTGCAGTTTCCGATGCAATCTTCTCTTCAACTAATGATTCCATACCGGTTTCTGTCTTTGTCCAGGGATAAACCTTATCCGAGGCGCCCTTAAAAACAAGGACAAAATGAGGAAGTCTGCCCACATCATACCCTTCAAGATACTGCTTATAGGCAGTGCCCTCAAAGGCATAAGACAAAACCGATAATACTATTGTAATTGCCACGATTCCTATGAGAATCGGACAAGTTTTAAACAATTTCATCATTTCACACTTTCAAGGTTAAAACTTAAAGTACAGGAACGGATTACCGGCAGCATTTGAAAGACTGTAAACGCACGCCCAAAACAGTATCAAAAGCAAAATGGTAAATACCACATTTTTCCTATGTTTTTCAAAAAATCTGTATAACTGAGGAAGTAGAAGTACCAGTCCAAAGAAAAGAACTACTCCGTATATTCCGAGATTCTTGATATAATCCGTATGATTAACAGAAATTCCCTCACCCCAGAACGGGAATAATCTCTTAAAGTAATCCAAAAGCATACGGCTGTCCGGTATTGCAAAAACAACCCAGGTCAGCGGAATAAGAACAAGAACATTTATCCTGCCTAATATAGCCGAAACTGTAGAAGGAAACTTCGTAAGTACAAAGCGCTCACATAAAATGATAACCAAAATAAGCATTCCCCACAAAATGAAATTAAGGGTAACGCCATGCCAGAATCCGGTTATAAGCCAGACAGTAAACAGATTGATCACTGTGCGGGCAGTACCTTTTCTGCTGCCTCCCATAGGAAAATAGATATAATCCCTAAACCAGGCTCCCAGCGAGGCATGCCATCTTCTGTAAAACTCCGAAACATTCTTAGATTCATAGGGCTGATCAAAGTTAACAATAAAAGGAAAGCCCAGCATCACGCCAACGCCTGCTGCCATCAGAGAATATCCCCAGAAATCAAAATACAGTTCCAAAGAATAAGTAACTGCACCAATCCACGCCAGTGGAGTTGAAATGCTCTCATAGCCTATAGTTCCTATATCTCTCCACAGCATTGCCAGATGGTCAGCTATAAGCACCTTCATTCCAAGTCCCAGCACAAAAAATCTAAGACCATCTTCTATATTTTCCAAAAACAGACTCTTATTCTGAAGCTTTTCCATTCCTTCATCCGTATCAAGGTCAAGAATCTCTTCTGAAGGCTCTTTTTCCGATACAGAAATGGAAAGCGCGCTGTTTTTGGCATAATCTTCAAACCTCATAATCGGGCCTGAAACAATCTGCGGGAACATGCAAAAATAAGCGGCGATATCCAAAAATCCCGCTTTTTCCGGTATTTCCCCCCTATAGTTGTCAACCTGATAGGAAATCATCTTGAAAGTAAAAAAGCTCACACCGATCGGCATAAGAGAACTGTCCACGAATTGTCCCAGGAGCTTAAATTCCACAAGCATAAGAACATCAAGCAAAATAGCAAAGCCTAAAAGGATCTTGCTTCCGCCTCCTCTTAGAGCTCTGCCAAATAGATAGTTTATACAAACTCCTCCCAGTAAAACCGGGAACATCTTAAGATCACCTACCGCATAAAACAATAGACTCCCCAAAAGCAATGTCACTGTCCTAAATCTGATAGGTGTCAGATAAAACGCCAGTATAAAAACAGGTAAAAACCTGAAAATAAAAGTCAAATCTGAAAAGTTGATCATTATAAATATAAGTCCTATGCATGTTACTACTCTCAGCTTCTCAGCAATAGAAGCCGCGCATAGCAACACATATTAATTCCCCGAATTGTTTATCTCTGCCAGCTTGGTCTGAGCTGCTGCAGCACTCTTAGTATCAGGGAAGTTGGTAATAACTGCGTCAAAAGAAGTCTTTGCATTATCGATGTCTCCACTTGCATAGTATGAATTAGCCAGATAATAAATAGTATTAACATTGGTACTATCATACTGATAAGCCTTGGATAGATTAGCAATGGCAATCTCATAATTTTCAGCCTTATAGGCATCGTATCCTGTACTGTAATAAGTATCTGCAAGCTGTGTTCCAACCAGAGACATAAGTGTACCATAAAGTGTTTTAAATTCCGAAGACACATCATCGCTTATGGCATTAAGGTCCAGATTCTCTAAAGCCTTCGCCATAGCCTCAGTGTTGGAAGAATCCTCAATATATATATTGGTAGCCTCCATAAGGCTATTCATAGCTGCTGAAGTACTATCAACGCCTTCATAATCAGTAACCTTGTTCTGAAGTCCGTCAATCTGACTCTGAAGTGTCTTTATCTGCTGCTCATAGTCGTTGATCTTGGCAGATTTGGCATCCGATTCCTCACTGATCTGGGCAATCTTATTCTGATTGCTGTTATTGATACTCTGAATACGCTGAGGAAGTATCAAAAAACAAGCAGCTGCCACACCAAGAACTGCACCAAGTACAATTCCCCAGATAGAACCGGAACGAGTAATAGCAGACTTCTTAACAGGCTGAATGATCATCTCATTACCACTGTTATATCTGATAACATCGTCACTGTCAGAAGATGCGATGTCTGATACGAGCTTACCGCTTTCTCCGGGAAGAAGCATACTGTCTGCTTCCTTGAGATAACGCTTTGCCATAACATTTCCAGTATCAAGCTTAAGGGCCTTCTGGCACTCGATCTTGGCCTTGTCCCAATTTCCCTGATTCAGATATAGAAGTGCAAGCAAAAGATGTGCTTTAACAAAACCTGAATTAAGCTGAAGCACCTTTTTAAGCTGAATAACCGCCAGATCAAGTCCATCCTGATGGCAGTAGTTCAGTGCAATATTAAACTTTTTTATAGTCTGATTGATAGTATCCAGCTGAGATGGACTGTTTCTCACATAATCCATGTACTTGTCAGCCAGGTTATTCTCAGCCTTGAGGTTCTTACTGATAACCCACTCAGAAAGGGCAGCTACCACTTCTCCTGTCTCGTAGTAGACAAGTCCCAGCAGATTTCTCGCGTCGATATTGTTCTTATCAAGCTTAAGGCTCTGTCTAAGCGCACTTACTGCACCAGTCATATCCCTGACACCGGCTTTTTCCAGACCTTCATTATAAAAACGATTGGAAAGACTTATTGTCTTCTTGTATATACGGACATTTGTCCCACATCCAGGACAAATCTCACTTTTATCAAGTTCAGCCCCACAACGATAACACTTCATTGTTATTTAGTCCTTTTCTGATTATCAAAATCTCCCTTAGCTTCTTTCAAAAGCTTAACCAGTACATCTGACATATCATCAAGATCCTGATTGTAAATAATGTCCTCAGCATCTTCTATTTCAAGACTCGGCTTGAACTTTTTCAGTTCTTCTTCAAAATTGATCATGTATCTAATCCCCTCTATATAAAGGCTATGCAATCATGCCCTTTATCTGACCTGCAAGATATAATGACCCTGCTGCAAATACCAGATCTCCTGACTTTCTGCTGCAGATAATGTCTGTGATCGCATCCCTGACATTACTATAATACCTGACCGGAACTCCGATAATACCAAGTTCCTCCTTGGCATCTTCAAACGCTCCCTTAAGATCCGAAACCATAACTGACCTGCTGGTCTCAAGCACAGCAACATATATGCTGTCGAACTGTTTGCTAAGCAGTATCTCTTTAACTATTTCCTGATACTGTTTATCACTGACGATACCAAACAGCATTATCTTCCTGCCATCGCAGGGCATATTACTGCAGCTCTCCAAAAAAGCCCTGATTCCATCAATATTATGAGCACCATCTACATAAATCCCGGGACGGATCTCTTCCATTCTTCCTTCCCACTTGGCACTCAGAAGTCCTTCCCTTATATCAAGCTCGGAAAGCTCACAGCCCTGACTTTTCAAAACTTCCAGCGCAGTAACTGCAATTGCAGCGTTTTCCGCCTGATAAAGCGCCTCAGTAGACAGTTTAAGGTCAACATATTTATCATATAAGGAATTATACGAAAAAGCAATGTATTTGTTCCCGGATTCGTCCCTGACAAGCCTTACATCATCAATACTGCGCTTTTCTATGGAAATTGCTCTGGTATCCAGTTCCAGCGCTCTTTTTTTGATAACCTGAGTGCTTTCCTCCCTCTTATCAAAAAAGATGATCGGAACGTCTTTTTTGATAATTCCGGCTTTTTCCCCGGCGATTTCGGCAATCGTATTTCCCAGGTACTGCATGTGGTCAAAGCCGATTTCAGTAATGATAGAAATTTCAGGCCTTGCAACAGAATTAGTTGCATCGAGTCTTCCACCAAGACCGGTCTCCAGCACAAGATAATCAACCGGATATACATCGTACAGGATCATGGCCATAAAAAACAGGAATTCAAAGTATGTGGGAAAATAGTTCTCTTTTCCATCTTCATTCCTGTATTCATCCAGTCTTCTTAAGGTTTCCACAAATACTTCCGTAAAAATACCATCGCTGACTATTTTTCCATTTACCTGAAATCTTTCAGTTATCTTTACCAGATGAGGAGAAGTAAACACCCCCACCTGATAACCGGCCTTAATAAGTACAGAAGAAATGTAGTTGCAGACAGATCCCTTTCCATTGGTTCCTGCCACATGAATTATCTTCATATTCTCATCAGGTTTTCCCAGATAATCAAGAAATGCTTTTGTTTCTTCTATAGAATGCTTATCTGTAAAGCTTGGAATCGAATTGAGGAAATCCTCACACTCAAAAACCGTCAACGCATTCCCGTTTTCTGCTTTATTTATATATGCATTTACTTTATCGAGTAATTCTTTATTCATAGTTTTGTCTTATACAGCAGATCCTTTGTAAATTTCGTCGCATGATCCGACATAAAAAAGGTATGCGTGGGCCGAACACATCTGATGAATCACATCAATTGGTCTGGCCACGTATACCATTTTATTTGTTACTGCTTACTCACTATCAGCTTGTTCCAGTAACGAATTTCGCTCACTGCATTACTTAGTCAGCTGCGCAAGTCTTTCTGTAATCTGGTCGTAGGTCTGCTGATATTTCTGCTGTTTCTCTTTTTCCTCAGCAATCTTCTCAGCAGGGGCCTTAGCAAGGAATTTCTCATTGCTAAGCATATTCTGAGATCTCTTAAGCTCTCCCTCAAGCTTCTTCTGCTCTTTGGACAGTCTTTCAATCTCTGCAGACAGATCAACAAGGTCTGAGAATGGAATATAAACTGATGCATCTGCAAGAACTACAGAAACTGCATCCTCAGCAATTCCTTCCTTATTGTTCTGACATACTGATTCAGAAGCATAAGCAAGTGATTCAAAGAAAAGCTTACCTGTTCTGAAGATATCAAGTACATCTTCCTTATCACTTACTACAAATACCTTAGCCTTGCGGGAAGGAGCAACATTCATCTGAGTACGAACATTACGGATTCCGCGTACAGCTTCCTTAATTGTCTCAACTTCCTTCTCTTCCTTGGCGAAGTTCCACTCTTCCTTATATACAGGCCACTCTGAGATCATGATTGATTCCTCTTCGTCCTGCATAGTGCAGAAGATTTCCTCTGTAATGAATGGCATATATGGATGTAAGAGCTTCAGTGCATTTAAAAGAACTGTCTGAAGTGTCCAAAGTGCTGCCTCGTGGCTTGTAGCATCATCTGAATTGTAAAGACGAGGCTTAACCATCTCGATATACCAGTCGCAGAACTCATCCCAGATAAAGTCATAAACCTTCTGAACTGCAATTCCAAGCTCATAATGTTCCATATTTTCAGTAACTTCTTTTACTGTGTTATTGAGCTTAGAAAGGATCCACTTATCAACAGGTTCGAGGCCATTTGGCATTTCCTGATGAATTGCACTCTTAGCATCCTCTGCCATGTTCATCATGATAAATCTTGAAGCATTCCATACCTTGTTAGCAAAGTTACGGCTGTTCTCAACTCTTTCATTATAGAAACGCATATCGTTACCTGGTGCGTTACCTGTAATAAGAGTAAGTCTAAGAGCGTCTGCTCCATAGTTCTCGATGATATCAAGAGGATCAATACCGTTTCCAAGGGATTTACTCATCTTACGTCCCTGGGAATCCCTTACAAGTCCGTGGAAAAGAACTGTATGGAATGGATAAGTTCCCATATTCTCGTAGCTTGAGAATATCATTCTGATTACCCAGAAGAAGATAATGTCATAGCCGGTTACGAGCACATCTGTAGGGAAGAAGTACTTAAGCTCTTTGGTGTCATGTGGCCAGCCAAGGGTCTCAAATGGCCAAAGTGCTGATGAAAACCATGTATCAAGGGTATCAGGGTCCTGTGTAAAGTGAGTCTTGCCGCACTTAGGACATACTGTTGGAGCAGTCTTGGAAACAATAGTCTCACCACACTCGTCGCAGTAGTAAGCAGGAATTCTGTGGCCCCACCAGAGCTGTCTTGAGATACACCAGTCACGGATATTATCTGTCCAGTTGAAGTATGTCTTTTCCATTCTAGGTGGGATAAGCTTGATCTCGCCATCCTTAACTGCTTTAACAGCTGGCTTAATAAGTTCATCCATCTTAACGAACCACTGAGCCTTGATCATAGGCTCAACTGTTGTGTGACAACGATCGTGAGTTCCTACATTATGAGAATAGTCCTCTATCTCAACAAGAAGTCCCATCTCATCAAGCTCTTTTACAATGGCTTCTCTGCAGGCATATCTGTCCATACCCTCGAACTTGCCGCCATTTGCATTGATAGTAGCATCATCATTAAGGATATTGATTTCCTCAAGGTTATGACGCTTACCAACTTCAAAGTCGTTAGGGTCATGACCAGGAGTGATCTTAACTACACCTGTACCAAATTCCATATCAACGTAAGAATCTTCAACAATAGGAAGCTCTCTGTTTACTATAGGTAAAAGAACCTTCTTGCCCTTGAAGCTCTTATATCTGTTATCATCAGGATTAACAGCAACTGCAGTATCACCCAGCATAGTCTCAGGACGTGTAGTTGCAAACTCGATGAAGTCTGTCTTGGAAACAGTGCCATCCTCATTAATTACAGGATATTTGATATGCCACAAATGGCCTGCCTGCTCCTCATATTCAACTTCCGCATCAGAAATGGAAGTCTTACATACAGGACACCAGTTTACAATACGGCTTCCCTTGTAGATGTAGCCTTTCTCATGCATCTTGCAAAAGACCTCTGTAACAGCTTCGTTACAGCCCTCATCCATTGTGAAGCGTTCTCTGTCCCAGTCGCAGGAAGAACCAAGCTTTTTAAGCTGTGAAATAATGGTTCCACCATACTCTTTTTTCCATTCCCAGGCTCTCTCAAGGAACTTCTCACGGCCAAGGTCTCTCTTATCAATGCCTTCTGCCTTGAGGGTATCGATGATCTTAACCTCAGTTGCGATAGAAGCATGGTCTGTTCCAGGCTGCCAAAGTGCATTATAGCCCTGCATTCTCTTGAAACGAATGAGGATATCCTGCATTGTATTATCAAGAGCATGTCCCATGTGGAGCTTACCTGTAATGTTTGGCGGTGGAATCACAATGGTGAATGGTTTCTTGGTCTCATCAACTTCAGCATGGAAGTACTTTTTCTCTTCCCAGTTAGCATAAAGTCGGCTCTCAATGCTGGCTGGATCATAGGTTTTTGCAAGTTCTTTCTTCATGATCTGTCTCCTTTTTTAATCAATAGATGATTGCTAAGGTTAATTAATTAGAAAAACCCTTAGCAATCCAAATGGACTGCTAAGGGCGTAATATCAAAAATATACGCGGTACCACCTTAGTTCACGGAAAAATCCGCCTCAGTATGCATCAGGAAAAGCCCGAATGCATTCATCCGATAACGCAGATGACGCGGGGACACTTATGGATATAATCCGTTCTGGGTGTCCGGTTCAAAAGCTACCTTCCATATTATCACGGCCAATGCCTCTCACCAAATGGCATTTTCTCTTTAGACTTATAAATAATATGTACTCCTCTTTCTCATAACCTTTATTAATATGATTATCAATTACTATATTAGCAAAAAAAACTTATGTCAAGTTTTTGTTACTGTTCATACAGAAATGCGCACTAAGCTGCGCATTTCTGTAAGGACTTGATTCAGTTTTTATCCGCGATGAGCTTCACTTAGGGATTCCTGGGAAATTACAGCCTTGTGGATAAGTGCTATCTCACCCTTTTTATGTCCCTTTACTTCGTAAAGTGCATTGTCAGCGGCATACATATAATCCCAAAGCTTGGTTGACTCCTGAGGTACTGAATTTCTGATACCCTGTGAAATGCTTATTGCAGGATCTTTTTCTTTAAGTCTTGAACGCAAAAAGCTTGCATATTCCAAAACCTTTTCATCGGACAAATTGTCGTAGATAATAACAAATTCATCACCGCCATATCTGAAGGCATGGATAGCGCTGTCATTATGACACATCTCAAGAATAACCTCTGCAATAGTCTTAAGGCACTTATCTCCGGCATAATGACCATACGTATCATTGAACTGCTTAAAATCATCCACATCCAGAAGTTCCACAGCCATATGTGTCTGATTTATCCTGGCTTTTTCAAATACAGGCTCCGCATATTCGTTAAGGCCATATCTGTTTCCAAGACCTGTGAGCTGATCCGTCTCTGCTTTTTTCAAAAGAATGCCATTTTCCTTTTCCACACTGACCATCTTGGCTCTCATGGCAGCAAAGAATTTATAGTTCACCATCTTTTCACGCTCAAATTCTTTGGAAAAGAAATAAAAATCTCTGTAGGCTCTGAATAGTTCTTCTTCGTCTCTAAGTTTTTCGTATATCTCACAGCGAAGTCTGGCATGTCCAAGCCTTAAATTAGCAATATTCAGCTCGCCCATGGACCTGGCAGTTATCTGCGCTATCTCTGCAGCAATGTCGCCTTGCCCGATTTGCATATAGAATCTGGCAGTATCAAAAACATCTTCCATATCATCCAAAGAAAACTTGTTTTCACGAATCATGGCCATAAGCAGATCAGAATAGTGCTCGAACTCTTCTTTTTTACCAAGAAAGTAGTAAGCTCTGGCCTTGGTATCCAGGATTGGAAGACCGTTTAATAATTCCTTGTTAAATCCACTTTCCCTTGAAAGCTTGTCCATAGACTCAAGACACTTTAGCACAGAATCAGGCTTTTCAAGCTGTATGTAACAATTACTCTCAAAGCAGTAGCAGTAGAAAAGATTTCTATAATATAAGCTCTCGGTCCTGTTACGGCGAATATGCTTATAAGCGGACCTTACATTAGAAAGCGCAGCCTTGACATCCCCAAATTTGTAGTAGATATGCCCTATATTAAATTCCATAAACCCGGGAATCCCACTATCAGGAAGTTTCTCACAGTACTGTATTCCCTTCATGAAAAAATCCAGTGCCAGCTCATAGTTACCATGATTAAGCGCATCGATTCCCAGAAGGTTATAGCATCTTGCAAGATGCTCATAGTCACCATCTATCTGAAGATATTCAATTGCCTTAAGGAGATTCTGGTTGAACTTTCGATAATCCGTACTAAGCAGATAGTAGGCATCTGCGAGATAATAGTATGCATAGCCAAGCAGACTGTTATCCTGAAGATCTTTAGCCTTTCTGACAAGACGGTTGCAGATATTGGTATAATTTGCAGACATAGTTGATCGTGCTGCAAATAGTTCCTCATTCAAAGACTGTACTTCATCATCATAATTTCTTATATTCATCTGCTTTTCCCCAATAAAACAAACACACAAAAAGAAAAAACGAATTGTAAATAGATTTTACAACAATCCAAGTAAACTAATCAAGATAATATTATCAGCCAAAATATCGCATTCTTTTCAGAAACCCGCTCAAATACTGCGTTCCAGAATTTTATATGACAACTATGTCATGTTTGATAATGGTTTACATATACTCATTGACTTGTTCGGTCGCATGTATATTTTTGTTCGTTTATTGGTTAGATTTTGTACACTCTTCAAAACGCCTATTTTACTAGGGTCTATTTTTATCCCCCAAAACTAATCCCCAATTTCCACAGAGTTATCCACATGACACATCCGTCATTATTTTAAAACCAAATCATCAGTTTTCTAAAAAAACATATTATTGCACGAACAATTGATACAATTCAAAGAAATATTTGGTTTACATATTTATTATAAACATTTATATATGTCAACCTTTTCTTTCTGTTTTTGATTCATTTGGCACTAAATCTACACTTGTTCACCCTTGAATATCAGCCCAGAACTGCGAAATCAGCGTTTTGACCGAACCGGTCGTTACCAGTTTGTAACCTTTCCACTCCCGTGGAAAAAGTGCCTTGTAACTTGCCTGAGTAAACCTGTTATCCAAAAGTGCCACCACACCCATATCTTCTTCTGTTCTGATCACTCGCCCTGCTGCCTGCAACACCTTGTTCATTCCGGGATATCTGTAGGCATAGTCAAAACCGTCAAAACCTGCTTTTTCAAAATATTCGCGCAGTATCTCGCGTTCATTGCAGACCAGTGGTATCCCGGTCCCCACAACAATAACACCGATAAGGCTATCATATTTCAGATCGATTCCTTCGCTGAATATTCCTCCCATGACACAAAAGCCAAGTACATTTTTATCCTCTACAACCTCCAGTTCCATATTTATCACTGAAGACAGATCAATATTGTTCCCTGTGGAAAACCTGTCAAGGAAAGCTTCTCTGGCTTCTTCGCTCATATACTCTCTTTGGACTAAGAGCTCAGTATTATCAGCATCAAAGAAATTTTCTTCGTAAGCATACAGAACATCATCCAAAAACTGATGTGAAGGAAAGAAAATAAGATAATTGCCGTTTCTAGCCTGGACCACACTGTTAATATAGGAAGCAATGTTTAAATACTGTTCTTCGCTTCTCATGGAATATTTACTGGTTACATCCTTTCCAATATATAGCCCCAGTCTGTTTGGATCAAAAATTGACTTGGCATATATTTCAAAATCCTCATCAGTACCGCCCAAAAGCTTCTTGTAGTACTGAATAGGAAGAAGAGTCGCAGAAAAGAGGATAGACGATCTTCCCCTAGCCATACACTGGGCCAGATTTCTGGAAGGGTCCGCACAGGCGAGCCTTAAAATAAAGCTCCCATCATAGGTAAACTCGCTATACATTACATAATGATCATCAAGCAGATCATAAATAGTCAAAAATCTTGAAACATCAAAATAAAACTGCAGTATTTCTTCTCTGCAGGGCCCCTCCGAATGGTCCTCAAGATATTCAGACATTATCCCTGACAGCCTGTTTAGTGGATTTATGAACTTATCTATTGAAGTAAGAACGCTGCAGCCATCGCATTGTCTTTTCAGTTCCAATAGAGCCTTGTTACATTTTTCAAGATGCCCAGCAATACTTGGATGATAGTCCTTTATCGTATTCTTTAATTCCAAAAAGCTTTCTTTTCTGATGGCAGCGCTATACATTTCCCTGCCGCGGTCCAAAAGATTGTGAGTCTCATCCACCAGAAATACGTAATCCCTTTGTTTTCCCTCAGCAAAAAAGCGCCTAAGATACACGAAGGGATCAAAGACATAGTTATAATCACAGATAACACCATCTGCCCAAAGGCTCATGTCCAGTGACATCTCAAAGGGGCAGACCTGGTGCTTTGCCGCATATTCCGATATTCTATCCCTGTCAAAAGAATCTTCATGTGAGAGAAGGTCGTATATGGCATCATTAATTCTGTCAAAATGTCCATTTGCATAGGGGCAACTGACCGGATTACAATTTCTCTCCTCTTCTCCAAGGAAACATATCTTGTCCCTTGCAGTTATTGTCACTGTCTTAAATCGCAGCTTCTGGCCCTGCCTCATGGTATTAAAGGCATCTTCTGCCACTGTTCTGGTAATGGTTTTGGCTGTCAGGTAAAAGATCTTGCTGATCTTACCTTCTCCCATGGCTTTTACCGTTGGGAAAATAGTGGTTATGGTCTTGCCTGTGCCGGTTGGTGCCTCCAAAAACAGCTTTTTCCCATGGATAATTGTCCTGTAGACAGCAGCCGCAAGATCTTTTTGTCCGTCCCTATATGGAAAAGGAAACTGAACCTGTTTAATTGAAGAAGTCCTAAGACTTGCCCATTCAAACTCAAAATCTGACCACTTCAGATACTTCTCAATAAGCTCACTAAACCATTTCGTTATTTCTTCATAGGAATAGGAGAAGTCAAAATACTTCATCTCCTCATTTTCCATGTTGCAGTAGCTCATGCGAACATTTATGGCCGGACAGTGCTTTTGTTTGGAATATATGGCTGCATAGCACTTAGCCTGCGCCAGATGCACATCTACCGGATCCTTCATCTTTTTCAGATCCCTGTAGGTGCCCTTTATCTCGTCAATAAGAGGAGATGGCTTTGGCGCAGCGATAAAGCTTTCCTGAGCATCATAGGCCGTATCATCATCAATATACTTATCCAGAATACCGTCTGCCCTGCCTTCGATTTCCAGATCGTACTTGTCTGTCTTGTGAACATATTTAAGAGGTACCTCCGCATGGTAATCCGGGCCCATGCTCTTTTGGATCATGCGGTGTATCCGGCTGCCCTCCTGCATGGCATCTGTAGGAACCTGGTGTATTCTATTATCAATATTGCCGCTTCTTAGGATAAACTCCACAAGCGCGCGAACAGATATGGTTATTGTCATAATTCCCTCCAAGACACCATTTTATAATATAAGTGTTCTACGCAAAAGAGCTTCTGCAGGATAATGCAGAAGCTCTTTAATAAAATTTATTTAGTTCGACCAAATTACTATCAGCCTGCTGTTACAAGCCCATTCAAATACTGCTCAAACTGCTGATTTGAACCGTTATACTCTACTGTAAGAGTCTTGGTCAGGTCAAGACCGAAAACCCCCAAAATTGACTTAGCATCTACAACGTATCTATTGTAGTATATATCAACATCAAAATCGCATTTAGTAGCTTCGTTAACAAAATCCTGAACCTGATTAGGCTTTAACATAATGTGTCTTTTAATAACATTTCCTAACATAAATATACCTCCACATAACACACAGTTAATCCTCGCCGACTTTGCAAATGAAATATCGGCTTTCATTTCTATAGTAATATATACAACTTAAACGTTTTTGTAAATGGGTTTTTGTGACGAAACTGTGACGAAAAAACGAATTTTCTGTCACCTTCTGTCCAGCCCAGTTTTTATGCGCTTTTTCGTTATTTTTTAATGCCGTTTGCTACTATTTATCAATCATTTCGGACACATTTTAAGACACAAAATTCTTGCATTATAGTGGGCTGCGTTTTAAGATGTATGATAGTAAATTTTTGGTGAAAAGAATTAGGAGTAGTAATTACATGGAAAACCTTAAAATACCTAAGAACTATGCATCTGCCCTGGATCTCCACGACACTCAGGTCGGAATCAAGACTGTTAAAGATTTTTTCCAGGGAATGCTTTCAACAAGACTTAACCTTCAGCGTGTTACAGCGCCTCTTTTCGTAACACCCGAATCCGGTCTTAACGACAACTTAAATGGTGTTGAACGTCCTGTTGCTTTCGATATTCTTAACGAAAACGGACGTCCTGCTGAGATCGTACACTCTCTTGCTAAATGGAAGAGATATGCCCTTAAAAAGTACGGTTTCAATGCCTATGAAGGTCTTTATACTGATATGAACGCTGTAAGGCGTGACGAAGTTCCCGATAATATCCATTCTATATTTGTCGACCAGTGGGACTGGGAAAAGGTAATAAATAAAGAGGACAGAAACCTTGATTTCTTAAAGGCAACTGTTAAGGATGTGTACAAGGTTCTCAGAAAAACCGAGAAATTCATGTCTATCCAGTATGATTATATTGAGGAAATCCTTCCTGACGAGATTTTCTTCATCACTACTCAGGAGCTTGAGGATATGTTCCCTGATAACACTCCCAAGGAGCGTGAATACTACATTTCCAAGGCTAAGGGTGCTGTATGTATCATGCAGATTGGTGATGAACTTGCTTCCGGCGACAGACATGACGGACGTGCTCCAGACTACGATGACTGGCAGTTAAATGCTGATATCATCGTTTACTACCCTGTTTTGGATATCGCACTTGAGCTTTCATCAATGGGAATCAGAGTTGATGAGAATTCTCTTAAGACACAGCTTGAAAAGGCCGGCTGCACAGAAAGAGCACAGCTTCCATTCCAGAAGGCTATTTTGAACAAAGAGCTTCCATACACAATTGGTGGTGGAATCGGACAGTCCAGAATCTGCATGTTCTTCCTTAGAAAAGCTCACATCGGTGAGGTACAGTGCTCTATCTGGCCAGAGGAAATGGTTGCAGAAGCTGATAAGAACGGAATACATTTGCTGTAATATATGAAGAATACAATGCACCAGATTGTTGAAGAAGAAAATATTGTAAGGGCCATTTTGGTTGGGCTAAGTACAGGCAGGAGCGATGATGAATTTGACCGTTCCATGCATGAGTTAAAAGAGCTTACGAAGGCCCTTGAAATCGAAGTAGCCGCTACGGTAACCCAGTCTCTGCCATCTCCTGACAGAAGTACTTACATCGGAAGCGGTAAGGTTGAAGAAATACAAAGTTCATTGGACATTTTTGATGCCAATATCATTATCTTCAATGACACTTTATCTCCAATGCAGATAAGGAACCTTGAAAAGATCCTTGATACCGAAGTTATCGACAGAACAGGACTTATCCTTCAGATCTTTGCCAGAAGAGCCAAGACCAGAGAGTCAAGACTTCAGGTTGAATATGCGCAGCTCCAATACATGCTCCCTCGTCTCGTAGGTATGAGAAGTTCTCTTTCCAGACAGGGCGGAGGAAGCGGCAGGCTGTCCAACAAGGGTTCCGGTGAAAAACAGCTTGAGCTGGACAGAAGACGCATCGAACATCGTATGAGCGAACTTCGCCGCGACCTTGAAGCAGTTGAGAAGGAAAGAGATACCCAGCGCGGCAAGAGATTAAACAGCGGGACTCCCAAGATTTCTCTTGTAGGCTATACTAACGCCGGTAAATCCACCATTATGAACAATCTTCTGAGATTATATGGTGGTGAGTCCTTTGAAGATAAGCAGGTTCTTGAAAAAGACATGCTCTTTGCCACACTTGATACCTCAGTCCGCAAGATATGTGCACCGGGAAAAAGACCTTTTCTTTTAACTGACACAGTTGGATTTATCAGTGAACTTCCGCATACCTTGGTAAAGGCTTTCCGTTCCACCTTGGAGGAGGCCAAATATGCAGATATTATCCTGGAAATAATAGATTTTTCCGATCCGGAATACAGATTCCATATGGATGTAACAAGAGATACTCTTGCTGAGATTGGGGCCGGTGATATTCCGGTCATCTATGTTTTCAACAAATCTGACCTGGTCCAGAAGGAGCAACATGAGAATAATCAGCTGGTAATGGACATTCCCAGGACAGTGGATGACAGAGCATATATATGCGCCAAGGATAAAGAAAGCCTTGATTCCCTTATAGCTTTGATCGAGAAAAAGCTTGGAGAAGAAGATACTTCCTGCAACCTTCTACTTCCCTATTCCGAAGGCAGCATTCTTAATATGCTAAACGAAGCCGGGAAGATTCATAATACTGAGTATCTTCCTGAGGGAGTAAAGATAAACGTACTGCTCAGCTCCAAAGAAATGGCCAAATATCAGGAATATATCATATAAGTTAATATAGTAAAAATATAGGGACGAGTAATTTCACAAGTTACTCGTCCCTTTTTTCTAGGTCACATACTATTTTAGACTTTTGGCAATAAATGAATTTTTTGCCAATATTTTATGCAAGCTGTGTATTCTTTCTAACACCCTTTTCAATAGCCTCAGATTTAACTCTGTTAAGAGCCATACGAACTGCAGGAATAAGAAGTACTACAACTGTAAGTGCAGCCTCTGCAGCAATATAAATGATATTATATGCCATTGAGTAAAGAAGTGGAGACATTCCCTCCGGTGCGTAATCTGCAAAGAAAATCACACCTGAAAGCACTGCAAATACATATCTTCCAAAGATTCCCACAAAATAGCCCTTAAACATTCCCCACTTGGAGTTATGGAAGAATCCAGAAAGACCAAGGGCTCCGAAAGCAAGTATATAATCACAAAGAAGCTGTGGAATGCTAATGATATATGGATCAGCGATCATCTGCAAAAGGCCATAGGCAAAAGCTGCGGACATGCTGACTCTTGGTCCATAAAGATATCCGATGAAAGTAACAAAGAACATGCTAAATACTGTAAAAGAGCCACCCATAGGCAATTTGAAAAGCTTAATGTTGGAAAGGACAAATGCCAGTGCCAGGCAAAGAGCCGAAACTGTAATCTGCTTAATGCTGATTCTGCCCTTACCATCAGCATTCTTAAAGAAACTGATAGTAGCAAATGCAATTAAGGCAAGAACAACTACCAGAGCGTAGCCACCACTAGTAATACTGTATGATTCGTATCCATCTTCAACAACTTTTTCCAGAAATAAATTCATAATCTCTATCCTCCCTTAACTTATGTCAAAACTGACTGACAAAGGCGCATCCCTGTCTGAATATTAGCGCTTTCTACATTAAACAATGGAGCAAACTAATTGTCAATAGAAATTGCGTTTCTATTAGCATATAATTATAGTCAGATACCGACACTATTTTTGCAAAAGGAGTTTCTCATGTATAAAGTTAAATGGCTAATCTACGTAAGAGTCTGCGTAATAAGTATTCTATTAGCTACAATCCTGACTATCGCCTTTAATTACTTAGGCCTGGTAGATAACAGTTCTTATGCAGAAATAGCAAGCAAACAGTTTGGTATTTCCGACTCTGTTTTTGTGATGTTTATAATTTACTGCATCCTCTCTCCCATTATTGAGGAAGTCATTTTTCGATATGGCATTTACAATTTTATTCACAGGAAACTAACAAGTAAAACGGTTAACCTGCTATACGTCAAAGCCCACTCTTTTCTGGGATACAGCCTATCCAAGGCTCAGGTTCTTTCAGTTTGGATTACTGCTCTTTTATTTGGCCTTTACCACCTGAACCTTGTACAGGGCACTTACGCCTTTATAATGGGGCTGTTCATCACCTACTCCTACGCTGCATATCAAAAGCTATCCGTTCCCTTCGCCGCCCATGCGGCAGCTAACGTTGTAGCTTTTGCATTTACGTTCTGCATCCATTCATGAATAGAGGGCATTATTAGGTATCTATATTTCAAGCGGCACTACGCTACCAAGAGCGAATGAGTAAATAAGAACCTCTTTTACCACCATATTTGTGGTCCTCTCAAGAGCTTTTTTGTAAAGCTCTAGCTGGATACTGTATCTATCCACAAGTTCCTCTGCTTTCTTTACTTTATCCGTCTTATAATCCAAAAGAACTATCTGCCCATCTTCAATAAACCAGGCATCGATTATTCCCTGAATAAGCACCATTTCTTCCTGTGGAAACTTTTCATTCAGTTCACTTGCAGGAATTCCCATCATAAATGGCTTCTCACGGTAAAGGTTATCTTTCCTAAAAGCTGCGCCCATACGCTTTCCAAGGTCCGTCTTAAGGAAGGTAATGATGTCACCGGCCTCTATATTGGCAGGATATTCATCAGGGATCATGCCCTTTTTAACCTGCGTCTTAATCCAATCGTCTAGCTTTGGTGAGTCCTTCTCATTTACATTTTCCATAAAGGCCTCATCCCCATAAATATCCTTATCAAGGATCTCCATTATGCGGTGATAAGCTGTACCTCTTTCTGCACCTGAAAGCTTTTTTACCTTGTCAGCTTGTAATTCACCATCAAGGCTTGCATCAGTTCCGGCAGTTTCTATCGGCATATCCGCATCTAAAGCCCGCTCTTCCTGATCAAAGGCCATATTTCCGAACACTTCACCCTTTTCCTGCAACATATGCTTTTTCAGCTCTGTTACAGTAGTCTTGGTAAAAAGACCTTTCAGATTCTCATAGGCATACTTCGATTCAAATTTGGCTTTGAGTCTCTTTGCTCCTTCGTCGTCAAAATCAGCCATCAGGTCAAGTAATTCCTGCTTTCTGCCGATACCGACAGTTTCATTTTGAAGCATGGAGCCTTCAATATCCTGATCACCAATTATTTTGAAAGAAAATAAAGGCACCTCATCTTTTTTCTCTAAATAGCCCTTAAAATCATCCCCCGAAATTCCTAACGAAGAAACCATCTTGGCAAATCCAGGATGTCTTACAGCAGAAAGAAGTATAAGATCAAAATAGCTGGAAGCTCCTGCTCTTAAGGAATACGGCAACAGCTTATCCCCTCCTGCAATTACAGGAAGTTTACCGGTAGCTGCTGCTATGGTATCTAAAAGCTTCTTAACCGCTGCAGTCAGGATCAGCTTCTCCTTGGCTCTGGTAAGAGCAACGTAGAGAACACGCAGTTCCTCGCCCAAACTGTCTATGACCATCTTATCCCCGATAATAACTCTTTTCAGGGTATCGTATTTAAGACGTAGCTGTGAATTGATGCATCTGACGCCAACACCCATGTCCATATCGGCTATAAGGTCGCCCTTAACATCCATTCTGTTGAAGTTCTTGGTAAGCCCCGAAACAAAGACAACAGGAAATTCCAGGCCCTTACTCTTATGGATACTCATTATACGCACAACATCCGCATTTTCATCGATTATCCCCGCTTCGCCATAGTCTACCTGCACCAGCTTCATATGCTCAATATATCTGACAAAGTGAAATAGTCCCTTAAAGCTTGTTTTCTCAAATGCTAGAGCCCTTGAAAGGAGCTGGTCAATATTGGCTTTACGCTGATTTCCTGCAGGCATCGCAAGACAATAGGTATCAAAGCCCGTTTTATCAAGAACATACTGCAAAAGCTCATGTACAGGGGTATAAACAGACAGTTCTCTAAGTTCTTCAATAAAAGAAATGAACTTACTAAGTTTCACTATAAGCTTGTCAGAATCATCTTTTAATGATGCCAAAACAACCTTAAGCCCCAAATAAAAGCTATCCACAAATGCTGCATTCTCATCGGAATTAACCAACACTCTAAGCCTTGCCAGCTCTTCATCATTAAAGTCCCCAATAGCCGAATGCATAACGCTTACCAAAGGAATATCCTGGCCTGGGTTATCAACAATAGTCAAAAGATCCAGCAAAATAGCCACTTCCCAGGCATCAAAATATCCGCTTTTCGACTCGATATATACAGGTATTCCCTGCTCTTCCAGGATTTTCTTAAAGGTATCATCCCAGCCGGACAAAGATCTAAGGAGGATAACGATATCTTTATACTTAAGCTCCCTATTCTCCTGCATCAGAGAGTGAATTCTCTGGGAAATTACAAGGGCCTCTTTTTCCCTGGCATCATATTCAAGCAATGCATCATTATCACTGGTGCTTTCAAACATAATAAGTTCAGGGGTTATATCCATCACGGGCTCATCGTATGCAGCCCCCGGCACCAGAAGGGCATCCTGATCATAATCAACGCTTCCCAGATCCGGCCCCATTATCTTTTCAAAAATATAGTTTGTTGCTTCAAGAACCTCTTTTCTACTTCTGAAATTCTTGTGAAGATCTATTCTCCTGTTTTCAGCCCCTTCCTTTTTATCAAAAGAAACCAGTTTTTCCATGAAGATCTCAGGACGGGCCAAACGGAATTTATAGATACTCTGCTTAACATCACCAACCATGAAACGTTCAGATTTATCAGGAATCTCCCCAGAGATTGACTTTAAGATAAGTTCCTGAACATTGTTGGAATCCTGATACTCATCAATAAGTACTTCTCTGTAATATTCCCGATATTCCAGCGCCACCGCAGAAGGTGTGCACATATCAATGATTTCCTGACAGCTTTTACCCTTAACCTTCTCATCATCCGGATGATTTACCAGAATGCGAAGAGCAAAATGCTCCATATCAGAAAAGTCAATGAGCTGCTTTTCTCTCTTTTTCTCATCAAAAAGCTGCTTATACAAAAGAGTCAGCCTGCAAAGTTCATTAACAGCTCTGTCGCAAAGCTCCATCTGCTTAACAACTGTCTCGGAAGGAAGTGCAAAATATGTATCTATAAGCTTACTGATTCCATCCTTTATACTCTTCCTGATTTCCTGAATCTTTTCCTTTTTAGCAGGATTTACTGAATCGTCCTTTTTTCCTGGGAGTCTGCCAAAGCTAACCGTGCGAAGGCCGTCAAATAGCTGATCGTAGGTATTATATTGCAAAAGGGCACTGACACTGGCTTTGTCGGCATCCAGGGTGTCGCCATACATATATGGGCCGTCACTTTCAAGGCAAAGCTTCTGAGCTGCATCAAGCCTTGAAATATATTCCTTTATCTCTCCCTGTGCCATTTCCACACAGCTTTTTACAAAATCAAGTTCTTCAAAGGGCTTTCCCTCCAGCTTATAATCTCTTGCCCTTTCATTTATCCAGTCCTCAGGCCAGGGCATACTCATGGAAAAGCGGTAAAGCTGTGAAATGTACTCCTCCACCTTTTTGTCATTACTGCCGGTACTAAAATATTCCATGCAATAGGTAAAATCATCCCCATCCTGGCAGCTTTCATATTCATTTTCCAGCATGTCCTGCATGACCTCTTCCTGCAGGAGCCTCAGTTCTCCATCGTCTGCCACGCGAAAAGAAGGGTCTATTCCGATAGCATTGAAATTATTGCGAAGAACATACTGGCAAAAAGAGTCTATTGTAGTAATCTGCGCATTATGAATAAGCGTCTCCTGCTTCTGAAGATGCTTATTATCCGGTTCCTCCAAAAGACGTTTTTGGATAGCCAGAGTAATCTTTTCCTTCATCTGCGCCGCTGCCGCCTTGGTAAAGGTTACCACCAGCAAATGATCTATATCATAGCCTTCAAGGATCATCTGAATGATACGCTCCACCAGAACGGCTGTCTTACCTGAGCCTGCTGCCGCAGAGACAAGAATATTACAATTTCTGGCATCAATTACTGCCTGTTGTTCCGAAGTAAAAGTAACTCCCATTTCAAAAACCTTTCAAATTACTCTTTTATTTCCGCTCTGATAGCTTCCATTGCAGCCGTCTCATCCATATCCAGCTGCCTTTTCTTATATCCCGGTATTTTAGGGTCAAATCCGCAGATCGATCTGTACTCACAGTAGGTACAGGACTCCCTGCCACCGGCTTCATATGGATTAACCTCTATCTCACCATTAAGGATACGTTTTCCGTAATCCCTTATCTTCTTGTTAACAAAAGAACTGATGATGTCATAATCCTCTTTAGAAACAGTCTGAGATACCGCCGAAAGACTTCCATCCTTTTTATAGGCGACCGGAATGACATCCGATTTACCGGAAAGTCCCTCATCAAGAAGCTGAATCACGCTGTCACTCTCATTAACCAGTCCGGTCATCTTAAGTTCATTCCTGATGGCTCTTTCAATATCATCCGGTTGTGTTATATCTTTACCATCAACCAATGGATCATCAACGTGATAATACAGTATTGCCGCGGGTACAACCTCTTTGTCACCTGAAAGCTTCTGCAGCGTAGCCGCTGCAACGTTCATATACATCACAAGCTGCAGCTGCAAGCCATAATACAGGGATGCAATGCTGAGTTTTTTCTTTCCGGATTTAAAGTCAATTACCTTGACATATACCTGGTCATTATTCTCATATAGATCAACCCGGTCAATCCTTCCCTTTAACTTCATCTGCTCTTTGATGTGATTTGTCTCATCTTCAGAAAGTGAAATACTAATTTCATCAAGATTTCCTGCCTCTTTAAAGTCCATCTCCAAAAATGCAGGATTGAAGCGCCCCTTGGAAATCTGATATTTCAAAACCTCCACAGTTCTTGATAAAATCCTGTGAATGCGTTCTATCATGTGCTGATTACGGGCATTGCTTCTAAGAATTGTGTCTCCATAACGGTCGACACATTCCGTTAAGGCTTGTTTTAATATTTCTTCAGAATCCGCATCAGATATATCTCTCCAGTTGATTTTCCTCTTTATTATTTCCGAGGTATATTTTTCCAGTATCTCATGAAATACATTTCCAAGGTCAGATGCATCAAAATCATACTCATCCCGTTCATTAAGCTGAAGGCCATATCTCACAAAATGGGCATAGCAGCAGGAAGCAAAGAGTTCAAGTCTGCTTACACTGTTTTCAAGGGTTGCACCATAAAGCGAAAGAGCCAGCATTTTGGCAAGTGGCTTGTTCTCATAATGGGCAAAAGAGGCATTTAGAAGCTTATCCATGAGGCCCTGTCCACCGTCCCTGTTCTCGTACTCTTTAAGCACATGAAGAAGGATTGCCAAATTACTCTTTTCTTCATCGTCACATAGTCCTGCAGCATATTTACGAACCAGTTCCGCTGCGTTTGTGATACTGTCTGAAAAAGATACATTCTGGCTTTCAAAAGAACCATTTTCCGGCCTTGAAATGGATATCTCCGGATACATCTGCAAAAGCTTAGGTACAAGATAAGCCGGTCTTCTTGATTTACCATCATTTCCAAGCTCTGAATATGACAGATATAGTTTATCCGTTGGTTTTGTCATATTCATGTACAGATAGAGCCTTTGAATATACATCTGCTGCCTTGGCGTAGGCGCCAGCTCCACCCCTGTACTTAAATCCACCAAAAACTGCCTGTCTATATCTGAAATAATACCGCCAGTCCCTGCATTTGACGGAATGGCACCATCAACCACACCAATGAAGAACAGAAGCTTTATTTCCTTAAGCCTTGTTCTCTCCATATCTCCGACAATGATTCTGTCCACATCCTGAGGAATCGTTCCTACTTCAATGTCTCCAAAGCCCACATTCAGAATATCCCTGAATTCAGTCAGCGTAAGCTTGTCGCTGCTGATCAGATCACCTATCTGAGTTAAAAGAGCCATGACCTTATCATAAATCTGTTCAAATTCCTTGGCCTTTTTTAGATTACCTTTTTTCAGGAACATATCTCTGTATTCTATGAGTTTTTCCTTACAGTGTCCGGCCTCTATGAAAGTTTTTATAGCATCTGCTATTTCTTTTGCCGTGGCATTCTTGACTTTATTAAGTACACCAAGCTCACTACTCATCATAGAGCGCATGTTCTCGAGCTTTTCCATCCTGGCAATCTCAAATTCAGACACATTCTCATCTTTTCTACGCACTTTGAAATGAGTAGGCATACGCCTTGTAAATCTGTCATTCCACTGCTTAGAGCCCTTAACTCCCAAAGCTCTGACATAGTTTTCAAGAAGGTCAGTATCTTCTTTGGAAAAAGAAGTCATACCACTTCTCATATAATGAAAAACATCTTCATATCTGTATCCTGAAATAATAATATTAAGAGCACTTGTAATATACTCAATAAAAGGATTCAACATAAGAGAAATGTTCTGATCAATGTAAACCGGAATACCGAATCTGGCAGCACTCTTTGCTATCAGTTCCCCATACTCTTCCAAAGAACCGCAGACTATCGCTATATCCCTATATGCATATTCCTCGTTACGTATAGCATCAGCTATCTTAATAAGTGTCTGCCTGACCTCAGTCTCCGGAGTCTGCGCCTCAAAAATCTCAAGTCCGGCAGGAATATCCTGATATTTATTGGTGTTATATCTAAAGAGATTCTCCTCAAGGAAAGACAGGGATGGATTAGCTATTAGCCTTTTAACATGCTCATCTCTTATTACTATATCCTTTGATCTGTCCTTTAATTGTCTCCAGGTTCCAAAATCAGGAAGAGTTCCAACACTTCGCATTTCTTCCTGGGCAAGTCCATACTCAAGCTTCTCAAGATCAAGAACAGTCTTTTTACTAAGCATAAAAAGCTCCTGTTCATCGTATTGTCCTGCATAATAATCCTCTTTGGTATCAATTGTTATTGTGACAATTACTTCTCTGGCGGACCTTAAAAGTTCTCGGATAACTCTGTACTGAATCGGAGTAAAGCCTGTAAAGCCATCAAAAACAATCACCGAATCTCTGATAAGCTCCGATTTGGCAACTGCTGAGCACAAAATATCCAAAGTCTCTTCTGTAGTAATATATTTTCCTGAAATATACTTGTGGAATTCACTATACAAAAGTCTAAGATCCTTGAGCTTACTGCAAAGCGCACCTCTGCCTGATGCTCCCTCTTCAAGCTTCTCAATATCTTTGTCCGTAATACCATACTGCATAAACTCGGAAATTGTGGATTTCACCTCATCTATGTAGCCAGGTTTATGCATATTGGCTCCGATTACGGGAAGCTTATCCCCAAGTATGTCCGATACACGCCTAAGTATAAGGCTTTTTCCCACATCATCCAGCACAGAAAAAGAGCTAAGGCCAACTTCCTCAAATATTCTGTGAGAAAGACGGCCAAAGCTCAGTACGTCAATATTCATAATTGCGTGGGAAGGATGCATTTTCACCACATCCTTCTGCGTCTGCATCGTAAACTGATCCGGCACAATTATGAGAAAATCCCTATTTTTTTCTTCAAAACTTCTATCTATTATTTCCTGAAAAACTGTAGTACTTTTACCTGCTCCTGATGCGCCAAAACAAAATCTTAACATTTAACAGACCTGCTTTTCCTAAGATTCCTTTATATCAACCTGGCGCCTGTTTAATTTTTCATCACTAATCTCATCAGCATAGCGGCAACAGGAGATATATTTCCACCTGTTATTATAATAGAAAGGCAGTATCATGTACATCTGCAATCTTCCCTCATCCCCTGGCAGTGCTGAATGATAATAATCTACCACATAGTCTGTAGGAGATTTTTTTACCCTTTCCCTTACTGTTGGAATATTGTAAAACTCTCTGAATCTCTCCCTCTCCTCAGGATAAAGATACATATCCGAATAAATTCTGACCGCTTCTACCGCATCCATATCTTCATTGGCAACAGCCAGCTGATCACCGTTTAAGTATATATTTTCAACGGTTCCGTTCTCATCATATAAATCGACCCTGAAATACTGGTTGAAAAGATGGGCCATAGCAACACTAATATTATCCGTAAGCTGCTGATCACCGGATACTGAAAGATTTCTTGGCACAAGCACAAAAGCAGCCCTTTCGTCCTGTCTGTATATAAATCTTACCTTACCGTTAACCACGTTTCCATTGATGGACATATCAGCTTCACTGCGCATATCAGGGCTCTTTTCTGCCTTTTTAAACGCCTCAATGATAGTCTTTAGCTCATGAAGATCTTTGTTCTCACACCTCTTAATTAGATCTTCCAGAGAATTTATGCCTACGGAATACAAGAATTCCATGTACGCTCTATTAGCATAAAGAACTGATAGTACATCATTTTCAATCTCATAAATGGCTATTGGCAGGTTGTTATAAACTTCCATGGTCTTAGGACGAAGAGGTGTATTTCCAAGAAGATTTATATCACCGATACATCTGTAATACTTCTTGTATTTAATATCCTCGCAGTTTTCAAAAGAAAAATCATCCGGCCTTACAAAATCTTCCATTGGCTTTGGCTTTCCAAAGAGATACCCCTGAAGCTTTTCGCAGCCAATACTTCTTAAGAAATCATATTGTTCCTTTGTCTCTACACCTTCTGCCAAAGTATGCATTCCCAGTTCTTTAGCCATATTTACGATTGTTGCCAGAATAACCTGTGTCCTCTTATTGGTATCAAAAGATTTCAGGAAATTCATGTCAATCTTAAGCACATCAAAGTCATAGATTTTCAGATTGTTAAGAGAACTGTAGCCTGATCCAAAGTCATCCATCCAAACCTGATAGCCGCCCTCTCTAAAGCGATTAATCTGTTCGCCAAGGAAGCTCTCTCCATCTGCAACTGCACTCTCTGTGATCTCTATATTCAAAAGATAAGCAGGAATATCGTACTTTTTCCTGCAATAATCAATATGCGTCTTGATATCACACAGTTCAAAATCCAGTCTCGATAAATTGACAGATACCGGCAGGACTGCCATTCCATATTCAATATCATTCCTTATATCACAGCAAACCTGTTCTATTATATAAAGATCCAGTTTGTGTACCAGATGAACCTCTTCCAAAACCTCAACGAAAATAGCCGGCGAGATCATTCCATAAACGGGATCAATCCATCTGGCCAATGCCTCATATCCGCACACTTTTCCTGTAAGCGCCCGGATTTCCTTTTGGTAATAAACCTTGAAATATCTGTTTTGAAAAGCATTCTCAAAATTATCTATTACATACTGCCTGAGCTCATTTTTCTTTTTAAGCTCATCATCGTAGAAATTGTAATCTTTATCATAGACCCTGATTATACCATCGCAGGCTATCTTGGCCCTGTCTATGAGAATAACCGGATCACTTTCATTTCCCTGAGCAAGGTAAATACCTGCCTTTAAACGCATCTTAAGACCTTTTTCATACTTATGGGATGCTTCCTGGAGAGCCTTGAATTTACCTATAATCTCATCCTCTTCCATAGCTTTAGCCAGGATGATGAACTGATCTCCACCGGTTCTTGCAACTATCTCATTAGAAAAAATGCCCTGAATCTCACTGGCAACTCCCCTAAGGAATTCATTTCCTCCGGCAAACCCATATTGCTGGTTGAAGCTCTTGAAATTCATGACATTCAGATAAACAATTACAGAAAATGTGCTGGCAGCATTTGCAGCATCATCCTGCAAAAGACGCAGAATCCCCCTAAGATTAAGAAGACCTGTCAGATCATCAAGTTCCTGCTTTTGTTCAATTATACCCATTGCATAATCGTCCATTGTTATACCCAATAAAAAGCATAAACATCCCCTTCAGATTCATAGGTAATTATAACATGTATGCTGTACATGTTTCTTATTTTGATATATTTTTAATCGTTATTTTAGAATAATCTAATTATTCAATTTCTCTTGTTTTTTTCTTCGGTTTAGTGTAAGTTATTAGTGTCTGTACAACTGGCGGATAAGTGGGTAACCACATGGGAGTACAGATAATAAT
>NZ_CAMVPU010000034.1 GCF_947169445.1 uncultured Butyrivibrio sp. | reverse complement strand
CGAACCCACGTATCCAGCTTGGAAGGCTGGTGTTCTACCATTGAACTACACCCGCGTGTTACTGACAAGATTGTATTTTACGCACTTTTAAGTGGTATGTCAAGAGGTTTTATGATAAACTACTTATGTTTTGTTTAATTGTCGTTTGACAGCACATATCTGTGGTGTTAATATAAATCCTACTAAGTTAGTAGGATTTAATTTGGCAGGATTTTTCTTATATAAATGAAAGGAACTATTGTTATGTCAGAGCAGTCTTTATTACAGGTCAAGGATTTATCAGTATCAATAGATAATGAACTTCCGATTCTTCATAATATTAATTTGGATATTAAGCCCGGTGAGACCCACGTTCTCATGGGACCTAATGGCGCAGGTAAGTCAACACTTGGTTTTACTCTTATGGGTAACCCACATTACTGCGTTACACAGGGAAATATCTTATTCGAAGGGCAGGATATTACAGATGCTTCTTCAGATAAGAGAGCTAAGGCCGGAATGTTTCTTTCTTTCCAGAACCCATATGAGGTTCCCGGTATTTCTCTTGGAAGCTTTATCAGAAATGCATATCATGCACAGACCGGCGCACCGGTTAAGCTCCTTGCTTTCCAGAAATCACTTAAGGCAGCAATGGAGATTCTTTCTATGGACGAATCCTATGCAGACAGAGATCTCAATGTAGGCTTTTCCGGCGGTGAGAAGAAAAAGGCAGAGATTTTACAGCTTCTTATGCTGAATCCTAAGTTTGCAATCCTTGATGAGACAGATTCAGGTCTTGATGTTGACGCTGTTCGTACTGTTTCAAAGGGTATTGAAGAGTATCAGAAAAAGAAGGATGGAGCTCTTTTGATAATTACTCATAGCACCAAGATCCTCGAATCATTGCATGTTGATTATACTCACGTTCTTGTTAAGGGTAACATTGTTCATACAGGCGATGGCTCACTTGTTGATGAGATTAATGCAAACGGATTTGAAAGATTTATCTAAAGAGGACTGACATGAGCGAGAATAAACAGGTAGTGGCCGATATCGACCGCAGTTTATATGATTTTAAAGATGTTGAGACAGATGCTGAGTTTTACCGAATGAAGGAAGGTCTCACCGAGGAAACTGTTCTTAAGGTTTCTGAGGAGAAGAATGATCCTGAATGGATGAGGGAATTCAGATTAAAGTGCCTCAAATTATATGAAGAAATACAGATGCCTAACTGGGGACCCAGCATTGAAGGGCTTGATATGGATCGAATCTCTTCTTATGTCAGACATAAATCTGATATGAAGGGCAAGTGGGAGGACGTTCCTGAGGATATCAAGAACACTTTCGAGAAACTTGGTATTCCACAGGCAGAGAGAGAATCTCTGGCTGGTGTAGGAGCCCAGTATGATTCAGAACTTGTATATCATAATGTTAAGGATGAAGTGGCAGCTCAGGGCGTTATCTATACAGATTTAGAGAGCGCGCTTCATGGCGAGTATGCTGACATGATAAAAGAGCATTTCATGAGGCTCGTGCCTCCGACAGACCATAAATTTGCAGCTCTTCACGGCGCAGTGTGGTCCGGTGGATCTTTTGTCTATGTTCCCAAGAATGTTAAGGTGGAGATTCCACTTCAGTCATATTTCAGATTAAATGCGGCTGGTGCGGGACAGTTTGAGCATACACTTATCATAGTTGATGAGGGAGCTGACCTTCACTTTATCGAAGGATGTTCAGCGCCTAAATACAATGTTGCCAATCTGCATGCCGGCTGCGTTGAGCTTTTCGTTGGCAAGAATGCAAGACTTCGTTACTCAACTATTGAGAACTGGTCTAAGAATATGTACAACCTCAACACTAAGCGAGCAGTTGTAGAAGAGAATGGTATCATGGAGTGGGTTTCAGGCTCTTTTGGCTCACACACTTCATACCTGTATCCTATGACAATTTTAAAGGGTGATAATTCCAAGATGGAGTTTACGGGTATAACCTTTGCCGGAAAGGGACAGAACCTTGATACCGGAGCTAAGGTTGTACACATAGGTGAGAGGACTTCTTCGCATATTTCTACAAAGTCTATCTCTAAGGACGGAGGAATCGGAACCTACAGAAGCAGCGTTACTATTCAGAAAACAGCTAAAAAGGCTAAGGCGTCGGTTTCATGTGACTCACTTATGCTGGACAGCATATCCAGAGCTGATACAGTTCCCGCTATGGATATTCGCACAAGCGATGCTGATGTGGGACACGAGGCCAAGATCGGCAGAATCAGTGATGAGGCGGTGTTCTATCTGATGTCACGCGGAATCAGTGAAGAAGATGCTAAGGCTATGATCGTAAGCGGATTTGCTAATCCGGTGTCCAAAGAGCTTCCGCTGGAATATGCAGTTGAGATGAATAATCTTATCAAGCTGGAAATGAGTGGACATTGATACCAAAATTATTTGATTAGTGGCTGTGATTTGTGAAATGGCGCAAATTGTGGCTTTGGGAGCAAAACATGAATACAGATTTGAAAATGAAGGTCAATGTACTTCCTGTCTATACTTACAATTTTCTCAAGGTTAACGACAGTATTCTTGATGCTTCAGATATAACAATTGATGATGTGACCAGCCCTGAGGCTGATGAAATACATGGCGGTGTTTCAGTTAAGAGAGGTGTATCTTTTGACGAGGCCGGAGATGTTTTCAGAGCAGTAAAAGAAAAGATTCTTGTTTCTTCAGGAGTTCCCGGAATTCCAAACGGTGACACTTCGGACAGGGATAATGATCAGGCTCTTCGTACAGGAATGGGCATTGATGTTGATAAATTATTTATCGCATCAGGTGCGAAATGTGATGTTTATACAGTGGATGAAGGCGCTAGGGTGGACAAGCCAATAGTAATCCGCTTTGATATGAAGAATGGCCAGGGAAGACTTTCTGCCCAGGTGATTCATGCAAAAAGAGATTCTGAGGTAACTGTGATCATGGATTACAGCTCAGAAAAAGAGGATGCAGGATTTTTGGGAATCAGTACCAGAATTCTTGCAGAGGAGGGAGCGACGGTAAATGTCGTAAAGACACAGCTCCTTGGAAATGAGTATCTGCATTTTGATGATATAGGTGGTGCATGCTTTGAGAAGGCCAAGATTGGACTCGTTGCCCTTGAGCTTGGTGCTAAGAATGTTTGGAATGGCTGCTATACCAATCTGACTACAAAAGAAGCTGTATTTAACAGCGATATGGGTTATCTTTGCCGCAATGACCATAAGCTTGATCTGAACTATGTGACAGATCACAGGGGCAAAAAGACAGACGCCATCATGAATTTTAAAGGCGTATTGATGGATGAGGCTCAGAAGACCCTCAGATTTACTATTGATTTTAAGAATGGAAGTTCAGGCTCTGCCGGAGATGAGCAGGAGGATGCACTTCTTTTGAGCGAAAATGTTATCAACCGTTCTATGCCAATTATTCTGTGTCAGGAAGAGGATGTCGACGGAAGACATGGTGCTACTATCGGCCAGCTTGGAGAAGACCTTCTTTTCTATATGGAGTCCAGAGGCATTGACGAGGAAGAAGCAAAGCGCATCATGATCAAGGCGAGACTTGACAGTGTTGCAAGGCTTATTCCTGATCCTGAGATCATGCAGAAGGTTCAGTATTATATTCAGAGTATAGTTTAATAAATTTTTTTGAAATAATTGCTCCATGACTTCGGACATGGAGCAAATCGTATATTTAAAAAGGAAGGAATGACACCTATGGGTAGTTTTCAGGATTATCGCAAGGATTTTGATATTTTAAATTCCAGCGATTACATATATTTTGATAATGCGGCAACTTCACAGAGACCAAGGCAGGTTCTGGAGGCAGTAAGTAACTTTTATAAGACAGTAAATGCTAATCCGTTAAGAGGATTATATGATTGGAGCGTGGCTGCTACAGATGCCTATGAAAATGCCAGAAAGACTGTAGCAGATTTTATAGGGGCTTCCAGAAGCGAAGAGATTATTTTTACCAGAAATACTACAGAATCTCTTAACCTTGTTGCTTACAGCTATGGCCTTGAGAATGTGCATGAGGGTGATGAGATTGTTGTAAGCGTAATGGAGCATCACAGTAATCTCCTTCCATGGCAGATGGTTGCAAAGAAAAATGGCGCTAAGCTTGTATTTTTGGAACCGGATGAGGAAGGCGTTATTTCCAAAGAGGAATATGAGTCCAAGATTACAGATAAGACCAGGATTGTAGCAATTGGACATGTTTCAAATGTCATGGGCGTAACTAATCCGGTAAAAGAAATTGCGGATTACGCGCATTCTAAGGGCGCTATTGTCGTAGTTGACGGTGCTCAGTCTACTCCCCATATGCCTGTTGATGTAAAAGAGCTGGGTGCTGACTTTTTTGCTCTTTCAGGTCATAAGATGCTGGCTCCTATGGGAATCGGTGCGCTTTATGGCAGAATGGAGCTGCTTGAAAATATGCAGCCATTTCTAACAGGCGGAGAAATGATTGAGTATGTGACAAGAACTGAAGCAACTTATGCAGAGGTTCCTCACAAATTTGAGGCTGGAACGGTTAACGCAGGAGATGCGGTTGGACTTGCTGCTGCAATAGAGTATCTAAAAAGTGTAGGATTTGATACAATTAGAGAACAGGAAGAAAAGCTGACAGCTCTTTTGCTGGATGGATTGTCCAAAATGCCTTATATAAAGGTGTTTGGATCCAAGGATTATAGAAAACACTGCGGAATTGTGACATTTATAATGGATGGTGTTCACCCACATGATATGGCATCAGTGCTTAACGATGATCATGTGTGCATCAGAGCAGGACATCATTGCGCGCAGCCTCTTATGCAGTTTATCGGAGCAGGATCAACCGCAAGAGCAAGTGTATATTTCTACAACACAGAAGAGGAAGTTAAGGCGTTCCTGGATAAGCTTTCGAAAGTTAGAGAGGTTATGGGATATGGAGCTTAAACAGTTATATCGTGAAATAGTTAATGAACACAATTTGCATCCAGTACATAAGGGCAAGATGGAGGATGCAGATCTGGTGCTTAGAGGAGTAAATCCAAGCTGCGGAGATGATATTACTTTATATTTGAAGCTGGATGGTGATGTTATTTCGGGTGCATCTTATGATGGAAGCGGATGTGCAATTTCTCAGGCATCAGTTGATATGATGGTGGATCAGATCATAGACAAGAAGAAGGATGAGGCTATTAAGCTGGCTGGTACCTTCATGGGCATGATCAAGGGCGAGATCACTGATGAAGAGAGCATTGAAGCGCTTGATGAGGCTGCTGCACTTCAGGATGTGGCTCATATGCCTGCCAGAGTTAAATGTGCAGTACTTGGCTGGCACACAATGCAGGAGATGTTAGAGCACCCTGAGAAGGCTAATAAAGAGGCGTGAAGTGGATATTGAGCTTATAAGGAGCGACAGGAGGTCTTTGTGCATAGAGATAACTTCTGATTGCAAAGTGCTTGTCAGAGCTCCCAGAAGGATGCCAGAAAGGGATATTAACCGGTTTATAGGCGAAAAGGCCGACTGGATAGATATTCACCTTAGAAAAATGCAAAAACGAAGGGAAGAGCAAAATAAAGCTCCTGAGACGGGCAGGGCTCTTTCTGAGCAGGATATCAGGCTTTTGACTACAAGAGCCAAGAGGGTTATTCCTTCAAAAGTTAGAAAATATGCTGAAATAATTGGCGTCGATTACGGGCGTATAACTATTCGAATGCAGAAAAGCAGGTGGGGAAGTTGTTCGGGACAAGGAAATCTGAATTTTAACTGTCTGCTTATGAATGCGCCGGAAGAGATTATTGATTATGTGGTTGTTCATGAACTGTGCCACAGAAAAGAAATGAACCACTCTCCGAGATTTTGGGCGGAGGTTGAAAAGATTCTTCCGGATTATAAGAATAGAAGAAGGTGGCTTAAGGACCACGGAAATGAACTAGGGAAAAAATAAGAGATACTCGAGAATCCGCCATGCCGACAAACTCGGAACCGCTACGCTTGTTCCTCGTTGTCGCGGCTTTCGCCGTATAAAAAGAGACATATATAATCACCTTAGTGAGCAAGCTCCCACGGTGATTACATATGCCTCTTTTTGCATGGCTCAATTTACGCGCAAAGAAAAAGTACCATCCCCATGGGATATACCCACAAAAACAGTACTCGGCGTGCACCGCCAGGGTCTCGAACCCTGGACAACCTGATTAAGAGTCAGGTGCTCTACCAACTGAGCTAGCGGTGCATTTCTTATTTGTTTGTGTCGCCATGTCTTAACGACAAGTGATATATTACTACGTGAAATACATTAATGCAAGTGTTTTTTTGAAAAAAATTTAAAAAATTTTTAGTTTGCAGTATTTATGCGGTTTTCACGGTATAAAAAATGTGATAAATTATATGATGGTGGTTAAAAAGTAAGAAATTCATGGAAAAAATTTTTTTAAAACGCAAAAAAATTTGTGAATGGAATAATAATCGGAGATAATAATGATATTTGATACACATGCTCATTATGATGATGAGCAGTTTGATATAGATAGAGAAGAGCTTATTGATTCATTAAAAGAGTACGGAATAGGAAATGTGGTTGATATTGGGGCCAGCATTTCAAGTTCAAAGGCTGCGATCGAAATTTCTCATAGATACGATTTCTTTTACGCAGCTGTTGGAGTACATCCAAGTGAAGTAGAGGAATTAAATGACGAGAATATTTCGGAGATAATAGAACTTAGTCGTGACGATAAATGTGTTGCAATCGGTGAAATCGGTCTTGATTATCACTGGCCTGATCCTGCACCTAAGCTGCAACAGATATGGTTTAGGAAGCAGCTTGATATTGCCAGAAGAGAAAAACTACCTGTAATAATCCATTCAAGGGATGCAGCACAGGATACTCTTTCGATAATGGAGGAAGAAAACGCCCAGGAAATAGGAGGCGTGGTTCACTGCTTTTCTTATTCGAAGGAAATTGCAAAACAGTGCGTAGACATGGGATTCTATATAGGAATTGGTGGAGTGCTGACCTTTAAGAATGCCAGGAAGATGGTTGAGGTTGTGGAGCAGACTCCTCTTGAGAGAATTCTTTTGGAAACAGATTGTCCGTACCTTGCACCGGAACCCTTTAGAGGGAAACGGAATTCTTCGCAGTATCTTCCCTATGTGGTTACTAAAATGGCACAGATAAAGGGAGTATGTGAAGAGGAAGTTATCCGCATAACAGAAGAAAACGCAAGGAAAATGTATAGATTGGAGGATTTATGGCATATTTAGGAAATAGTGCCCGCACCAAGGAAGTATTGGCCAAATATGGCATGAGTGCAAAGAAGAAATTCGGACAGAACTTCTTGATTGATAGTAATGTCCTTGATGGAATAGTAAGCGCTGCAAAAGTTACGGAGGACGACTGCGTTCTTGAGATTGGACCCGGAATCGGTTCTCTTACTCAGTACCTTGCAGAGGCAGCAGGAAAAGTTGTGGCAGTTGAAATAGATAAGACCCTTATTCCTGTTCTGGCAGATACGCTTTCTGAATATAACAATGTAACTGTTATCAATGAAGATGTGCTCAAGGTGGATATTGATGAGATTGTGCGTAAGTACAACGACAATAGGCCAATAAAGGTTGTTGCCAATCTTCCGTACTACATCACAACACCTATTATCATGAAGCTTTTTGAGAGCGGAGCACCGATAGAGAGCATTACTGTAATGGTGCAAAAAGAGGTTGCAGACCGTATGGTCATGGGACCGGGTAACAAGGATTATGGCTCTCTTTCATTGGCGGTTGGATATTATGCCAAAGCGGATGCTGTTATGGATGTGCCACCAAGCAGTTTTATTCCGCAGCCGGGAGTTGGATCGGCAGTAGTAAGACTTACTAGATATAGTGAACCGGCAGTTAAGGTTAGAGATGAAAAATACATGTTTGAGATTATCAGAACCTCTTTTAACCAGAGGAGAAAAACGCTCTCTAACTCACTTTCAAACAACCCTGTACTCAGAGTTTCCAGGCAGGATGTGCAGGATGCACTTGTAAAAATGGGGATTGATGAGAAAGCCCGCGGCGAAATCTTAAGCTTGGAGCAGTTTGCGCAGCTTTCCGATATTTTACAAAGAACAGACGCTATGTTAAACTAACACTATATATTGTGTTGTGCTTATTACTATTTGGGTAGACAACACCAAAGAGGTAGAAGTTTTGGATAAAGTGGAGTATAAGATCAGGGCCGATGAGATTAAGGCTTTGATTGGGGAAGGCAGATATGCCGAGGCAGTTAAGATTGCTGATACGATAGACTGGAAACGTGTAAAAAGTGTTTCGATGCTTTGTACTATCAGTGATCTATATAAGATAAACCGTCGCTATGAGGAGAGCAGAGATGTTCTTCTCATGGCTTATGATAAGCACCCTACAGGTCGTCTGATTGTTCAGTCCTTGTGCGAGCTGGCAATCAAGATGGGAGAGTTTGTTCAGGCAGTTGAATATTACAAAGAGTTTGTAAGAATATCTCCCAGAGATCCCGGTAGATATATCCTGCAGTACAAGTTGTATGAAGCGCAGGAAGTAAGCCTTGAAGAGCGAATTGCCGTGCTTGAAGAGTTAAAAAAGCACGATTATCGCGAGAGATGGGCTTATGAGCTGGCATATCTTTATCACAGGGTAGGTCTTACTACAGAATGTGTTGAAGAATGCGATGAGATGTTCCTGTGGTTTGGCGAGGGCAGATATGTCATGAAGGCGCTGGAGCTTAAGGCTCTTCATGAACCTCTTTCACCGGAGCAGCAGGATCGCTATAATAGATATAAGAACAAATCCGGTGTTTCAGTAGATGTGACACCGGCTGTTAAGCAGGACACAATAGAGAATGTAGCGGTTAACCCGGGCGTTGTTAAGCAGATTACCAAGGAGATGCCCGCAGTTACCGAAGAGATGATAAGGCAATATAACACAGGCGAACTTGTTTCTGAAGCGCCTGTTCAGGAGCCTGTTTCTATTACTCCTCCGGCGCAGGAGACTATTACCTATGAGCCGGTTCAGGAAACAGTTCAGGAGCCTTCTTCTGAAGATGAGATAGCTTACCCTCATATTAATGAGATAAAAGAGCCTTCAGTGGATATGAGTGTCTACAACACCATGAATCTGCAGGAGACTTTGGCAGAAGGATTAAAAGAAATTTATGCTGCGGAAGGTGCTTCACAGGATGCTGAGCCACTTCAGGCTGCGCCGAAGTCACCAACCGGAGATATGCAGGAGATCTTTTTTGATACACAGACACAGGATATTCCTACTGCTCCGCAGATGAGCATCGATATCAAATACGGCGGAAATGGGCCTATCCTTGGAGAAGCAAAGACATATCCTAAGGTAGAGGATATGGAAGAGCTGGATGATACCGGTGTATTAGATGATACTCAGCCTGATATTTCAGTTCAGGAAGAGGAAGAAGAAAAGGTTATAAGACCTCAGGCTACCGCTCCGGTATTTGTCAGCCGTACCTATGAAGAGAAGCCTCTTGAAGACGAAGTTCCAGGGGCTGTAATACATCCTAATGCCACATACCAGATGCCATCTCATTTCGAGAACATGTTGTCCCAGGAATCTGATGGTCAGATCAGCATGGCTGTTGAGCCTGAGCCAATGGTTGAGAAGCAGATTACCGGCCAGATCAGCATTGCTGAGTACATGGAGAACTGGGAGAAGTTCAAGAAGGAACAGCAGGAGAAGCAGTTCCAGAGAGTTAAGCAGAGAGTTGCCGATGAAACAGGCGACATGTTTGCAGACTATGATGAGCAGACTAAGGCCGGCCTTCAGGAGAGGATAGAGAAGGCTATTTCGGATGCTCTTAAAAAAGAGCAGTATGAAAAGGCGTCAGGAAGAGGCAACTGGTCAGTTAACAAAGATGACGTGATAAATGCTGCAGTTGAGCAGGTTATTGATGAATCTCAGTCTCAGGAGCTTCCAATTTCTGATTCAGAAGAACTTGATAAGATACCTGAGGAGCTTCCGGAGGAAGTTGATGCGGATGAAGTAACAGTAGAAGTTGAACTTGCTGCAAGCCGCAATATTAAGACTGAGGATGAGGCAGACACTAAAGAAGCTGCTGATGAAGATAATACTGAAGAAAATGATGAAGTGGAGCAGGATGAGGAAGAACAGGATGAGGAACCTGTATCCAAGGCACCGTCATCCAGGCATACCACTAAGGAACTTCCCACAGAAGAGGTGAAGGCTAAAAAGAAGCAGAAGGTGGCTGCAGACGTATCCAAGAAGCATCTTGGAAACAGGGAAATCGAGGAGCGTGTCAGGACAATGACTCCTGAGGAAAAAGAGCTCTTTGGACCATATATTCATCACAAGAAGTCCAGAAGACAGATCATCAATGCTATTGATAATCTGAGCATGGACGCTTTTACCGGAAACGCTATTGTCACCGGTGAGGAGGGCGCAGGCACAGTTAACCTTGCGAAAGGTCTTATCAAGGCAATACAGGCTTCCGATTCCAACTTTAGTGGAAAGGTGGCCAAGATAACTGCTAATACTCTCAATAAAAAGAGTACATCCGGCATTTTTGAGAAGCTTGCTAATGGCGCACTTATTATCCAGCGTGCCGCTGATCTTAATCAGGAAACAGTAAGTGATCTTTTAAAGATCCTTCAGGAGGAGAATAAAGGACTTATCCTTGTTATGGAAGATACCAAGGAGGATATGGATAAGTTCCTGGACAAGAATCCGTCTTTGACACAGAGCTTTAATGTACGAGTTGACATAGAGGCCCTTGATGATGATTCACTGGTGGCTTATGCCAAGCAGTACGCTTATGAAAAAGAGTATGCAATTGATAATCTTGGTATTCTGGCGCTCCATACAAGGATTTCCGAGAGACAGACTCTTGATCATGAGGTAACAGTAGCAGAGGTTAAAGACATTGTGGATGATGCGATCTACTATGCTGAAAAGCGCTCTGTTGCACATTTTGTTGATGTTATCGTGAATAAGAGATATGACGAAAATGACATGGTCATTTTGCGTGAAAAAGACTTTATGCATTAAGAATAAAAACGAATACAATACTGAGGGGGTTTTTGTATGGGTCAAAAGGTTTTTATATCTGAGGCTGACGAATATTTATTTGGCCAGGGTACGCATTACGAGATTTATGATAAATTAGGAGCTCATCCTTCTGAGGAAAAGGGGAAGAAGGGATTCTTTTTTGCTGTATGGGCACCTAACGCAGCGGATGTTCATGTTGTAGGTGATTTCAACGGATGGGATGAGACAGCTCATCAGATGGTCCGTAGCAAGACTGGTAACATCTGGACTATTTTTATTCCGGGAGTTGGTATTGGAGCTTTATATAAGTATCTGATAACAGCGCAGGATGGCAGGAAGCTGTATAAGGCTGATCCATATGCCAATTATGCAGAGCTTAGACCAGGGAATGCCTCAAGGACAACTGATCTTTCCACCTTCAAGTGGTCTGATTCCAAGTGGTACGATTCCCTTAAGGGCAAAGATATGAACCGCCAGCCCATTGCAATATATGAGTGTCACATTGGTTCATGGATGAAACATCCTGACGGAACAGAAGATGGTTTTTATACCTACAGACAGTTCGCTGACAGGATTGTGGAATATCTTAAGGAGATGAAATATACACATATCGAGCTTATCGGTATTGCAGAGCATCCTTTTGATGGCTCCTGGGGCTATCAGGTTACAGGCTACTATGCACCTACAGCCAGATATGGCGAACCTACAGATTTTATGTATCTGATCAATAAACTCCACAAGAATAACATTGGAGTTATTCTCGACTGGGTTCCTGCACATTTCTGTCCTGATGAATTTGGTCTTGCCTGCTTTGATGGCCAGTGCATCTATGAAGATCCGGACCCACGTAAGGGAGAACATCCTGACTGGGGAACCAAGATCTTTAACCTGGCTAAACCGGAGGTTAAGAATTTCCTTATTGCCAACGCGCTTTACTGGATCCGTAAATTCCACGTTGATGGACTCAGGGTTGATGCAGTAGCATCGATGCTTTATCTCGATTATGGTAAAAAAGATGGTCAGTGGGTTCCTAACATCCATGGCGGAAACGAGAACCTTGATGCGATTGAGTTCTTCAAGCACTTTAACAGCGTGATCAGAGGAACATATCCAAATGTTCTTACCATTGCTGAGGAATCAACTGCCTGGCCTAAGGTTACAGCTAAGCCGGAAGATGGCGGTCTTGGTTTCGCATTTAAGTGGAATATGGGATGGATGCATGACTTCTGCGAGTACATGAAGCTTGATCCATACTTTAGACAGGGCGCTCATTACATGATGACCTTTGCCATGAGCTATAACAATGCAGAAAACTATATTCTTCCTCTCTCACACGATGAAGTTGTTCATCTGAAGTGCTCAATGGTTGAGAAAATGCCTGGCTACCAGGTTGATAAGTACGCTAATTTGCGAGTTGGCTATACATATATGTTTGGTCATTCAGGTAAAAAACTCCTGTTCATGGGCCAGGATTTTGGTCAGGAAAGAGAGTGGAGTGAGAAAAGAGAGCTTGACTGGTACCTGCTTGGAAATGATCTGAACAGAGGAATGAAGGACTATGTAGGTAAGCTCCTTGAGATTTACAGAAAATATCCTGCTCTTTATGAAGTGGACAACGACTGGGGCGGCTTTGAATGGATCAATGCCGATGACAAAGAGCGCAGCACCTACAGCTTCTACAGAAGAGCCATAAATGGTAAGGACAATATTTTGTTCGTGCTTAATATGACTCCTATGGAGAGAAAAGGCTTTAAAGTCGGAGTTCCTTTTGACGGTGTTTACACAAAGGTACTTGATAGCGCAAAGGAGTGCTTCGGCGGAATGGGAAGTAACGTTCCGGACAAGATAAAGGCAGTAAAGGGCCTTTGCGACTACAAAGACTATAGTATAGAATTTGATCTTCCGCCTTATGGAGCAGAAGTGTTTGTATTCCAAACAAAAAAGAAAAAGACTAAAGAATAAAATATCTTAGCCGAAATAAAAGGTGATGAATGAATAGTTCATCACCTTTTTCTATTCTCTTTTTTCAATTGGCTGAGGTAAGCAAATGAATATAAACTTTCAGGCTGTTACCGGTAACAGGTCAGAGGAGTCCAGAGAACTCTTTGGAATGGATACCAGAGAAGGACTACGGACCGTATCCGGGAAGTCGGCTGCAGTAGGAACAGAAGTAATAGGTGTGCAGCTGAATTCAAGCATTTTTAGCAATGATGCCTATGCCAGTCATGCCAGAAGCTGTAAAGATATCAGTGAGATGGCAGAAAACACGGATGTTATGACACAGCATAATTATATGGCTCTTTTATCAAATACCATGTCAGCTGAGGATTTTGCCAAGGCTGCCAAGGATGGTTTTGATATCAAAAATATGGATAGTGCAGAAACTGTCACTATTATCGACAAGATTAAGAGTGTTCTTCTTCAATCCGGTGAAACAGTTGTGGGGTTCAACGATGATCTGGATGTTGATAAGCTGACCAAAATAACCGGAAGCAGATCTTTTGCCCAGGCGCTTCAGAAAAGCTTTCACGAGAACGATATTCCTCTTTCCTACGATAACACTAAGGAAGCCAGTATCGCCTATAGAGAAGTCTCTGAAATTCAGGGGCTTGATGATGGCGCGGTGAAATATCTGGTTTTGAATGAACTTGATCCCACTATAGAAAATCTGTATCTGGCAAATCATAGTACAAATGGCCAGAATGCAATGGGAAGAGGCTTTTATGCACAGGATGCAGACGGCTATTATGCACAGAAGGCAGAAACTTTTGACTGGGAGCAGCTTGATGCGCAGATAGATAAGATAATTGACGAAGCCATGCTTGATAAAAATGACGAAAATGTCAGAAATCAGGCCAGATGGATCGTAAGCCAGGGAATCCCGCTAACTGCAGATAGCCTTCAGAGAGTACATGAGATCAGAGATATTTCTTTTCCAATATCGCAGGAGCAAGGCGCAAAAGCAATAGCGGCAGCCATCTTTGATGGAAAAAAGTCAACGCAGGCTGATCTTGGTGATCCAAGGAGTAGTTTCAGAAAAGCTTCGGATTTGCTTAATGACACCGAAAAAATCACAGACGATGATATCAGAACCGGGATACAAAGCGGAAAAGAGATAAATCTAAGGAATCTGATAAATGAGTCTGCTAAGAATTACATAAATCCGCAAAACGCAGAGCTTTGCAATATCGAATACACGGATGAAAGATTTGTAACGGCAAGGCTACAACTCGAGGAAGTAAGACTTCGCATGACGGTTGAGGCCAACAGGCAACTCTTAAGTAGCGGATTTTCAATAGATACAGCGCCAATGGAGCAGCTGATAAACAGGCTAAAGGGCATACTGGGTGAGAGCGCAGACGAGGCAGCAGGCTCAGCTATAGATGAGATTACTGGAATAGATACAAAGAGCAAAAATTATCTTATTACTGCAACTATAAGCAGAGTTTCAATCATAAGAGAAGGTCCTGTTGATATTTCGGGATACATGGGAGATGAACTTGAGACTGCCAGCTTAAGTGCCATAAGTGATGTTTCCAAAAGTCTTACTGCAAGGTATCAGAAGGCAGGACAGGGATACGAGGCTCTTATGACTAAGCCCCGCGCTGATCTTGGAGATAACATCAAAAAAGCTTTTTCCAATGTTTCAGACATCCTGGAAGACCTAAAGATAGAGGATACTGAAGACAATAGAAGAGCAGTGAGAATCCTGGGTTATAACAGCATGGAAATCACAAAAGAGAATCTGGAAAAGGTTAATTCCTGGGATATGATGCTGAGAACCACGATAGAAAGATTAAAACCCGGAGCAGTTCTGGATCTTATAAGAGAGGGAAATAATCCTCTCGATATGACAATTGAAGAGCTTGCAAGAAATCTTGATCAGGGACTCTTTGGAGGAGATGAGGAGAATTCAGAAAAAGGAAATACCAAGTCAGATGAAAAGTACTCCAAATTCCTATATAAGCTGGAACATAAAAATGGAATAACACAGGAAGAAAAGACTTCTTTTATCGGAATTTACAGGCTTTTCCATACGCTAAAAAAGGATGATTATCAGGCTATAGGTTCAATCCTAAAAACCGGAAGAGAGATGACTTTAGGTAATCTTTTACAGGCTACAAGAAGTCAGAGCAGGGCTTATAAGGGAATGGACTTTGTGGTTGATGATGATTTTGGCGGACTGGATACTGCTTGGAAAAGTACAGCAATAAAAATTGATGAACAGATCAAAACAGCATTTAGGTTTTATAGTGCACAAGCCGATATAGTATATGAGAATCTTGAGCCCGAAAAACTGCTTGAGGCTAAGCCCGATGAGAGCACGCTGCTACCGAACCTTGCAAGAAATCTTCAGCAGGCAGGAACAGACGAAACTCTTGAAAAAGACTATTATGCCCAGCAGCTTCGGCATATCAGAGAAGTTGCACAGGATAAAGAAGCTCAGAATGCAGCCGTAGAGTTGACAAATACCGGGCTTGAATTGAACTTCAATAATCTTGAGGCAGAAATATCAAACAGAAGGCAGAGAAAATCATCGGATCTGTGGCAGAAATCAGAGGAGCTTTTGGGAGAAAAAGTCGCCAAGGAGCATAAATTGCTGGTGGATGCCCTTGACGAGGATAACTATGGTGATATTTACAGAAATACTCTGGAGAATATCTCAAATAGTCTCACTGATCTGATCATGGGTAACACTGACAGCTTCATTGATGTCAGGGCCATAAACCAGGTGATGAGAAGGCTTTCTGTAATGAGCCAAGGCTCAGAAAGCGGAACCTTTGATGTGCCTGCTGAAATTGACGGGCAGGAGATTACCATGCACATCACCATCAAACAGGATGAGAGCATGGAATCAAGGATGGAAGCAAGTGTTCAGACCTATGAATACGGCCTTATAACAGCCGTGCTCCAGGCAAAGAACGGTATAGTAAGCGGAATGCTTACTACAACCTATGCTCAGAGCAGCGAGGAAGCTGAATACTTGGAAAGCGTTAGATCTAAAATGTGCGTTAAACTGGCTGAGAAACTAAAGGATTATGGCGTGGGCCAAGAACAAATTGCAATCCTTTACCATGCGCAGACACAACCTATCTCAGTAGGAACAGCTAATGCAAATGCCACGGATGGCAACCCAAAGAATATTACAGACACGAAGACACTTCTGTCTATGGCAAAAGCATTTATAGAAGCTCTATGATCAGTTGTCCTAAATGAGGAGGAAAAAATGAAAGTAAATTATAATGTGTCGGCAATGATAGCAGGTAATGCACTTCAAAGAAATGATTCACTTCTGTCAGAGTCTTTGGAAAGATTATCAAGTGGTCTTAAGATTGCCAATGCAAAAGATAATCCTTCCGGTCTTGCAATGTCACGAAGAATGAATTCACAGATCGAAGGTCTTGGAGTTGCAGGAGATACCGCCAATGATGCTATCTCCATTGTTCAGGTTGCCGATGGTTCTTTATCTGAAATCCAGGAAATACTTCAGAGAATGAACCACCTTGCAATCCAGGCCAGCAACGGTACCCTTACAGAAACCGACAGAGAGGCGATCCAGGAAGAAGTAACACTTCTAAAAGAAGAAATAGAAAGAATGGCAGAAGCCACACAGTTCAACGGGCAGAATATTCTGGACGGAACCTTTGATTACAAGGGCTATGCGACGATAGGAGATAATCAGGACACTGCAGTGACAAATCCTTTGGTAAAAGTTATTGGATATTCAGATGTGGTGGATAAAGGTACATACAAAATCGAAGGAATCGATGTATCTTTTGTTAATCTTCAGGGTACGACCGGCGTAGATAAAAAAGGAATTTTCTTCGAAAATAACAGTGATGCCAACATAAAAATATACAAAGATGGCGTGGATTACATGCCGAATGGGCTTACCGTAACAGCTAATGAGGACGTGCTTATACTTAGCGATGCTACAGGAAAAAAGATACAGCTTCAGATAGATAAGCCTCTTACAGATACAGTATTCCTGGAAGTAACAGGAGCCGGAGCAATGACAATGCAGGTAGGTGCCAATGAGGGACAGACACTGGATATCAGAATCCCAAAGGTAGGGCTTTCTACACTTGGCATTTATAACCTGGATATGTCAAACGTAGTTGGTGCAAGGGAAGCTATCGATAGCATTAAATATGCTCTCTCCGAAGTCAGCGCGATCCGAAGCCGACTTGGTTCATATCAGAACAGACTTGAACATACTACAAGCAGCATAGACATCACAATTGAAAACATGACTGCTGCTTATTCAAGAATCATGGATGTTGATATGGCAGAGGAAATGACTGTTTATTCAACACAGCAGGTGCTTTCACAGGCAGGAACAACAATGATGGCACAGGCCAACGAAAGACCTTCCCAGGTACTACAGCTGTTGCAGTGATGACTATAGGATTCGATAGAGGAAATGCCCATGACACAGGAAAAAAAGCAGGAGTATACAAGAAGAATAACTCAGGCCAATAAGACGCAGATGATCACGATCATTTATGAAATGATCATAAGCTATTTATCAGATGCCAGAGATGATCTGAGCCTTTCCAGAACCGCAGAAGCAATTCGTGATCTCTCCTATGCTCAGAGCTGTATTGACGAGCTAATAAGGTCGGTCAACCGAAGGGTAGAGCTTGGCAGAATGCTTCACCAGATTTATATTTTTTCCAAAAAAGAACTCATTGCTGCCGGAGCCACAAAGAGCATACACCGTGTATGGAAAGTGGAGCAGAACTTTAAAACTCTGCACGAGGCATACAAAGAGATCGAAAAGGAAGATACCAGCGAGCCAACCATGGGAAATATTCAGATGGTTTATACCGGTCTTACATACGGGAAACACAGCTTAAATGACAGTGTTACCTGCGGTTTGCCCAACAGAGGCTATACAGCTTAAGAAAGTCTTAATAATTTAAAATTTTTGCACTTAAAATCATAATTAAGAATGTAATATCTACGAAATAACGAATGGCGGACTTTGCGAAAAGAAAAAGATCTTTTTTCAAAGCCCGCTCTTTTTGTGGCATAAAGCGGATTTTACAGTGTTCGATTTTATTCGAACAAAAAATTAATTGTGCAATCTGACGATTCTACCTCATGGTATTTACAAATGATTTTTATGGTGATAAATTCTTGAATCACGAGCTCGTAATCAAATTACGAAAGGAGAAAACAAGATTAAAATCGTACTACTCTTGTTTTTGACAGGGGCGGTTGTTACTGACCTGTACAAGGACAAGATCTATAATGTCTGGGTAATACCGGGGCTTTTGACCGGCCTTATCATAGCGATGAGCCAGGGAGGAGACAGGCTCCTTATGGCACTTATGTCGGTGGGAGCTGCATTTTTGATCCTCATTCCGGTCTATCTGATCAAAGGGATAGCGGCCGGTGACGTCAAGCTATTACTTGCTACAGCATCTTTTTTGTCAATGCAGGACTTGTATGCCTGTATCTTATATTCTTTCCTGATTGCAGGAGCCATTTCACTAGGAATCTTAATATTCAGAAGAGGAAGCAAAAAGACACTACATTTTGCATTGCCGGTACTTGTTAGTACGGTTTTTGTTCTAAGTGGAAGTGTATGACTAAACCAAAATTTGCAATCTGCGATAAAGATGAGCTTTATTGCATGAGACTTGATGAGTATTTAAGAGGAAACTTAAGTCTTCCATTTGAGATTTGTTCTTTTACCGACCCTTTGATCATGGAGAAATTTGTAAAAGAAAATGTGGTGACGCTATTGATGATTTCCGAATCGGTACTAATGGACCTGGAGGAGAATCTAAGGAAGCTGATCTGCAGAAATGTACTTATTCTGGATGAGGGTATGGGCAGCTTAAGCATGGTAAGAGAAGATGATAAGGAGCAGGATGTAAACATCGCGGTGGTCAATAAATATCAGGCTGCGTCTGGGATTGTGGACAGAATTGTTTCCTATTGTGCAGACAGCACCGAGGTCTTTGACGGTCTGGGAATGAGAATGGATGGAGGAAAAGGCAAGGTTTTAGGCCTTTATTCGCCTCTTGGAAACTGCGGACAGACCACAATGGCAATAGCTATGGCAGAGTATCTGGCAGAAAAAGCCAAGGTGGCGTTTCTTAGCCTTGAGAGCTTTTCATCTTTGTCTCATACCCTGGGAATCAGCAGTGAAGAGGATATCACAGATCTTTTGTACTATGCGGAATGTGAAAAAGAGAAATTCGGTCTTTATCTTGAAAGGATAAAAAAGACAAGAAATAACGTTGATTACGTAATGCCGGCAAAAACTGCGATGCAGATAAAAGAGATCAATCTGGATAGAATGAACAATCTGTTAGAACTTTTGATTAAAAATTGTGGCTATGACTATGTGATCGTGGATATGACTGAGTATCCAAGTGACTTTTTTGAAATCGCCACAGGGTGTGACAAGATTTTTACCATCACCAGACAGCATCCGGCTGATAAGTACAAGATGATGGTTTATGAAAATGCTCTGATGATGAGTGGCTATGAAGAACTGCTGAATAATACAGTGAAATGCCAGATGCCGGATGTTAAGGATAAGCGCAGTTTTGATCTGTATCTAAGGGACCTTCTTGAAAGGGAGGGAATAATCGATGGAGCGAAAACTTGAGGAAGCAAAAAGGCAGATAAGACAAAATATCCTTAAGAATATAGATTATTCCAAGGATATTTCCGATGAGGAAATGTATGAACTGGTGGATAATGAACTGTCAAGGCAATTGCGGCATATGGTGATATCGTTTGAGGATAGAAAAAAGCTTAGACTACAGATTTTCCACTCCATTAGAAAACTGGACATTCTGCAGGAACTCATAGATGATCCGGGGATAACGGAAATCATGATAAACGGAACAGATAATATTTTTATAGAAAAAGATGGAGCAATCTCCCGCTTTGAGGGGCGATTTGAGTCGGAGGAAAAGCTTGAGGACGTGGTACAGCAGATAGTTGCCTCCTGTAACAGAGTTGTTAACCAGTCACAGCCCATAGTGGACGCGAGGCTTTCAAACGGAAGTCGTGTAAATATAGTATTGGAGCCAATTTCTCTCACCGGCCCGATCATTACTATAAGGCGTTTTCCTGACAAACCGATCACCATGGAAAGACTTATCGAGCTGGGATCAATTTCTGCGGAGCTAAGTAATTTCCTGGAGGCGCTGATAAAAGCCGGGTATAACATATTTATCTCAGGTGGAACCGGATCAGGGAAAACGACGCTATTAAATGCACTTACCAACTATATTCCCAAGGACCTGCGAGTTCTGACAGTGGAAGATTCTGCGGAACTACAGGTCCAGGGAGTGTCTAATCTGGTGCGCCTTGAATCACGAAATGCAAACGTCGAAGGTTGCAGGCCAATTTCCATAAGGGATCTTATAAAGGCTTCTCTTCGTATGCGTCCGGACTGGGTTGTGGTTGGCGAAGTCAGAGGCGGTGAATGTGTGGATATGCTACAGGCTATGAATACCGGTCATCGGGCAATGTCAACAGGGCATGCCAATAGTGCCAGGGACATGTTGTACAGACTTGAGACCATGAGTCTTATGGGAATGGGAGAACTGCCGCTTTCTGCAGTCCGGGGCCAGATTTCATCCGGAATTGATATCATTGTACATCTGGGGAGACTAAGGGACAAATCAAGAAAGGTAATGGAAATCTGTGAAGTGGAAAAAGAACTTGATAAGTCGGGAAAAATTCAGCTGCGTACGCTTTATGTATTTGAAGAACATAAAAATTTGGAAAACGGGAAAATAAAGGGAAGCTGGAGGAAAATGAGTGAACTTAAAAACACTGAAAAGCTTGTGGCAGCAGGTATTGAGCTATCGCCTGATAAAAAGTGATATTCCATATGTGGCTCAAGGGATTGCCATAGCGACTTTATTTGGAAGGCTGTTCTATGATTCGCATCTTGCTGTTTTTTGTCTTTTGCCTGTTGCATTTATCTACGTCTATGTGCAAAAGAAAAATGCAAAACGAAGACGCACAAGGCAGGCAGGAGTCGAGTTTAAGGATGCTATTTTTTCTGTACTTACCAGCCTTCGGGCAGGATATTCTGTGGAGAATTCATTTAAAGAGGCTTCGAAGGATATGGCTCTTTTATACGGAAAGCAGAGCGATATCTATAGGCTTGTAGCTGAAGTAAATAAAGGCCTGAAAAACGGAATTCCCCTTGAAAAGCTTATTTACAGGATGGGAAAAGAAACAGAAAACAGCGATATTTTGGACTTTGCGATGGTGTTTTCTGTTGCCAAAAGAAATGGCGGCAACATGACAGAAACAATAGAGAAAACCATAAATGTCCTTATCAGGAAGCTGGAGGTGGAAAAAGAAATTGATGTGCTTATAAGCGCAAGGCGCCTTGAATCAAGGATAATGAACTGTGTTCCATTTTTCATAATTATTTACATCAGTATTACTAGTCCCGGTTTTTTTCAGGTTCTGTACCATAATACATTCGGCATTATTCTGATGACTATCTGCATGATCACCTATATTGGATCATATCTTTTGTCTGAAAAGATCGTAAACATATCCATTTGATTGGGAAAAGAAAATGAATATTATAGTGAAAGTTTTAAACAGGGTATCAAGGTTTGTCTATAGAAGCTTTTGTGGAAAGAGGAAAGTCTTTTCGTCGCAGAGCGTTAGAGAAAATCTGATAACGCTAAATTATGACAGGAATATAAATAAGCTTATCGAAGATTACTACGTAAGTAAGATCAGCCTGGTAATACTGCTGGCGCTATGTGGATGTTTTTTGGCACTGATTCTGCATTTTTCTACGTTGGCGGACACTGCGATTGAAGATGATGGCTCGATAATGCGAAATCCTCCCGGAGGCAGAGAGCAGGAATACAGCGTGGTAGCCAGGGATACAGACGGTGAAGTGCTTGGAGAATACGACCTTGTTGTTAAGGAGCGGAAGTTTACAAGAAAAGAAGCAGATGAGCTTTTTGAAAAGGCGTCCATGGAGATTGAAAAAGAGATTTTAGGAGAAAACCAAAGCCTTGATGAAGTTAGGAGTGATCTGAGGCTGGTTGAAAAATTAGAGGGGTACCCTTTTTCGATTTCCTGGACCGTGGACAATCCGGATGTTATGCGGTATTCCGGGGAAATTGTAGGAGAACCATCTTCGGATGAGGGAGAAATAGTCATGCTTTCTGCGACCTATAAGTATGATGGAATGACCTGGATGCAAGTTTTTTATGCAAAGGTTTTGCCTATAGAACTGAGCCCGCAGGAAGCTTTGGAGAAACGCCTTAGAGCATTAATTGATAGTGGAGCGGAAGAAACAAAATATGATGAAAGGCTGATTCTTCCTGGAACTTTTGAGGGAGAAAGGATTATTTGGAGTGAAAAAAGTGATGACAACAGTTTGCTATTTCTTTTGCTGATGCTTGTTACAGGGGCTCTTACCTTTGTTTTAAAGGATAAGGAGCTGCAGAAAAAAATAGAAGAGAGACAGGATCACCTTAAAGGAGAATATCCGCAGTTTGTATCTCAGTTGGTGCTATATCTGGGAGCTGGAATGACCATGAGGAATGTATTTAACAAGCTTTCTGATGATTACTTGGCAAAAAGAAAAGAAGGCCGGGAAAAAAGCTACCTTTATGAGGAAATTGTAAGGACCAGCAGGGAACTGTCTTTGGGGAAATCCGAAAGCGAAGCCTATACAGATTTTGGCTACAGGTGTGGCGGGCAGCAATATACAAGGCTATGCACTTTGCTGACACAAAACCTACGAAAAGGAAACAGTGAACTGCTATCTCTTTTAAACGATGAATCCAGAAGAGCGTTTGAAGAACTGCTGGATTCGGTAAGAAAAAAGGGTGAAGAAGCTGGAACAAAGTTGCTTCTGCCTATGACATTAATGCTTTTGATAGTCATGGTAATCATCATGATCCCGGCATATATGTCGTTTTAGTAAGAGGTGGGTGAAAGCCCAATAAAAAGGAGAAAGTATGAAAAATTTAGATAAGAATGTAAGAAAAACAGGGACTGGAATTGTTAACCAGATCAGGAATTTCTGGAGCGATGAGTCAGGAATGGGCACCATCGAGGTCATATTAATCATCGTGGTCCTTATAGGGTTAGTCATCGTTTTCAAGAAACAGATTAACGGAATCGTTGAGGATGTGTTTAGCACAATAAGGGAAGAAACTCGTGAGATCACAAACTAAGGGATACATAACAGTTTTTTTATCCTTATCCATAACGATAATACTGTCACTTGTTCTGGCTCTCTATCAGGGAGCCAGGATAGGGACTGTGAGAATGAAGGCAGAATGTGTGGCAGATATCGCCATGAATTCCGTTTTGTCTGAGTACAACAGAGAGCTTTTTGACCAGTATTCTCTTTTGTTTGTTGACTGTTCCTATGGGCGTCCGAACCCATCAGTGGTCAATACAAGAGAGCATCTGCGGTACTACGCGGGTAAGAACTTTGAAAGAAGCACGATTGGAGGGCTTTCGAATGCCCAGACAATGACTGCGATGAATTGTAAGGATGTCAATCTGACTGGCTATAGTGTTGCAACTGACAATGAGGGCGCGGTCTTTTGCAGACAGATACTTGCTTATATGGCGGCGGAACCGGTTGGAGGGGCGTTTACAGACGTTATGGACAATGCAGGCAGGTTAAAGAGTGCAGGGCTGGATACAACAGATGTAGAGCAGATGGCTAGTGAGAACCAGAAAAGAATCGATGAGACCAGGCTTCCTGAAATAGAAAATGATGAGGGCGAAAAAGAAACTGTTTCAATAGGCAATCCTGCGGATGCGGTAAATGCACAAAAGGCAGTAGGAATTCTTAATCTGGCGATAGATGACAGAAACAGTATATCCGGGGCAGCAGTAAATACGCAGCTTCTGCCTTCCAAAAGAAAGCTGGAAAAAGGCACAGGCCTGGATGATACAGAGAAATTGTCTGTTTCAGAGAAACTTCTTTTGGATGAATATTTCTATGAGAAATGCAGCAGATACGGAAATGAACTTGATAAAGCTATTTTGAAATATCAGCTGGAGTATCTGGCTTATGGTGAAGACAGCGATTATAAGAATCTGGAAAAGATGGCCCAGGAGCTTTTGTTCTGGCGGGAGGCTTCAAATATGCTTTATCTGTTTGGGTGTCAGGAAAAGATTTCCCAGGCGGAGGCACTTGCCGGTGCACTTTCGGTAATACTGATGGTCCCGGAGCTGATGGAGCCAATAAAGTATTCGATACTTTTTGCCTGGACCTTTGCAGAGTCTGTGGCTGACCTTCACACCTTGTTTGGAGGCGGAAAGATCCCTCTTTTGAAGGATGACGCAAGCTGGAAGCTGAGCATTGGGAGCATGTTGTCATTTCGAAGTAATCTGAATTCAGAGGGTGGCGAAGAAGGGCTTGATTATAAGGATTATCTGAGGATGAAGCTGTTTATGACTGATACTGGGAAAAAAGTGAGCAGGATGATGGACATAGTTGAGATGGATATTAGAAATACCAAAGGAAATGAGTATTTTAGGCTGGACTATTGTTTGGATGTTCTGAGAGCAGAATTTGTTGTGGGAACAAGGTATGGCTACGAGGCGAGCATAGAAAGGACATATGGCTATGAATATTAGTATTTTTTTCACGGAAGGAGGTAAGGGCATTTCTTTTAAATATGAAAAATAAAATAACAAAAAATAATAATGATTTATTTCTCCGGACAATCAGTTTAATTAAAGAAGTGTCCTTATCTGCTTCTATGACGCTGGAGGCGGCAATAGTGCTACCCGTGTTCATTTTCTTTTTCGTGAACATAATGTCTGCTATTGATGTGCTGCGGGTTCAGTCAGAGCTTGAGGCGGCACTCCATCAGGTTGGGAGTGACTGCATGCAGATGGCATACGATTCAAAAGCTTCGTCAAATGCCCTTAATCTGGAGAGTGAGATTGTGGATATTGCAGAGGTTTCAGGATTTAGTGTTTATGCGGTAGCAGGTGTAAATAAGAAACTTGATGGGAAAATAAGTGGGAACATCGTGAAGGATGGGATCAAGGGGCTTAAGTTTACTTCCTCGAGGATCATGACAGAGGGTGACATTATCGACATTGTGGTTGATTACAAAGTACGTCCTGTTTTTGCTATTGCAGGCTTTCATCAGTTTCCGGTGCAGTCGAGGTTCTATGGACATGCTTTTACCGGGTACGATCCTGAATATGGGATAGCTTCAGAAAATGAAGCGGAGCAGATTGTGTATGTGACAGAGCATGGGACTGTTTATCACAGCACTGTGAACTGCAAATATTTAAGCCACACTATTTCGAGTGTTGCATTTTCAGCCCTTGGAAATAAGAGGAATTCAAGCGGTGGGAAATACTATTCCTGTGAGTATTGCGGGAAAAAAGTGACCGGAGGTGATGTTTTTATAACGCCTTATGGAGACAGGTTTCACTCCAGAGTGGATTGTCCGGGGCTTAAGAGAACTATTTATACCATACCAATTTCTGAAGTAGGAGGAAGAGGCCCTTGTAGTGGCTGTAATTAAGTTGAAGATGATTTTTTTTGAAGTGGTAATTGTGATGATCATGCTGGCGGCATCAGTTAAGGATATTAAATACAAACAGATATCGGTTTACATTCCGGCTTTGTGCGCGGTGGTGTCTGCGGCTGCAGGAATATATGGGATGTTTTTTGAAGGCGTAAGCTTTATTGAACTTATCGCCTCGCTTATCCCGGGGATGCTGCTGATTTTTCTGGGCTTTCTCTCAAGAGGAAAGATCGGCTATGGAGATGGAATTATGCTGATGTGCATAGGGCCTGCTTTTGGCAGTGAAAAGATATGGCTTGGGATAATGACAGCGTTGATGCTGTCCGGACTAATTTCGATAGTTCTTTTGACTATAAAAAGAGCTGAGAGAAATACGGAGATGGCCTTTATTCCTTTCATGACTATAGGGATGGGGGTGATGCTCTTTGCGTAAAATACACGGATATATGACGGTTGAGGCATCCTTCATTGTGCCTATGGTTATTTGCGTTTTTGCGCTCTTAATATATCTTGCGAACTTTATGTATAGGAGATGTCTTTTGACTCAGGACTGCTACATACTGGCCTTCAGGGCTTCAATGGAAGAAAGTCCTAAGGAATATGTAGTACAAAAGAGCGGGTTGTTTGGAAGAAAGTATTTTGGAAATAAAGAGCCTGTGTTTGAGGTTGAAGCGGATAAAAAAGCGGTGACTGTCAGGGCTGCTACGCAGACAAAGCACAGGGCTATGGAAAATTATTTTTTGAAACCAGAAGGAGTCTGGGAAATCAGTGCAAAGCAGAGTGTTAAGGTAAGAAACTATCCCGGGCACCTGCGGCGTGTAAAGAGAATCATGGATTTGGCCAATAAAATGGAGGAGAAATAAAAGAAATGGATTACAGATATTGCAGAGAATTAAAGCACAACTATCTTATAGTAAAAAAAGATAATGAAGATGATAAAAACAGTTATCAGATGAAGATGTTTGAAAGGGGAAAGCTAAAGAGCTTTCTTCCCTGCAGCATGCGAACTATTAATAATGAGAGCTTTCTTTATTACGAGATCAACTCAATGCAGAGTATTCAGGACAGATTTTCGGCAAGAGGCATGGACAGGCAGCAGCTTATGGATCTTTTTGGTGCCATGAAGGAGGCTTTTGAGAGTTTGTCTGAATATCTTCTGGGTATGGAAAATGTGGTCCTTGATGCAGGAAGTATATTTGTTGATCTTGTAACTGGTCAGTACAAGTTTATGTACAGTCCGTTTGCCAGTGATAATAACGGGTTTGCCGGTTTTGTCGATGAGCTTTTCCTGCTGGTGGACCATGAAGATGAAACTGCAGTGGAAATGGTTTATTCCTGTGCGGAAAAAGCCCAGACTCCGGGATTTGTAGTGATGGACTGCATAGATTATGTTCTTGGGATAGGTGAGAGTGACGTGGTTTGTGATGACAGTGATAATTCCTATGAGGAAGCATGTGATTATGAAGAAGATCCGTATTCATTCACTGAGGAAGAACTTGAGGATGAGGCTACCTGCGAAAAAAGACATAGAGGTCTTGCAAGAAAGATAGATGGAAAAATACAGATAGTCTTTTCTATTTTGTTTATGGCTCTTTTGGCAGCAATGATGTACATAAGAATGAATTTCATCCTCTCAAGCGGTGAGAATATCTTATCTGTAGTGGTGATAATGCTGTCCGCGGTTACGGGATTTCTGGCTCTTTTATCGGGAATTAAGGATGTGAGAAATGGTGGTTTACATAAGGGGCAAACTATTGAGACAGCGGAAGAGGGAGATGAAATAGAGGATTCATATTTTGATGAATGGGATAAAACAGATGGAGAATATGAAAAGAAAAATACATATATGAAATCGGAATTCGGAAATGAAGACAGATATGGAAATACTGTAAAAGTATCAAATTATAAGAATGAAGTTAAGGTTACTCCTTCACATAAATTGGAATATGACAAAGGGGCCGGAGCCGATTGCGGCGAGACTACTGTTCTTGATGCATTCGATGATAATGATCATGAAATGACTTTATACAGCCGCAATCTTGATAAGACCCTCAGAATCTCTCTCGGTAAACTGCCTCTTACCCTTGGCAAAATGGAAGGCTGCGTTGACAAGGTTCTAAAGGACAACAGCGTTTCCAGAATGCACTGCAGGATATTCAAGGGAGAGGATGACAGAATTATGCTCGTGGACTTGAATTCGACAAATGGCACTTTCAAAAACGGTTTGCGCCTAAAGGCCCAGGAAGGTGTTTCTATTGGCGAGGGCGATGAAATCAGGATAGGTAGATTGTGTTTTGATTGTAGATAAGATGGACAAAAACCCCTCCAAAATATGCTATAATGTTTTCAAATGTCGGATTGTTGGAGGGGATTCTCATGAAGATAAATATCTACTACGGTGGAAGAGGGATAATTGATGATCCCACTTTGTACGTCATCTCACAGATCACAGCAGTTTTACAGGAATTAAATGTTAAGGTTCAGCAGTACAATCTCTACGAGCAGAGAAACGGAATAACGGCCCTTCCCAACACCCTCAAGGATGCAGACGGCATTATTCTGGCATCTACAGTTGAGTGGTACGGTGTTGGCGGCTACATGATGCAGTTTCTCGATGCCTGCTGGCTTTATGGCGATAAGAATAGGATAAAAGAAATCTACATGGCACCTGTTGTCATGTCTACAACCCATGGCGAAAGAGAAGGCATGATGAGCCTTGCAGCAGCATGGGAGATGCTGGGCGGCCTTCCGTGCGACGGAATGTGCGGCTATATCGCTGATACCACCAAACTTGAGAACAGCAACGAATATTCCAAGATAATTGAAAAGAAAACAGAGAATATATACAGAACCATCAATCAGAAGATGGCTGTTTTTCCTGCCAGCAATCAGGCTGTAATCAATAAGGTTGCAGTTGCTAAGGGCATCGACCTTACTCCTCAGGAATCTGAGCAGCTTTCAGAGTATGCTTCAGATGATAAATATGTTAAGACGCAAAAAGAGGATCTGCAGGAGCTTGCAAGTATCTTCCGTGACAAGATGGGACAGGATGAGACAACTGCAGGTAATGCCGAGGAGTATATTAAATTCCTGGAAAAGAAATTTACCCCGGTTGCGGGACTTAGAGCTAAGTATAAGATAGCCATCCAGGATAATGTGAAGATAAGGCCGGTTATAATCGATGTCAACAATTCTAATTGTGATTTCAGGACTGGAGATGAGAACGATTGTGATGTAGTGATCACGGTTGATCAGAGGATATTTGAGGATATACTTGATGGCAGAATGACTTTCCAGCGTGGATTCATGGCAGGAAGTTTGAAAATGAAAGGGGATTTTAAGCTCCTTAGAAGCATGGATCAGCTCTTTGATCTTATGGAAAGCTAAGGAAAAGAGCAAAGTTGCCACGAATCTAAATAGAAAAAAGCGGCAACAGATAGGGAGCATATTACAATGTCGGAAAATAACAATAGTTCAAACGAGGAGTTTTTTCAAAGGCAGCAGGAAATATATAAATCTGCCTATGTGACTATTTTTTTAGTGATCATCAACGTTCTTTTGTTTGGACTTAGTACAACAATTATACCCGGGCTGTATTCTGGATGGGTTATGTATACTGAATCGGTTCTTGGAAATGGAGAGTTCTACAGAATATTTACTGCGACTTTCCTGCATGCGGATATAAACCACCTCTTTAATAACATGCTCATTTTGCTGGCTGTAGGGGCGGTAATTGAGCATTACATGGGGCACCTTTTGTATTTCATAATGTATATTCTGGCAGGGATTTGCGGCAATCTCTTATCCATGGCATATGAGGTAAGAGGCGATGTCGTCAGGGTATCACTTGGCGCCAGCGGCTGCGTTATGGGAATTGTAGGCTTCATGGTGGTTTGGATTGTCATTAACAGAAAGCTGCTGATAAAAGATAAGTCAATGCTGTTTAGATTATTGCTTCTTCTCTTTTTCGTAATAGAAGCGTGCTTTTTCCAGTCAGGAGCCAATACTCAGGCGCACCTTGGAGGCTTTTTGACAGGATTCGTATTTGGAGTGATCAACATTATTGTATTTAAAAATAGAAAGAACATGGAGGGAATAGCGTAATGAGTGACTGTATTTTTTGTAAAATAGCATCCGGAGAAATTCCATCAAACACAATTTTTGAAAATGAAGATTTCAGAGTAATTCTTGATAATGGCCCGGCAACCAAGGGACATGCACTGGTGCTTCCCAAGGCACACTATGCTGATCTTTACGAGATACCTGAAGAAACTGTTATGGGCGCTGTAAAGGTAGCCAAGACTGTTGCGGGCACGATGAAGGAAAAGCTTGGCTGCGATGGACTTAACCTTGTTCAGAATAATGGTGCGGCAGCAGGACAGACAGTTATGCATTTCCATCTTCATATTATTCCCAGATATGAGAATGACGGACAGCATATTTTGTGGAAGCCTACAAGCCCTTCAAGTGAGGAACTTGTGGAAATCAGGAAGACTATCGTAGGGGAGTAATATGCGAGATATCAATGTTTGTGAGGTGACTGCGGCAGTTAGGCAAATGTGTATTGATGCCAACTATGCGCTTTCGCAGGACATGAAGGATGCTCTGGATGGGGCACTTGAAAGGGAAGAGTCTGAGCTTGGAAAGCAGATCATTACCAAGCTTCAGGAGAATCTGGAGATTGCTGGAAAAGACCAGATTCCTATATGTCAGGATACCGGAATGGCAGTATTCTTTGTAAAAGTCGGACAAGATGTGCATTTTGTAGGCGGAAGTCTTACTGATGCCATCAACGAAGGTGTAAAACAGGGCTATGTTGAAGGATATCTTCGCAAATCTGTTGTTGGAGATCCCCTTATCAGAAAGAACACCGGCGATAATACACCTGCGGTGATTCATTATGATATTGTGCCCGGTGATAGCGTTTCGCTGACTATAGCTCCAAAGGGCTTTGGTAGTGAGAACATGAGCAGAGTATTTATGCTCAAGCCTGCGGATGGAGAGGAAGGCGTAAAAGACGCAATCGTTCAGGCAGTAAAGGATGCAGGTCCAAATGCCTGTCCTCCTATGGTTGTGGGTGTCGGAATAGGCGGCACCTTTGAAAAATGTGCTGAAATGGCTAAAGAAGCACTGACAAGACCTGTTGGAACCCATTCTGATATTGAATATGTCCGCAACATGGAAGAAGAGGTGCTTGGCAGGATCAACGAGACCGGAATCGGCCCCGCTGGCCTTGGTGGCAAGATTACAGCGCTTGCTGTAAATATCAATACTTTTGCCACGCATATAGCAGGGCTCCCTGTAGCAGTCAACATATGCTGTCACGTAAACAGGCATGTTACAAGGGTCCTGTAATGGAGAATAATATGGAAAAAAAGCTTACGGCTCCGATGAGTAAAGAGGATTTAAAGAATCTCAAAAGCGGAGATATGGTATATATATCAGGAACAATCTATACTGCCAGAGATGCTGCTCATAAGCGCATGTCGGAGGCGCTTAATGATGGAAAAGAACTCCCAATCGAGCTTGAGGGAAATGTTATCTATTACATGGGACCGTCCCCTGCAAGGGAAGGGCGTCCAATCGGCTCTGCAGGCCCTACAACAGCCAGCCGCATGGATAAGTATACTCCGAGACTTCTTGATCTGGGACTTAATGCCATGATCGGAAAAGGGAAAAGATCTCCGGAAGTAATAGACGCAATCGTCAGGAACGGAGCAGTTTATTTTGCTGCGATCGGCGGTGCGGGAGCTCTTTTGTCCAAGTCTATTGTAGAATCTGAGGTTGTAGCCTATGAGGATCTCGGTACTGAGGCTATCAGAAAGCTTAAGGTTGAGAATTTTCCTGCAATCGTAGTAATAGACTCTCAGGGAAATAACTTGTATGAAAAATAGAAACTGCAAAACTGCTTGTAGAAACGGTTTGGTTGGGACTGATAATAGATGAATAAGGAACATATAATTGCCTGTCTCATTGGAGCGGGAGTCGTTCTTCTGGCGTTCTTGACGGTATATGTCATTAGGATGATCAGAAACAGGCCTCTACCTATGGATGAGATGGAGGGGCATGATTTTGAGTACTACTGCGCTGATATCTTGAAGGCTCATGGTTTTCTAGATGTTGAGGTCACGAAGGGAAGCGGAGATTTCGGAGCTGATATCCTGGCGGAAAAAGATGGAATAACCTATGCAATTCAGTGTAAATGCTATGATAAGCCAATCGGAGTAAAGGCAGTACAGGAAATATATGCGGGACGGGACTACTACGACAGGATGGTTGGAGTGGTCATGACCAATCAATATTTCACCCAGCCTGCGGTGGAACTGGCAGAAAAATTAAAGATTATGCTGTGGGATCGGGGATATATAGATGCCATGGCTGATGAAAAAGTGAAAAAATGCTAATAACGATACAAGATGACTTTGATTTACAGAAAATAGCGGACAGCGGCCAGTGTTTTAGATTCAACAAGTGCGGCAAAGGATACAGTGTGGCTGCGATTGACAGATACCTGTATGTAGAACAGGTGGGCGTAAGCGATTATCTTTTTGACTGTCCGGAGGATGAATATAACAGCTTTTGGAAAGACTATTTTGATCTTGATACAAGCTATAAAGAGGTCAGAAAGCTGATAGATAAAGAGGAAGACCCATATCTGTTTGAAGCCTCTGAATTTGGAAAAGGAATCAGAATTCTTAGGCAGGATCCCTGGGAGATGCTGATTTCTTTTATCATATCTCAGAGAAAAAACATACCTGCAATTAAGGCTTCGATTGAAAAAATCTGTGCTCTTGCAGGAAAGAAGATGGCAGTTGATGCAGAGGGGAAAGACGTTTATTCCTTTCCTACGGCAAAGGCCCTGGCAGAATTATCCATTGAAGAGCTTTCGGGATGCAGTCTTGGTTATCGAGATAAATATGTGAGGCAGGCTGCACTTGATGTGGCAAGCGGCGCGGTAAGGCTTGGTGACTGGGAAGAAATTTCGGATGATGAGCTGATGCAAAAGCTGCTAAGTCTTTACGGAGTTGGCGTAAAGGTTGCAAACTGCGAGATCCTTTTTGGATACCACAGACTGGATGCCTTCCCTAAAGATGTATGGATTAACAAAGTCCTGGATCAGAGATATCCGGAAGGTTTTTTGTTCGACAAATATGCACCGTATAATGGAGTAATGCAGCAGTACCTGTTCTTCTACTCCAGGAGTATGGGATGAGCCAAAGGGAAAGCCAAAGGGGACGGTTCTATATGGCACAGTAGTTCATGTGCCATATAGAACCGTCCCCTTTGGCTTTCCCTTTGGTCCCTTGCCCATTTTGGGGTTGATATATTTGTACATATACAACTTTGTAAAATTGTAAATATTTGTCATTGACCAAAAGGACATATAGTAATACGATAAATTCGGACCGTGCGAGAATACCACATCTTCAAAAGGTTAAATTATAAATGAATACAACTTTATATAAATGAATACAACTTACAGGTGTAAACGTGGCTAAATATCAGAAAATTATAGATTGGTTAAATAAGAATATAGACGAAGGCAGGCTGCGCCCCGGGGAGAAGATTCCTTCAGAGAATGAATTATGTGAGATGTTCGGCCTTAGCAGGCAGACAGTGAGACATGCTATTGCCAAACTTTCCGAAGAAGGCCTTTTAGAAAGCGTTCGCGGAAGCGGTACTTATGTTTCAGACCAGCACGCTGAAGAGGGCAAGAAGTCAGTGGTTGCTGTAGTTACTACCTATGTAGACGATTATATTTTTCCGAGTACCATCAGTGGAATAGAGAGCACGCTTAGCTCAAAGGGCTATTCTATGCAGCTTTCTTTTACCAATAATACAACAGGAAAAGAAAAACAGATATTAGAAGATCTCCTGGAGAGAAATGATGTGGCCGGAGTCATAATGGAGCCGGTAAAAAGTGCTCTTCCTAACCCCAACATAGCTTTGTACCACAAGTTGATGGAGAGGGGGATGAAGATTCTTTTCTTAAACAGTTACTATCCGGAGCTGGATCTTCCGCATGTTTCCATTAACGACGAGGAATGTGCCTACAGAGCAGTTAAGGCGCTGGCTGAAGCGGGACATAAGAGTATAGGCTGCGTGCTTAAGCTTGATGACGGGCAGGGAAGAGAGAGATACCGCGGATATTTGCGGGCCATGACGGAATGCAAATTGTCTTTTACCTACGACCATGTGAACTGGATTGATACCATCGACATCAAGGATGGGAAAAAGGCCTTGGGCAGGGTAAAAGAAAGACTTAACGGATGCACGGCAGTCTTTTGCTACAACGATCTTGTGGCCGGGATGCTGATGCAGATGCTACAGGAGGAAGGGCTTAAGGTTCCCGGGGACATGTCAGTAATTGGAATGGATGATTCTGATATGGCTAAGGTTGGTGTCGGAGGAGTCGCGATATCGTCGATTCCGCATCCGAAGGCAAGGCTTGGTGAGAAGGCTGCACAGAATATTATCAGGATGATTCATAGCAGCGGTCAATTTGGAAATGCAACTTTTGAATTTGCCGAGGACGTGATAATGCGTGATTCGGTCAGGCAAATATAAAGATATGTTTCGGTAGATGTGATCTGGAAATATGGAATTATTATCAAGAATAAAATAGAGGAAAAGGAGAAAAGTTATGGGTGATGTAAAAGGAATAATTGCAGAAGGAAAAACACTTCTTGGTATTGAGTTTGGTTCTACCAGAATTAAAGCGGTGCTTACGGATTATGAGTATAATCCGATCGCGTCAGGTTCACATTCCTGGGAAAACAGACTGGATAACGGAATCTGGACATATACACTTGATGATATCTGGACAGGCCTTCAGGACTGCTACAGGAAGCTTGCTGAGGATGTTGAAAAGCAGTATGGCGAGAAGCTTGTAAAGATCGGTGCTATGGGCTTTTCTGCAATGATGCACGGCTATATGGCATTTGATAAGGAGGGAGAACTTCTCGTTCCATTCAGAACCTGGAGAAATACAATTACTGAAAAGGCTTCTGATGAGCTTACAGAGGTTTTGGGCTTCCATATTCCACAGAGATGGAGCATTGCTCATCTTTATCAGGCAATTCTTAATGGAGAAGAGCATGTATCAAAGGTTGACTTCTTTACAACACTTGCAGGATACATTCACTGGCAGCTTACCGGTGAGAAGGTTCTTGGTGTTGGTGATGCATCAGGTATGTTCCCTATTGATTCCAAGACATGCGATTATAATCAGAAGATGCTGGATAAGTTTGATGAGCTTATTGCCGGCAAGGACTTTGGCTGGAAGATCAGAGACATTCTTCCTAAGTCACTTCCTGCCGGAGCAACTGCAGGTACTCTTTCAGAAGAGGGCGCTAAAAAGCTCGATCCTACAGGAACACTTAAGGCAGGAGTTCCGGTTTGTCCTCCGGAAGGCGATGCAGGAACTGGTATGACAGCAACAAATTCAGTTGGTGTCAGAACAGGTAATATTTCAGCAGGAACAAGCGTATTCTCTATGGTTGTTCTGGAGCATGACCTTTCAAAGGCATATCCTGAGCTTGACCTTGTTACAACACCAAGTGGTGAACAGGTAGCTATGGTTCACTGCAATAACTGCACTTCTGATCTTAATGCATGGGTTGGCCTCTTTAGAGAGTTCGCTGGCGCAATCGGACAGGATATTGATGATGATACTCTTTATGGAACTCTTTACCGCAAGGCAATGGAAGGGGATGCAGATTGCGGCGGACTTCTTGCCTACAACTACTTCTCAGGTGAGAGTATTACCGGCTTTAACGAAGGAAGACCATTGTTTGTAAGAAGACCTGATGATAAATTCAATCTCTCTAACTTTATGAGAACACATCTTTACACAGCCCTTGGCGCACTTAAAGCTGGTAATGACATACTTATGAAGGAAGAGAACGTTAAGGCTGATTTCTTCTTTGGTCAGGGCGGATTCTTTAAGGTACGCGGCGTTGGCGACAGAGTAATGGCAGCAGCACTTGATACACCTATCAAACTTATGGAAACAGCAGGAGAAGGCGGCCCTTGGGGACAGGCTATACTTGCAGGCTTCATGCTTCAGAAATCTGAAGGCGAGACACTTGAGAATTACCTGAATGAAAAGGTATTTGGATCAGGAAAGGTTGAGACCTTTGAGCCTGTAGCAGAGGATGTAAAGGGATTTGATGACTTTATGAAGGATTACAACGCAGGTCTTGCAATTGAGAGAGCTGCAGTTGATGTACTTAAGTAATCGCTTAGCGAGGTTTTTTCGAGCTTAGTGTACTACTTAGTTCTGGCGAGCGTACGCGAGAGCAGAACTTCAATTAAATAGCGAGGAGCAGAAAAATGTTAGAAGAACTTAAGAAAAAAGTATATGAAGCGAATATTCTTTTACCAAAGTATGGTCTTGTGACCTTTACATGGGGAAATGTAAGTGCGATCGATAGAGAGAGTGGACTTTTCGTAATTAAGCCAAGCGGTGTTGATTACGAGACCATGACTCCTGATGATATGGTGGTTATGGACCTTAATGGCAACAAGGTTGAGGGAAAGCTTAATCCTTCATCTGATACACCTACACATGTTGAGATTTATAAGGCATTTAAGGAAGTTGGCGGCGTGGTTCATACCCATTCTTCCTATGCAACAAGCTGGGCACAGGCAGGAAGAAGCATTCCATGCTATGGCACAACTCATGCAGATTATTTCTACGGTGAGATTCCTTGTGTGCGTTGCCTTTCCAAGGAAGAAATCGAAGATGCTTATGAAGAGAACACAGGACATCTTATTGTGAACGAATTTAACCGCATGGGAAAAGATCCGGTGGCAGTTCCTGCAGTTCTTTGCAAGAACCATGGAGTATTCAGCTGGGGAAAAGATGCTCATGAAGCAGTACACAACGCAGTTGTAACAGAGGAAGTTGCTAAAATGGCTTACAGATGTGAAGTGATCAATCCTCGTGTTCAGCCGGCACCGCAGGAACTTCAGGATAAGCACTATTACCGCAAACACGGCGCTAATGCTTATTATGGTCAGGGAGCTACAAATTAAAGCATTAACTAGGAAATTATCGGCAAAAAATGCCATAGACCACGTATTTTTATTATGTTAAAGTTTAACTGCTAATAAACCAAAATGTATATTTTGTGTATTTTATTATACTGGTACAGATGAAAACTTATCGTTATCAGAGGAGGAATTATGACAAACAAAGAATTGCAGAAGATTGCAAACGAAGTCCGCAAGGGCATTGTTACAGCGGTTCACGCAGCAGGTGCTGGTCACCCGGGTGGATCACTGTCAGCAGCAGATATTTTTACATATCTGTATTTTGAGGAGATGAACGTTGATCCTGCTAATCCTAAGAATCCGGATCGTGATCGTTTCGTTCTTTCAAAGGGACATACAGCTCCAGGTCTTTACTCTGTAATGGCTCAGAAGGGATACTTCCCTGTTGAGGAGCTTACTACACTTCGTAAGCTTGGTTCAAGACTTCAGGGTCACCCAAGTATGCAGTATCTTCCAGGACTTGATATGAGCAGCGGTTCTCTTGGACAGGGAATCTCAGTTGCTTGCGGAATGGCTCTTTCTGCAAAGCTTGATAATAAAGACTACAGAACATACACACTTCTTGGTGATGGTGAGATTGAAGAAGGTCAGGTATGGGAGGCAGCTATGTTTGCAGGCTTCCGTAAGCTTGATAATCTTGTTGTTATCGTTGACAACAATGGTCTTCAGATCGACGGACCTGTTGATCAGGTATGTTCACCATATCCTATCGATAAGAAGTTTGAGGCATTCAACTTCCATGTAATCAATGTTGACGCTCATGACTTTGATGCTCTTAGAGCTGCATTTAAGGAAGCAAGAGAGACTAAGGGTCAGCCAACAGCTATCATTGCCCACAGCTTAAAGGGTAAGGGCGTTTCCTTTATGGAAGGTCAGGTTTCATGGCACGGCGTAGCACCTAACGATGAGGAGTATGCAAAGGCTATGGATGATCTTAACAAGATTGGTGAGGCATTGGCTTAAGCGCACGCTTTTAACGCATTGATTGTATATACTAGGAGGTAAGAATGAGCGAAGTAAAGAAGATAGCTACAAGAGATAGCTATGGTAAAGAACTTATAGAGCTTGCAAAGGTTAACGACAAGGTAGTTGTACTTGATGCTGACCTTGCAGCAGCAACAAGAACTGGCTGGTTTAAGAAGGAGTTCCCTGATCGTCACATCGATTGCGGTATCGCAGAGTGTAACATGATGGGTATTGCAGCAGGTCTTGCTACAACAGGAAAGATTCCTTTTGTCAGCACATTTGCAATGTTTGCTACAGGACGTGCTTTCGAGCAGGTTCGTAACTCAATTGGTTACCCACATCTTAATGTTAAGATCGGTGGAACACATGCAGGTATTACTGTAGGTGAGGATGGTGCCAGCCATCAGTGTAACGAAGACCTTGCACTTATGAGAACTATTCCTGGAATGGTTGTTATGTGCCCTGCTGATGATATCGAGGCAAGAGCTTGTGTAAGAGCTGCTGCTGAGCACGAAGGTCCTGTTTACATTCGTTTTGGACGTGCAGCTTGCCCTGTAGTTAATGACAGACCTGATTATAAGTTTGAACTTGGAAAAGGTACTGTACTTAGAGAGGGTACTGATGTTAGCATTATAGCAACTGGTATCGGAGTGGGTTCTGCTCTTGAGGCTGCTGAGAAGCTTGCAGCTGACGGTATCAGCGCAGAAGTTGTTAACATCTGCACAATCAAGCCTATTGATAGAGAGCTTGTAGTTGCTACAGCTAAGAAGACTGGTAAGGTTGTTACTGTTGAGGAACACTCAGTAATCGGCGGTCTTGGAAGCGCAGTATGCGATGTTCTTTCAGAGGAATGTCCTACAGTTGTTAAGAAGATCGGTATGCAGGATAGATTCGGTGAGTCAGGATCTGCAGGCGCTCTTGTTAAGAAGTATGGCCTTGATGGTGACGGAGTATATGCATCAGTAAAGGAATTTTTGAAATAATGAAGAATATCTTAAGTCCCTCAATTCTATCTGCAGATTTCAGTATCTTGGGTCAGCAGATAGAAGAGGTGGATAAAGCGGGAGCTGAGTATATCCATATTGATGTAATGGATGGCATTTTTGTGCCATCCATTTCCTATGGTATGCCAGTTATTAAGAGCATCAGAAATACAACTAAGAAGGTTTTTGATGTTCATATCATGATAACAGATCCAATAAGATTTATAGAGGAATTTGCTAAATGCGGAGCTGATATCATAACATTTCATTACGAATCTACAGATGATCCTATGGCAGTTATAGATAAGATACATTCCCTTGGAATAAAGGCGGGTATTTCTATTAAGCCAGGTACAGCTGTAGATGTTCTTGAGCCCTATCTTGACAAGGTTGATATGATACTGGTCATGACAGTTGAACCGGGATTTGGCGGTCAGTCATTTATTCCGGAGAGCATTGAAAGGGTGAAGGCAGTAAGGAAGAGCCTTGATTCAAAGGGCCTTAATACTGATATTGAGGTTGATGGTGGTATATACGTCAGCAATGTGAAAGATGTGCTTGAAGCCGGTGCAAATGTAATTGTTTCCGGATCAGGTGTCTTTAACGGTGATATAACTACAAACGTAAAAGAGTTTATGAATATTCTGGATAATAAAAGATAAAATACTGAAAATGCCGATTTTATGCGTTAATCCTTTAATCCGGCAAAGTCAATAATTCGTTGACAAATCCTTTGCTATAACTTAAACTTTTTGTCGTGTAAAAGGTGACAAGCTCATGTGGATACACATGAGCTTTTTTCACCCCAATAAATAATCTTTATAAGCCTATTTTGGCAGGAGGAAATTATGAAGAGATTTTTTGCAATGATGATCGCAGGTGTTTCCACAATGGCAATGCTTGCAGGTTGCGGCAACAGCGCAGCAACACAGGAGACAGAGGCACCAGCTACTGAGACTGCACAGACTACTGAGGCAGCACAGAGCACAGAGGCTGTAGCTGCTCCGGCAGAGAACGTTAAGATTGACAAGCTTACAATCGGTTTCGTACCTTCACGTGAGCCTGATGAGATCGTAACAGCAACAGAACCACTTAAAGAGATGCTAACAACAGAGCTTGCTGGCCTTGGATATGAGGTTGGTGAAGTTGATATCACTGTTGGAACAAGCTTTGAGGCAGTTGGCGAAGGTCTTTCAGCAGGAACAATCGACGTAGGTCTTATTCCTGGTGGTACTTATGTTCTTTATGATGATGGTTGTGATGTAATCCTTACAGCAACAAGAAATGGTCTTTCAATCGAGAGCCCAGATCCTAAGGTGTGGAACGACGAGAAGCCTACTTCAGCATCTGATGCTCAGGTAACATTCTATCGTGCACTTATCATTGCTGGACCTTCAGAGGCTGGTCAGGCAGTAGCTGCTAAGGTTAACGCTGGCGAAGAGCTTACATGGGAAGATCTTGATGGTCTTAACTGGAGCGTAATGAACTCTTCATCACCTGCTGGATATATTTATCCTTCACTCTGGCTTCAGAACAACTATGACAAGCACATTACAGACCTTTCACACACAGCTCTTTCAGATAACTATGGAACAGCTTTCTCAAGACTTGCTTCAGGCCAGGTTGATGTACTTGTAACATATGCTGATGCAAGACGTGATCAGGAAGAGAAGTGGACATCTGAGTATGCTAGAACAGCAAGCATCTGGGATGAGACAAATGTTATCGGCGTTACAGACGGTATCTATAACGACACAATTAGTGTAAGTAAGACATCTCCAATCATGGATGATGCTTTCAAGGCTGCAATTACAAAGGCATTTATCAACATCGGTAACACAGATGCTGGTAAGGAAGTAATTGCTATCTACAGCCATAATGGTTATGTTGAGGCTAAGTCTGAAGATTATGATTCAGAGAGAGCAGCTCAGCAGCTCATTATGTCTTTACAGTAATACTGAATTGTATATTGGGGGAAGATATCAAGGGTATCTTCCCCTTTTTCGACAAAATAATAGGAGAGAGAACTGGAAATGATCAAATTTGAAGATGTAGGAAAAAGATATCCCAATGGTTTTGAGGGGTTAAAGCATGTAAACCTTTCAATTGAGCAGGGAGAATTTGTTGCCATTATTGGTCTGTCTGGTGCTGGAAAATCCACACTTATTCGTACCATAAACAGGATGCACGATGTGACTAGCGGAAAACTCACCGTGGATGGTGTTGATGTCATGAGTCTGTCTGGAAAGCAGCTTCGTAGATTCAGAAGAAAAATAGGCATGATTTTCCAGTCTTTTAATTTGATCACAAGAACTACAGTTATAAAAAATGTTCTCACTGCTTTTGTACCTGATATGCCATGGTACAGATCTACTTTTGGCATTTATACAAAAGAGGAAAAGATCAAAGCGCTTGAGTGTCTTGATAAAGTAGGAATTCTTGATAAGGCTTTTGTACGTGCTGACCAGCTTTCCGGTGGACAGCAGCAGA
>NZ_CAMVPU010000033.1 GCF_947169445.1 uncultured Butyrivibrio sp. | reverse complement strand
CATCGGTTACTCAATCAACGATACAATCGTTACCTTCGACCGTATCCGTGAGAACCAGCATCTTGCAACCAGCAAGGGTGAGCTTGCACAGCTTGTTAACGGCTCAGTATCTCAGACACTTACACGAAGCTTGTTCACATCAGCTACTACATTCTTCACAGTACTTGCACTTTACATCTTTGGTGTAGCTGATATTAAGGCATTTGCACTTCCTCTGATGGTTGGTGTTATCTGCGGTACTTATTCTTCAATCTTTATTGCATCTCCGATGTGGTATGATCTGAAGACGAAGTTCAAGACATTCTTCAACAAAGCAGCATAATTTAAGGGGCGCCGATCCGGCGCCCTTTTTTATTGAGGACGCGCCCAGGACAAGACCAAGAATATTGATTCCAGGACGGGAAAACTGCAAAAGGCCGGAAGAATGACTTACAACAAGGAAAATTTTGTCAGAACCTATCGGGAATTTATGGCACCCCATCCAGCCAGCCCTGCTCATTTCACCCTGTTCAGAACACTCACAGGGCTGTCTGTCTGCGGCACTCATAAATTCACCTCAACGTTCTAAGACAAACTTTTCCTTGCTGCAAGCCATCCTCCCGGCCTTTCATAGTTTCCCTGACTTCTGACACTAAATACAATCTTTTCACCTTGTCCTGGGCGCTGCTCATTCAAAAAAGGCGTCCGGATCCGACATCCCATGGGCTGCAATCCAGGGGAATCGCGTAGCGATTCCCACGCATGTCCAGAGGGGATGCGCAAGGAGATTGCAGGTGGAATGAGGTGTTTTCTGCCTGGACTAAAGCAGATTTGATCAGTAGCGCAATCGGCAGCAAGAATCCCAGTGGAGGCTGTCATAGCACAGGGAGAAACGATGGAGGAAGGGAAGGAGGTTCGAGGCGATGAAAATTTTGTCTTATAACGCTGAGGTGAATACATGAGCGTTTGGCTGGATGAAATGCCATGGATTCCCGATGGGTTATGACAAAATTTCCATTGCCTCGGACCTTCTTCCCTTCCTCCATCGTTTCTCCCGTCCTTCTCACACCCCCAGTGGGAATTATTCTCGTTTTGCTGTATAATCAAACTACGTGTGTTTAGCAGAAAATGCCGAATGGAACACATGATTTGATATGTAGGAATGGTGCGATTTATGTCAAAATGGATGGTAGCTAATAAGAATGCGGATTTCGAAGGAATCTCCCAAAAGTTCGGGATTTCTCCCATAACCGCCAGACTTATTGCAAATAGACTAATTACCAATAGGGAGTTTGAGAAGACTCAGTGCAGCGATGAGAAAATTGATGAGTATCTGAATGCCGGTATTGAGAATCTCCATGATCCTTCGGGTATGGCCGATATGGACAAGGGCGCGGAGGTTATGTATGAGAAAATTCAGGCCGGAGCTAAGATAAGAGTAATCGGTGATTACGATGTGGACGGTATCTGCTCATCCTATATTCTTGTTTCAGGACTTAAGCTCTTTGGCGGAGACGTGGACTGCGTTCTGCCTGACAGAATGAAGGATGGCTACGGCCTTAGTGTCAAGCTGGTTGACAACGCCTACGCTGAAAGAATCGATACGATAATTACCTGTGATAACGGAATTGCAGCCGCAGAGCAGATTGCACATGCCAAGGAACTGGGAATGACTGTAGTGGTTACAGACCATCATGAGGTTCCCTTTGAAGGTGGCGACCTTGCAGCAAGAAAAGAGATTCTTCCACCCGCAGATGCAGTTATCGATTCTAAAAGGAATGAGGGCAGTTACCCTTTCAAGGAGATATGCGGCGCTGTTGTGGCTTACAAGTTCCTTCAGGTATTATCAGCTAAATTTGAGGATGCAGAGCACAGTTTTGGCGACTTTTTTACCGAGATGCTGATATTTGCAGGAATAGCCACCGTATGCGATGTTATGGAGCTTAGGGATGAGAACAGGATTATCGTCAAGGAATCCTTAAGACTTATTGGTAAGACCAAGAATAAGGGCCTTAGGGCACTTATCCATGTTAACTCTCTTGATGAAAACAAGATTTCCGTATATCACTACGGCTTCGTTATCGGTCCCTGCCTTAATGCCACAGGCAGACTTGAGCTTGCCAGCAGGGCACTGGCTCTTTTCACAGAGGAAGATGAGAGCGAGGCTGCCAAGATAGCAGAGGATCTCAAAAACCTCAACGACAGCAGGAAGGACCTGACTAAAGAGGGTGTAGACGAGGCCACAGAGATGGTGGAGGAGGCTATCCGCAAGGAGGGCATGCCCAAGGTAATCGTTGCATATCTTCCGGACATCCACGAGTCCATTGCCGGAATTGTTGCAGGCAAGATCAAGGAGAAGTATTACAGACCCACAATTATCCTTACAGAGGCCGCAGATGGCGGTGCCAAAGGCTCCGGAAGGTCAATCGAGAAGTTTGATATGTTCGAGGAATTAAGCGCCTGCAAGGAGCTGTTTACCAAGTTCGGCGGACACAAGATGGCTGCAGGACTTTCCCTTCCCAAGGAGAACATAGATGAACTCAGGAAGAGACTTAATCAGAACTGCACGCTGGAAGGTGCTGATTTTGAGCCTGTGATCCATATTGATATTGCGATGCCGCTTCGTTATGCCTCCATGGATCTTGTAAGAGAGTTCTCCAGGCTTGAACCCTTTGGGAACGGCAATACCAAGCCCCTTTTTGCCCAGAAAAATGTTGCACTGTTATCCGGAAGGATCCTTGGCAAAAACAAAAATTGCGGCAAATATACCGTTACAGACGACAGTGGCTACAGATATGAGATGATGTACTTTGGGGATATGGAAAAGTGGCATGGCTTCCTCAGGGACAGATATGGAAGCGATGCAGTTGACGCATTATATGATGGAATGGGTAACGGTGAAATGAAGATAAGCATTGCCTATTATCCTGATATAAACAGTTACATGGGAAGAGACAGTCTTCAGATCGTGATGAATGATTACTGCTGAAGAGTCTAAGCAAAAAAAGACCCCCATAAACCACAAAAACACACGCGGATGCGTGTGCCTGCGGTTTCTTATGAGGGGGAGATAGCGAACACTTCATGTGTTCACTTCATGTAATTATATTATCAAATAATTGTGAATAAATTGTGTCAAAAATATAAAAATTAGAATTAGCCAATTGTAAGCTAATTTAAAGATTAAATAAAGCAATGAGCAAGCTGTATTTAGCTAAACGGAGGTGCAAAAATGAAACTTTCAAAACTGCTGGATAAACTTAACTACAGTGTTACTGCAGGAAACAGTGATACAATCGTTAATCCCGAGTCTGTGGAAATACAGGATGTTGTCAACGACAACAGAAAGATTGGTGAGGGATCCCTTTTCATCTGTATTAAGGGAGCAAATTTTGATGGACATTCCTGCGCTGCACAGGCCGCAGAGAAAAAGGCCGCAGCAATCGTAGCAGAGCATGAGGTTGAGCTTCCCGAGGGCTGCACTATGCCGGTTATAAGAGTTGAGGATACAAGATATGCAATGGCATTTATCTCTGCCGCATATTTTGATCATCCCGCCCGGAAGCTTAAGACCATAGGAATCACCGGAACCAAGGGCAAGACCACCACAACCTACCTCATCAAGAGCATGCTTGAGAATGCAGGTCACAAAGTGGGACTTATCGGTACAATTGAGGTTATAATCGGAGATGAGCATATTCATGCCGAGAACACCACTCCCGAATCCTATGACCTTCAGAAATACATGGCCAAAATGGTGGAGGCCGGCTGCGACAGCGTAGTTATGGAGGTTTCCTCACAGGGCCTTATGCTTCACAGAAGTCAGGGCTTTATCTATGACCTTGGTATTTTCACCAATATCGAGCCCGATCATATCGGCCCCAATGAGCACAAGGATTTCGAAGACTATATGCACTGCAAGGGCCTTCTTTTCAAACAGTGCAAAGTAGGTATCTGCAACGGTGATGACATTCATACTGATGACATTTTAGAAGGCCACACCTGCGAAGTTGAGACCTATGGCTTTAACGAGGGCGTAGACCTTAGAGCCATCAACCTTGCCTATATCAGAAAGCCCGGCGAGCTCGGAGTATTCTTTGACACAGAGGGGCTTCTTGATATGCATGCGGAGATCAGAACTCCCGGCAAATTCAGCGTATACAATGCACTCTGCGCAATTGCCGTAGCAAGACATTTTGACTGCACACCTGAGGAGATCGCTGCAGCTCTTAAGGAAGCCAAGGTAAAAGGCAGAATTGAGATGGTCAAGGTATCTGATGAGTTTACTCTTATGATTGACTATGCTCACAATGCAATGGCCTTAAAGAGCCTTCTTTCCACCCTTAGGGAGTATCATCCCAACAGACTTATCAGCGTATTTGGCTGCGGTGGTAACAGAAGTAAGCTTCGCCGTTTTGAGATGGGTGAAGTCAGCGGCAAGTTCGCAGATTTTACCATCATTACCTCCGACAACCCAAGATTCGAGGAGCCTGAGGATATCATGAACGATATCGAGACAGGAATGAAGAAGACCGACGGCAAATACATCAAGATAACCGACAGAAAAGAAGCCATCGCCTATGCTATCGAACACGGCGAACACGGCGATATCATTGTTCTTGCCGGCAAGGGCCACGAGGACTACCAGGAGATTAAGGGAGTTAAGTACCACATGGATGAGAGAGAACTCATTCAGGAAATCCTTGAGGAAAGAAAATAAATAAAATCTGAAAAAAAGTCTGAAAAGAAATCTTAAAATGATTTCTTAAACGTATAAGCAGATTAAAATTAATTCGAATTATTTTGCACTAACCGTTTTTGGATATTGGTTATCAGTAAAAAACTGATAATGAGGTTGCTTAAATTAATCAAAACAGACAGCGAATGTGATCATAATCTACCGGAAAGGAGGAGAGTCGTGGCTTCTTATGAGTATGCAAACGTAATAATAGATATATCCCATGAGAAGGTGGACAGACTCTTCCAGTACCGGGTTCCCTCTTTTCTTCGTGATACCGTTGAGATCGGCGACTGCGTCAATGTCCCCTTTGGTAAGGGCAATACTCCAAGGAAGGCCTATGTCATAGAGCTGACCGATGAGGCTGAGTATGATCCTGCCAAGATTAAAGAGATAACAGGAATCTCCACGGAACTTGTTTCCGCAGAGGATATTTCCATCAAGCTTGCAGCCTGGATGAAGAGGCAGTATGGATCCACCATGATCGCAGCTCTTCGAACAGTTCTTCCTTCTGTCAAAAAGCAGAACAGACAGACCCGCAAGTTCGTTTCTCTACATATGCCTTTGCGAGAAGCCAAGGAATATTATTATGAATGCGCCGGCAAAAAGAATCAGAAGGCCAGGGAAAGAGTAATGAAGGAGCTTCTTGAAACTCCCGATGAACGAATCCCTTACGAGCTTATCACGGACAAACTCAATGTCACGGCAGCAACTCTTAAGAGCCTTCAGGATAAGGGCGTTATTTCCATAGAAGAGGAAGAATACTTCAGAATACCCGTTGCCGGCGACGGCTCCAGATACGGCGCCAAGACCCTTAGTTCCGAGCAGCAATACATCGTTGATACGGTTTCTCAGGACTTTGATAGTGGTAAAAGAGATACCTATCTCATCCATGGAATCACAGGAAGCGGCAAGACTGAAGTCTATATTGCTCTTATCGACGATATGATAAAAAGAGGCAGACAGGCCATTGTTATGATCCCTGAGATCGCCCTGACCTATCAGACCCTTATGAGATTCTACAGACATTTCGGAGACAGGGTATCCGTAATGAATTCCTCCCTTTCACCGGGAGAGAAGTTCGATCAGATGGAGAGAGCAAGAACCGGGGACATAGATATTATCATAGGACCCAGATCTGCTCTTTTTACGCCTTTTCCCAACCTGGGAATAATAATTATTGATGAGGAACACGAATCTTCATATAAGAGCGAGACCATGCCCAAGTACCATGTAAGGGAAACCGCCATAGAGCTGGGAAAACTCGTTCCCGGCGGAGCAGCCGTGGTTCTCGGATCCGCAACACCTTCTCTTGAATCCTATTACAGAGCAAAGAACGGTGAATACAGACTTTTTGAGTTAAAAAGAAGACTTACCGGCGGAACACTTCCTGCAGTTGAGGTGGCAGACCTTAGGCTTGAACTTAGAAGCGGCAACCGCTCCATCTTTTCACGTAGACTTCAGGAACTTATTGATGACAGATTAAGACGCGGTGAGCAGACCATGCTCTTTATCAACAGGAGAGGTCTGGCGGGCTTTGTTTCCTGCAGAGCCTGTGGACATGTGTTTAAGTGCCCGCACTGTGATGTTTCATTGTCGGAGCACAGAGGCGGCAGACTTGTCTGTCACTACTGCGGCTATGAGGAGGCCAAGCCGAGGATATGTCCGAAGTGCGGCTCCAAGTATGTATCAGCCTTCAGAGCAGGCACCCAGCAGATAGAGGACGAGGTCAAAAAGTTCTGGCCTGAGGCCCGGGTACTTCGAATGGATGCCGATACCACCAGGACTAAGGGAAGCTATGATAAGATACTTTCTTCTTTTGCCAACAAAGAAGCAGATGTACTGGTGGGAACACAGATGATCGTTAAGGGACACGACTTCCCGGATGTGACGCTGGTGGGAATACTGGCTGCGGATATGTCTCTCTATGCCAATGATTACAGGGCCAGCGAGAGAACCTTCCAGCTGCTGACCCAGGCTGCGGGACGAGCCGGAAGAGGAGATAAGCCCGGCAATGTGGTGATACAGAGCTATCAGCCCGAGCATTACAGCATTGTGACTGCGGCAAGGCAGGATTATGACGCTTTTTATGAAGAAGAGATCGGCTACAGGGATCTTCTCAGATACCCGCCGGTTTCGCATATGATGTCTCTGCAGATTCAGGGCAAGGATGAAAATGAATCCATGGCCTTTGCAAACAGACTTCGCGCCCTTATGGAACAGCAAAGGATTCCCGGAGCAATTTTCATAGGACCTGCTTTTGGAAGCATCAGCAAAATTAATGATGTTTACAGATTGGCAATTTATGTTAAACTTGATGATTATGAGGGCCTGGTCAGACTGAAGGACAATGTGGAGAAATATGTCCGAATGCTGGAGGATTCCGGTAAACTTAGGAATATCACCATACAGTTTGACTTTGATCCCGTTAACGGATACTAAAGAAATAATTATACGAAAAGGAGGCCGATATGGCACTTAGAACCATTAGAGAATACGGAGATGACGTCCTTGCACGTCCCTGTAAGGAGATCAAGGAGGTTACTCCAAGAATAAGAGAGCTTGTTGATGACATGCTTGAAACCATGTATGACGCTAACGGCGTTGGACTTGCCGCACCTCAGGTTGGAATCCTTAAGAGACTGGTTGTTATTGACGTATCTCCCGAGGGAGATCAGCCACTTATCATGATCAACCCCGTGATCCTTGAGACAGACGGAGAGCAGACAGGATATGAGGGATGTCTCTCACTTCCCGGTAAGTCCGGAATCGTTACAAGACCCAATTACGTCAAGGCCAAGGCTTATGACCTTGATATGAACGAATATATCGTTGAGGGCGAGGAGCTTCTTGCAAGAGCCATCTGCCATGAGCTTGATCATCTTGACGGCCACATGTATGTGGAGAAGGTAGAGGGCGAGCTGGTCAACAATGAGGACCTTACAGCACCTGATGATGACGAAGAGTAATGTAACGAACAGGTAAAATATTTTAAACTTGCACAAAAAATATCCGAGGATTAATATTTTTGTGTACAATAAGTAAAAAATGTGCTTAATGATGTAAAAGATTTACATTAATTATGCACATTTTTTTTATTATCATATATTTATCAATTAGTTGATATGGGAGTTAAAGTTATGAAAATGAAGAAATTGGTAGCGGGGACAGTCTTGCTTTTATCTCTTTTGTCTCTTACCGGCTGCGGCAGAAAGACCGAGAGCTGGGCGTACAATCATGAACCAACACAGGAGGTGCTTGCTCTTTATAGTAACGGCAAGGCCACTTACAAGGGTGATGAATACAAGTATAAGAGAGACGATTCTTATATCTACCTGAAGACCAAAGACGATTCCACTCAGCTTCATTATGTCAAGGACGGAGACAATATCATTCTTTACGAGAAATCCGTATATCATCGTTCCGGCAGTGACGGAGACGGCGTTGTTGGCCTGTGGACTCAGGACAACGGCTGGTCATACCAGTTTACCGAGGAAGGTAAGTTCAGCGAGGACAATATCTTCTACGGAAGCTACAGCGTTGATGAAGAGCAGAAATGCATCAAGCTCATGTATGACGATCCGCTGCAGGACGCTTACCTATATTACGAACTGGAGGGGGATGAGCTGACGATCGATTATCCGTGGCCCATGGTTCCCACACAGAAGGAGGGCGAATAAGCCCTGATCATCATGATTCTGAGCGCTTTGCGCCATGAATAGAACCGGCAGGACGTACTGCCTAAACCATTTTTTACAAAGGAGAGGTGTTATGAAAATGAAAAAAGTTTTATCTACACTGCTGACGGGGGCTATGGTTCTTTCCCTTTTCGGATGCGGTGAGGCAAGCACAACTGCTCAGCCCGCTGAGACAGCACCCGAGACAACCCAGACTGAAGAAGCTGCTACTCCCAAGGCAGATACTCCTGAAGAGACAGCTGCTTCAGGTGATCAGATCGATCTGACAATGTGGTGTATCGCCACAGAGAGTGACTCCAACCGTCATTCTTACGAAGCAGCTATCGCAGACATGGCTGAGAAGTATCCCAATGTTAACTTCACATGGGAAGCTTTCGAGAACCAGTCCTACAAGACCAAGATCAAGGCTGCTGTATCAGCTAACGAGATGCCTGATATCTTCTTTACCTGGTCATGTGCATTCCTTGGAGATTTCGTAGAGGCAGGCAAGGTTTACTGTCTTGATGATGCTTATGAGAACTATAAGAGCGAGCTTCCCGAGGTTATGATGGGCAACTCAACATACGATGGCAAGCACTACGGTGTGCCGCTTACAATGAACATCGTTGGTCTCTTCGCTAACATGGAGCTCCTTGAGCAGGTTGGTTACACAGAGATTCCCGGAACTTATGAAGAGTTCATCGCTTGCTGCGACGCTCTTAAGGCAGCAGGAATCATTCCTTTCGGATGCGCAGGAAAAGAGACATGGTGCGTAACCGAGTATCTTGAGTCAGTTATCGAGAAGAGCGCAGGCGCTGATACTCTTAACGATATCTTCGCAGGCAAGGCTACATGGAACAACCAGGACGTTGCTGACGCTGTTGACACCTTCCAGGGTCTTGTAAACAACGGTTACTTCGATCCTTCAGGAATCGGCCTTACAAACGACGAAGTTAAGAACAACTTCATGGCAGGCAAGTATGCATTCTACATGAACGGAACATGGAACTGTGCAGACTTCGCAGCTAACGCTGATTTCAAGGATAAGGTTAAAGTTGGTGAGTTCCCTGTAATCAACGCAGACAAGTCCAGACTCGGACAGCTCATCGGTGGACCTTCAGACACACTTGCAGTTGCAGCTTCTTCACCTAACGCTGAGATGGCTGCTGAGTACACCTTCGAGCTTGGTAAGCTCATCTGCCACTATGGATATCTTGATGGCTGCGGACTTCCTGCTTGGACACCTTACGGCGACACATCATCAGTTAACGAGCTTACACAGACTGTTGCAAGCATCGTTGCAGGCGCAGACACAATGGTTCTCTTCGGCGATACTGCTATGACAGCTGATTCAGCTAACACATATCTTTCATATGTAGATCAGGTTTACGGATGCCTTCTTGACGGCCAGCAGTTCATCGAGGGCCTTGCTAAGGATATTCAGTAATACCCGGTTTTATAAGTAACAAGAACCAAATAGTGATCAAGGTCCTTCCGTACTTCTTATGAGAAGGCGGAAGGGCCTTTTTGATTAAAAAAATAAGTTAAGGGAAAAACTATGTCGGAAAAAAGTGGTGTTAGGGAAAAAAGAAAGAGAAGACTGAGCGACGGATTGGCAATTTTCCTATTCCTTCTGCCGGCTCTGCTTCTTTTTATCAGTATTTTGATCGCTCCCATAGCGGTGTCCGTATACAGAAGTATGTATGACTGGAATGGCTTTTCAGAGGGGACATTTATCGGATTTAGCAACTATGTGGAGCTGTTCACAAACGGTTCTATCAAATTCATGACTTCATTGAAGAACTCAATGATCCTTGCGTTCTTTTCAGTATTTGTTCAGCTTCCTTTTGCGCTGTTTCTTGCACTTATTCTTGGCAGAAAGCCTAAGGGAGAGAGATTCTTCTTATCGGTATTCTTTATGCCGGTTCTGATCTCAACTGTAGTTATCGGTCAGCTGTGGCTCAAGATCTACAACCCTGACTACGGTCTTTTAAACAGATTTCTTGATCTGGTTCATCTTTCTAACCTCAAGCACGTATGGGTAGGTGAGGTGAAGACTGCTCTTGGCAGCATCATAGTTCCCACCATATGGCAGTATGTCGGATACCATATGCTCCTTATGTATGCGGGAGTTAAGGGCGTGTCTACTGAGCTGCGAGAGGCAGCAATGCTGGACGGTGCATCACCCTGGCAGATTGACAGATATGTGGTTATTCCGATCATCAAGCCCATCATCAGAGTAAGTGTAATCTTTGCGGTAACAGGTTCCCTCAAGACCTACGACCTTGTTCGTATCCTCACAGAGGGTGGACCTTTCCAGACCACAGAGGTTCCAAGTACACTACTTGAAAATATGCTGTTCTTAAGGAACAGATACGGAATGGGCAGCACCATATCGGTTATGCTTATTATTCTGTGCTTTGCCTTTGCACTTCTTATTACAGCAGCATTCAGAGAAAAGGATGAGTGACGATGAAAGTTAAGAAAACTTTAGTATATATACTTCTTGCCATATGGACTTTGGTGAATCTGTTTCCCATTTATTTCATGTTCACCTTTTCACTTAAGTCCAATGAAGAAATATTCGGTGCAAATGTCATAGGACTTCCCAAAGAGTGGCTCTTCCAGAACTTTGCGACAGCCCTGAATACGGGAAATATGGCGTTGTACTTCTTTAACAGTATTCTTGTTACTGTGCTTGCAATCTTTATTTCAATTTTCGCAGCGATGATGGCAACCTATGCCATTACCAGGATCAGATGGAGACACAGCAAGCTCACCAATGCATTCTTTATGCTGGGACTTACAATTCCGATTCAGGCTTCCATCGTTCCTGTATATGTTGTACTTTCCAAGCTTCACTGGCTCAACAAGTATTCGACTCTGATCGTTCCCTACTCAGCATTTGCGCTGTCCATGGCGATCCTTATCTGCACCGGATTTATGGTGGAGATTCCCATAGCGCTGGATGAGGCGGCCAAGATTGACGGCTGCAGCCTGTACGGAACGTTCTTCAGGATCATACTTCCGCTGATGAAGCCGGCTTACTCAACTGTTGGTGTGTATTCTTTCCTTCAGTGCTGGAATGAGTTCATGTTTGCCAATGTATTTATTTCGGATTCGAAGCATCGTACGCTGCCGGTTGGTATTAAGGCGCTGTCCGGTCAGCATACCACAGAGTGGGGGCCCATCGGAGCAGCTCTTGTTATTGCCACCTTCCCCACCCTCATAACCTACATCTTCCTTAGCCGCAAAATCCAGGCCAGCTTCATAGCAGGCGCTGTTAAGGGCTAAATATCGGGCGCAGTTTACTTAGTCAATTAAGAGGACGTGTAAACTGCCGGGCCCGGAAGAATGGGCTGATGCAATAGAATTTTTGTCATTAGCTCCGCGACTATGATTTATGAGACTATCAGATAGGTGACCGGGCGATTGTTCTGAATAGCATGAAATGAGACCGGTCGCCTAGATGAGAGTCCATAAATCAAGGAACGAAGGTAGCAAAAATTCTATTGTGTCGGTCCATCCTCCGGACTTTGTCCCCTACCTCCAACTTGTTTGACCGTCCGTTTCGAAAATGGTATCTTTAAAGGGGAGTTTATACATGGGGAAGAAGCGTAAAATAGGGGAGTTTCATATAAGGGACAACAGGGAGTATTCTCTTTCGGCGAGCCTTAAGAGGATTATTTTTGGTATCGTCCTCGTCGTCGCCATCTCATTTCTCGTTTCCACCTACATCATCGTTCAAAAAGAAAGCATAGACTACACCCGCAGTGAAGCCGACAGCGTTCTCAAGACTCTTTCCAGCAACATTTACTCTGAGATCAACAACTACACCGAGATTTCCAGACTTATCATGACCGAGGACAGACTGGTTAGGTTCCTCAGGGCTGATGCCGCAGAGGTTGATATCGGCATGATCAATGATGCCCGCTACGGCATCATGTATATCCTCAATGTCAAAGAGGGCGTGGACAGCGTGATGATATTCAGAGAGGATATGATCATGGTGGCCACCAACAGATTTACCTATAATTATGATTATGATCTTATGAACTCCGACAGCTGGCGTGGGGACATATATTCAGGCAAGGGCAAGGCTGTTGTATCCCTTAACAGTAACGGCATTGCAGCCAAGGCCGACGGAAGGCCGGTTGTGACCATAGGAAGAGCAGTTTATGACATTGATTCCCAGAAGAGAACGGGAATAATGATGATGAATATTTCCACCAGGGTCTTTGACTGGGAGCTGTCCAAGCTTGGTTATAACGACATTTGCATCATGGGAAGTGACGGAACTTTCCTTGCAGGCAACAGGAAGTATTCCGACTATTTTGATGAGACTTTTTTAACCAGGACAACGTCCTACAAAGATGTCTCAGGAGATGAGGGAAGATTCTTGTTATCGGGCTGTAAGGTCAGCGACATGCCCATTGTGATACTTAAGGTGTCCTCCTACGGAAGAGAGGGAATACCGTTTAGATTTATTTATGTACTTTTGGCACTGCTTTTTGTTTCAGTGGTTCTGGCGCTGTTCGTGGGCTTTTTTATCAGGAAAAATATCACAAGCCCCGTCTTCGAACTGTCCGAAGCCATGGAGAAAAACAGACAATCCGGCAATCTTCAGAAGATTGACGTGGACGTGCCCTACAGCGAATTTGAGATGCTTAAGGGCGATTACAACAACATGATCGATCATGTTAACGAACTTATCACCACACTGATTGAGAAGGAAAAAATACTGCAGAAGTCGGAGATGCGAGTTTTGCAGGAGCAGATAAAACCACACTTTTTGTACAACTCCCTTGAGACCATAGGGTTCCTGGCCATGGACGCAGGAGCTGACAAGGTTCACGATGCTTTGGAAATACTGGGACGTTTTTACCGGAACTTCCTTAGTAAGGGCGGAAGAGAGATACCGCTGTCGAGGGAGATAATGATCGTACAGGACTATTTATCACTGCAGAAACTAAGGTATGGCGACATCATAAACGACGAGTACGATATCGCCGAGGATACCAAGGACTGCATTGTTCCCAAGCTGATATTGCAGCCTCTGGTGGAAAACAGTATCTACCACGGCATCAGGCTCAAAGGCGAGAGCGGCACCATACGGATATCCAGCAGAATGGAAGAAGGAAGGCTTCACATTGTTGTAAGGGATACCGGCGTGGGAATGGACGAGCAGCAGATCAATAAGTTTATTGTTTCCGGGGATGAGGCGTCGGAAGGTCTGGAGAGCGAGAGCTTCGGCCTCTGGGGCACCATAGAGAGGGTAAGAATTTACACCGGCAAAAAGGATGTAGTCAGGATCCGTAGCGAAATTGGGGAATATACTGAAGTTGAGTTTGTATTATGATATAGGGGACATGGAGCAATTCGATATCATAATACATAACTAGGCAACTCGTAACAATAGGGAAGGGTATAAAGGATATACGGGGTATATGCAATGAACAGAAAGTACAGGGTTATGATAATCGACGATGAGGAATCTGCCAGGAGACTCATGCGGGCAGCCATTAAATGGGATGCCATGAATATGGAGGTTGTGGGAGAAGCGGCCAGTGGCATTGAGGCCATCAACACCATTGATGAATTCAAGCCGGATATCGCTTTTGTGGATATTTCGATGCCCTTCATGGATGGCATTGAGTTCACGGAGATAGCCACAGACAGGTATCCCAATCTTGTCATCATCATAATGACAGCCATCGACAAGTTTGAATATGCCAGGAAGTGCGTAAGCCTTCCGGTGTTTGACTATATGTTAAAGCCCATGGTCCGTGAAGAGATAGAGCAGGTCCTTGAGAGGGTCAAAAAGAAGCTGGATGCGGAGCCGGATTATTGGGAGAATGCCAAGAAAGAAGCAGAGACCGTTCCCGGAAACGCATATGCCTCCACCGATACCGAGCAGATCATAAGGTACCTGGAGGAGAATTTCACCGATTCCAAGCTGAATCTCGAGTCCCTGGCAAGACAATTTGGCTTTAGTTCAAGTTATCTGTCCAGGAAGTTCAAGCAGGATACGGGCAAAAAATTCATCGAGTTCCTTTTGGAGCTTCGCATGAAGAAGGCTGTTAAGATAGCGGAATCCGGCGTCAAGATGTACCAGGCTGCATCGGAAGTGGGGATTCCGGATCCCAACTATTTTGGCAGATGCTTCAAGAAGTACACGGGAGTTAGTTATTCCGACTACGCAGCAAGCAAAGTCGGCTGACCATTTTGTTAGATTACAAGATAGGGGGAGAATATTATGGAACAGAAAAAAAGTAGTTTTGGAACCGCGATAATTATCGGCATCAGCATTGTTATCAGCTGCATTGCACTGGCCTTTGGCTTATCTCATTTCAGATCCGAGAGCACCCATGTGATCTCTGCAACGGGTAGTGCCAGCGTTGATTTTGAAGCAGACATAATTATCTGGAGAGGAGAGTTCGCTTCGGTTGCTTATACTTCACAGGAAGCTTATACCAAGATTAAAAAGGATGCGGAGCTGGTTAAGAACTATCTCACCAGCAATGGTATCTCTGAATCTGAGGTAGTCTTTAATTCCGTGGACATCGGCAGAACCTACAAGGATAACTACGATGAGAACGGCAACTACATTGGCTCAGAGGCGGACGGCTACAGGCTTACACAGAGTGTCACCGTATCTTCCGGCAATCTCGACAATGTGGAGAAGGTGTCAAGGGATATTTCAAGTCTCCTGGACAAGGGCGTGGAGCTCACCAGCGGATCTCCCGAATACTACTATTCAGACCTTGATGCGCTCAAGCTAGATCTTATCGACAAGGCTTCCATCAACGCCAAGGACAGGATCGATATCGTGGCCAGGAACTCCGGAGCTAAGCTTGGTAAGCTCAAGAATTCCAGCCTTGGAGTATTCCAGATAACAGCCAAGAACTCAGGCACCGGCAGCTATTCCTACGACGGAGCCTTTGATACCAGCTCAAGACACAAGACCGCAACCATCACAGTAAGACTTGAATATGATCTTAAATGATATATGATCCTTAGACTATAGAGAGCCGTAACCCCCAGTGGTCATCGGCTCTTTATGTTTATTTTGCCAAAACATCAAAATGAAAAATGCTATTCAGAAAAGATAAATGTAAAATACACTTGACATTATGCTACTGTAGATTTACTATAATATCACAGAGATAAATAAACAGTATTTAATCTTAATGCCGATAAGCGAGGAGGTATAGTAATGGCAAGTGTAGCAATTGTTTTTTCATTGGGAATCTTTGTAGCAATTATTCTTACTATTGTGATCATGAAGTTCACCAATACAGACAAGAAGATCAAGACTCAGTACGATGAGAGGCAGGAGATCATAAGGAGCCGCGGATACAAATACAGTTTTTACGCAATGCTTATTATTGAAGTTTTATTTATGTGTATTAAGATTGCAGATATTAAGCTCCCCGTTAATGACTTTCTCCTCCACCTTCTGGCAATGCTTTTCGGATGCCTGGTGCTTTGCGTATACAGCATTTGGAACGATGCTTACTGGGGACTTAACAATGACAGGAAGAAATACATTATTATTTATGCTTTAGTAACCCTTTTCAATGTGGCTCCTATAGTAGCAGCATTTCTTGAGGGGGACTTCAGAACAGAGGGATGGGATGCACTTCCAATAACCAATATCGTGGTTGTGATATGGCTTGCGCTCATTGCAGCAGCAGCCCTTGTTAAAAAGATCGTGGATTCCAGAACCGGAGAGGAGGACTAAGCCATGAAGAATCTTAAACTTAAGTCCGCAAGAGCCGGCAAGGATCTGTCCCAGGATCAGTTGGCAGCCCTCTGCGGGGTATCCCGACAGACCATCAGTGCTATAGAGAAAGGGGATTACAATCCCACCATTAACCTTTGCATTGCGATATGCAAGGCCCTGGATAAGACGCTGGATGATCTATTTTGGGAATGAAATTTTAGAACAGTAACAGTTTGAGACAGCAATGTTTTTTATATAAAGGAGAAGAGTATGAAAACAACATTACAGACAAGATGCGAACTTTTAGCAGAGAACAGAAATATCATCAATAAGGGATTTGTGCTTGAGAATTCCCTTATCAAGATTGCTTCGGCACTGGTTTATACCGAGACTGACAAGACAGTTGATAACGCATATCTCAAGGAGTGCAGAGGACTTCTTAGAAAGAATAAGGGCGCTTTTTCCGATTTCAGATCCATGAATGAGCTTATGGTAAGCGCCAAGCTTGCGCAGCAGGCTGATCCTGAGAGATACCTGGAAGAGATAACAGCTTCCTATAAGATGCTTCATCAGGGCAAGGTATTCGGATCAAAATTTATGGTCCTGGCAGCTATGAACATTTCTGATGCAGGGAGATTTGCTGAGGCTGACAGCATTATCGAGAAGACAAAAGCCATTATGAAGGGCATGAACAAGGCACACCCTGTTCTTACCAATGAGGAAGACACCTGCTTTGCAGTACTTCTTGCCATGACAGATAAGAGCGTCGAGGACATTCTGACAGAGCTGGAAGAAACCTATCAGACTTTGAAGAAAGATTTTTCTTTCCATGACAATTCAGTATATTCTCTGGCTCAGGTCCTCACTATGAAGAAGGGCACAGTAGTTGAGAAGTGCAGCAAGGTAGTGGAAATCTACAATGCCTTCAAGGATGCCGGTGTTAAGTACGGCAAGGATTATGAGTTTGCTTCTCTTGGAGTATTGGTGGGACTTAACGTCAGAGCAGAAGAGATAGTAAATGAGGTTGTGGATGCAGCAGATTTTCTTAAGACTCAGAAGGGCTTCGGAATGCTGGACTGCTCCGAGAGACAGAGACTTATGTTTGGTGCTATTCTTTATGCAGGAATCATGGATGAAGGTGTACTTAGCGGCGCTTCAGCCTTTGACAGCACTATCGCAATGGTAATTGCAGAAGAAATCGCATTCATGATGATGATGGTTGCTGTATCTGCATCTGCTGCAGCCAATGCATCTCACTGATAAAACTTTATTCTGAACGGAAAGTGAAATACAAGCGGGAAATTGCCGGCGACGACAGTTTCCTGCTTTTTTATGCGCTTTTTTGCAATCGAACATATTTTTGGTTTTTATATTGTATGCGGGAGAGGCAGATGCTATACTCATTTATATAACGTGCCCGGAGCAGGCATTTTGCTCTACTGACATGGGCAGGAACAGAAAGGTATTGGAATGGAATTACTGGAAGGATTAAATGACTCTCAAAGGGAGGCAGTTACAACTACAGAAGGATATGTGAGAGTTATTGCGGGAGCCGGCAGTGGCAAGACCAGGGCTCTTTCCCGCAGGTTCGCCTATCTGGTGATGGGGCTTGGTATCATGCCCGGTCACATTTTGTGCGTGACCTTCACCAACAAATCCGCCAATGAGATGAGGCAGCGTATTCATTACCTTATGGGGGATAATGACACAGGCTACATCAATACTTTCCATGGTTTCTGCGTGTCGGTCCTTCAGGAGGACAGCAGCGCAGTCAGTTATCCCAAGAGCTTCCTTGTTCTTGATAATTCTGATATTGATGACATTCTGGATATCATATACGAGGAGAGGCATCTCTCCATGCGGGACATGACCTACAGTAATGCCAGGGATATGTTCGAGATCATGAAGATCAAGGAGAGACCCGATTACTATCTTGATATGATCTCCATGTCCATCGATGAGTTAAAAGAAAAGTATGACAGGGCCACAGAGGTTAAGGACATTCTTTTTTACGGATATCTCTATCAGGAAAAGAAGTGCTTTGGCCTTGATTATAACGATCTGATAAAGTTCACACTATACATTTTTCAGCAGAATGAAGAGATCAAGTTAAAATGGCAGAAACGCCTTGAATACATCATGATAGATGAGTTTCAGGATATTGACGGCCTTCAGTATGAGCTGATGGAGGTGTTATCGGCTTATCACAAGAATCTTTTTATCGTGGGAGATCCCGACCAGACCATCTATACCTGGCGCGGGGCCAATGTGAAGTATCTATTGGATTTTGACAAGGGGCACAAGAATCTTAAGACCATAATGATGAACGACAACTATCGCTCCACACCTCAGATTTTGTCAGCAGTCAATTCACTTATAGATAAGAACACTCAGAGGATTAAGAAGGAGCTTACAGCAGTGCTCCCGGCAGGAGACAGCGTCCTGTGCCATATGGCTCCCAATACTACCGACGAGGCAGACTGGATCACCGGCCAGATGCTGGTGCTGAAGGGCATGGGCGTATCCTACAAGGATATGACTGTTCTGTACAGAGCCCATTATGTCACAAGGACCATAGAAGAAGGACTTATAAGGGAGAAGATTCCCTATACCATCTATTCCGGAGTGCAGTTCTTCGGAAGGCTGGAGATCAAGGACGCACTATGTTACCTCCGAATGGTTGTTTACAAGGATGACATTTCATTTAGAAGGATCGTCAACGTTCCTAAGAGGAATATCGGAAAAAGACGTATGGCCTTTCTTGAGGAATACGCTGCGGAGCATAGATGCTCACTTTACACAGCTCTTAACGACAATATCGATAATGAGCTTATAAGGGGGACCGGTGCTAAGGGCTTCATCAGTCTTATCGAGGAGTTTGCCGAGAATTATCAGGGTGAAGCAGTATCCGAAGTACTGACTAAGATTTTGCAAAAGAGCGGCTATGAGGAGATGCTTCGTAAGGAAGGTGCTCAGGACAGGCTCGATAATCTAGCTGAACTTAAGCAGTCTGTTTTCGAGTATGAGACCACCTGCGGCGAGGAGATAGGCCTTGAGGATTATCTTAAGCACATAGCTCTTTTTACCAATGCAGATGCAGAGGCAGGAAGTGAAGATAAGGTCAGGCTCATGACGGTCCATGCCGCCAAGGGACTGGAGTTTCCTTATGTATTCCTCTGCGGTATGAATGAAGGTATTTTCCCTTCGAGGAAAATCCATACCCTTGAGGGAATGGAAGAGGAGAGGCGCCTTGCTTTCGTTGCCATGACAAGAGCTCAGAGGAGGCTCTTTATCTCAGAGGCCGGAGGAAGGAATTTTGAGGGTATTCCCAGATATCCTTCAAGGTTTATACTTGATATAGATGAGGACAAGCTGGAATTTACCGAGAAGCCGGATGAAGCAATGCTTACCAATGTCCGCAAGTTTATCGAGAATGATTCAAGGCATCTCAAGGGTGCCATGAAGCTGAATGTAATGGAACCCGGGACCAGGGTTGAACATTCGATATTCGGCGCCGGCATCATTGTCGATGTGAATTATGAAGAAGAGAGCTATACGGTTCAATTCGATGAGATGGATACACCAAGGCAGATCTCATGCAAAGTACGACTTAACAAACTGGAGGGCTGAGTTATGGATGAATTATTGTATGTCGTCGTATATATGGTTGTGATAGCAGTCATTTTGAGCGCAGTTAAGAAGTCCGCTGCCAATAAAAATGCCAATAAGGGACCGGTTAATAAAAATGTGATGACAGGGCCTATTACCGGTCAGACAATGGCTAAGCCCGCTAAATATGATACGTATAACAAACGTGGCAATACCTCCGGAGCGATGCCGCACAAGCACAAAGAAAAAGGTGTCTATGACACTTATAATAAGCGTCATTATACTTCTATGGCCGATGCCTCCAAGCTTCCACCGGGATATATTCTTCTTAACGGAGAACCTGTTCGCGTGGCAGACCTTGAGGGAAAATAAATAATACTTAAAACACTTAACTGACAACCATGGTAAGGCCTCGAAAGGAGAGCGACATGAAGAAGGTAAAATGGGGAGTTTTGGGAACTGCTAACATTGCAAGAAACTGTACTATTCCGGGCATGAAGAAGGCGGAGAGCTGCGAGCTGTATGCCATTGCCGGAAGAAGTAAGGAGAAGGCAGAGAAGTTCAAGAAGGAATTTGGTTTTGAGAAGGCCTTTGGCAGCTACGAAGAACTGGTATTGGATCCTGAGGTTCAGGCTATCTACATTCCGCTTCCCAATGATCTTCATATTAAGTGGGTTAACGAAGCTCTGTCCCATGGAAAGCATGTCCTTTGCGAGAAGCCTCTGGCCCTTAACGCCGATGAGGCAAGAGAGATGTTTGAAACCGCCGCTGAGAATGGTGTGATCCTTATGGAGGCCTATGCATATCTTCACAGTCCCTATGTGGAGAGCCTTAAGAAGGATGTGACAAGCGGCATTATCGGAGATATCGATTACATAGAGAGCGCTTTTCTTACCCAGGGTTACAAGGAGGATTTCAGACTTCACAGGGAACACGGCGGCGGAGCCATGTACGACCTTGGCTGTTATTGCACCACCATGATACTGACACTGGTGGACTCAGAGCCTTCCTATGTTCAGGCCACCGCTGAGTTTACCGACCTTGGAGTTGACTATCTTACAACCGCAATCATGGGTTTTGAAAACGGAGTAAGGGCCTCCTTCAATGTGGGAATGAACTTAGGAATCGGAACCAATTCCAGATTTGACAGACTGTATATTCATGGCAGCAAGGGCAGCATCAGGTCCGATGTGGAGTACAACCAGGAGGGTGAAGTTAGCTATACTATCTTCAATCAGGATGGCACTACCGTTAGGAAGATTTCGGTTCCACAGAACTATGCCCTGGAGGTGGAGAACCTTTCAAGGTGCATCCTTTCTGACGAGAAGCCCCATATCACACCGGAGTTTTCTATCAGGAACGCAGAGGTGATCGATCAGGTGCTGGATGAGATAGGTTTTTGGTTATAAAAGGTGGCGAATATGATAACAGAAGAGATAAGAAACAGACTTTTTGAACTTCAGGATATCAAATACAGGGATTTTCAGAGCGGTCTTTTTCCGACTCTTGAAAAGGATGTGATGATCGGAGTCAGGACCCCTGAGCTTAGAAAGCTTGCCAAGGAATATGGGGGGAGAGAGGATATTGGAGAGTTTCTGACGGATCTTCCACATAAATATTTTGATGAGAATCAGCTTCATGCTTTTATTATCTCGGGAGAGAAGAATATAGATACAGCCATGGCAGAACTGAATGCGTTCTTACCATATGTGGACAACTGGGCCACCTGCGACCAGATGTCGCCCAAGGTATTCAAGAAGCACAGAGATAAGCTCCTTGTGGAGATTGATAAGTGGCTTAAGTCAGATAAGACCTACACCGTAAGATTCGCCATCGGAATGCTGATGGAACACTTTCTGGATGAGGATTATGATGTGAAATATCCTGAGACAGTAGCACAGATCAGATCAGAAGAATACTACGTGAACATGATGATCGCCTGGTACTTCGCCACAGCCCTGGCCAAGCAGTATGATACTATTCTTCCTTTTATCGAAGGTAAGAAGCTCGATACCTGGACTCACAATAAGGCAATTCAGAAAGCTGTGGAGAGCTACCGTATTACACCGGAGCAGAAGGAATATTTGAAAAAACTGAAGATAAAGTAATTAACCCTCACCGAATAGTTAGTAATCTGATCCTTCGTTTCATTTTCTTATAACTCTCCCTCCATCTTTTTTCCATACCTGTATTATATTTTCAGATACATCCAGTGTTGCCCCGTCACTGCAGAGGATGTAGCAGTAAGAGCCATCGATAACCAGAGTATCTGTAGCAGGATCAATCTCGTGATATGAAGAATCCGGCGATATATCATCCATAGGCGGTTCATAGTGAGAACTGAAGAATACTGTATATGAAGCTATGAATATCATTGCTGCGACAGTGACCATAGAAAGGTCTTTATATAAGGACTGATTATAGTGCTTTTTGGATATTGCAAGAAAGCGTTCCTTAAGGTCTACGGGACAATTCGAAACAAGCGTAAGCGCATAGAGCCCAGAAGCTGATGAGTGGCCTGCTTTCGACGTGCTCTGATTCTTTATCACCATAAGCATTGTTTCCATATATTGAATGCGCTCACGATCAGACATGCCACCAATAGTCATCTGATCACACCTAAGTTCCATTGACTGTTCCATGTCTTTTCTGAAAATGTATACACAGGGATTCCAGAAAAACAGGCAGGTGACTACATTTGCCAGTATTTTTGTAAAGCAGTCGTGGCTTTTCAGGTGATTATACTCATGCCTCAGTATGTAGTAGAGCTGAATATCTGAATAATTATCGCTGCAGTTTGTTGGAAGAACGATACTTTTTTTTAATATGCCCATGCTAAGAGGGCTGCCCAGATGGTCTAATTCATAGAGGTCTATCTTAAGTGCTGTTGAATTCTCGGCCTGTATCTGACTAAGGACCCTGTAGGCCTTGTCGGATGGCTCTAACGGCTTTTTCCTTGCAAAAGAGGAAACCCTGATATAGGTAAATATAAGCTTTGTAAGTAAAAAAAAGCTTATTGCTATATAAAGAGCAGACAGGATCTGGTATCCATGAAGGTTATGTTTCCCCAAGAAAAAATCCCTGAAAAACATGATGTCAATTATGGGATTAAAGAACCTGCTGCTTATGCAGATCGCCCATGGAGATTCAAGAGGGAGCAACAGTCTTATAAGGCATAAAAAATAGATGAAGCATATAGCCCTTGTGCTTAAAAGCCTTAGCTTCATGAGCTTCTTTCTGAGATAGTAAAAAAGAATAATAAAAATACTGGTATATAACGCACAGAACCAAAAGTCACAGAACAATTCAAGGTTGCTCATTTAATACGTCATCTTTCCTGTTTATTTTTTTCTGAAGATTCTTTCTTAAGATTGTCAATGATTTCCTGAAGACTCTCAATGAGTTCTTCTCTTGAGTCTTCGTCTTCATCGCCGTCATTCTTGATCATCGCCATGGCAATGTTGCCAAGGGATCTGAAGGTAAGCCCACCTGCCTCCAACAATCTGGCTGCATACTCTTCCTGCGTGATGGAATAGGTGAACCTGCGGGCATACTGAGTGTTGTACTGCTCAAAGCCGGAAACCTTAATGAGATCCTTGTCTATAAGACTGTTGATGGTTCGGAAAATGTTTAGCTTATTCCAGTCTGCATCATCAAGTTTGTTAAGCATCTCAATACTGGTAAGACCGGTATCGGAGCTCCACAGCAATTCCATAATAGTCTTTTCTCTAGTGTTTAATGAATATGATTTCATAAGCTGATTCCTCAAAAATGGCAGTTGACAATATTATTATAAAACAGATTTAGAACATGTCAAGGTAATGTCAAAAAAAGATAATAGTATTGACAATGATGAAAATAAAAATATAAAATGTGATAGCAGAGATTTATCAACTAAATAAAAAACAGGGGGAAAAGTGCATGAGAAAGAAGTATTTAAGAGGCATCAGCTTTTTGATGGCTCTGACTGTGTTTGTCACACAGAGTAACATCACAGCTATTGCTGGGGACGCAGCAGAAGGAGAGAATTTGAATCTTGCCGACGCGGATGATGAAATCACGTGGGAAGAAGGAGAAAATTGGGATGCTTTCCGGGAAGAAGATTCTGATGAAGAAAGTGGGGATATTTATCAGAATGAAGATGATATAACATATACCGGAAAAACAGCTAATGAAGCCGTAGTTATCAGTGAAATAGAAGAATGCAGAGATGAATACAGTAAGGAATACATTCTAAGTGACGATTCCAGAGCTGTATTTTATTATGATGAGCCTGTTCACTATGAAGATGAAGAAGGCTCCTGGAAAGAAATAGATAACAGTCTTGTGGCTACAAATGAAGGCTATGAGAACGCTGACAATGCTTATCATGTACTCTTTACTGACAGCGATGAAAGTCAGGGAGAGGTCGTTTTTGAAGAAGATGGCTATACCGTAGATTTTGAATACGTTGATGATATAAATGATCAGGATGATTTTCTAAGCAGCTCCCTTATCGCAGAGCAGTCTGATCCGGGAATGGATCTGTTTTCCTTTAATGATGAGGATGAAGATAAGAAATTGAAAGTAAGTCTTAGTTTAGATGAAGGCTCTTTTAATGCTGCAGAAAACAAAGAGTTTTCAGAAGACTCCATAGGTGATTCCGTAATCGAAAGTAATGCAGATCCTGAGCCTTATATCATTCCATCTGCTACGGTAACCTATGAAGGTTATGAGAACGACGTTGCTCTTGAATATTCGCCTTCATCAAGCGGCGTAAAAGAGAACATTATCCTAAAAAGTTCTGATTCCGGAAACAGCTTTTCTTTCAGAGTAAGGCTTGAGGGGCTTAAGGCAAGGATAAGCTCTGCCAATGAAGTAGAACTGTATGATGAGGAGACTAACGAGATAAAGTATTACTTCCCTGCGCCCTTTATGGAGGACAGTGAAGGAAGATACTCCGATGAAGTAGTATACAGTATATCAGACACAGCTCCTGTAGATTCAGATAAAGGTGCTGATAAAGATAAGGCAGAGCCAACAAGTGAAAATGATGAAGACGACATATCCATAGAAGTTGAAGATGCTCCTGTAACTGAGAATTCTGGCGACGAGTCTGAGAAAGACCTGGTTACGTCTGAAACTGAGGAAACACCAAATGAGACAGAGGAGACTATTCTGGAAGAGAATATAGCGGAGGATACAGAAGAGGAACTTCTTCTTGATGAGACCAAAGATATAGATGAAACTGCTGCTACAGATGCTTGTGATGATGACTTCATATATCTGACGCTGACCGCTGATGAGGATTTCCTTTCATCAGCACAGTATCCGGTAGTTATTGACCCAGTAATAAAGAAATATGAAAAGGATAGAAAGGCAGTATCTGCCTGCTATGCATCCGATGAGAATAATACGACTAAGACTGATTCCACCACATTATATGTTGGTAAAAAGAATAACGTCAGCTATACAACCTGTATCTGGTTTGAACTTCCATATATCAGTCCCGGTGCAGTGATAACTGATGCAAAGCTTTATCTTAACGGAAAGGCAAGCGATACCAATAAAAACTATATAGTAGCAAAGAGGATAACTTCAGCCTGGAATGATGGGGACACACCCGGGGAGGCTATGCCTTCAATTGATACTAAGGTTATTGACTATACAGTTACAGGAGGTTATTTTAACATAACAAAACCAGTCAGGGAGTGGGTATACGAACAGAGTGATAACTACGGCCTTGCTTTTATGACTTACGATGAAGACTTTGGAAAACAGGATTCCATAAAACTCCAAAAAGGGAATAAAAAGCCATTTCTCAAGATAACTTTTAGAAATACCTATGGTCTGGAATCGTACTGGAGTACCCACGATGCATCTGCAGGTACGGCGGGGAAAGCATCAATAAATGACTATACCGGTACACTTACAGTTGTAAACACCTCTGTTCATACTGAAGGCTTAAGGATGCCTTTTAACATTCAGAACATATATAACTCCAATCTTGAAGAAGGAAAGCGCTGGACCCTTAATTATGACCAGAGGATCGTTATACCTTCTGACGAGCTTGATGTCTCAGTATATCCATATATCTACATAGATGAGGATCAGACCAGGCATTATTTTAAGGCCAAGAATATCTCATATCTTGAAAACGGTGTAAAAGCAACAGCTTCAAAGGATGGGGCTTATCCTGCTGCAGAAGATGAGGATGGTTTAAAACTGTACATTGTACCTGTCAAGGATAAGACTCTTAAGGATACTTATCCTCTAAAACTGATCAATAAAAGCTCATCTACAGTAAAGTACTTTGACAAAAACGGATGCCTTGCGCTTATCACTGATTCCAATAAATATGAAAATGGGAAAAATCCAAAAAACAAGAATAACAAAGAGATAGAAAGGGAAAGAAACGAGATAGCGCTTACTCTGGAAGCATATGGTGAAGTTACTGAAGATTTATCAGGTTTTGACGAACTTACAGAGAGCCTTTCCAGAATCAAAGAATTATCTGGAGGAAAAGAAAAATTAAAGACTATTTCAGATGCCATTGAGTCTGAAATCATAAATGGTATAAGCATAACTGACTCACTGTGCTCCGGTGCCAGGGCTAAGACTGATATCCGTATTGCTACTAAGTTGCAGAACATAAAAAAGAAGCTTCAGCAGCAGAAACTGTATCTATCGGAGGGAAAGCGATCGAATCTTACATCATCTGCAGGAAATGCAGTTAAGGCTGCAAATGAAATTAAAGCACTGGCAGAAGAGATGATTCCGCAAGAGTATCATATCACTTCTGTTACAGATGCTGTGGGAAACAGATCTGAACTTAGTTATGATGAGCAGGACAGGCTTTTATCAGTAACAGATCCAAGGCATGATGGTAAAAATAAGTATTCATACAATGATGGTGATATTACAAGAATCGAGTACTTAAAGGAAGAGGGCGGTTCCTGTTTAAAAGAAGCAGTATATAACTATGAAGATGGATTTCTTTGCAGTATGCAGGATGATTCCGGTTACAGTATTAACTTTACACATGCAGGTGGAAGGATTGTACAGGTAAGCGAAGCGCGGGGCGGAAAAACTGGTCAGACCTATTCGATAAACTATGGCAATAACAGCACAGTGACATACCGATTCAGTGGAAAGAATGATTGTTATGGTGATGGCGATGATGTATTCAACACGGAAGTCTTTGATGAAAAGGGACGTGTTGTATCTGTTTATTCCCAGAACAGTAAAGGAGAGGTTATTGGTGCAAATGCAGTTACCTATACGGATGGGGTAAAGCACTATGCCAAGACTTCATTTGATGACCAGAGGCCCTCTAAGGCTGTTAACCTCATTGATAATTCCGGATTCGAGGATGAAAGGGATTTTTGGATAATACCGGAAGGGTGTAGCGAAAATGTTAATCTTCATGCTAACGATAAGGTATATCTTGGAAAAAAGGCAGCCAGAATCAACATATGCAAAGAGGATAAAGCTGCATTCTTTTATCAAACAAAAGAAGTACCTGCAGGAACATACACAATCTCATATGTGATTCATACCAGTGGAGAAGTCGATGGCGGAGCTGTCATTTACCAAGAGTATTGTATGGAACCGGAAAAAGGACAGACCTTTTCAAGATACGAAGAGGATGATTTTAAAAGGTTTTGGACTACATACACTTTTGATAATGACACCAAGATTTATATTTATATGTGCGCTGTCGGTGATGGCACAGCCTGGTTCGATAATATCCAGCTTGAAAAAGGCAGTAAGCCAACAAGTTACAGTTCCACTGAGACAACAAGCTCATCAGCTGCCCAGGATGATGCTGAAGCGGATGAAGGAGTGAGAAATAAGGTAAAGGATAATGCCGTATCAGGAAGGCCAACCCATAATTATCTTTTGAATCACAGTTTCGAACGAAAAGGTTTATGGGAGGGAGATGGCGTATTTGACAGTGCAAAGGCTCCATATATCGGAAAATATGCTCTGAACTTTAATGCGTCAAAGCTTGATGGACAGAAAACTGCAGAAACACAGACCATAAGTAATCTGAAATCGGGATCATACACTTTTTCCTGCTACGCGAAGGGGATAAACTTAAACGACGCCAAAGGATGGCTATCAGTAAGAGATGGCAATGAAGAGCTTGCTGTAAGTTCGGCTATATCAGAGACAACAAGTAAAAAGATAGGAGATGGATGGGAGAGACTTTCGGTATCATTTGATCTTAAACATGAAAGCGATGTGACAGTTTGCATAAACGCTAAGAGGACCGGAGACAAACCTTCAGGAGCGCTTGTTTTCGACTGTGCTCAGCTAGAGAATGGAGATCTTGCCAACGATTACAATATACTTGAAGACGGCAATTTCGATAATCCTGACGGAAGTCTTCCTGATGAATGGAAAAATTTCAAGAACGTAAAATATAGTGATGAGATAATAAAAGACGGCATTGATGGTGATAACTGCTATCACATAAAGGGAGAACCAGGGAAAGACAAGTATCTTAAGTGCAGCGTGGATCTTGGGAAAAAGACAGCTTCTTATATCTTCTCAGGCTTTGTGCGAACGGATACAACCCCAATAAGGACAAACAGGGTGCTTACGGTAGAGGCCTATCATAAAAGCGATGCGCAGGTCCTTAAGTCGACTCTGGAGCTTGATGACTACAGCGAAGGCTGGAAGTATTTTACTCTTATCCTTCCTGCACACCAGTGGGGAAAGACTGAGTTTTCTATAAATTTTTATGATAACATCGGCGACATTTATATAGACGGTCTTCAGCTGTCAAAAGTAAATATTCAGAGTAAAAAGTATGACAGCAGCGGAAGGGTACTTGGCGTATGTGTTTCTGAAAAGCAGACTGCTTATGGTTATGACACCTACGGACGTATGAACAAAAAGGTTACACCTGGTGGGGTAACTTATAACTACAACTATGATTCTACGAATAACAATACGAGTGTAAAGGCAAGCGTTGGCCCTTCTGCCCATATGACATATGATAAATACGGAAACCAGAAGACGGTCTCGACCCATGTGGACATTACAAGGGATGAGGAGGGAAATGCTACAAATAAGCCACTGGAACTTCATACATCCTGCTCCTATTCGGATGATGGGAATTATCTTTCCTCAAAAACAGATGAATCAGGAGAAGCCACTTACTACGAATATGACTCTAATAGAGGGTTTCTGCTTTCTGAGGAACAGCCAGGCTATGACACTTGCTACTGTATTGAAGACTATGACCTTGACTTTATAGAATCAGTTAAGAACAAAATCGTTTACTGGTTTACAGGAGATGTAAAGAAACGCATTACTGTAAACTACGAATATGGTAAAGATGACAGAATCACGGGGGTTACAAAGACGGATGGCAGTGCGACTCGTACTGTAAGTTATAAATATAAGAATGATTCTGATCTTGAGAGCATAGAACATAATGGTTTTACCTATGGCTATGAATACGACGACTTTGGAAATGTAATAGCCACAACAATTGCTGGCATACCGATTCAAACCAATAACTATGGTGATAATAATGGCAGCCTTAAAAGTACAACATATGCTGATGGCAGGACAACAACTACAAAAAGCGATGAGTATGGAAATATATCAGAAGTAAGAAGTACTCTTGAAGGCACAGAGGATCATGTGGACAGCTACAGATATTACAATGATGGTAATCTTGCGGTTCACAGAGACGAATATACAGGTTTTGAGACAAACTTTGCCTATGGTGATACAGGGAAAGTCACAGACTCTGCCGTAACCGGGTCAAAGGAAGGCATAGACTGTTACAGCAGGCTCTGGTATATCTATAATACTCTGGGCAAGGTGGAGAATCTTAACGAAGAAATAAAAGAAGGTAACATCAGGCAGATAAAGAGCTATGTGTATACTTATGCCAAGGATGGCAATAATGCAAAAAATATTTTCCCGGATAACAGTTTCAAAAAGTATGGATATGACAGTTTAAGACGACTCAAAGCTACAGAGTATTCTCCCAGGGAAAAGGTTGTTGTATCAAAGCGGCTTTTCACTCATGTGGGATACAAGAAAGCAGAGGCGTCCTCAAAGTCATATACAGGAACCCAGAACAGAGTTGAGACCTATGCAAACACCATTGGAAAATCGCCAAAGACCATAGATTCATGCTTTACATATGATTATGACGACAGGGGAAACATAACCGGTATTCAGGAAGAGTACAATGTTCCATATAGTCGTACTGTAGCAATCATTGAACCGACAAGGACCTACAACTATGATGCTTTTGGACAGGTGGTCAGAGCAAAAGAAGAGTATAAGGATGGAACTGTAAAGTACTATTACTATACTTATGATGCCGGTGGAAATATCATTTCCGAGCTCGTACATGATAACGACAAGAATGAAGATGATACAGGGGAATATGTTTATGATGCTGTTTGGAGAGACAAGCTAATAAGCTATAATGGAAATGAGATAATCTATGATGATTGCGGCAATCCCAAAAAGTATCTTGGCTATGACATGTCCTGGGATACCAGTAGCGGAAGCCTTTGCATGGTCTCAAACAGTGATCATTCATATGAGTACAGCTATTTTAGTGACGGACAGAGACTTTCAAAGGATGTTGATGGAAAAAAGACTGTATACATCTACAATGCAGGAATGCTTCTTGCTCAGGAGACTGATGAGTACAGACTAAACTTCTATTATGATGCTGACGGATTAGTAACAGAGATTGGCTACCAGGAAAAGGAAAATGGTAATTATAGCAAAGAAACCTACTATTTCTATACAAGAAATGGTCAAGGCGACATCATAGGAATCTATAGGTGCAGCGATTCAACCCTTGTTGGAACTTACGAATATGATCTCTGGGGCAATCCAGTATCAAAGACTGAGAACGTCTTTACCACTACGATTAAGAAGAAGGAAGTTACCATTCGGGATGAGCAGGGGATTCTTGACAAGAACCCGCTTCGTTACAGGGGATACTATTACGACGAGGAGACGGGATTCTATTATCTGAATGCAAGGTACTATGATCCTAAGGTGCATAGGTTTATAAGTGCTGATTCACAGATAGCTGGTGTATCTTCTGATGTAAATGGCTTCAATTTATTTGCATACTGCGATAATGATCCGGTAAATAAGATAGATGATTCCGGAATGTGGCCGCAAATGAGCAATGAGCAGAAAATAGGCTGTGGATTGGCTATTGTTGCAACCATCGCTTTAGCAGCGGGAATAGCAGCAATTGCTCCTGAACTGGGCATATCAGCTTGTGCTTTGCAGACAGTGTTTATTGCAGCGGTTGCTGGCCAGGCATTCTGTTCTGTGGCGATTGGGGCAATAAGCGCCGGAATAGCATATGCTAAAGGAGCGAGCTCCGATGAAATATGGCGGGCAGCATATGATGCCGCTGCGGACGCATTTCTCGGAGGGACAATAGTTGGTGGAGCAACAGCAGCTGTTGTTGGCGGAATTGAAGGATTATCCTGTTTTGTGGCGGGGACAGTTATTTCAACAGATGAAGGGCTGGTTCCGATAGAAGACATCAAAGCTGGTGAGTATGTTCTTTCTGAGGATCCTGAAACAGGAGATGTAGAATACAAACGTGTTCTTGAGGTGTATATAAATGAATCAACTGAACTTGTTCACCTTATTATAGATGATGAAGAGATAATAACTACTCCATCACACCCATTCTATGTAAAGGACCGTGGTTTTGTTCCAGCTGGTGAATTAAGTGAACATTCCGTACTTGTGGATTCCGAAGGAAATGAATTACATCTTCAGACTGTGCGCTGGGAGCATCTGCAGAGCCCTATACATGTTTATAATTTTGCGGTAGAAGATTATCACACCTATTTTGTAGGGAATATAGAAGTACTTGTGCATAATACGTGTGGTTTGGATGATGGATATGGGGCGTACAGTAATTGGAATCAGGGCAGTTATGACTCAATTATTAATTCATTGGAAGACCATTTTATTAGACATGGAGATGAGGTCGGTGCAGATTCTGTACCTGACTATTATCAGAAAGCATTAAATTTTTTAAGAAACCTGCGAGGCGCTACTGGTAAACCACTAGATGGATTTGTCGAGGGTGCAACTAGGTTCATGAAAAATGGTAAATACATTGATGTTGCACCTGATGGAACTATTATCTCTTTTGGCCTTATAAACCATTAAGGGGGCGATATGGAAGATTGGACGAATAGGATGGCCAAGGGTCATATAAAACCTAAGAAAAAGGTTGGAGAATATTTAATTAGAGTAAAGATCATTCCTGACAGGAGATTTGGCATTAAGGTGTTTCAGGTCAATGACAATTATTACGAGGGAATTACAAGCATTACTATTGCGGATAAGCTTGGAGCATACTATGGCATATGTATGGAAGGAAGAACTGTTGAAGAAGTTATCAATAGGACTGTTGAATATTTATATAAGGTCATTGGAGAAAATGTTGAAAGTTTAGATAACAAGATTGGTTATATGGATTTTGATATGTATTAAGTAAAGGCCATTTATTTCTTAATCTTTAAATGGAGGTATAAGTTGAATAGCTGGAAAGACTTAAAAAAATATAATAGTAATGTAATTGCGATTGAAAAATGTGTTGCAGAGTATGATGTTTGGGATGTAGTAAAGGCGCCAGCAGCAAGATACAAAGTAAAAATATATGAAAATATGGAAGGAAAGTTTTGCGGATATGCTAATTTGCTTGTTCAAAACGATAATAGGGAATATATAAATGTGATTGGACGAGGAGATACGCAAGAAGAGGCTTTTAATAATACGCTTGATTGCTTTTACTCATTAATTGAAGCCTTCAGTTTTGAAAAAATACATGATGGAGTTTCTGTAATATATAGTGAGGATCCATGTATTTAGATATTAAGAAAGTGTAGGGACCACTTTTGAGCCTTATTAATCCATAAGATAAAAGTACCAGTCACTGTGAACTTATTTTCACAGTGACTGGTACCAATTTTGGAGACATAGTGCTTTCAGAGGACCCTGAGACAGGAGATGTAGAATACAAACGTGTTCTTGAGGCGTATATAAATGAATCATCTGAACTTGTTCACCTTATTATAGATGATGAAGAGATAATAACTACTCCATCACACCCATTCTATGTAAAGGACCGTGGTTTTGTTCCAGCTGGTGAATTAAGTGAACATTCCGTACTTGTGGATTCCGAAGGAAATGAATTACATCTTCAGACTGTGCGCTGGGAGCATCTGCAGAGCCCTATACCTGTATATAATTTGCGGTAGAAGATTATCACACATATTTTGTAGGAGATAACGAAGTTCTCGTACATAATATGTGCGCTATGGCGGATTTGGTAAATCAGATGAATAGAGCAATAATGAAAGGTTTAGCTCCTAAAGGGATAGAAAGAGTTGATGGAGTTAACACAAGTGGTAACGTAACGCAGCCACATGTGCATTTTGGGGATATGTACCAAACACTTAATAAAGATGGAACATGGGGGCATGAAGGAGGTAAGATAATCCCGCACTTGACTAAAAAAATGATTGAATGGTTAAGAAGTTTTGGTTGGGATATATAATTTTGGAGACGATATTTATGAAGATACAGGATTTTGTAAATAACCATTATATGCATGATGCGAGAGTGGATTCATTTTGTGTTAGAAATGATTCAATCTGCTTTAGTGTATATGGAATTGATAATAAGTGTTATGAAATTGAGTTTTTTGCATTTGAAGATATTAATTATGATGTTCAGGTATTTGAGTATTCCATTGATACAGAGTTAAATGTAATTGGAAAATTGTACCATTTATGCGATATTGAGAAGGGGCATTTTCTAGATGAGTACGTGATTATTACAGATATTCTGGGACGGGATGGTAAAATGCTTATAGAGGGTATGGTTTATGATAATACGACATTTATGCCAAAGAATAGAATTGTTATTATTCTTTATTCCTTGGAAATAACGGTAAACCGTGATGAAAATATAAAGCTCAAGGACATAGAAAAGCATAATGGTAACGGACGGTATTGCGATAAAAAAGAGGCGGAATAACCGATTTTAGGTAAAAGCGCCGAGTGGGGGCAGTGACCCCGCTCGGCCTTAAAGGGGCTACCAAGATATAAGAGAAGTTTGTCATCCTTTTAAAAAGAATATGACAACAGAGGAAATATCTGCGGTATTAATGAAGAATACGATGTTAAGCGTAACCGTACCGTGAATACTATTCCCGGTCAATACACAAGAGGGTATGTTTATGATGCCTTCGGTGAAGTAGTAAAGGCAAAGGAGTCTTACAAGAGCGGCCAGCCAAAAACTTATTACTACACCTATGATGATGGCGGGAACATTACTGAAGAAGTAGTATGGGACCCTGAAGCCAAAAGGGATATACACAACTATTATGAATATGACCCTGTCTGGAAAGATCAGCTCAAAAAATATAATGGCAAAACGATAGATTATGACAAGTGTGGCAATCCTACGCAGTATCTTGATTATCATATGGACTGGGATACCACTAATGGAAGCCTCACTTTTGTTAATGCAAATGGTAAAGACTGCAACTACACATATCTCAGCGACGGCCAGAGAATTAGCAAGGACGTTGGTGGAGAGAAGACTGCATATATCTATAATGCAGGAATGCTCCTTTATGAAGAAACCAAAGACTACAGACTGAACTTCTACTATGATGCTGACGGCCTTGTAACTGAGATAGGCTATCAGACCAAGGATAATGGAAGTTATAGTGATGAGACCAGGTATTTCTATTCAAGAAACGGACAGGGAGACATCATAGCCATCTACAGATGCAAGGATTCAACTCTTGTAGGAACTTATGAATATGACCTCTGGGGCAATCCTGTATCACAGAATGAGAATGTATTTACCAAGAAAGTAAATGGCAAGACTGTAACCATAACAGATGAGCAGGGCATCCTTGGTAAGAATCCCCTTAGATACAGAGGATATTATTTCGATAAAGAGACGGGATTCTATTATCTTAATGCAAGATATTATGATCCGGTTGTTCATAGGTTTATTAGTGCTGACAGTGCATCAAATTTAGGAGCTGAAGGGGAGATAACTAGCTACAATCTGTATGCATACTGTGGAAATGACCCAATTAATCGTTTTGATTATACGGGCCAGTGCTGGGAAGAAGTATGGAGTATTCTAAATGTGGCTATACAGCAATCCTCAGGTGAATTGGCGCTTGCAGGCGGGATTGCATTAGCAGATTCACCTGCGATTGGTCCAGCTGATGCAGTCTCTGCATTAATATGTGGTGCTATTATACTCACATACTGTATTGAGGAGCTGAACCGGAGAAGGGAACGAATTAAAGAGGGTACAAAAGCTATTGAAATATCAATTAGTGATGCAAAAGAACAAAAGATTAGTTATTGGGCAGCAGAATTGATAAATAAAGAGGTATACCTTTTTGAATCATTAACACTGGAAGAAGCACGTCTAAGGGTATCTATGCTTGGAAGTATAATGTGTATTTCTCAAGAAGCAGCAATGCTGATATTGAGACTTAATGGATATCGTAACGCTGTAGAACCAGAAATCCATGGTGATGAGGGATATTTTTATCATTATCATCCTACGCGGAACCATACTGGTTATTTTTCAGTTCATATATGGTATTTTAGTTAAGTTGCAGGAGGAAACTATTGTGTATGATTCTTATTATGTAATAAATTGTGATGATAAAGAAATTACGAGAAAACTGTTTGCAGTACTTTTTTCATATAGTGATTCATTTTCACTTTTATATTATAAAAGGGTTGAGAATGAGAAGTTTAAAAATACTGTGAAGGATATACAGAAACAATTACAAAAATATAAAATTGGCTCAAAAAAAGTGCTTGAATGGCCTTTGACAAAGCAGTTAAATGATCATAAACCTATTTGCCAACTAGTAACGTATAAGTCATCTATGGAAACTTTCTCCATATTGGAAAATGTAGGGTGTCTTTGGGATTGGGATTATCCTTATTATCCTTCTGATATTGCATTTTATAAAAATGGGTTTGCTTGGTTTGAGTCATGCGCTCACGAAAGAATGAATACACTTTATGTTCGGAAGGAAGATGGATATCCACTTATTTCCGACATGGAATCGATTGGAATAGAATTAGAACCTGAGGGCAAGGTTTCTCAGGAAAGGCTGTTCTTTAATGAGCAGGCAATACTTCCTATGAGTAAAGACGAGAACCAGTCTGAGCCAATAGTAAACATCGAGAAAATTGAGAATCAAATAACGATAAATGCGAATATGGAGGGGTTAAGAAATATTGCGCGTGAAATAGCAGTTTTGATGTCGGATGAGGCAGGAGCAAGTACACAGATAGCTACAAGTAATGATAATTGTATGAAGCTACAAATCAAAAAGACAGAATAATGTAAACACGTTTAAGCAAACAAACCATACAGTTTTTGGCCATCGGCTTGATTAAATGCATCCGATGGCCATATATTTCTTATTCTTCAAATAGGAAGGGAATTGACGTTTATCACTGGAGTCTCTAGCAGAAGCCAAGAAAATAGGTCTATCCAATCTAATGTAATATGATGCTTGAAGTAATGGAAGCCTTACATCTGTTACGAGTACTGTAAGCTTATAAGCTATAATGGAAATGATATAACCTATGATGATTGCGGCAATCCCAAAAAGTATCTTGGCTATGACATGTCCTGGGATACCAGTAGCGGAAGCCTTTGCATGGTCTCAAACAGTGATCATTCATATGAGTACAGCTATTTTAGTGACGGACAGAGACTTTCAAAGGATGTTGATGGAAAAAAGACTGTATACATCTACAATGCAGGAATGCTTCTTGCTCAGGAGACTGATGAGTACAGACTAAACTTCTATTATGATGCTGACGGATTAGTAACAGAGATTGGCTACCAGGAAAAGGAAAATGGTAATTATAGCAAAGAAACCTACTATTTCTATACAAGAAATGGTCAAGGCGACATCATAGGAATCTATAGGTGCAGCGATTCAACCCTTGTTGGAACTTACGAATATGATCTCTGGGGCAATCCAGTATCAAAGACTGAGAACGTCTTTACCACTACGATTAAGAAGAAGGAAGTTACCATTCGGGATGAGCAGGGGATTCTTGACAAGAACCCGCTTCGTTACAGGGGATACTATTACGACGAGGAGACGGGATTCTATTATCTGAATGCAAGGTACTATGATCCTAAGGTGCATAGGTTTATAAGTGCTGATTCACAGATAGCTGGTGTATCTTCTGATGTAAATGGCTTCAATTTATTTGCATACTGCGATAATGATCCGGTAAATAAGATAGATGATTCCGGAATGTGGCCGCAAATGAGCAATGAGCAGAAAATAGGCTGTGGATTGGCTATTGTTGCAACCATCGCTTTAGCAGCGGGAATAGCAGCAATTGCTCCTGAACTGGGCATATCAGCTTGTGCTTTGCAGACAGTGTTTATTGCAGCGGTTGCTGGCCAGGCATTCTGTTCTGTGGCGATTGGGGCAATAAGCGCCGGAATAGCATACATGAATGGCGCGGATGCTGATGAGATATGGCAGGCTGCATATGATAGTGCTGCTGATGCTTTCTTAGGTGGGACTATAATTGGAGGAGCAGTAGCTGCCATTGCTGGTGGAATTGGGGCGACAGCGTGCTTTTTGGCAGGGACACCGGTTAATGCTGAGAATGGGAAGGTTCCGATAGAGAACATTAAGCCTGGAGACATAGTGCTTTCAGAGGACCCTGAGACAGGAGATGGAGAATACAAACGAGTTATTGAAGTATATATAAATGAATCAACTGAACTTGTTCACCTTATTATAGATGATGAAGAGATAATAACTACTCCATCACACCCATTCTATGTAAAGGACCGTGGTTTTGTTCCAGCTGGTGAATTAAGTGAACATTCCGTACTTGTGGATTCCGAAGGAAATGAATTACATCTTCAGACTGTGCGCTGGGAGCATCTGCAGAGCCCTATACCTGTTTATAATTTTGCGGTAGAAGATTATCACACATATTTTGTTGGAGATAATGAAGTGCTTGTACATAATATGTGTGCTGCCGATATTGTTGAAGGAGCAAATGCTGTTCAAAATGCAGGTGAAAATATATCAAAGAGCCAAACACCAGATCAAAAGGCTTTATTTGATATTTCAAAAGAAGCCGTGCAACAAGCTAAAAATGGAAACCCTATAAGTTATGAAGAAGCAAAGATTTTAGACGAATGGGCTACCGAATATGGAGTTCCTCAGCATCATCAGGCATATATTGGAAGCGGTTTACATTTTCCAGGTGGCAACTTTATGAATCATACACATATTTATAGGTTTCACGTTCCTTTTCGAAATTGATTAAAGCAAACAAAAGTACCAATAGTTTTTGGGAATGGTATTTGGTTACTAATCCCCGTTGAACTTGGGGATTAGTAACGAATGATTAAGGAGGCCTGTTGTGAATAACGGAGTGATATTTCAAAAAAGGGAAAATCGGACATATCAGGGAGTAGATGGAGATAATTGGTATTTAAATGAACTGTATCCTGATTCATTTGAAGGATATTTTGAAAATAAGATAGAACTATCTTGGCGGGATGATTCTTATGTTGATGTGTGTAATGATCCTGAGTACATCAATGAATATATAAGAGTATCTACAGAGAACAAAATAGATTATAGAATCATACTTTGTTGTACTGATAATAAGCTACCGGATGGTTCCAATATCATGTGGGGGGAAAAGCTTTTTCTAGGATATGATTACGCATACTCAGGAGGTTCGTACTATTCTGCCATATATAATGAATTACATTTTGAAAGGTTGGATGAGTACAAAAATATATTATTGAATAAATTTGGATTACTAGATAGTAAACAAGAGATGAATAGATATCTAGAAATCAGGAATGGACTTTTGGAGAGGGGATGCAATCTTGAACTTGGAGATTTTGTTATTTTCGAATTATATGAGATAGAGAAAGATGGTATTTTTCTAAAATAAAATAAGTTGGTATAGTTTCTGGCTCTAATCTTTAGGAGCTACTAACTGCACAGGAAAGTAATAGGTACCACACGTTCTAAAAAAATAATATGCAGGGACACCGGTTAATGCTGAGAATGGGAAGGTTCCGATAAGTTTCATGCTGTATTCAAAAATGGAAAAAGCAAGGAGATATACGATATGTTATCAAAGCCAGATAATGGATATACAAATTTTAAGCTAGAGGGAACTTCCCAATATACGCTTGATTTCGTTGATGATATACCATTTGAATGGGTTAGACAAGCAATTCATGGACTCGAGACAAAGAACCCATTTTGCGTTATAGGAGAAACGGATCCGGGAACATTTATATGTGTTGTTGGGTGGGATTGCCATATTATTTGGGAAAAAGGACCAGATCTTACTGAACCAGGTGGAATAGGGCATGAGTATATAAAGGTTAACATGGTCGAGTTCAGTAAGATGCTTTATTCCGATATTAAAGAAAATGTTAATGATTGGGTGGATTTTTATTGGGGGCATCCTGAGAATGTGGATGAAAGAAGAGATGAAATTGAAAAACTTCTTGAAAGATTAAAGGAGCTAATTGAGAATGATAAACAAACGTTTAAATAATGATGATGAATATGACCTCTGGGGTAAGTGTCTGTTGACATATTGTCAGGGGGAATGGCGTTAGATATTTAGGCATGAAATTTGTTAGTTATCATCTATCATTATATTTGCTACTTCAACGTAGGATATAGGAGAATATTGCAATGAAGAAATATATCAAAGGCGCTAACCCATACATGCCGCTTTGGGAACATGTTCCGGATGGAGAACCCAGAGTGTTTGAGCATAACGGCGAAAAGAGAGTTTATGTCTATGGTTCTCATGATATTGAAAGAGACAAGTACTGCGGAAGAAACTATGTGGTGTGGTCTGCGCCTGTAGAGGACCTTACCGATTGGAAGTGCCATGGCGTTGCTTATGAAACTCATTTTGATTCAATTCTGTATGCTCCGGACGTGGTAAAAAGAGGAGACACCTACTATATGTACGCTGCAGAGCGCTGTGGAAGTCTTGTAGTGGTTGCAAGCTCAAGAACTCCCTGGGGACCCTTTGAAAATCCGGTAAATACAAAACTTGGCTTTGATCCGGGAATTCTGGTGGATGATGACGACAGAGTGTATGCATATTGGGGCGGATGTGCTGCTCCATGCTATATAGCAGAGTTGGAAGAGGATATGGCTACGATTAAAATGGAAACCCTGGTGGAGAATCCGCTGGGGCATTCGACCTGTCCCTGGAATCCGGTGGATGACGGCCATATTTCGCTGATCGATGGCTTTTTTGAAGCCTCAAGTCCAAGAAAAGTAATGGGAAAATATGTTTATATTTATTCCAAACGCTATGAGAAGCCGGTGCCGGAACTTGGCGTATTTACAGACAATAACGGATTTCTTTCATATCGCTTCAGTGATTCACCCTTCGGACCATTTCATGATGGTGGCGATATCAGCTTCAACGGAGGTGAGATCCTGCATGATGCAGAGGGGGTAGGTACAATGACCTACCAGTGGGGAAATAATCACGGCTCCATCATGGAAGTGAACGGAAAGTGGTATGTCTTTTACCATCGCCAGACCGGTGTTAACGAGTACTCAAGGCAGGCTATGCTTGAACCAATAGATGTAGCTATGGGAGCAGACGGCAAACTCTTTATCGGAGATGTGAAGTATCTTGCAGGAGAGCCGGTTTCTTCTAAGCCTGTTGAAATGACTTCTCAGGGGCCTCAGATTAACGGACTTGATGCTTATTCCTGGATTTCCGCAGGTTATGCCTGTCATATCTACGGCAGTAAAACACGTGCATATGTAAGGCCATCTTATGAAGAAAGAGAGGACATTTCAACTCCTGTAGTTGGAATTACAGATGGAACAACTGTAGGCTTCAGATATCTTCAGTTTGGGCAAAATACGCCTAAAGCTGTGACTGTTGTTCTTGAAACGGTAAAAAAGCTAAAGGTCAGACTCCATATCGATTCCTATAATGGGCCGGTACTGGCTGACCTTATATTCCATGGCAACAGCAATGAAGCAAAGGCGATGCTGCAAGCAGGTGTAATCGGCAAACATGCCGTTTATTTTGAATTTGTATCGGATGATAGTGAGGAGACCTATAGCTTCGACAGGTTCACGTTTGATTGATTTAATTATCGAGAGGTTGACTCCCCTTGATAGTTTATTATTCTGAGTATTCATCATACCTATCCAGGAAATGGTGTCGATTTCCATCCGGTGTCTTGTAGGCAATCAGGGCGTTCAAGTGAACATTCTCAACACTCTTAAAAATATTTGCCTCGATGTATGGGCTCATCTCACGTAGCTTCGCGATCAGGGCCTTGGTCTCGGCGCGTTTACTTCCGAAGTCCAGGTCATTTTCTTTTGCCAGCATCTCGGTCATTCTGCAGGCACAGTTGATGAATTTGAGATCATTGTAGGCTGCCCACTTTTTTACATCTTCCTCTCTTATGAGGTAGAGAGGTCTTATGAGTTCCATGCCTTCGAAATTGGAACTGTGAAGTTTAGGCATCATAGTCTGGATCTGCCCGCCGTAGAGCATTCCCATAAGTATTGTCTCGATGACATCATCATAGTGATGACCAAGAGCTATCTTGTTGCAGCCCAGCTCTTTTGCCTTGGCATAGAGGGCGCCGCGTCTCATTCTGGCACAGAGGTAGCAGGGAGAACCTTCCACTTCCTTGTCCACAACCTTGAAGATATCAGAATCAAAGACTGTGGCAGGAACCTGCATCAGCTCAAGGTTCTTAAGGATATTCTCGTAGTTGGCGGTGTTGTAGCCGGGATTCATAACGATGTATTCGACTTCGAAGTTCTTTTTACCATGCCGATGTAGCTCCTGGAAGAGCTTGGCCATAAGCATGGAATCCTTGCCGCCGGAGATGCAGACTGCGATTTTGTCGCCGTCCTTGATAAGCTCATAGGTGTTGATCGCCTTGGTAAATTGGCTCCAGAGTTCCGGCCTGAACTTTTTGATTATACTTCTTTCGATTTCTTTGTTCCTTGTATCTGACATCGGTTTTCCCTACTAATTATATGATTTAATATGAAATACAGATCGTTAAATTGCCTATGAATGTTAACACATTATCGTGGAGGGAGCAAGGGCAGTGAAGAGCCAAGGAATATAAGGCAAAGATTGGAGAAATTATAGGAAAATATGTAGTTGTGATACCCGGTAGATTCAAATCCGCTTAAACTATATGAAAATAGTTACTGTAGCAATAATCTACGTTAAAGCATCAGGACGCACACCCTTGACAGCACAAAGAATAATTGCTGCGAACGTCTCACCGACGGCGAGGAACTCAGGAACAATCTTCTTTTTCTCCGTCGAAGGCAGCATTGTAGCAATTATTCTTTGCACTATCAAGGGCAAGCCGCTTACGCGGTGGCTGTTTTCTTTACCTCAGGCTCAGAATCTTGGAACAATCCGGCGAGCTGGCTAGATTGCATTGTAAGATTGGAGAATTTGCGTTGCCTTGCTATTTTTCTGATTATCCATTCGATAATTCATCATGAAATATCTGATATTTCTTTTGATAACGTTATCCGGTGCAGCAAATAACGACATAGCGAGAGAAAAATAATTGCTGTCATTATCTCGTAGACCGTTGTGCAAAATAAAGAAGAATTCATTTCGTTGTACGCAATGAAAGCACGCGGTGAAGCATAAACGCAAGATATGAGTGTAGAGTAGTTTATAGGCAAACACTCAAAATTAAACGGGCATTGACTTCGCGTGTCTTTGGTCAGCGATAATTGACGGTATCTTGATAACCGGACACTTGCATAGGAAATTAATCTATCCTCAAGTGTTACCATAGCTAATTCATACACTCCTGCTGCTATTTGCTTATAATCCGCGTGTTTTTCGGTGCTTATATGAAAGCGTTATCCTGATAACCATATTCATCATCATATGAAACTCTTATTAAAGCAGCATTAGTAAGCCTTTTAGCTTAAATAATCGGTCAAGTAATCTGATCATCATATGAAAATGCTTATATCCCCCTATTAATATGCCTTTTAAAATCAATGATGAATTGGCAATGGCTATTTCACAGCATGCGAGCATATTAAAATGGAAAGATTGAAAGTAACGTCCTTATAATGGTGTAAATTGAATATTGTATTATAAAAGCCACTGGCT
>NZ_CAMVPU010000032.1 GCF_947169445.1 uncultured Butyrivibrio sp. | reverse complement strand
AAACGCTGCGCCACAGCCTTGGCAGGCCGTCGCGCAGCGACTTAGTTCAATTCCAATATAACGCGCTAACACATTATCTCTACAAACTTGAATTATCACTCAGCAATACGCAGCAAAAACTCCTTTATGCCTCGATTCACTTGCTCAGGCTGATCATCATTTGAGTTGTGAGCTGCATCTCTAATCCATGTTATTGGAACGTTAATATCATTAGACCAAGCTTTGTTATACTGACGAACTTTTCCAGTATTATCCTTTTCACCAACAATCAAAAGTGTTGGGCAATTAATCTGCAGATTACAGTTGTCTTCCATAAAACCAGCATAACCAATTGCCATTAGATGACACAACTCATCTTTATCGTATACAGAAAGCATATTATACATGTTTTCATATGCATGTTTAGAATTCGTATTCTGCTTAGCTATAGCTTTACGAAGCGATTTATCAGGATACAGCTTTGACATTCCTTCAAAATGTTTGAGTATCCATCTATCAATTTTAGAATAATACTTCTCACCAAAAGGAGTACTATCAATAGATACAAAAGCTATAACATATTCCGGAAATCTCTTTATAACGGATTGTGCAATATACCCACCCATGGACTGTCCAATAAGCACTGCCGAATCTATTTTATTCTCTTTAAGAATCTTAATCACATCATTAGCAGCTTTCTCATATGAAAAACCACGATACGGTCTCGACATTCCATGTGCAGGAGCATCCCACACAATTACGTTATAATCTTTTTCAAAATATCCTATCTGATTTACAAACAAGTCATCATGCTACTCACCCCAATAGTCAACTGATTCCTTGGTTCTCCCTGATACTCCAAAAAGCTTTAGCATGAAGTCTTCTTTCTCATTGAACATATTTACTATAACAACAGATACCTTTTCTATTCTGTATATAAAATAATTGTGAAAAGTAAAAAGATACCAGTAGTCAGTATCCTCATACATTTTTGAAATCTCGATACCGATCTTAGCATTATCTGAAAGATGGTGAATATCTCGCATGATCTTTGTCATGACATCAGCCTTGCCGATCGTCAGTCTCCAACCTGTGAAAGCGAACTAAAGAAATCATCACAGTAATCATCGTTAATATACTCTTTTCCCGCCACTGACAAATAATGCACTGTTATATCCGATAGAAGGTCAAAATCCTCATTACCTGGTGTGAATACAAAAAGCATCGTCTGCTTTTCGTCTTTGGATTTTAATTCAATTTGTTTGGACATAACCATTACAGCACCAGCACTGTCAAATTTTACTGCAACATAGTCAGCTTTTGGGTAGTTAACGCCTGAAAGATACTTGTCACATTCTTGCTTGGCAATAGCCCAGGCATATGACATTTGAAGTGTTGTCAATGGTTCTGATGATGATAAAGTTTCTTGTGCATATAATTCCTTGTTTTTATCGAGAAATGGCATATCAAAGTATCTGCCATATTCACCGTTTATTATATCCTCTTTTTCACCAGTAAATATGCCAACAGAACCAAAATCAACGATCACGCGATCCCAGTAGCTATCATCAATTTCTAATATGCTGTCAGTTATGGAGGATATATATGATTCTGCAACATCTTCTACAGGAAGAACTCCGTTTTCGCCATAACTCGAAGCCATTTTGACGTTGACCGTAAGCACTCTGTTTTCTAAGGTAATTTCTCCATATAATGTATCTCCACCAATTTGTCCGTCTATTTTTTCCTTGATAAGGGTTATATATTCTTCATCTGACATATCAAGCTTTCCTGGTTTATCGTATTTCACATTTTCGTCCGAAGTTGTTTCCAAAACGTCAGATGCGGATGTCTCCGCAGGAGCTTCTTCTACAGGGGCATTTTCCGCAACGGGTTTTTCGTATATATAATAGTAAACAACTATTTTTTTGTTGTAATCATAGCATTGTTTTGCCTGGAATGAACTAAAGTAAAACGAGTCAGAAGTATACACGTTCACTTGTTTTACAAGGTTATCCTTTTCTTCATTTGTGGTAGTTTCCGTTGCTGTTTCTACGTTCGTGAATCCGGCATCTTTTAATTGCTTAATAGCATCTGTATATTGCATGTTTGCAACATCAGTGCTTCCAAAGGGCATTTGGACTTGTTTTGTACCACATCCTATAAGTAATGCAACAAAAAGAACAGAAATGAACAATTTAAAAGAAGATGTCTTTTTCATATAGAAACCTTTCTTCAATAACTTCAGAAATAAAAAGAGCATGGAGATAAATTATGTCCCCATGCACATTCATTATATCATTATTATTATAGATTATTGTGCGGTTTATAGCATTTTTATAAATAAAATTGTACTTTATGTTCAGTGTGTAGTGCCTGCCATACATCCTTGGAGAAGACCAAAAAGCTGTCTCAACGCATCTTTTTGTTTATTCATCCGCAAATCTATGCATTTAGCGGATATTCAGTTTAACTGGTCATGATTTTTTTATAAATGCTATTATCCCACTAAGAACAGTGTCCACATCCTCTTCAAGCCAGTTTACTTCATTAGAATGCAAATGGCTGACATACAGCTTATCTTTAAATATCATTTCAATTCTTCTTAATATGCCATTAATGTCCTTTTCTCTCATTTTAGGGTCATCAAAAATGAAGGTCTTAAAGCACTTCTTCATTGTCGATTTAGTCACGTGATGGCTCAGATAATAAATGTCAAAGATGTCCTTATATCTTGATGAAAGAGTTCCAAAGCGGAGCAAGGATTTCAGCTTTTCTGCTATCATCTGCTCATTTGAATTTATCAGAAGACTGGCTCCCTCCTCATCATATGCAATGTCAAAACAGAACTCCTCCTGGTCTATATCAAGCTTGTTGTGGACCCCGAGATCCATCTTATTTTCTATGGAATACCCTTTGGAATCTGTTATTTCTACATAGACTCTTTTCCCATGGTAATCCTGCTGTTTTAGTTCTTTTATCTCTCCCTTCCTTTTGAAAGTTAGGCCCTCCAGGCAGTTAAGCTTAGAAATAAATGCATCTATTGATTCGTCACTTAAAGAATATCTGATGAAATCAAGATCCAGATCCTGTGTGGCTCTACGAACATTCTTAGTTTTGCTCCGCATAACAACACCGCCCTTAATGGTAACGTTACGATTCAGCGAGCTCTTTGCTATTGCCTTAAGAATAAGGTCCTGGCATACCTTTGCCTGCGCGTTGGTATCACCATATCCGTTTTCTATTTCTTTATCATTGCATCGATATCAATCATAAAACCTCCAAACGAAGTGTTTCCATAATCATGGAAGATTTCGGAACCTCATATGCATATTCTTCTATGGCAGGGATATCCAAATCATATATTATATCCCTGTAATTCCGCATCAGCTCTTTATAATAGTCAAATGGTATTTTTTTCTTGTGACGGATCAGTTCGACAAGAAGTCGTTCCCGGGAATAGATGCGTATGGAACACCCTTCCCTGTCCATTGTTGTCAATCCAAGATCAAGGAGATTTCTACGCTCAAATATCTGGACCACCCTTTTATCTGCAATCTTCGTGGCGTCCCTGTCTGTCGCCAGATAAAACTTTTCGGGAATCACATCTGTCAGGTCATAGTAGTAAAAAGCACTGTTCATCGTAAAAATAGCATCCGGATATTTTCTGGCTATTACCGCAAGAGCCGGCACATACTCTTTATCTGAATAAACACCACTCTCCTGCTTATATAGCTGTCCTGCTTTAACAGCTTTACTTACAAGATACTTGGATCCATATTTATTTACACATTCGTTATATGTAAATAACATTCTTATCCTCCGCATTTCTATGTCTTTTGCGTATGTTTGGTTAAATATTAGCATAAATACCTATGTTAATCAACAGCGTAAAATAACAAAAATACGACTACTAAAAAACAGGAAAGAAGCACCTTTCAGCAACCTCTTTCCTGCCGACGCCGACATTACCTTTTTTGTTAATATATCGCACTTTCCTCACTCAATATCATCAACAGTCTGTTGAAATGGTATTACATTGGTGACAAATTGCTATAATCTTTCCAATGGAAATACAAAATGAGAAGAAAGCTGCATACACCAATGAAGATTCCCCATATTAGATCATAAGATTTCCAGTGTCTGCTGAACTCCCCTACTATAAAATCCGTCCACACATATGACATGAACAGAGCAGACAGGACAAATCCATACTTTGTGTGCATTAGCCACATGAGGCCAATGAACAGTCCTGCAAAAATCAGTATGATAAATACCGGATGCAAGGATCCATGGAAAACGTTATCCTTAATGGCGAAGCCAAAAAGAAGCGTTAATATGAAGCTGTCAATCACCGTTATGCACTGGCATATGAGTGGCCATACAAACTTGAAAAACAATATAATCATTAGACAATTGGCGATAAGCCCACCGATATTTGCGCACATTTCATCCATAATATTTCACCGCCTTACCCGTTGTATATGAACCATAGATGTATTACAGGATGATTATAGCATCAGCTCTGATTTTTCTACTATGTATACTTTTAACAAATATATGGTTCATATATTGTCAAAAATTATATGGTTCATATATCATGATATGTATTATAGTTATATTACAAACACTTATTACCCGCCTGGAGGATATGTTAATGGCTAAAAAAGAGACTTCTGATGCACAGAAAAAAGCAATGAAGAAATATGATGATAAATTTGATACGATGACCATACGATTCCCCAAAGGAACGATAGAGCTTTTGCATGAACATGGTGTGGAGTCTATAAATGCCTATGTTAACAAGCTCATAGAAGCAGAAATGCTAAAAAACAATACTGATCCAGATGGCAAAAAGGACCAAGAATAAATGAAAAACCATGGAACACACACTCCCCAAATGCCTGTCTATGTAGTTTTAGCCATATAGAAAATTTATATATATTTAATGCTCAGATTACAATTATGCAAGGATTTATAGCATACAATGAAAGTGGGTAATGCTGTTTATTAATCAGATGTATAAGGAGACCTGCAATGTACAAGTTCCCCGAAGACATGAAAAAAGCGTATGAAAGCAGTCCGCTTTCGTTTGTTTATTACCAGAACATAGACCACAAGGCTGAACCAGTACTCGTGTCAGGAGGATTTGCCCAAAATACGGGACTAAGTAATGATGATGCTCTTGCATGGATCAAAAGAGGTATGTTTGAGCGCATGCACCCTGATGATGTTGGAATAGTTTCTCAGATCAGTGATGACTTTCTTCATCAGAGGGGGCCTTACGATATTGTGTTCCGTGTAAGGATTGACTCCGTGGATGATGGTAGTGAAGTCCCGCCACAATATGTGCAGATGCATGGTCTTGGAAAATGGCAGACAATGCCTGACGGAACTGAGCTGGCAGTGATTACGTATTCAAATCTTTCTACAACCAGAGAAGTGACGATAGATAAGATAAAAGAATATAAGATGTTCCAAAAAGATCGCTTTTATACTGATCCTCTGACAAAACTTCCGAATATAAATTATCTGCATGAATTTGGTGAAGAAAAGATTAACACAGTGCGTGCTGAAAAGCGTACTCCGCATATCATTTATACCAACATCTCTGCAATGCAGTCATACAATAATAACTATGGTTTTGATGAGGGCAACCGGCTGCTTTGCCTGGCTGCAGAAACTCTGAAAGCCCAGTTTCCCAAGGCCCTGCTTACAAGATATTCGGATGACCATTTTGTGGCTATCACCAGGGTTGATGAGAACGAATTGGTACGAAGGCTTAATGAAGCGAACCAGATAGTGCAAAGGGATGCATTTGGTAATACTTCAGGGCTGAGGTTTGGAGTTGCACCCATCGATGAATATATGGATCTTGGAGAAGCACTTGACCATGCCAAGCATGCCATCAGGCGTATAGAGAATGACATGAACAGATCTGTAGAATTCTTCTCACCGGAAGTTGAAGAGGCATACTGGAACAGCCGTTATATACTTGAGAATATAGAACAGGCACTTGAAGAGCATCGAATAAAGGTCTATTATCACGGACTGTATCGTATAGAGAACAGAAAAATCGCGGCATTTGAAGGCCTGGCCAGATGGATCGATCCAAACCGTGGCATGATATCACCTGGAGAGTTTATCCCAACACTTTTAAGATATCATCTGCTGTATAAACTTGATTTATATATGTTCGAAGAGGTATGCCGTGAGGTAAAGATACGCCACGAGAAAGGCTTGCCTTTGGTGCCGGTATCCGTGAACTTTTCGAGACAGGATTTTGATCACGCCGATATCTTAGATGAAATGAACAGGATATACGATGAGTATGGCATGGATCAGTATGTTGATAAGAGCTATTTCATCGTAGAAATTACTGAACAGGATCTGGCAACAGGAGAAGATAATCTTCATGAGCAGTTAAGGCGCATAAGAGAAAATGGATACAAGCTTTGGCTTGATGATTTTGGGAGTGGTTACTCTGCAATTAATATGTTCAGTCAGTTTGAATTTGATCTTATCAAATATGACATGGAGCTCATAAGGCATCTTGATGACAATGGAGGTGTTAACAGGCTGATCCTTAAAGAGCTTGTGTACGTCGCAGGAAAACTTGGTATACATACACTGATTGAGGGAGTGGAGACAGAAGACCAGCTAATGTTTGTTAAGGAAATAGGCTGCGAATTAGCACAGGGTTTCTTTTTCCACAAACCACAGTCGCTTGAGGAAATCCTCTTTAGGGTAAAGGATGCATCAAAGATAAAGATATGTGAGACTCCCGAAGACAGAGAAGTGATGAATCAGAAAGTGATTCGCGAAGTATTTTCTAAACAGACCATGTGAGTGTTAATATTTGAACCAAAAAGGTCATCAATCTGGATGGCCTTTGTTGAGAGTGTCAAGTTAAGTGTGTAAGTCTATGTTCAAGCTTATACGAACACATGGAAAACCACTACTGCGCTTTAGGTTTCTTGTCTTCTATATATTTTTGGTATTCTCTGAGCTTGCTCATCACAGATTCCCTGGCATGAGCATTATTACCGGATGCTTTTCTTTTTTCAGGACGCTTTGGTGTATTCTTCTGGTCTGAAGAACCATTCACTGAAGTTCTATCCTCAGATTGCGGCTGGACATTCTGGGTATTATTTTCCTTTTTTTCGGAATTATCTTCCTTCCTTTTGATTGTTTTCCCGTTCTGTTTGCCAAATTCTTTCACGAGAAGTTCTCTGCAAATGCTATCCCGAACGCGTTTATATTTGGAAATCTGTGTTATAACTCCAAAATCCTTAAAAGAGCTTGCTTTATTATAAAGGACAAGACCTTCTCTATCAGTGAGCACTTTCATAGCTTTAGAGCCATAGGTTTCGGATTCCCACAATAAAAATCCCTCTTCATTCTTCCTGACAGCTCTCCATGTACCACCACATCCATTAAGTTTTATTCCAAAGGAACCACATGTATATTCTGGCATGTTTTCACCTCACATAGCTGGAATCATGTGTTTTTTCGAGTTCTCCTAACAATCTATCCTGCTCTCTTTGCTGCACGATCTCCTTCTTTTTTTCAAGTGCTTCAAGCACAGACGGGCGCTTACTAGAAGAATTCATTGGATGATTGGGGGAGTGAGTTTCCTTGCTGGCCTCAATAAACCTTATCTCTTCTTCTGAATCTACAATCCCATCAATAAGATCAAGATTAGACGGAGTACTTATTATCCCATCTATCTTATCGTATCCAGGTTCTGCATCCTGCTCTGCCATGTAGTTGTAATCTTTACCTTTAAGTACATCCAATTCCTGCTGTTTCTTAAGGGATATATCCACCTGTGTATCATGTTTCTTTACAGATTTTTCTGTATTCTCATGCATCACGGTATCCGTTCCAAGGAAATTGCTATACTGGCTTCTCACTATTCCTGATTCATCTTTGCTCATCTGCTACTACTCCTCTCGTCTTCCCTTTTTAGTCACCTTTAATATATAATTACGGTTGTTATTATTGCTTTTAATATGCTTCCGGCGCGTATACGCGCAGAATTCACGCTATCCAAATGCAATCACCTGTTATCATGCTTTCCCAAACTCTATCTTGTAATTTACATACGATCCGGTATCTTCATAGGCTATGAATGCATCAAATCTTGCATCTTTCTTCTTGCTATATAATCCTTTAATGAATACTTTTTTGTTCTCAAGTAGTTTTTGGGCTCTTGCCTGTGTGATGTTCACCTTCATGGATTCCAGTAGTTTATTTGATTTCCATAAAGCAAAACCACATTCTTTCCCTTTGCTGCAATAGAAATTGAGCTTTCCTTCATAAACCGGTGATCCACATCTTGGGCATATGCCGATAGTTTTCCTTCCGGTAGCTGAAGCTGCATATTTGCTCTCAATCTCCGAATTTCTGCCTATTATTTCATCTATGATTTTCTTTGTTGCTTCCAGTATATATGTATAAGCTAACACTCCTTCCTGCACATCATGGATCTGTCTCTGAAGCTCAACAGTTTTTTCAGGCGACAGATCAATATGAAGCTGTTCCATGGCATCCACAAGAAAGTGTCCCTTTTCAAGTGAACTGTAAGTACCGTCTTTTAAAGCGATATATTTTTCCTTAATACATTTATCAAGTGTGGCTGCCCTTGTTGCTTCTGTACAGATAGTTGCATCTGCCAGGATATCCTTCCATTCATCCTCGGAATAGTTTTTCTTATTAAGGTCCTCTTCACCTCTCATGGGCGCTTTCATCCAGGCATTAAGCGATTCCACCGTAAATCTTTTTGGTGGGGATGTTTCTTTTTCTACCGCCTTAAAGTCTGTCGGTATTCTGTCACCTTTATGTACCTCAGGAAGAATCTTATCCTTCTTTGAAGGCTCCTCAAAGACCGTCCATCCAGGCTGTACCATGATATTCCCCTGTACTTTGAACATCTCTTCAGCACATGTGACTTCTATAATTGTCTTATTTACAAGATAGTCCTCGCTACAGAAGACTGCGCAGAAGCGATTTTTGATAGCCTCATATACCTCCCTTTCCGTATCTGGCAACGCATCTGGTATTTTGTCTGTTGGTGTGAGTGCGCTGTGGGATTCCACCTTTGAATCGTCAAATATGTTCTTATTCCCCGGTTTATTCTCTATCCCTTCCACTCCGGAAGAAATTATTGCATTGATAATGGCATCCGCCTTTAAGATTTCTGTTTCTGCAAGAAAGTTCGAGGATGTTCTTGGATATGTCACAAAGCCTTTCTCATATAGAGACTGTACTGTATCAAGGACGTTCTGTGGCGACATTTTCTTATTTCTCTTACAGATATAGGACTGCAGGTCGCTCTGGGAAAAAAGTCTCGGAGCTTTCACCTTGGTTATTTTGGTCGTAATATCTGAAACGTATGCTCCTGCAGCATTATATTCATCACATAACTTTTCTGCCAATCCAATGTCCTTAAGGTCAAACTTATGCTTACTCTTAAGAATAAACGGCGAATCTTCATTCCCTGACTCAACTGCGATATATTTCTGAGGAACAAAATTTTTGATCTCATTGTCACGCTGGACAATCTTTGAAATGATAGGGCACATACAGCGCCCAATATTAAGCTTTATCCCTGCCTTAAGGGTCGCATATCTTGAAAGGTTTATCCCGAAAAGCCAGTCAACATAGGCTCTTGCGCGTCCTGCATTGTCATATCCATCATATTCACTATCCGGCTTAGCATCTTTCACCGCTTCTCTGATAGATTCAGGTGTAAGAGCCGGAAGCCATAATCTTAATATCTTTTTTCCAGTAATATGGTGCTGCACAAACTCATTCCTTATGATGACTTCCCCTTCCCGATCTGCGTCTCCACTGGCATATATGGTATCAACATCCTTTCTTGTCATGAGCTGATACAATAGCTTGTCCTGCTTTTTATTACCTGGATCAGATATGAAATACTGGAATTCCCAGTTCTTAGGGTAAAATGGCAGAATATCAAGTGTCCATTTTGCCTTGTCTCCGTGCTTATATTCAAGGTTCAAATACATTTCAAGATCCTGTAGCCCCCAAAGATGTCCAAAACACCATGAGACAATAAACCCATTCCCTTCCATGTATCCATCCTTTTTTTCATATGCCCCAAGGGCTGTTGCCACTGCCCTGCCCATGCTTGGCTTCTCACATATAACTAACTTCATACCTCTCCTCCGGCACAAATAATCATTCTGTTTCCTATCGTTAAATCACAGAGAATATCTGTAATCGCTCCGTAGCCTCTTTATCACCTTTAACAGAGCAAATATAGTTACTATGCATATCGCATTTATTAGTCCCGTTATTACACCACTTCCAAAGATATCCATAGCTCTGATTCCGTCCATCCCAGGTAGCTTTCTATACATATCAAAGTCATAAAATGCCATGAGGTATAAAAGGTTCATGATTGTAATATTGTAAGCAAGTACCGCCAGCGGCCTTTTCTGATGAACAACTGCAACACAAAGGATTGCTCCAGCAATTATGAACACATAAGTAAATATGCTCATACCAAGGCTTGATCCATAGAACTGATTCTCCGATAAAAATGCTACTATCTGCATTTCCCGCCCCCTTAAAAAATATTTTTCTGATGCTTATGAAATCTCATCTGCCGTCTGGTTATCTCTTCTGGATCCTCATCGGGATGAATTATCATCTGACGGTAAATAGACTGCCCCAATTCCTCTGCATCTGAATATGATTTCCCATACACGGACTCTGCAAGTTCTTCTGCAGGTACTCCGAATTCAAATCCGTGCTTTTTTTCATAATCAATGAACCACCGTGTAAGGTCCTCCCTCTGTGGTCTTTCGAGCTGTACCTTTATCTGAAATCTTCTCCACGCCGCATTATCAAGTGCTGATTCAAGATTTGTTGCAGCCATTACAAGTACATCCGTGGAAAGATGGTCTATCTGAACAAGAAGTGATGAAACAAGTCTCTTAAACTCTGAGTTGTCATGCTGGTCGTTCCTGGATTTTCCAATGGTATCAAACTCATCAAAAAACAAGGCACATTGCTTTCCTTTCACCGCCTCAAACACCTTTCCAAGACGGTCTGCACTCTTTCCTATGTCATCACTCATGATATTGTCGTATCTTACGATATAGAGCGGATAATCTAACTCTCCTGCCAGGGCTTCTGCAAGGGTAGTCTTTCCATTTCCGGGTGTTCCTACCATCAGAAGCTTGTTTCTTGGCTCCATGTTCTTTTCCCTTAATAGATCCCTGTGTTCCATCTCATCAAGGAGCTCTGCACATGGCCTGTATACGGAATCACTGAGGTAAACTGATTCCAGCGTTCTTTTGGGAATTATCTGTAAAAAAAGGTTATCTTTATCATCTATTAATGCGTCTTTTGTCATCTTTCTGGCCTCATGTGAAACAGTTTTTTTCATGAGGCGGCACAGCTTTAGCCATACCGCCTATAGTTTTCATGGTTTTTTCATTACATTGCAAGCTCGTCTCTCTTGTGCCCCTGCTTCTTATCCTCGATATTAACCACAGCATTCTTTTCCTGTGCCTTGTCTGCTGTAAGTCCTTTTTCCTGTTCAGCTTCCTTTTCTTCCTTTCCCATGCGGTAAATATCTCCTGTCTGTGCGCTCACAAGATCAAGGTTTGTGAATGGTGTATTCTCTATCGTTTCAAGGCTTGCATTTAAAGGGATTTCTTTATACATGAGCTCCTCACCATTGAAGTGATAGACATGCTCGGACAGAAGATCTTCCTGTGCTACTGTAGTCGTGTTTACTTCATGAACCATCTGATTAAGGGCTCTTTCCTGATCAGGTGTATTCTCATCACCCAATATCAGGCACTCATGGATGCTTGAAGGGATGATGACTATATCTCCACCTACTCTGTCACATAGCCCCTTCATAATGTCCTCATTGAGGATTGCAGCAGCACCAAACATCTGACTGTCAGTTGATAAAATGATGGGCGATTTGTCTACAGGTACATCTGCCTCAAATGCATCATTCAAACCCGGAGCAATCTCCTGAATGAAACCAAACAAATCCTTACACTGGGTATTGTCCTTAAGATTCTTCATGGCTGCATCCATGACTGTCTTATCATCTACACCCCACTGCTCAAAGATCTGGTCATTTACTGTGACAGAACCTCCACCAAACTGTGGATTCTCAATTTTTACATAAAAGAGCACGGCAAGATCTCCAAGGTCATAATGCGGTACTTTATCAAGAAGCTCATTGTTCATGTCCTTATTAATCAGCTTGGGAAATATCTGATCTTTCACCCCTTCAAACTTGGAAATGAAATCAACATCGATCTTATCTACAATTGAATGCTCTGTTATTGTATTCTCCAAGGAATGAAGGATATTCTCCATCGACTGTCCTTCCTGGTATGCCTCAAATGCTGAGTTAAGGTATACGGAGGGGGCAATATTGGAATCCTTCGGCTTTACCGTAAGTGACAGAAGATCCTGCTGGTTTACCTTCTGCACATGTCTAAGTTCAATATCAAGGTTATCCCTGTCCCCACTGTTCTCAAAAATGCGGTCCTTGACCTCATTCGCGAACTTCTCAAAATCTTCGTTCATCTGTTTTTCCTCCTTATGCTGTTAGTCTTTTTTCTCATTCTTCTGGGTCTTTAGCGCTTCCGCATATGCTTTTGCATAAGATAAGATGCGCTTGTCTGCACGTTCCTTCTCCATCTCGGTCTGGACGTTGAATCTAAAAACATCATTTGCTCCCATGGTTCTCCCTCCTTCTTTTGTTGTCTGAATATAATGAACCAAAATAGCCCGCATAGTAGCGTCTTTCTGCTCTTAACATGCTACCTTGGCATCATACGTTGCACAGGTTTTTACCTGCATGTCCGGATACTGTTTGGCTATAGCCTTAATATCCAGGACGTTTTCCTTTCTTTTTTTCTTAAGGAATATTTCAATATCAAAATTGTTCTTTTCGCTGCTATCTTTAAGGAGTCCATATCTCTTGTGCTTTGTAATATCAAACTTCTTTGACTTAAAAGGCCTTACTCCAGTCAGCTGTAATATGCACTCTCCCCTATTTAAGACTGCAATCTCATCCATGGTGAGAAGTTCTCGTCCCAGTTTCTGGTTATTAATACCTGACGATTCCTGGCTTCCCTTTGTTACAGATGTAGTTCTCTGATCAATGGTCTCTTTACCCAGTTCCTCAGACAGTTTCTTTAGTGTTTCATTACTTGAACCTCCAAGGAAAAGCTTTGTATCGCAGTTATCAATGATATTTTCAGCTGCATCCTTATACATGGTCTTAAGCTGTGACCTAGACTGAAGGATTATACTTGCTGATATCTCTCTTGATCTTATGGTTGCTATTTTTGTCTCAAAATCAGGGATTCTGCCGATATTGGCGAACTCATCACAGAGGAACCGTACGTGTACCGGAAGCCTTCCTCCATAGAAATCATCTGCTTTTGTGCAGAGAACATTGAACAGCTGTGTAAACATGATGCTGACAAGAAAGTTATAGGTTTTGTCTGTATCAGATATAATGGCGAACAATGCTGTTTTATGATCCCCCAGAGTATCAAGTGATAACTCGTCATAACTTGTTATCTCCCTGATCCTCTCAATCTGGAATGGCGCAAGCCTTGCCGCACATGATATGAGAATAGATTTTGCTGTCTTGCCAGCCGCTAATTTATAGTCTTTATAGAGACGCACTGCATAATGGTTTGGATTCTGAGACTCCAAGTCCTCAAAGAGAAGATCCACAGCGTTTTTGAAATTCTCATCATCTTCCCTGCATTCAGAAGCATTAAGCAGCTCTAAGAGTGTTGCAAAGTTCTGTTCTTCAATTGGAGCCTCATAGTAGAGATACCCAATATAAGCACCATACAAGAGTTTTTCCGCTTTTACCCAGAAATCTTCACCGGATTTATCACCTTCACCTTTTGTATTCTCGATAAGTGTTGTAACAAGTGTCTGTATATCTTCTTCCTTACGAATATAGGCAAAGGGATTATAGTGCATTGATTTCTTGAAGTTGATTGTGTTGAATATCTTGATGTCATACGCATCACGAACAACTTTGCCGTTCCTCTTCATCGGGCGGAGCTTTATCTTTCCACGCTTGTCTTTCTTGTATATGGGTATTTTCTTTCCGTCCTTGCCAAGCTTAAAGCTGCCATCTGCATTCCTTTCATACTGCCCTGAAGGTACTGGTTCCATGCGAACCTTGCCCCTTGCTAGCATCTTTCCACATTCAAGAATGATTGTGCCTTTGGGATCTGTTATCACATATGAGCTGTGCATCTGCATCAGCTGTGGCTTTACAAAGAACCTTGTCTTACCGGAACCAGACCCACCCACTATAAGAACGTTCTTGTTACGTTCATATTCAGGCTTTGACATCCTTCCATTGAGCTTTAGGCTTTCTGTTGCTGTAAGAAGGATATTGTTATCTTCATCCTCATGATCGATATATGGCTCAATATCTCTGCTCCTGCCCCATCTTGCAGAGCCGTATTCCTCACCTTTTCGATATTTCTTCGGATCAGAATTCTTCATCAGATACACCGCCATGGCAATCCCCACTCCTATTAGCCCTACCTTCATATCAGCAATCGCAAATGAGGGAAGTGGATTCTTAAATGCCATGGAATAGTAACTAAATACTCCAATAAGTCGTTCTGATATACCAACCTCCGGGTTCATCTGATGAAACAGCCATGCACCCTTGTCAAACAGATACCACACAATGCAGCCTAGCAGGATATAAAGCTTTACCCTTGTAGTATTCAGCTTATCTGCCATAATCTGCCTCCCTTATCTTGACTGTTCCATATGCTTTTGTTTCTCGGGATTATTCCTATTGATCTCAGCAGCTTTCTCTTTCTGCTTTTTGAGCTGCGTGAGGACTGATGGTCTCTCCTGCATCTTTTTCATAAATTTGGGATCCTGCATCTGCTTTAAGCTCTTCTCGACAGCCTGCTGTACTTTTGGTGCATTCTTATCCTCAAAAAGAACAGAAAAGCTTGTCTTTCCTTCTTCATCCTTGTAGGAATCCACATGGTACTTGATACCAGTTTCATCAAGATTTCTTTTTAGAACCTTGTAGCAGGATTTATCCATATCAGATAATTTTGATATGTCATTACCTGAACGATTTAGGTCCTTAAGTGATACTTTTCCACCCTTTTGTTCTGCTTCCATCTGCTTCAGTTTGAACTGCTGCATTTTTGCAATTGTCCTGTTCCTACCACCTTCAGCAAGGTCCTTGTTAATGCTAATGATGATCTGTGCTATCTTGAACGGTGCTACAACAGCTGTTTCTGCAAGCTTTGCCATATCACCCTGCATTGCTTCCTGTATTCCAATATTTCCCATGATTACCTCCAGATAGCGCCGGCAAGCTTCCCACCGGCGCTTAAATTAGTTCTGCAATTATGCAAACTTGATCTTGGAGACCACTTTGGTTCCAATAAGGTAAATTCCACCTCCCGCGATTAACTGTTTGATTCCTTGGCTCTTACTTGCCGGGTTATCTCCGCCATATCCTTCAAGCAGGTTCATTGCTCCCCATGCTGCAACACCGCCTCCGATTACCTGGACGATTAACTTAAGCTGATTAATTCCTTCTGTAAATACTGCACTCATTTTAAAAATCAAAAACGCTCTTTATTGTTTTATCCGGGACAGCCGCGTTTTTGCTCCTCCTTTTTGTTTTCTGATCCCGGTCGTTGACACTTATAGTTTCATTTCTTACTTCTGCCCATGATGGGCAGAAGTTTGTTCCTTTCCGTCATTTCCTGTTAAACGGATCTTGTTCACCTCTAAAAAACTTCCATTTTACAAAGATTACTGCGGCTATTACTGCAATTACTGCAAGTGTGCTCATTTTATTTTCCTCCTTCATTCGCACTTTCTTCAGATTTCGGGTGAAGCTCTCTCCTCATAGATTCTCTCGTCCTCAGAATCTTCTTCATCCTCTTCTTCCTCGGGAACAACCGACCCTGTCAGTATTCCCTTTGTCTTCGTTACTTTTTCTTTAAGATTAGAGTTCTCTTCTTCCAGATACTTTATCTTCTCGTTCTGCCTCTCAGTTTCGGCATTGGAAGCTTCCCTCTGCTCTCCAAGCTGTTTTTTCAGCTCTTCTGCCATCCTCTGTGCTTCTTCTCTTTTTTCATCGATATTTGTGACTTTTCCAGAACCATCACTGTCTTCCGCCTCATCAGTCACGCTAGCGTCATCCTGTACTTCTTCGTGCTCCTCGGAAGTATCATTTTCCTCAGGTGCTTTCTCTGCAGCTACTTCTCTTTCCTGGGTTTCCACATAATCACTATCATTGTCTGAATAATCGTAATAATCATCTTCCTCATCCTGATAGTCAGGATCATCTTCGAAGTCCATGCTCGAACCGCTGCCTATAGGACCATGCTTCGGCTTATAGAACTTGAAGTAATAACCAGCCCCAAGACCGGCTATTATTGCAAGGATTACAAAGAGGTTGCTTGAATTGTCCTTTACACTTGCAATAAGGCTCTTTTCCGAATCGTTCTTGTCAGTAGTCTTCTTTCCAAGAGCATTTACAGCCTGTGCTGCTTCTGGTCCAAATTTGTCAGGAATTCCATCTCCGTCAGAATCATAAGCATCGATTATCCCATCCCCATTGGTATCCCAGGCATCGATGATCCCATCTCCATTGGTGTCATATCCGACCACTCCAGGGCCTATGAGGTTTACATCTGGTACACCATCTCCATCAGTATCAAAAGCATCTGGTTTTCCATCCCCATTGGTATCCCAGGCATCCGTTATACCGTCCCCGTCTAGATCCCATGATTCAGGCATTCCATCACCATCGTTGTCCGTACCTCCTGACGGACTGTTTCCTCCGGGTGTGCCAAAAAGATCGACGCTACTCTTTGTGGTTGTTGGATCAGATCCGGTGTTCTCTGGCATTACGCTCTCTCCGGCGTTCTCATCATCTTTCTTGCAGAGTGTTAAAAGCTCTTCCTCATCCACCGTAGAAAGGACATAGACATTCTTATCCTGTCTTGTCTCATCAACGACAACATAAAAGTAATTTCCTGCATCAGTCACAAATGTATAGAAATACTTGCCGTTATCATCAACGCTGTCCACTTCTGTTCCGTTTCCATCTGGTGTTAGCGGGTCTCCTGTACCATTTCCCCGTGCTGTTCCGTTGTTGTCTGCAGGCGTCGGTGGCGTCGTGCTTCCACCTTCGGCATCTGCTTCCGGTGGTACATTAGCATGGACTGTTATTTCCCCGCTTCCCAGCACCAGCATGCTGCTAAGTGCAACCGTGACAAAATACAGAAGTGCCTTTGATACTGCTCTTTTCATTACACTGCTTCCTCCTTTTTGATAAGCCCCAGTAGATCATCCAGGGACATCTCCTTTTCTTTTGCTGCTTTCATCAGGATTCCTGCTGTAGCTGCATCTTTCTTAATCTGTAATTCCTTGAGCTGGTTATTCTTTTTGTCAAAAGCCTCTTTTGCCTTGTTCAGTTTCTGCTGCAGAAGTGTCCTTTTTCTGGTAACTTCTTCGATTTTCTTGTCCAACTCTTCCAACTCACTCATCATGTTTGTAATTTTTTCACCATCACTCATTTATCCACTCCTTATCTGTATTCATCTTTTATCCTTCCAAATGTGTAAAAATGCGATGTCCAGTAATTTGTTGTTATGTTTGTTATCTTTATTGGATCCCCGCAGTGAATCATCTGGTTATTTCCCAGGTAGATCCCCACATGTGAAGCTCCATATGTGGCATAAGTTCCCTGAAAGAAAATGAGATCTCCAGGCTTCGCCGCACCAGGACTTACCTTGTCGCAGAAAGTTTCGAGTATCACATTCGCAGATGTTCTCGGAAACGACGCAACGCCAGAAGTATTCATTACCCAATACACATAACCGCTGCAGTCAAATCCCGATGCTACTGATGACCCACCCCACTTATACGCCCGTCCTAGCTGTGTCTGTGCAACGTTGTATATCTGCTGCGCCTCAGCATCTGAAAACGATATATCAGCTTCACCATAGATAGCCTTATATTCCTCTGGATCATACTCGTAGCGGTAGATATCATCCCTTGCCGAAAATCCTCCAAATAAGTAGTCTTTTTGCCCCGATGTGCTTTTGTACAGCTCATAGAACCTACTTTGTTCTTCCGTGGCTAAATGGGCCCTTAAAACGTCATCTAAGGGTGTCGTAGTGAGCTCCGTGGTAAATATTGCATATCGGTAGGTACATTCCTCTGTCTGCCAACTGTCACCATTCCAGTAATAAGTAGTGTCTGTTTCCTCGTCATAATCTGTTGCAGTCCTGCTTTCTATGGTCTCGTATTGGCTAAGCTCAAAAGCCTCCTCATATATTTCTTTGATCTCATTTTTGATAGCTGAAGTAAGTGTATAATTGAAGTATTTCGCGGTAAGGTACGAGGCTATTAGGTTGCCATCATGCTTGATGACTGCTATAAGTGCATCCTGCGTGGAATCTTCACCATCAAGTACATACTGGTATTCATCAAATCCTCCTCCATCAGAAGCTGTCGTATGATCTGTCTCCGCATCCTTTATTGCTTTCTTATCTGCTTTTTCCTCGTCAACAAACACCTTATTGCTAAGAAGGAGCGTTTCATCTTCTGCCTGATATGATGTGTACTCATGCATACCACCGGATACACCTCCCATAGCTGACAGAAGTAGAAGCAAAATAACGATTATCCCCACTATCACCAGAACCGGTCCTGCTATCCCAAAAATTGCCGCCATCACACCCTTGCTTTTTGTTATTCCTTTAAGTCTTGCGGCTGTTCCCGAAAGCTTGTCATTTTTGAAAAGTGTTTTTGCCCTTCGCTTTTGAAGTTTCTTTTTCTGAATGCGATGCTTTTCTTCCTTGGAAAGTTTCTTATCTTCAAATTTGCTTGTGGATCTTTTACTGGCCTTTTCTTCATGTTTCCCTGAAGGGTTCTTTTTCTTTTGATTCTTAGGTGGCTTTCTCTCGTCCTTTTTGCTACTCTTACCGTGTTCGAGCCGGGATCCTAATTCAAAGTTAATATCTTTTATGGCATCTGCTGTACGTTTTGCGGCCCACGTTGCGGTACCCGAAATATTCTCCTGAATATTTTCTTCAACTCCTATCCCGTAGCCATCTCCACTTCCATAATTGGTCGCCTGCTGAAGATCTGACAGGTGCTCTAGCTTCTTACGCTTCTTTGCCTGAATCTTCTCATAATCACTTTGGGTCTTTCCCCTAGCGATAAGCCGTTCTTCCTTTTTCACAGCCTTGTTGTATCTCTTCATTCGCTGCTTGGCTTTTGAGAGTTTTTCTTTTTCAGAAGCAGTAAGCTCTTCTCCGTTCTTTTCTCTTTTTGCAAGTGAGCTTTCTTTAAGAGATTCCTTTGTCTCTCTTCTTGTTGTCTTTATCCTCTTTTTGGCTTCTTTTTTGTTCTTATTTTTTGCTGCAAGGTAATCGGTAGCGCCCTTTAAGTGCTCGTACTTTTCCAGAGTAGTAAGAACCTTATCTTTGGATGAAAGCGCATTCTCTTCGATATTGGTTCCAACACTGTCATTTCCCTGCCGAATATAGGTTGTATCCTCTATTCCATCTATTGCAACGGAGCCAACCACCTCTCCACTCATCTGCATCATCCTTATGGCTTTATCCTTTGCAGACGTACCTGTTTTCTCTTTTCCCAATGTCTTTTCCTCTCGAACCTTCACTTCTGCCCATCATGGGCAGAAGTTTATGATTACGATGCAGGCTTCTGATTTGCCTTCTTTTTATTCCTCTGTGCAATCTCTACAAGCTCATCTTTCTTCGAAGTACACATCTCGTAAATGTGCGTATTCTTCGGTATCTTGTTATAGAACGGGACTATCGTCCCTCCAAAATACAGAAGCCCTCTTCCGGGTGGCGTATTGGTAACATACTTAAGCTGCGCAGGACTTATCTTTAAGACACTTGCCAAAAGCTTTTTATCATCACCTTTTAGCCTGAACATTTTCACATAATCGGTATTTCTGAAAATTGTCTCCGCCTGACTTGATATCATGAGGTCGTACGGATTCTGCGTCATTCCCACGGGATAAGCTCCATATTTTCTAAACCGCTTATATATCTCAACCGTATAGGCTGCGGTCTGCGGATTGTTCAACTGGAGGTGAAATTCATCCATAAAATACTTAATCTTATAGTTGGCTTCGTTGTTATCCCTGTGCTGGGTAACTTTATTCCATACCTGATCCTGAACCGTCATCATTGCAAAGGGTTTCAGCTGTTTGCCTACATCTCTTATGTCAAAACATATAAGCCTGTTATTCAGATCAACGTTTGTCCTATGGTTAAAGAAGTTACTTGATCCATGAACAAATCTGTCCATCTTTACAGCAAGTGCATCTGCGTCCTCCCTTCCAAGGGATTTGATCTCGTTATAAAGATCTTCCAACGTTGGCATATCCTCAGGTCTCATCCTTGAATCAAAGTATCTTTCATACATCGCCGTTGCAGCCACATCTATGATTGACATTTCTATTGGTTCAAGTCCGAATTTTCCACCTATGATCAGTTCCATGAGGGATAATATAAAATCTATCTTCATGACAGCTGCCGCCTTGTCATCACCGTATCCCGAATTGATATCAAGAGGATTTATATGATCCTTTGATGTTGGTGAAAGAACTATTGTCTGGCCTCCAAGGTCATTTACTATAGATTTGTACTCCGACTCGGGATCCAGTATGATAACGTGGTCATCCGATGCTATCATTGTGTTGTAAATCTTTATCTTAGAATCCATGGATTTCCCATATCCGGGCTGTCCAAAGATAAGCGAATTCTGGTTGCCGAGCATCTCCATATCAGCCATTATCGGGTTATTTGAAAGGGCGTTTATCCCCTCATACAGCTGCCTGCCTGTCTGATGAAAGATCTCGACTGTCGTAAAAGGGACGAACCCGGCCACCGCCCGGGTAGTAAGCTCAACATCAACCTTCATGTCACTTGGAAGGTATCCAAGCGGAAGTGTTGCCATGAATCCTTTCTCCTGGCGGTAATCCAGGCATTTTATGGCACATGATCTCTGCTGTGCTATCGCTGTTATCTGCTCTACAGCGTTTCTTAAAGTCTTCTCATTCTCCTCTACACAGGTAAGGATGATTGATACGTTATAATATCTGTCTTCTCCCGACTGGACATCTGCTAATGTTTCTTCAACATTTTTACTCATGCTCTTTAGATCTGGGGGCATGATATCCATGTCATAACCGCTCTGTGAGGCTCTTTTCTGTTCATCGATCTTGTTCTTTTCAAGATCAGATAATGTCTCTTTGAGAAGCTTTACAGCCTTTTCCTGGTCAAGACTCTGTGCAAAGATCGAAACCATTACGGTGTGATCTACTGAAAGAATTAGGTTCATCAGCTTCTCATCAAGCTTCTCCGTCTGAATCTGAATAAACATGCTCCTTGCATAGTGATCTCCCAATTTGAAGAAATAACCGTTCCTGAAATCCATTGAAGAAGGACTGATATAGTCTTTTGCGGTAAGTCCGGTTCTTACTGTAAGGTCGAAGTTGAACAAAAACTGTGAGAAATCGTCTGGGTTCAGAAGCGTTCTCAGTACCGTCAGCCATTCATACCCCGTAAGTGTATGTGTCTGTACACCGATTCTCTCAAGAAGCTCCTTTATCTCATCTTCTATTCTTTTGAACTTTGGTTTTACTGCCCTTACATTTTTGCCTTCAAGTCCTATGACGATAAATTTTGGTCTTACATAGCCGTTATTTCCCTTGTTCATCAGGTTGAATAAAAGCTCATTGAATTCAGTTCTTATTGGCTGCAGATGGTCTTCCCTGTCCTTTACGTGTATAGCTGCCATCTGTGCCACCCTGTCTGCCTTAAGCGTTGCACAGTAAATCTGCACATGTACCTCTGGCTCAAAGAAGTTATAAAAATCACACCAACCCTCGAACAGATCGTTCTTCTCTTCATCAGATGCAAGGTCATAATTGATGTCTGTAAAAGAGATCATCTTGCACCAGTAATGATCATTTATCCTGCAGGTTCCATCCTCTTCCATGAGTTCAAAAGGAATTGTTCCCTGTACTCCGTGGTACTTTTCTTTCTTAAGTGCTTTCTTTCTCTCTTTTACAAGCCTTATCTTCTGGTCAGCAGAAAGGATATTTCCATAGTTGGATCTGTCCTTTATCCTGTATCTTGCATTTATGGAAGCATGTTTCTTTATGTAACTCGAAGCAACGTTCAAGGATTTCTTCTCAATCCTGTTCTGAGTCTTTTTGGCTGTTGCCTTTGCCTCTTTTACAGCCATGCTCTCTGATGCAAAATCAGAGAGAGTCTTTTTCTTATCTCTTTCCTCGTTATCAAAAAGATCATCCAGCGCCTGCCTTTCCTTGGCTTTTGCAATTTTTTCTTCCGCAAGTTTTCTCTCGGCTTTGTCTTCCTCAAGCTGATTCTTTGTCATTCGTAAAAAGCTGCTTCCAGTTCGTTTGACCTTGCCCTTTAGGCTTTTCATAATCAATTCCAAGCACCTCCTTCTCATAGATTTTTTCATGTATATATCCATACATATTCTGTGCTTTAAATACCCTTATTCCGGGTCTTATGAACTTCACATTTATAATGTCTTTTAAGATGTCTTCCACATATCTGTTATCTTTTTCAAACAGTCCGCAGAATACTATGGGCAACATTATTACCATAAGCACTAGAATGGCATTTGAAGCCCCTATATATGGTTTCGAAAGGTAATAGCCAAGCGCCCCACCACCTATACCTATCGCCATTGAGTATGTTTGGCGCTTGTTTAAGGGGCCGAGAAATTTTGGCTTCACGCGTTTTATATCACGCGGCACTCTCACATATCCCATTTTTTCCGATCCTCCGAAGATGCATCAGTGTGCATCTATTATTGCGAATGCTATTTTCTTACTGTTCCAGATGACTATTGTCATTGCGATTCCATAAAGGATAAGTTTTTCCAGTCCATCAAGAATATCCGTTCCTGCAGCTATTACCACGGAATGTCCGACCATGACTGCATACATCCCAAGTGCAACCATGATGAAAAACGATTGCATACCGATTCCCGCAAGACCTTTTGTATAATTCTCTCCTATGGACTTCCAATCTCTGTTGCCAAATGATGCTGCAGGGATTGAGGCACATGAAACATATATTGCTATCTCAAAGAGCCTAACAATGACAACTACCTGACAAAGAACCGCTGAAATAAGTGTTATCAACCAGTCAATGAACGATATAAGAAGGATTTTTAAAAGCTGTCCTACGTCATATGTCGCTTTCAACCAATCCTTGATCTCCAGTTCTGTGGGTGCTGATACTGATGGATTTACAATCGTTGAACCTATGACCGTATTAGCCTTTGTTGCTATCCAGCCACCGGTTTCAAAGAATGCATTGGATATCTCCCAACTGTGTTTACACAGCATGACAAGTATTCCTGTCTTGAATATCCATTTGAACAGCACCCATGTCCCCACTTCGTTCCCGTGATTCTTCTCAGTTATCATAGTTATGAGCTCATATGTCATGATGTATGTCAGCATGACTGCCGCAATCGGCATTGCAACATTCTCATTTATGTTTTTCATGAGTGCCATGATTCCTGCATCAGGAGCATCTGCAAGTCTTACACTCGTGTCAGTAACCAGGCTGTTGCTGCTTTCAATAAGTTCATAAAGCATCGACGCAGCCCCGCCTGACAATATGTTGCTGATACCATCGTTAATGGCATCTGTTACCCAGCTCATCCATAACCACCTCCTTCCTTCTTGAACTTCTGCCCATGATGGGCAGAAGTTACATCTGCGACCTTAATGTTGATAACGTGTTCATAGCATCCTGGAAGGTGTACTCAAAGATATCGCCACCGGCTATATAGTTGATTCCGTTTTTTATTCCTGTAAACTCTTCAAGGCTTGTATGAAGCTCCTTATCGTAGAAGTAAAGTGCCGCATAATATGTGTTCGTATCATCCGTGTTTGTTTCCTTGGGAATAAGGTACATATAATAAACAGCGCAGTTTGTGTCCGTGTAACCGGAGAGCATGAGAGTAAGATAGTATCTGCTGTTCTCAAAGTATTTGTTGCTACCTTTTATTCCCTTTTCCATAAGCTCTGCTATGGATTCTTCGGGTGTACTTGGCACTCCATAATTTGCCGTAAAGTTTTTATCAACACCAACTGTTCCAGTAATGGTGCTTCCATCATTTGAAAGCTGATAGTAAGCATTTCCGTCCGGATCTGTCTGAAGCTCTGAAACCTTTATAAGGTCTTTGTTGTACTCATAAGGCATACGGTCCAGCATGACTGTTGCATTAAATGTTTCTTCTGTACCTGGTTGTTCCTCTAGCCTTTCAGACTCAGGCAAATAGTGATAGGAGAGTGAATCAGTAGTGTTGAAGTCTATGGATCCGTCTTCATTTATGGTTCCTGTTCCATGGATCAAGCTTATGTCGATCTTGAATACTCCCTTATCATCAATACTGTAGGTCCCTTTTCCGCTGTAATAGGTGTCAACTGTTCCGTCCTTGCTAAAGTCAAGTACATACGAGTTCGTGTCCTTTTCAGGGCAGTAGTATCTTCCTTCAAGACTTCTTGGAACACGACTCCCACATCCAGCAAGGGATAGAAGAGCAGTGGATAGTATCAATGCCATTGATATGGCTTTATTCTTCAAAATTTGGCCCATTTCAGCCCCTTTCTTTATTGATTTGATAATTTGTGTTAGAATATAAAAGCCCTGTTTATACAGGCAAATAGGCATAGTTATCCCGTAAAGGATAGTGATGTCTGTGAATGGGAGAGCAGTATCAGCCGGAACTTTGGTAGGGGATGGTGGTACTGCTCAATCTTTTTTCATTCAAACGGAACTTCATCACAGTATGTGTATTCTTCTTCCGCTATATCATTGTCATTACAAGAGCTGTTCAGAGTGTCCAAAGCATCATTGATTTTCTTTTCATTCTGTTCAGCATTCTGAATCAGCTCCTTGTTTTTTCTTGATGTGTAGTTCTGGTTGCGACTTACATATACCGTCATTCCATATCTTGTATTGCCGTCCTTATCCATGAAAGAAGAGGAGTGAATATTTCCCTCAATTGCTATAAGATCTCCCTTTTCCATATATTTAGACGCGTACACTGCTGCATTTCCAAAAGCTGTGCAATCAATAAAATCCGCTTCATCTTTGTTATTCTGCCTCGGAGCAGCTACTGTATATTTGGCAACACGCACCAGCTTTTCTTCAGAATCGTATTCCTTGTAAAATGGCTTTCTTACAAGATTCCCAACAATTTCAACTGAATTCATGTGATTCCTCCTCAAATTTGTAATGTGTTAGCTTTATCGAATTACCCAATCAGAACATCCCTATAACCCAGTCCATAAAAGATACAGCTGAATCATAGAGAAGGTTCCATAATTTGAAAGCAAAGTTTGGATCGATCATTTGTTGATTTCCTCCTTCCGTTAATTATCTATTTCACTTCTGCCCATCATGGGCAGAAGTTTTCTACATGGTGTTTTGGGCATAAAAATAGCCCTGGCATACTGACAAAAGAGTATAGTTTCCCCATTAAAGGGCAGTATCATTCTGCAAAGTGGGAGAGTAGTACCTGCCGGACGTTTGGTAGGGGATGGCGGTACCGCTCATTTGTTTACTTCTGCCCATCATGGGCAGAAGTTTAAGGGTCACATATTATGTTCTTTTACAATTTGCTAATTATCCAGTAGCAACCCTTCAAGTTCATCAAAATCATAGCTATTCTGTTCGAACTGATTAAACGTGCTCTGTTTCTTTCTCACATTTCTGGACGCCTCATAAATATCCCTTGTATTAGCCTGTAACAGACATTGGAGGATATATTTTTGCGGATTATTTATTGCACGTCCGCTCTGTGAAATGCATGTGATCACATACGATATATGCTCAAACCTCAGCTCACTAAAGACCTCTTCCAGCTCTCCATGGCTGTAGCTACACCCGGAGATCTTTATAGGGTCCATTTCCACATGCGCAATAATATCTGTCATAGTTCTTAGAATTACATCAACTAGCTTTTTCTTTTCTGGGTATTCAGAAATCAATCTATCATAGTCTATCTGCTCACTGTACGCTTCACGTATAGAATTCTTACGCTCCATCATATCAATCGCATCTAACTGCTCTGCTTGGGGCAGAGTAGTAGAAGCTCTTTCAGTTGCTCTAGGATTGATAGATTTAATTAAATTTATATCAGTATTTGTTTTATTAGTATTTAATCGGGGCATTTTCTCCACGTTGGGCTCTTCCTTTTTAGGTCTCACCACATGGGGTTTTTCCACATTGGTATACCCACCCTGGTCTTGATTATCTATATTCTTACTGGAAAAAACGGATTTTTGAGCATTACCACCTCTTGAAAACCTATTACGGTTCTCAGGTCTTTTTCCAGAATTTTCGTCATGGTAAGTCTGTGACTGATCGTATATGTGATACTTGAACTTAAAACGTCCACGCTCATTACGGTATCTTTCTCGTCTGAGGTATCCGTGTTCCTCAAGATCATTGAGCATACGCCGTATTTTGGTCTCTCCGTCAGGTCCAAGACCTGTAAGACCGGCTATTGAATAGTTCCAATCATCCTTAAGTGAAAGCATTGTTACAAGCAGTCCCCTTGCATCCATCGGTAATGTTGTATCTTCAAGGCAATGATTCGTAATTGTCGTATATGATTCGCAGTGGAATTCCACCTTCATGATATCTTGGTTTTCTTGAGACATAATTAAAACTCCTTGTTGATTTTGTATGAAAAAAGGAGCTCTGAACACTGTCAAAGCTCCTTTAAACACCTTTATTGTATTAACTTTGTTTTACTTCTTGTAGTAACCTTTTTCCTTGCTCCACTTAGTTAAAAGCTCATTAATAGTCTTACTAATCTTCTCATCATCATAATTGTCAGGGAAGTACTTTGATACATCCTTGCTGCTGAGCTTAAACGATCTTTTTACCGTCTTTTTACGCAGGATTCTTGTTACTTCAAGTTCGAACTTACTTTCATCTTTTATCTGTTTGGAGATTTCTAATATCTGGTTAGCCTGGGGAAGGGAAGGATAAACCTGCTCTTCATCAAAGACTCTTTTTACAGCTTTCTGATAAGTCTTTGTAAGATTGGCAATAGGTCCAGCTGATACAAGGCTAAGTTTCCTCTGATCCACAAGATCAAGAAGCTCTTTTGTAAGATATGTCAGCCTTATGTATCTCTCAACAGACGAGCCGCTGTCCTTATCAGACACGCGATCTCTTGTGGTTGTTCCTACCTCATCAGGGTTTGAAGATTTTTTCCCCTGCCTGCTTACTTTATCAAGGGCTTCCTTTTTCATTCTGTAAGCCCAAGCTTTTTCACTTGGCAGGATGTCTTCTCTCTGAATATTTGAATCGACCATCGTAAGAGTAGCTTCTTCATCTGTATACTTCTTTACAATGGCTGGAACTTTTTCAAGGCCTGCCTTCTTTGCTGCAAAGCATCTTCTGTGTCCTGATATAATTTCGTATTTTCCGTCCTTAAGCCTTACAATAATTGGAACAAGGACTCCGTTATCCTTGATGCTGTTCACAAGATCGGCCATTTCCTCATTATCGAGGACATAAAATGGATGGCCTTTAAACTCTACCAACTTATCAAGCGCAATGTCCTGGATTGCTGCAAGATCTTCCTTTTCAATTGTCCCATTTGCAACATATGCACCCAGTACATCATTCTGTATATCAGAAAATGATTCTGTTTTCTGTCTTTGTAACTGTTTTTTAGCCATTTTCAAGTACCTCCCTTGCTAGTTTAGCATAAGCTGAAGCACCTTTGCTATCCGGGTCGATATCAAAAACTGACACGCCGTATGAAGGAGAACTTGATATGTCTTTAAGTCTTGGAATAGAGGTTTCATGGATCCTAATGTTTGCTCCATACGCATCCTCCACATCCGCCTTGATGTTACGTGTCTCAACCTGGTTTGGGGTATCGAGAGTGTAAACAATTCCTTCAAAAACAAGATTCTTATTATAAGTTGACTGCGCTCCAATCACGAGCTTTACAAGGTCTGCAAGGCCATCAAGTGAATACTTGGTCGGCTGAACCGGAATAAGAACACTGTCTGCTGCACCAAGTGCATTTATTGTAAGCATGCTTAGTGATGGCGGACAATCTATAAGGATAAAGTCATATTCATCATCAACATGGGAAAGAACATTCTTAAGTATAAGCTCTTTGCCATCGTTTACCGTAGCAATCATTGATTCCGCTGAAACAAGCAATTTGTTTGCAGGGAGCACATCTACCTTAACCTCTTCTGTCTGATGTTGCGTAATGGAATCATGAACATCGTACTCTACCTCGCCGACCTCGTTCTGGATCATATTTAGAACTGTTATCGGACGTTTTCTGTCAATTCCCAGCCCTGATGTAAGATTTCCCTGAGGATCAAAATCCACAAGTAAAACCTTTTTCTTTTCGCGTGAGAGAGCAGCGCCAAGATCGACAGTTGTAGTGGTCTTACCAACTCCGCCTTTTTGATTTGTAATTGCTATTACTTTAGCCATTTTAGCCTCCTTTTGTTTACCCCTAAATCAGCAATCAGACAAGACGATGATTCCACCGTCTCTTTTCACCCAGTCTGAATTGTTTGGGGAAATATATGATGTATATTAAAGCCCAAAAGGGCTCAAATATCATATGGCAGGTTGTCTCAAGACCTGCCATCAACAAGGCCAAGCCGGTAAAAAAATTCCAACTTGAGGCCCACCTAAGGGACTCGAACCCTCTAGCCAGGTAAGGGAGGCTATCCTTTATCTGACGACAGCACCATGCGGTGAGATGTGTAAAAACGGCAATCGCTCCCGACTTAAATCGGGAGCATGCGTGAAAGCCGTTATCAATATGAAATTATTTTACTATAAATTCAAAAATAATGTATAAAAAAGAATTGTTATTTGAAATTTTTGTTAAAACATCATGCTTTGACCATTTCCGTTGTCGCGACAACGCTTATCTCAAAACTTCTGTTATTAAAGAGCCTACAGAATTGAGACCTGCTCTAACGCCCCTACGAATTAATTCTTCAGGGTATGAAGTTGTCAAGGTTCAGTTTTTGGAATTAATGGGAATGTGATTTTTGAATTTTTAGTCCATCTGAAATAATTGGTAACCACAATATTCCTTGATTCATGCATGTTCTAAATCAAATACATGCAGAAAAAAGATTCCCCGTATTCCTTGCGTGTTTATTATAACCACAAAAATATTCTATTTGCAATACTTAATTTTATATTTGCGACTTATAATGTTTATATTTAAAACATATTTCGTTTAGACAATCTTCATATTCCATGTTAGAAATTTCACACATTTTTTAATACTCTATATTCTAGAATTATTGTATAATACAGAATGTGAACTAATTTATGAATGAAATTAGCAGACTGAGATTTCCTAAATTTATATGGATTAAAATTCATACCTCTTGAATTTATGGATTCTATATTTAAAACTTTTACAGATGAAGAGGGAATAATATCATGACAGTTTATGAAAAGATCCGTTTTATACGCCAGCTCAACAAAATGACACAGACTGAGTTTGGAGACAGCATGGGATTAAGTAAGGCTACCATTTCAAATTTTGAAACCGGCAGAGCTCCTATCCCTGCTTACGTCGTTACAATGCTTCGACTGATTTATAACATAGATCCTGACTGGTTATTTGATGATACACAGGAAGATTTTGAAAAAAGGTATTTTGTCCCTGAAAAAGGAAATACAAATTCCCTTCTTTTAGCCTATTCCGAAAAGTTCAGCAGGCTCGATGACTCGTATAGAAAAATTGTAATGAAGCTAACAGATGAGCTGCTTGAACATCAAGAAGGTAAATCTGTGACGACAGATCCAGATGAAAAAAAGAATAGTAGTGACAATATCTAAAAAATATTATAGAATTGTTGCTTGAAAGAGTAGAAAAGCTATGCGTGCTTTCTCCGAATAGGAGAGGTGCGCATTTTTTATTGGTCTCATTTCAGAGAATAAAATACAATCGCAGGAGTAAAGCAGTATGCAAAAGAGTAATTGCACAAGATCATTCTACAGAATTAACCAGGAAGTCCTAAATAAATGCAATGACAGTGACTTAAGAATGCTATGTGAGCTAATCCACAATTTTATAAAAATGACTCCAGATCAGAAGCATATTCTTATAAGCACTCTTTCTTTTAGCATGAATGAAATTCTCAAAAAGCAAGATTCTGATGACAGGTAATATGATCTACTTATTTCCAACAACTATTTTCATCCTGTCCTAATTATCTTTTCGCATCTGACGATGCGAGATGTTGCAATTTCCATTTTCTATCCCATCTATCAATGAAAATGTCATGGAAATGACAGCGAAAAGGCCGCCTAGCAACATCATAAAGACAAGAGCAAGATTCGCCTGTGTATATACAGGCATCTTGCAAGGGAATTTGCCACTCCCTTAACTCTCGCAAAAATCCTTGGGGATTACGTTCCCCAAACCCACAATTGGCTTACCCATGGTAAGCGTAAAAATCCAATACAACAGTCTCTTTATTCTTAATTTTTAAACAATAGCAGGAGGCATTAAATGCAAAAAAACAACTATACCCGTCAAATCAAAAGGACCAAAGTATACGATATGCGCTTTACAGAAAATGAATGGGATAAACTTCAGAACCTTGCTAAAGATTTTGAAATGCCCATATCGGAATATATCAGGTGGTCGCTATTTCAACGTAGAGTAACTATGCGCATTTTGATAGATGATGAGTCCAGCCCACTTTCAAAAATCCGCTTTCAGCTAGATAAGATTGGAACAAATATTAACCAAATAACAAAAGTCTTAAACTCCGGTTTTGTTAATCCCTCCATGTTTAGGGAAGAGCTAAAAACCATGTTTCTTGAAATTCATAATGCCATAGATCTGCTAAACAGAGTCCAATCTGAATCCAATTCAAAGTGGAGAAATGCGGTCTCCAGATATTCCAGACTATACCAATTCGATAAAACGGCAGAGGTAAATAATCATGGCGACACTTAAACACATTGCTATAAAAAATAAGAGTTATGCATTCCCTTTAAGGTACCTGACTTATCAGTATGATGAGAAAACCAACACGCCAGTATTGGACGAAAACAAGCACATGGTACTTCGTGAAGAATATCTAATTGATGCTATCGGCGTTACCTCACCATCGACATTTCAAAATGAATGTGAAAACTGGAACCTGCAGTGCAATAAAAATCATAATGAGTGTGAAATCAAACTCCATCATTACATAATTAGTTTTGATCCAAAAGACAGGGAACTTGGACTTTCTCTTGAAAAAGTGCAGTCAATTGGAATGGAAATTGCTAATAAATTTTTTAGTGGTTGCCAAGCTCTTATATGCTCACACCCTGATGGTCACAATAAGTCAGGAAATATGCATGTCCATATAATTGTTAATTCATTACGAAAAGAAACCATACAAAAACCAGATTTCATCGAGCGAGATAGTGAATGTATGGCCGGTGCTAAAATACGTGCTTCACGGCTTTCCATGAATGCCATGAGACAGGAGATTATGGATATTACCCAAAGAGAGAAACTCAATCAGGTAGATCTAATGAATCCCCCAAAAGATAGTATAACCGAGCGTGAATATCGTAAAACCAAACGTGAGCAGGACAAGCTTGATGCACAAAATGCAGAAATAGAAAAGGACGGAATAGTCCCTGCCAAAAAAGAGTTCCAGACTGAAAAAGAAAAAATCCGCCGAACAGTAAAGCGCATTATACATAAGGCTTCCAATGAAGAAGAATTCAAAAAAATGCTCGCAGAAGAGGGCATAGAAGTAACAGAATCACGTGGACGTTGGGGCTATAAAACGGCTACCCTGTATAAGCCCATACGAGGAAGACAGCTAGGGACATCCTATGAAAAAGAATACATTTTAGGGCAGCTTGGAAGCGTAGGAATCATTCAGGACACAAACCAATATTATGGACGGTTAAAGAAAACCATACAGGTCCAAAATGCAATAAATGCTGCAGACACAATGCAGTTCTTTGTGAAAAACGGATTATCTGGTACTGATGATCTTGTAACAAGACTAAAAACAGCAGAAGAAGAATATTGCCATCTACAGGAACAGAAAAATCAACTCTGGGAAAAGCTTAATCAGACAAACCGCCTTATACACTGCACAGGAAGCTATCTTGTTAACAAAAGGTACTACAATGCCTGGAGGCAAACACCTAAAGAGCAAAGAGAAGAGTATGAAATCAAGTTTTCTGCAGAGCTGGCAAACTACAAAAAAGCCAATGAAGAACTTAATGCTGCCCGTGCAGAATATGGTCTAGCAAACATGCCAAATCTTGATTCACTAAAAACTGAAAAAGTACAGCTGATGTCAAAGCTTGAGGAGATTGAAGCTGCTTCTGCAAGTCGGAAACAAAATATTGATGAGTTAAATACTCTTTTAAACAACTATAATAAGCTTCTTGCTCCTGATATAATGATAGAACAGCATAAGAATGAATCCAATAAAAATAATGACTTGGGATTATGATTTCTACCAATTACCATTCTTTTAAAACTTAGTTTTATAACGATCAGAACGTATATAAAAGTATAGTAATTAATGTATAGGAGTATAGGGATTATATCCAATGGCAGTAAATCTGTGGCTTGCCGGCATTATTTGACGACACTAAACGTACTAAAACGCGACAGATTCTATACTTTGCGACGACGGTACACATACCCGGAGACGACAGAATACGTACTAAACGACAGATTTCGTACCAAAAAACGACAGTGATAGGATTTGTCCTAAAGGCGACAGATTTCATACTAAAATACGCTTTTAAAGCACCAAAACACAAAATATTTAATAAAATACTTGACTTAATTGGTCAATTTACTGTAAAAAGACGACAGATTCCGTACTAAAAACGACAGAAATAGGATTTGTTGTCTTTTTCGATGAGCGACAGATTACATACCAAATAGATTCAGTATTTATCTGGTATAAATACTTGTAGCGACAACGCTTTCATTTGTCGTTATACTATAAAAAGCGACAGATTCCGTACTATTAGTAGCATAAAAGCTTCATATACAAACGACAGAAAACAGACCCAGTAAAACCAGTATTTATCTGTGTTTTGGGAATTTAACGACAACGAAGCAATTTGTCCACACAGATAAAAAGGCGACAGAATTCGTACTTTGAAAAAATGACAGGATGTTATACAATTATTAGAGACACGACAGGAATTTGTCCTGTCCAAATGCAAGGGGAGAGTATGTTTACTGAAAAGAACAGACCATTAACAGATTCGTTGGGGCAGATAGAGCATCAGACAGTCCACACTTCACAGGGACAGGTCGTAGATCTTGATGAAGTAAAAGCTGATGTGGTTGATTCAAACGGACTTGCTATCGTTTCAGAAGATGAAGCACAGCTCAAAGAATATATAAAGAAGGCTATTTCCATAGACAGTCTGGTAGAGACCTTTAATGACAATGCACATGCAACACTATTAAAGCTGCTCGCACTCCAGGACAATAAACATCCGCTTAAAAAGGGTGGTGTTGGAATAGCATATAGAACAGATGCTCTTATCATGCATTGTAAGATGGAATTTACTGCTGACGAGAACATTGTTTTTGATGCTATTTTGGGAACAATGTCATCGTTTCCTGAAAATAAGGTCTATAGAATAGAGCCGACAAGTTTCCTGAATCATTCAAAATATGCAAACCCCAAGTATTTATATTCTGTTTTCAGTAAAGGTACAAAAAAGCTGAAGGAAAGACATTTGGTATTCGAAGATCTTGGTCCAAATGGAGAAGATGAAATCTCTGTGCCTTGGTTTAATATTCTCAGATATCATAACGGAAAAGGGAATAATAGCGAGTCTACTGCATATATTGAATTTGTTCCTTCGGATTTCTTTAAGGATCTGGCTCTTTGCTCTCAGCTTGTTCATGGTGCATATGGAGCCTTGGAGGTTACCACACAGCTGCAGGGTAAATATACAATTGCTCTTTACTGGTTTTTGGAAAACAAAAAGAATTACAAAGAGTATCCCACAGCGACCCCTGGTGTGTTCACCATATCGATGGACGAATTAAAGCATCAGTTTTCAATACCGGAGTCATACAATGCAAATGACATAAAGAGAAGAGTGCTTGAACCTGCGAAGGCGAGCATAAATGAAGTAGAAGAGTGTGATTTTACATTTGATTATTCTCTTCGGAAAGTTGCCGGGGAGTCAGCAGGGTATCTATTCACTATTAAATCGAAGCAATATATAGAGGCTTCAGAAGCAAAAATGATAGAGGATAAGACAGAGGATCCTTTACATAATCAAATCAAGATACTCATGCAGACTTTTTATATTGAACTTACTGATGATGAGATTGACAGAGTATATAAATACGCTAAAAAGCTGGGAAAAGATGGTATGTTCATGACTCAGATAATCATGTCATTTAAGCAGAGACTAGATGATACCACGCAGGAACCAATAGCGGATAAGGTGGGATATCTTTGTAAGATGATTGATATTGGTAGTAAAACATCATCACAGAATAGAAAAAACAATAATGCCTTCAATCATTTCCAGCAGAATGAGTACAATTTTGTCGAGCTGGAAGAACAACTGTTAGACAACTGATTGCAAAAAAGTTTGTAGAAAGTGACATTGGCGAATGTAGCCTTGCTTATGTTTTGATATATTCAAGAATTGAAAACATGGTAGGATGATGAGCCAACATCAATTATGTTTTTAAAGGGAGAAAGCATGGCAAAGGTTCAATCTGAATATGATGTTGAGATAAAATTTATTGAGCGCCTTGAATTAATTGGCTATGACTACGTGGATCTTAAAAACTATGACGATGTAATAGTCAATTTTAAGACACAGTTAGAGAAGGTCAATGCAGAAAAAATTATTGCTGAGAAAGGAGATAGTATCCTTTCGAAGGCAGAATTTGAAAGAGTCATGAACCATATAGACAATAAAAGTGTCTATGAGTCTGCCAAGGTATTGCGAGATCAGTATGTTCTCCAGCTTGATAATGGCAATTGCGTATATCTAGACTTTTTCAGTTTTGATACTGACAGAAATATTTACCAGGTATCACATCAGATAACTATGGACCCAGCCCATAAAGATGATGTTTCTTATAAGAACCGCTATGATGTAACAGTTTTAATTAATGGACTCCCACTTGTACAGATAGAATTAAAACGCCCAGGTGTTGAAATAAATGAAGCTATTAACCAGATCAACAGATATAGGAAGTTCTCATTTAAGGGGCTTTTCAGATACTTACAGCTTTTTGTAGTCTCTAATTCTGTTCAGACGAAGTATTTCTGCAATGAAAATGAGATGGAAAATGGTGAGTATAACCCCATACTCAAGTCGCTTGTTTTTTTCTGGACGGATGAGGTAAACAAGCGTATCAATACTCTTGACGAGTTCTCTGCGGAGTTCTTCCGCAAGGCCGCTATCACAGAAATGATAGATAAATACATGGTCATCAAGTCTACAGAGCCTGTGCTCATGGTAATGCGTCCATATCAGATATATGCTGTTAAGGCGGCTAAGAAGCGTGTGTTGGAAGCTAAACAGGATGGATACGTATTTGCCTGCACAGGATCTGGAAAGACCCTAACATCTTTTAAGTTGGCTCAGTTGCTTCGTGATGAACCTTCAATAGATAAGGTGATTTTCCTTATTGATAGAAAAGATTTGGATGACCAGGCAATAGACGAGTATAACAGTTTTGAAAAGGATTGTGTTGATAATTCAACTTCTACTGGAGTGTTGGTAAAGCAGCTCCAGGAGTCAGATAGGAAGCTTATTGTCACAACAATCCAAAAGATGGCGAATGCAGTTAATGCTAAGCGGTATGAGAAGCTTATGGATAGCTACCGTGATAAGCGCGTTATCTTCATCATAGATGAATGTCATCGTTCTCAGTTTGGGAAGATGCATGCGGATATAGATAAGCATTTTACCAAGGCAAATTATATAGGATTTACCGGAACGCCTATTTTTGAAGCAAATAAAGGTGCAAATAAGCGTACTACTGCTGATTTATTCTATGCTGGCACAAAGCCAGATGGTACCAAGCGTGATTCATGTCTTCATAAGTATATGATCAAGGATGCCATTGCTGATGGTAATGTGCTGCGGTTTTCTGTAGAGTATCAGCGGACTATTTTTGCTAAGAATCTGATGATTAAAGGCTTTGATGCTGATCAGATAGATGATCCAGAATACTGTAAGAGGCACAATATCGATCTTGATAACCTCTACCATGATGATGAGCGTATTCACAATATAGCTTCTCATATATTTGAACATCATGAGCAGCATGTCCATCCTCAGGGCACGGACATATATACTTCAATTTTTGCTGTAGATTCTATTAAAACACTGGGGCGCTACTACGAAGAGTTTAAAAAGCTTAACGAAGGGCAGGATGAAACTGGCAGATATAAGGTTGCAGCAATCTTTAGCTATGGAGCGAATGAAGATATGGATGAGCCCGGTGATGAGCATTCATCTGAGCTTCTTGAGCGTTGTATGAATGATTACAATAAAATGTTTGATACAGACTATAACCTTGAGAATTTTGATGGATACAGAAAAGACATCTCAAAGCGCTTAAAACAGAAGAATTTGCCCCAGGTAGATATTCTGCTTGTAGTAAACATGATGTTAACTGGCTTTGATGCGAAACCCCTGAACACACTGTATCTGGATAAAAATCTTATCTGGCATTCCCTTGTGCAGGCATATAGTCGTACAAATCGTGTGGATAAGAAGACAAAGCAGTTTGGACAGGTTATTACCTATAGAAATATCAAGAAATGGCAGGATGATGCATTAAGATTGTTCTCTGGCGATGGTGACCCAAATGAGTATCTTCTGCAGAGCTATGAGTACTATGTTCAAAAATGGATTGACCAGGAGCCAGTCCTTAGAAAGATAACACCAACAGTTGCCGAGGCAGGGCAGCTTCAGAGTGAAGATGAAATTCGTATGTTCATCATTGCATTTAGGACAATGGTAGGGACGTTGGCAACATTAAAGACTTTCTCAAAGTTTGATTGGGCAGATCTTGCTGTAGTCATGGATGAGGATGAGTATGAAGGTTATAAATCTTGGTATATGTACTACAAGGATCAGACTATAAAGCCCGATCCACCAGTACCAGTTCCTGTGGATGTTGATTTTGATATAGAGCTTGTACGTACAGACAGAATCAATGTGGTTTATATTCTTAATCTGTTGAAAACAGCTCATAAGCGTAGCAACAAGGATGATGATTTTGAAAAGGATCTTGATCTTATCCTTAGAGAAATTGAGCGTTCTGACAATGAAGCGTTGCGTGCAAAGAAAGATATCATGACAGCATTTATAAAGACGCGTTTCTATGATCTTCCAGAAGATGCTGATATTCAGACCGCTTTTGAAGAGTTTGAAAAAGAACAGCAGAGGGCGGAAATAGAATCTTTTGCATTTGAAAACGGAATTGATTATGTGGTGGTCAATGACATCATGACAGAGTACATTTTTAGTGGCAGCATTTCTGATGAGTCCATCAGAAAAAGGCTTGTAGCTTATAAAATGGGATTACTAAAACTGACGAAACTGACTGCTGATATAAAGCAATTCGTGACAGATACCTATAGAAAGTTTAAGGCGGAGGGCGAATAATGGCCATAAATACAGATAAAGTACAGCAGCAAGCTGCGGACCTGTCCGGACAGCTGTGGGCTATTGCCAATGACTTGCGTGGCGGCATGGATGCAAATGAGTTCAGGAACTATATTCTTGGAACAATCTTTTACCGTTATCTGTCAGAGAGAACAGAACAGTACATGCAGGAAATTCTTAAGGAAGATAATCTATCCTATGAAGAGGCATTTGCGAGCACTGATTTTAGACCTATTGTAGAGCAGTGGAGTATCGACCATCTGGGATATATCATCAAACCGGAAAATCTATTTAGGGAGCTTAATAGAAAGATTATTAAGCCATTAGGCGACGGAGACAAATTTTCTGTAGAGGATTATGAACGTGCAGTCAAGGAACTTACTGGATCTACACTTGGCCATCAGTCAGAGGCCGCTTTCGCAGGTTTATTCGATGATATGCGACTTCAGGACACTAGACTTGGCGACACTGTTTCTGAAAGAACAGATAAGATTGGAAAGGTTATATCTAAGATTGCGGAGATTGATATGGATCTCAACGACCAGGAATTTGATGTTCTTGGCACAGCATACATGATTCTTATTGGTTTGTTCCAAAGTGGTGCTGGTAAGAAAGGCGGAGAGTTCTTTACGCCTGTAGGACCAAGTACTTTATGCGCGACGCTTGCTACAGTAGGCCTTGATGAGGCTAAAACAGTAGGTGATTGTACATGTGGTTCCGGTTCTATGCTTCTAGATGTGAGGAAGCATCTGACGACTGGTCGTGTAGGGCACTATTATGGTCAGGAGAACAATCCGACAACATACAACCTGTGCCGCATGAATATGCTCATGCATGGTGTTGACTATCAGAATTTTAGCATTAATAAAGGAGATACTCTTACGAATGACTTGTATGGTGATAGTCTTAAACTTACCGTGCAGGTTTGTAATCCCCCATATAGCTTAAAGTGGGATGCTAACCCGAAGTTCCTTGATGATCCGAGATATTCAGGAGTTGGGAAACTTGCTCCGAAGTCACACGCCGATTTAGCGTTTCTTCAACACATGGTTTATCACATGGAAGAAGCTGATGGACGAGTGGCGGTACTTTTACCACACGGAGTACTCTTTAGAGGTGGTGCGGAAGAAGATATTAGAAGATACTTGATTGACACGCTCAATAGGCTTGATGCTGTAATTGGACTACCAGCTAATCTGTTTCACGGAACTGCAATACCTGTATGTATTTTGGTTCTCAAAAGTAAGCGGAACGGCAATAGCGATAATATTCTATTTATTGATGCGAGTAAAGATTTTATTAAAGGTAAAAACCAAAATGAACTATCTGACGAGCATATAAAAAGAATTGTAAATGCATATATCAATCGTAAGGATGAGAACCAATTTGCACATGTTGCAAATAAGGAAGAAATAATTGCTAATGATTACAACCTAAATATCTCTCGTTATGTTGATACTTCAGAAGAAGAGCAAAAAATAGATATTAGTATGGTTACCAACGAATTGTTCTCCATAGATGAAAAGATAGAATCCGTTACAAAGGGACTACAGAATTCATTTGATGAGCTTAAGATCAAATGTCCATTTTAATTGAGGATAAACGATGAATAATAAGTTTCCAAAATTAAGATTTCCAGGGTTTAATGATTCTTGGAAAAGGTATGCACTATCAGAAATAGGGGAATACTATTCAACATCGGCGCTTTCATATGCGGATTTGAGTGAAGACGGCATGTATAAATGTGTGTTATATGGCGATTTGTTTACGAAGTATAATGAGCAGCTTTTCGATGTAAAGGCTAGGACAAATGTTGAAGCAACACTCACACAAAAGAATGATATTCTTTTTCCTACTTCTACAACAGTTAATGATTTATCCCTAATTGCTCCGTCATGTGTTAGCGAGGATAATATTAGAGCTGGTGGGGATATGTTTGGTATAAGACCACATAGCGAAATTGATGGCAACTTTATTTCATACTACATTAACAACCATATGCCAGTAAAGCGCTCTTTTGCCAAAAAAGCTCAAGGACTGACCATAGTGCATATTCACTATGATGCGATTAAAAATGAAAAGTTATATCTACCGTCATATAGAGAGCAATTACAAATATCAGAATTTTTAATGAGTATTGATAAGCTGGTTGCTTTACATCAGAAAAAACTACAGGAAATAGAGTTGTATAAAGCTGGAATGATTCAAAAGCTTTTCCCAAAAACTGGATGTACTGTGCCTGAAATAAGATTTCCAAAATTTACTGATGATTGGAAAGAGTATAAACTAGGGGACATTTATTCTGAAAGAAATGAAAAAGGTAATGATTCTCTACAATTTCTCACAGTATCTATTCACTCTGGCGTATCAGATAAAGAGTTGGATGCAGATGACCTTGGTAAAACTGTAAAGCGTAGCGAGGATAAATCAACATACAAGCATGTTTATGAAGGTGATCTGGTGTTTAATATGATGAGGGCTTGGCAAGGGGCAATTGGTGTTGCTAAAAGCGAAGGAATGATAAGCCCTGCATATATTTCAGCAATTCCTAATGATGAAGTATTTCCACAGTTCATGGATTATACTTTGAGACGTAAAGATGTCATTGAACAGATTAATAACCTTTCGTATGGTGTAACAGATTTCAGGAAGCGGCTGTATTGGAATTCTTTTGTTAAGGTTAAATGTATGCTTCCGTCAAAGGAAGAGCAAGAGATAATATGGGGTTTTTTAAAACAGATAGACGATCTGATTGAACTGTACCAGAAAAAAATTAAAGTTTTGAAAGAATATAAGAAAGGGCTATGTCAGCAGATGTTTATCTAAGCTTCCAGCTTAAGATATATTTCAACAAAAAAGACAGTCGTTTGGCTCGGTTAGGGGATTACATCTAGAATAAATCCCAGGCTCTCGACTGTCCGTAGATACTACTATATCAGATAATAGTTGTTTTGAACAGCTTATATAAGAGACTTCTGCCCATGATGGGCAGAAGTCATAACTCTTATCATTGATATTGTTCTTCTTTCATAGTTCGTTGTTTCTTTGATACGATATTCTTAAAGAAGCTCCTTGAAGGTTTCGCAACGAGAATAACAATACAAGTTTTGTTATCTTTGCTTTGAAAAATAGTTGTTCAGGGCATATTCAAAATGCTCTTCAAAATTCCGTATTGCTTTTTGTGAGATTTCTGAAGCTGGTTCCATCATATCAAAAGCATGGTACATACCATCATATACATCAAGGCTGGCCTCGACACCAGCTTTTTTTAAATTGCTAATAAAAGTTAGAGTTTCATCATAGAATGGTTCTGCAGTTCCGACAAAGGTATAAGCTGGTGGAAGATCTTTATAATTTGACTGTCGTGCCGGAGCTGCATAAGGTGGAACTGCTGTCTTATCCATTCCTCTGAGATATAACGCCCAGGCTTGATGGTTACGCCTTGTATTCCAAACTTTTGCATGATTATTTCTAGAACTGTCTGTATCTAAATTATCTATCATGGGATAAAGCGGCATCTGATAAGCAATGTTTACATCTCCAGTGTCACGGGCTTTCATGCAGACCGCAGCGCATAAGCCGCCACCGGCACTTTCACCTCCGACCATGATCTGGTCATCTCTTATTCCGAGTTCGTAAACGTGTTCTTTCAGATAAAGAAGCGCAGCATAACAGTCATCAAAACCTGCAGGAAACGGGTGAAATGTGGAAAGCCTGTATCCGACTGAGATAACGACTGCGCCATATTTTTTCACAAGGTTTTCGGCTCGTCCTACATAAACCATTTCTTTAATACCGGTAGCATATCCGCCGCCATGGAACCAAAGGATCCCCGGGGCATTCCCAGTGTGGTCTTTTCTTTTCAATATAAGTATAGGTATCTTATGACCATTAGCATCAATGAGCCGCTTTTCCGCAGTTATAGCTTTATCTGGCCAAAATCTAAATGATCTCATTTTATTTTGTTCCCACTGTTCTTGAAAAAGTTTAATCCTATTGTATCCAATTATTGTGTGCGATAGCAATGACTATTTGTCTCTGTGTAGCCTGTAGCCTGTATTTGAGCACTGGCATATTTATTGGACTTGCCAAATGTTATAACGGTGTTATAAGGGGAAGTTTGCCTGACATAAAGACATCGTAGGAGGTGATCTGGACAATTGTTCAGGAGGGATTCGCTGAATCCGGTATGAATAATAACTACCGTAGAATCCTATGAATAGTCTTTGCCTACATATTGTCGGACAAAAAGCCCTATATTATCACTTGTCATTTCTTCCATAATTATATAGAAGGCTTTTATATTGTTCCTTATTATTGAAAAGCAGTGATTATACCTGGTTCTACGGAGCCAGGTATTTTTTTGCTCATGAAGGAGGTGATGAGAGATAGTTGTGAAAATTGGCATCCTATAAGGGAGAGGAAGTACACCCTGTCAGTGCAAGTTATGACACCCTATAAGGGCATCATAAGACTCTGGGGGTATTAAGGTTGCATGATTAAACGTGTAAATTATTACGCAGAGGAAAATAGTATGGCATATAAAAAAGCGATCAAAAGAAAGATTGTTGATAAGCGCCCAAACAATATGCGCGGAGAAAACTTTAAAAAGATAGTTGGAGATAATCTGACGATTCTGCAAGATGCTCTTGGGTGGACTAATTCGCAGATGGCAGAGCTTCTTGGAATGGCGGAGACAAGCTATGTGAAGATTAAGAGCGGTCTCAGAAGCCTTACGCTTGAGAAGGCGGTGATTTTGTATTATTCGTTAGATGTCAATCTTCATAGGTTGGCAGCTAATGATAATTCATACAAATTGCTGATATCTGAGGATCCTCAAGCGCTTTCGAATAAGAAGACATTTGATTTTGAAGCGGGGCTAAGCGACTTGATTGCAGATATTCAGAATTCAGACAGCTATTGGGAAAGAGCAGAAAAAATCCAGTATGTCTATAGGTCTTTTGGAGATATGTTGGCAGTATTGATGAGCCCTGATTATAAAAAGAGTAAGGGCGAGATAGTAGATTAAGAGTTATTTGTTGTTGTAATTTATCGGAAGTTAGGCATGGAGATTTAGTCATCAATTGAACCGGAGAGAACAAGAAGTAATGCTCTTGAACTCTCTGGTTTTTCTTTGCATTAATGTGGATGTTTATTATAGGGGATGTGAAAGATGCGAAGGAAGAATATTTCTGCCCAGAAATTGGCAATTTTATTATGTAAGCAAGAGGGGCTCTCTTATAAAACGGTAAAGGATTTAACTGAGAAGCTGCTTTCTATGTATGCAATTGGACAGAGCCAGGCAGTTAAAGGGGCAAGACATCGAAAGTATATGACAATTCAGGAAGAGAAGCAGGGTGTAAGACGTAGATATATAGAGATCATCACAGGAAAGAGAAAATTCACCGAAGGGGAGTACGAAGACTTCATTCTTGATGTCGTTACATCGAACTGGTTTAAAGAAAAAGCAGATATGATACTTGATGAAATTGAACGACAAGTAGATGGATTTATTTCTGTTGATGAAAATGTTGAAGGCATGGATTTAGAGGGCAAACAGATAAAGAAGATCTTGAAGGAGTCATATCTTCTAGGAAAAAATAATATAAAAAGTGACAAGACTATTTATACGGAGATGTGCATTTCCAGGGCCACCTTTTTTAGAAGACGTGATGCCGGGGAGGTAATTTTTGGAATGCTTATGTGGAATTATGCTAAACGTAGAGAATATGAAGATATCATTGCTGGAAGAGTAGAAGGACCAGATGATGAGGAGTATATGGCACTTATATCTCGTCCTGCATTCCTGTATTAATAAGACCCAGTTCTATGCTATAGGGCAAAGAACTGGGCCTTTATTATTTAAGAAAGGATATTTTCATCAAGCAGGAACTGCTCTATGCCAATGTACTGTATGCCGTGTTCATCGTACCAAGGCTTCAAATAGTCTTTTACAACAACAATTTTTTTAAACGAATCGGGAATCCGAAGCAGGGAAGCAATTTCCTGCTCTTTTTTTTCGGGATCAGCAATGCTGAGAGCTGACTGAATATAGTAGCGGTCGTTTCCCTTATTTACAACAAAGTCCACTTCAAGCTGCTTCCGGATGCTTTTTCCATTGGAATCTTTTGTATTGTATTCAACTACGCCGACATCAACATCCATATCCCTTCTGATAAGGTCATTATAAAGAACGTTCTCCATGAGATGCGTCTCTTCAAGTTGCCTGAACCCCAACCTAGCATTACGAAGGCCTGGATCAGAGTAATAGTATTTTGATGGAGTTTTGATATATTTTTTGCCCTTCACGTCATAACGGACAGCTTTCTGGATTAAAAATGCATCGCTGAAATAGCTAATATAGTTGTCAATGGTGTTTGAACCAATAGATATCTGACGTTCAGTTTTAAAAGTATTGGACAGTTTTGCCGGATTTGTGAGAGATCCAATTCCCGAGGCAAGGATATCTAACAAAATCTCAAGAATTTCTTTTTCGTTGGCAATGTTGTTTCTTTCAAGAACATCCTTAATATAGGTCTGCTCAAAGAGATTCTTTAGATATCGGCTCTTTTCCTCATGTGATTCTAAGGTCGTGGCTACAGGCATCCCACCATAGGTATAGTAATCCTGCCAGGCACCGCGTTTGTCACCTTTGTAGTTCTCATAGAACTCTGCGAAGGATAAGGGATGAACCATTATTTCGTCACCTCTGTCCCGGAACTGTGTGATGATGTCTGAAGAGAGCATTTTTGAATTGCTACCGGTAACATATACATCCACATTATGAATCTTCATCAGCCCTAGAACCACATCGATGAAAGATATTGAAGCTTCGCCCACACCCACATAAGGATTAGGAATCTCGGAGACCATCTGTATCTCATCAATGAAAACATAGTATTTTTTGGAACTATCAATAATTTTGGAACGAATAAAAGAGTCAAGTTCTATCGGGTTTCTGTATTTGGCATTTGCCAGTTCGTCCAGAGCGATAGCTATTATCTGATCATCAGCAATTCCGTCCTGAAGCAGATATTTGCGATACAAATCAAAGAGCAATACTGATTTTCCAGATCGCCTAAGACCGGTAATAACTTTGACTCTGCCGTTGTCTTTCTTTGCTATGAGTTTGTCCATATATTGCTTTCTAGGATACATAATTTACCTCGTTAAAAATTTGCGGATATACGCATTTGTTTTAGATAATAATAACATATATGGTTTTGGGATTCAATTTGGCACGTTAAAAAATTGCGGATATACGCATATTTATTATGCTATTATTGAGACTGTTATGAGACAGAATAGGTGGCTTATTGTGCTAAAATGTGCATGTTTGCGGCAGAGAAAGCAAAAATATAATTAAAAAGTAATTGTTGAAACAAAGGGGAACTATTTTTATGATGATGGAGGAAACGGTAAAAGATCTTATTGGAGCGCATGAAAGACGTAGAGCGGCAATACAGTGTCACATGCTTTTGCAATATCAGAAGTTGGATGTACAGTACCAGAAAGTAATTGATTTTTTAATAGAGGGGTTACAGAACAATACGATTGATCCAACTCTTGATATTGGGAAGTTACTTACGAGATATGAAGAACAGCAATTATCAGGATCTACAATCCAAGGGCAGGTATAATTTTGATCATAGACATGAGAATGTACATCAGGATTATGAGAGAATCTTCTATATTAATAGGACCTGAAAACACATAAAAGGACACTACGAAAAAATATGACGCAAAAGTCATTTTGGTGTTAAACACCCTGGGAAGTCTATGATTATAGAAATAATGACGGGGCTGTCACATGGGTAGGATTTATCATTTCCCTTCTTCTGAGGGATAAGGACGATACACTTGTCAGAAGGCACTTAAATCAGGCTCTTATCAT